>NZ_JAFLDR010000002.1 GCF_017302275.1 Sulfuritalea sp.
GGGCGTGTCGACCTCCTCGCCCTACCACAATCACAGCAATGCAAGCAGCGACTACGTCGCGGCGCTGAGCGGCACGTCGATGGCGACGCCGGTCGTCGCGGGCGTGGCTGCAACGGTGTGGAGCAAGAACCCGACGTGGACGCGTCTCCAGGTGTGGGACAAGGTGAAGACGACCGCAGACTCGATCGCGGCGCTGAACCCGTCGTACTCGGGCAAGCTCGGCAGCGGACGCGTGAACATGAAGAACGCGCTCTCGCCGTAACAGCATCCGGGTCGAACCGGGAGTTCCCGGTTTGGCATCGATCGCCTGCGTCGCACACCCACTGCGACGCAGGCGTTTTCGTTTGGTGTTTAGCCCGTTTCCGTGCAACGTGGTCTGTCGGCCGCGGCGACGCGTTGATTTCGGAGCGGCCACCCGCGAGACTGGGGCGATGGACGCGATTCCGGCGCACCTGCGCCCGTTAGCCGACGCACTCGAGTTCTCGCCCGACAACATTCCGTTGCGGCGACATCTCGCGGACCAGCTTCTCTCGAGCGGACTGGCGGAAGAGTCCGCGCGTCTCCTCTCGGACGGACTTCGTCTCGCGCCGGCGAGCGACGCCCTCCAGCTCGGTCTTGCGACGGCGCTCGAACGTCTCGGCCAGCGCCCTGGCTTCGACCACCAGCGCGGCCACCATCGGCGGCTGGGGCTCGCGCGCCAGGGTGACGAGCCCCGTGGCCCAGTCGACCGCCGGTTCGACCAGCTCGATGGCGATCACGCCGCGGGGTGTTCCCACCTGTTCCAGCACCGCGCGCGGCACGATCGAGGACCAATGGCCCGAACCGACGTGGGCGAGGATGCTGACAATGGAATTGGTCTCCAGCATCGCCGTCACGTCAGCGCCGACTCTTGCAAACACCGCATCGATGGTCTTGCGGTTCTGCATGTCGGGGGTCAGGAGGGCCAGCGGCGCGGTCGCCGCCTCGGCCCAGCTCACCGTCTCGCGCCCGGCGAAGCGTCCCGCCGCTCCGGTCAGCAACACGTGGCGTTCGTGCCAGATCGGCACCACGTCGAAGCCCGCCGTCGACGCCGACTCGACATAGATAATGCCGGCATCGATCTCGAAGCGACGCAGGCGGGCGAGGATCTCGTCAGTCGCCAGCGACAGCACCTCGACCGTGACATGGGCATGGCGCCGCGAGAAGGACGAGGTCAGCGCCGCCACCACCGTCAGCGCGGTCGGGATCACGCCGAGTCGCAGACGGCCGGTGAGGCCGTCGCGCAGGCTGGCGAGTTCCTGCTTGAGTCCCTCGGCGCTGGCGGCCATGCGCTGGGCGTACTCGACCACGCTGCGCCCCTCGGGCGTGAGGCCGGCGAACTGCTTGCCGCGCTCGACCACGGCGACACCGAGCTCGGTTTCGAGGTCGCGGATCGCCGCCGACAGGGTCGAGGGCGAGACATGGCAGGCGGCCGCCGCGCGGCCGAAATGCTTTTCGCGCGCCAGGGCGATCAGGTAGAGGTATTTGCGGGAGATCATTCAACGTGAAGGGGCAATCCGGCAATGGGGAATCTTCGCATCTTTTTGCCCGCTGCTGCCATGTGCCGCGGGCCGACAGGAAGGCCGTCGGCGGGGCGGGCAAAGCGGATCTCGCCGGGGCTGTCCCGGGCTCAAGCCGCCGACATGGCGGCGCGGTGCCAGACCAGGCAGCGATTGTTGGACGGCATCGGGCAGTCCGCGATCAGTTTCAGTCCCGCCTGCGCGGCCAAGGCATCCACCGCGTCGAAATCCCGCAACCCCTGCTGGGCACCCCCCTGCTTAAGCCATGCGTCGAAGGCGGCGTTGCTCTCGCTGGTGTAACGGCCGTCATAGTTGAAGGGGCCGTAAATGACGAGCGTGAAGTCGTCGGCCATAACGCCGGGCAGGCCGGCAAACAAACGCCCGACCTCGGGCCAGCTCATGATGTGCAGGGTATTGGCGCTGAACACGGCGTCGAAGCGCCCCGCCGGCCAGGCGCCGCCGACGTCAAACTTCGTCGCGGCGGGCGTGTTGCCCAGCGCGGCCTCGTCCAGCCAGGCCTGTATCCCCGCAAGGTTCTCCAGCCGATCAGAGGCCTGCCAGATCAGGTGGGGCAACTCGGCGGCGAAGAATACCGCGTGCTGCCCGGTCCCGCTGCCGATCTCCAGCACCTTGCGTCGATCGGCGAAATGCCTCTGCAGGACGCGGAGGATGGGCTCGCGATTGCGGGCGCACGAGGGAGCATCGGGTTTTTCAGCCATGAGACCGGTCCGCTGCGACGAGGTCGGCCCGGCTAATACGGCCGTTTGTAGCTGCTGGCCGGGTCCTTCGCCGGCAGCGCATCGCCGGGTGCCGCGGCGCGTGCCTCGGCGGCCAGTTGTGCGACGTTGTCGCCGGTAAGTGCGCGGAGAAACGCCGCCAGCGATCGCTTCTCCCCCGGCGCAAGGCCGACCGGCTTGAGGAGCGGATCCTTCTGCGGATTGTCGATGCCGCCGCGAATGTAGAACTCGATGACATCCTCCAGCGTGGCGAGCGAACCGTCATGCATGTAGGGGCCGGTCAGCGCGACATTGCGCAGGATGGGGGTGCGATAGGCCCAGGAATCGGCCGGATCGAGCGTGACTTCATATCGCCCTACGTCGGGCTGACGCTTTTCGAAGGAATCCAGCGCCTTGTCCTCGACGACGACGAACTCGCCGGGAGCGAGCTGCACGCGATGGCGGCGCGGCAACTCCATGCTGTTGGCGTAGCCGATGCCGGTATTGTGGAAACGGTTGTCGGAGAACAGCGCCGCTTTCTCGCCGACAGGGTGGCAGGCGACGCAACCGGCCTTGCCCACGAACAGCGCGAAGCCGGCCTGCTCCTCGGCATTCAGTGCGTTTGCCTCGCCGCCGTAGCGCCAGCGGTCGAAGCGCGAATTGGCCGAGTTCACGGTCCGTTGATAGGCGGCAAGCGCGAGCCCGATGGTCATCATGTCGGGGCCACGGCCACCGAAGGCCGCCTCGAAACGGCCGGTGTATTCGGGCAAGGTTCTGATCTTCTCGACCACATAGCCGATGGAAGGGTTGGCCATTTCGTTGCCGGCAAGGAGCGGTCCCCAGGCCTGGTTCTCCAGGCTGAACTCGCGGCCGTCGTGAAACAGCTGCTCGACGTAGGCAACGTTGAAAATCGTCGGCGAATTGCGGCGGATGGTCTGGCCTTCGAGGCCGATCGCGGTGCCCAGTTCGTTGGAGGTGAAGCCCTGCTCGGGCACGTGGCACATGGCGCAGGACAGGGTGTTGTTGTGCGACAGGCGGCGGTCCATGAACAGCGTGCGACCGAGATCGACGCGTGCCTTTTGCAGCGGGGCATCGGGCGGCACCGGCAGGGCCGGCAGGCCCAAGGGCACAACTGCCGCCGTCGGCAGATCCCGCCCGCAGGCCGCCAGCGCGACCAGCGCAACGAGGATTGCGAGTCCGGCCAAGCTCATCGCAGCGCCAACCCGTCCTCGATCAGCAGAGTCTTGATGTCGTTGAGCACCATCGCCGGCAGCAGGTAGTCGGTGGTGTAGATCTCGCGCACCGCACCGCGCCGATCGACGAGGAAAACCTTCAACACATGGCTGTAGGTGCCGAGCGCCTTGCCCGTGGCGCGATCCACTTCAATGCCGACATCCTGGCCCCAGTCCTTGAGGATAGGCAGCAGTTCGCGCCGCGAACGCGTCGTCAGGAAATCCCAGGGGACGTGCCGGCCATCGGCGTGTTGCGCGCCGTAGAGCGCCAGCATCGCCGGCGTGTCGCGCAGCGGATCGAAGGACAGGCTGACGAAGCCGACCCGGCCGCGTGTCGACGGAATTCTTTCGAGCTCGTTCTTCAACTGGTGCATGACGCTCAGGGCATAGGGGCAGCCGTTCGGATCGGCACAGGAAGCGTACATGAAGGCCAGCAGCGTGACGCGGCCCCGGGTGAACTCCGCGAGTCGTCGCCGCTTTCCGGCCGAATCCAGCACTGCGCCGTCACCAGCCGCCTGGATGCGTTCCAGCCGGTAGCTGCCCGGTGAGGGCGGCGTGAAATCCATGATCGGTGCCGCGCTGGCTGCAAAAGCCAGGCACAGCAAGAAGAGTAGCCCGCCCCGAAACAAGCGGCGGGCCCGGCTCGTTGACACCAAGAGTCTCCCGTAGGGAGGTTAGCGCGATTGCGCGAGCAGGGGCAGCGCGCTCTGCGCCGAATCCAGCGGCTTGAGGGTGGACAGGTCGCGCGCCTGGAACTTCATGTGGTGGGCGCGGCCAAGTTTCTCCTTGTAGAAATCGATCTCGAAAGCCAGCTTGAGATCCTTGCCGTCCCAGTTGTAGGCCTTCAGGTACTGCTCGTCGTCCTTGTCCTTCTTGTCCCAGTTGCCGAGCAGGGAGCTGGTGAAATAGACGCGCTTGCCGTCGAAGCTCTGGGAGACCATGTTGACCTGCGAGCCTATGCGCTTGTTGAACACTTCCTTCGGCTTCATCGGGTCCGACATATCCCAGTAGCGGGCGGTGCCGTCCATGAAGGTATTGATCCACATACCCCTGGAATCGGCGGTGATGCTGATGTCGACCGGCAGCGGAATCTTGGCCGGATCGCCAATGGTGGCGACGTCCTTGACTTGCCATTCGCCCTTGGCATCCTGCTTGTAGACCCAGATCTTCGAGGTCAGTGCCGTTGTGGTGACCGCCCAGTTGTCGCCCGATTTCCAAGACCAGCGCACTTCCAGCGGCGCCCCTGGCGTCTGGAACACCTTAAGCGGCTTCATGGTCTTCATGTCCCACATGACCGAGGTATTGCCAAAGCGCTTCATCGCCTCGCCGTCCTTGACCATCTTGCCCAGGTCCATCATGTAGTTGTTCCAGCCGGTGAACGACGAGGTGAGAAATACATTCTTCTGCGGGTTGATGGCGGCATCGTAACCGTAGCCGTCGCCGCCGCCCTCCTTCGGCATCGCGTTATGGGAAACGTACTCGCCCTTGTTGTTGTACACCGCGATGCCGGTCTCGCCGCCATGGTCCTTCTTGTTCGACAGCGGGGTGATCAGCATGCGGCCGGGCATGGCGATGAAAGAGTGTGGACCGACGAACCCGGTCTTTTCGACAAAGTCGTTGATGGTCTTCACCAGTTTTGGCTTGGCCGGATTGGTGCCGATGTCGAAGATGAAGATCTTGTTCGAATCGAGCGCTCCACCCCACAGGTAGCGGCGATCATCGGAAAGGCCCACGTGGTGAATCTCGCCGCGACCGCCGACCGACAACTTGTGGATCACCTTGCCATAGCTCTTCGACTTCGGATTGACATCGACCGTGACCAGCTTGTCGGAGCCATCACCGACGCCCTTGACACCGAGCGTCCAGACATACACCAAGTCTTCCTGGCCCTTGATCAGGGGCGTAAATGGCGAACAACTGGTCTCGTCGGCCAACGCCGGTCCGCCGGCAACAACAGCGGCGGTGGCAAGCGCGATCAGGCTGAGCCGGGGACGACGGACAATCTGTTTTGACTTCATGATGTTGATTTCCTCCTATCGGGGTTGTACTCTGCGCCGGCGTCAGGCTGGTGCTGTTCGGACGCCAATCGAGGCGCGGCGAAATGTCGCGCTTTTGGTTTCAACTAATTATTCTTCAAGCAATTTATCAAATCCATTGACCCGTGCAATTAGGGTGATTACCTAGGCGCCCCGCGAATGTTCCCTATTGACCCGGGTAACGCGCTTGTTAGAGTGGTTTCGGGATTCCAATGAACGCTGCCGACATGCTTCCTGCCAGTGACACGCTGTGGCTCGCCCTGGTGGTCCTCGGCGGGAGCCTGGCGGCCTCCCTGATCTTTCTCGGCGTGCTGCTGGGTCGGCTGCGCGAAACCGAGCGCCGCCTCGACGAAAAGGAATCGCGGCACGAGACCGTGCTCGACCGTCTCCAGGAGAACGAGTTTCGCCTGCGAACCATCATCGAGTCGGAGCCGGAATGCGTGAAGCTGCAGGCGGAAGACGGCACGGTGCTGGAAATCAATCCCGCCGGGCTGCGCCTGGTCGACGCCAACCAGCCTGCCGACATCATCGGCCGCAAGATCTTTTCGGTGGTGGCACCGGAATATTTCGATATCTACCGCGAAAACATGCGCCGGGTCTTCGCCGGCGAAGCGGTGGTCTACGAGTTTCGCGCGATCACGCTGAAGAATCGCGTGGCCTGGATGGAAACCCACGCCGCTCCCCTGCGCGACGCACGCGGCAATATCTATGCGCTGCTCGGCATCACGCGCGATATCACCGAACACAAGCAGGCCGAAGAACAGGCGCGCCGCCACCACACCGAACTGGCGCGGGTCGCGCGCCTGTCCACCATGGGCGAAATGGCCACCGGCATCGCCCACGAGCTCAACCAGCCGCTTTCCGCGATCGCCAATTTCTCGCGTGGCTGCATCCGCCGCCTGCGCGCCGGCGGCATGAGCCCTCAGGAACTCATTGTGCCGCTCGAGGAAGTCTGCGAACAGGCCGAGCGTGCCGGCGACATCCTGCGCCATGTGCGCGACTTCGTGCGCAAGCGCGAACCACGACTGAAATCCCTGGACATCAACCAGATCGTCCGCGCCGTGGTCAAGTTCACGGAGCACGAGGCACGCCACCAGTGTACCCACGTGCGCCTGAATCTCGACCCCCTGCTGCCCAAGGTGGCAGCGGACGCCATCATGATCGAACAAGTGATCGTGAATCTTGTACGCAACGCGATTGAGGCAATGACCGAGGTCGTTCCATCACGACGCGAGATCGTGATTCAGACCCGGCTCTTCGACTCCGACTCGGTGGAAGTCGAGGTAGCCGACACCGGTCCCGGCATCGATGGCAACCTGATCGATCAGGTTTTCGACCAGTTCTTTACCACCAAACCCGAGGGGGTGGGCATGGGCCTCGCCATCAGCCGCTCGATCATCGAGTCCCATGGAGGAAAGATACGGGCCGAGTCGAGCCGCGATGGCGGCGCCATCCTGCGCTTCACCCTCAAGATTAGCGCACAACAATCCCATCGCCGTGAACGAGCCGACAGTATTCATAGTTGATGACGACCAGGCCGTGGCGCGCAGCCTGCGCTGGCTGATCGAGTCGGTGCGCCTGCGGGTCGAGAATTTTGGCTCGGCGCAAGCCTTCATCGACGGTTACGACGCCGCGAGGCCGGGCTGTCTGGTGCTGGACGTGCGCATGCCAGGCATGAGCGGACTCGAATTGCAGGAGCGCCTTGCGGCCCAGCGTATCCACATCCCGATCATATTCATCACCGGCCACGGCGACGTGCAGATGGCGGTACGCGCGGTGCAGGCGGGCGCCTTTGACTTCGTCGAGAAGCCCTTCAACGACCAGGACCTGCTCGACCGCATCCAGCGCGCCATCACCCGCGACGCGGAGTGGCGGGACCGCGACCTGCAGCAGGCACGACTGCGCGCCTTGTTCGCCACCCTGACCCCGCGCGAAACCGAGGTTCTCGAGCTCGTCGTCGAGGGCCTCTCCAACAAGGCGGTAGCCAATGCGCTGGGCCTCAGCGCGAAAACCGTCGAGGTCCACCGTGCCAAGGTGATGGAGAAAATGCACGCACGATCGTTGTCCGATCTGGTCAAGATGGCGATGCAAAGGCAAGGCTAGCGCGCGCGCCGTGCCACCAGCGCCGACTCTTGAAGAATCGCTTGGGATTTCGCCAGCCAGATATCGCGGGTTCTCGAACCCGGCCCGCCGACGCGGGTGATGTGCGCGAACTAGGCGTTGCTCCGGCCCAGCACGCGCAGCAGCGTCGCAAAAAATGCATCGGGATCAAACGGCTTGGTCAGGAAATCGTTCATTCCCGCCTCGAAGCACCGCGTTTTGTCCTCCGAGAAGGCATTCGCCGTCATGGCGATGATCGGAACCTTTGCGCAGGTGGCCAGCCCGCGAATTCGCCGCGTCGCAACCAGCCCGTCCATGTTAGGCATCTGCATGTCCATCAATATCGCCGCATAGGCCGTCCGGCGTGCCAATTCGACGGCCTCGGCGCCATCGCTTGCGGTATCCACGACCAGTCCGGCCGCTTCCAGGTGAAGCCGCGCAATCTCCCGGTTGATTGGTTCGTCATCGACCGCCAGGACGCGCTTCCCGGCGTGATCCTGGCGCAGTGCCGCCTCGGCCGCGCCCGGGGGAAGCGCCGGTGTCGCCACATCGGCCGCATCGCCCTTCTTCAGGCGCGCGGTAAACCAGAACGTGCTGCCGACACCCGGCGTACTCTCCGCGCCGACCTCGCCACCCATCGACTCCGCCAGGCGCCGGTTGATGGCCAATCCCAGCCCGGTTCCACCATACCGGCGCGTGGTCGAACTGTCGGCTTGCTCAAAGGCACCAAACAGCCTGGAAAGCGCCTCGGGCGCGATACCGATTCCCGTATCCTCCACCGCAAAACGCAGCAGCGCCGAATCGGGCGTCTCTTCCGAAAAACCGAGCCGCAGCGTCACGTCGCCGCTATCGGTGAATTTGACGGCGTTGCTGGCGAAATTGAGCATCGCCTGCTGCAGGGCCGTCGCGTCGCCTTTCAAGCTGAAATTCATGGGCACCGCCAGGACCCGCAACCGAAGGCCCTTGGCCCTAACCGGCTCATACAGGATCGAGCTCAGATTGCGCAGAAGGGCGGCGAAGTCGAGCGGCGCTTCCTCGAGCGTGAACTTGCCGGCCTCGATCTTGGACAGGTCGAGGATATCGTTGATGATGCCCAGCAAGTGCCTGGCGGCGGAGTCGATCTTTGCCAGGTGTTCCACCTGCCTCGACGTCGGGGCCTCCCTTTGCAAAACATGCGCCATGCCGAGGATGGCGTTCATCGGCGTGCGGATTTCGTGGCTCATGTTGGCGAGGAAAGCGCTCTTGGCAACGTTGGCGGCTTCGGCCTGAAGCGTCCGCAGATTGAGTTGGTGGTTCAGTTGCTCAAGCTGGATCTGCGCGGCCTTCAGTTCCGTGATGTCCGAAAACAGCCCGAAAATGCCCAGCACCTGGTCGCCCGCGATGTCAGGAACGTATTCGGCGCGCAAGTAGGTGGCTTTGCCGGCGGACTCGGGCGCCGTCCTCAGAAAGCTGATCGCCTCGCCACGCAAGGCCGTTTGCACAAAGGGCAGGCTCTTCTGAAACAGTTCCTCGCCCAGCAAATCCCGCAGATGGATGCCTTTCATCTCCTCAGCCCTTCTGCCGAACCATTCCCGATAGGCCTTGTTGGCGAATTCGAAGCGCAGATCGCGGTTGACGTAGGCCACTTGTCCTGGGATCGCGTCGATCAGCCGTTGCATGAAGTGCTCGTCCGCCTCGGCGGCATTCTTGGCCAACTCCAGATCCCGGGTGCGTTGTTCGATTCGCTCTTCAAGGTGCCGGTTGAGTTCGCGCAATTCATCCTCGGCGCGCCTGCGTTCGGAAATGTCGGTCAGGATGCAATGGGTGCGGACCGAATTTCCGGCTGCATCGCGACCGATGCGGCCGTTGATGCTCACCGTGCGGATTCCCCCGTCCGGACGCCGCAACTCAAAAACAGGCCCTTCGATATGACCCTGCTTCTGGAATTTTGGAAAATTCATGGCCAGGGTCGGCAAGGACTTTTCGGTCAGAAAATCCGTGATCGGGCGGCCGGTGACGTCGTCGCGTCGCAGCCCCCCCATCAATTCAAGCCAGGCGTCGTTGACTTCCAGGATGTTTCCAGCCATGTCGAGCGATTGGTAGGCCAGCGGTGCCTTTTCGAACAGCCCGCGAAAACGTTGTTCCGATTCCGCAAGCGCCCGCTCGGCGGTCTTCGCCGACGAGATGTCGCGAACCATGGTCACAAACCTTGGTTCTTCGCCCGACATGAACAAGGAGATCGTGACGGCGACCTCGATCAGCGTGCCATCGCGGCGCCGATTGGTCCATTCGAAGCGCATCACCTCGCCACGCATCACTCCAGCGAATATCTCGGCGACGGCGGCGTCGCTGCGGCGTCCATCGGGCTGACACTCCGGAGACCACTCGTTCGGAGTGGTGCCGATGATCTCCTCGCGAGAGCAGCGATACAGTGCTAGCGCGGCCGGATTGCAGTCGATCGCCCGTCCATCTTCCGACAGGATGAGAATCGCGTCGGAAGCGGACTGGAATACGGCCCGGTAGGCCAAATCGACCGACATGCCCAAGTATCCATATTGTTATAGTGGGCTTAGACTAACACCAATCGACCCCTGCGCCGAAAAACCCTGTCGTCTCAATAGGGCAGATAGTGGTCCACCAGCAGCGCCGCGAACAGCAGCGACAGGTAGACGATGGAATAGCGGAATGTGCCCTGCGCCCTGGCGTCGCTGTAGTCGCGCCAGAGGCGCCATGCGCGGGCGATGAATCCCGCATTCAAGGCCAGCGCCGCCGCAAGATAGGCGGCTCCGCTCATGCCCATGGCGAATGGCAGCAAGGTGACGACGGCCAGCACCAGCGTGTAGGCGAAGATGCTGCGCTGGGTGTACTCCCGGCCATGGACCACCGGCAGCATGGGCATGCTGACCGCGGCGTACTCCCTGGCCCGGTAAAGGGCCAGCGACCAGAAATGCGGCGGCGTCCACAGGAAGATGATGAGGAACAGCAGCCAGGCCTGTTCCGGCGTCTGCCCGGTCGCCGCCGCCCAGCCCAGCACCGGCGGCATCGCCCCGGAAGCGCCACCGATGACAATGTTCTGCGGTGTCAGCGGCTTGAGGACCACCGTGTAAATCAGCGCGTAGCCGATGAAAGTGGCCAGCGTCAGCCACATCGTCAATGGATTGACATAGGCATGCAGCAGCAGCAGCCCGCTGCCGCCGACCGCCGCTGAAAAAATTGCGGTCTCGACGGCGTCCACCTCGCCGCGCGGCAGCGGACGGCCGCGAGTGCGCGCCATGATGGCGTCGATGCGCCGCTCGATCAGGCAATTCACCGCCGCCGCCGAACCGGCCACCAGCGCGATGCCCAGGGTTGCGGCGAGCAGCGTAGGCAGGGGCACCCCGTTCGGAGTCGCCAGCAGCATGCCGATCACCGCGCAGAACACGATCAGCGAAACGACACGCGGCTTGGCCAGGCGCAGGTAACGACGCAACTTGGCACCCATTCGCGGACTGGCAAGAACGATTTCTGTCATGACTCCTCCCGGTACCTCGTCGAGGTTCGATGCAAGTCTGGAACCGGGGCAAGGTCCTGACAATCGGGATTAACCTTGCACCCAATAAGTAAACACCCCAATTGCCCGCCCGTTCCCGCAGGCCTATCGTTTCGGCAACGTGGGGGCGCGGTCGGCCGCCGCGACGCCGAGCGCCACGATCCGGGCAGCGCGGCGACCGAACAGAGGATCAGGAGGAGGCCGTCAGATGCTGGACTTTCTGTTTTCAGGTTGGGGCGCATTCTGGGTAACGATGGGGATGCTGCTGCCCTTTGCCGGGATGTTCTGGTACGTGATCCACCGCAAGTCGGTGGTCGATTCCGGGCCCGGCACCACGCCGCGCGCCGCCATGTCCCGCCTCGAGGGCTACTGGCTCACGGCGGTCTTCGTCATCTTCGTCACCATCAACCTTGCCAGCCTCAAGTTCATGCCCATCATCGCCACGGCGCGTGCGGCGACGGCCGGACCACCGGTACAGGAAGTCGCGGTCACGGCCACCTCCTGGACTTACGAGATGTCATCACGCCAGGTCGAGACCGGCAAGCCGGTGCGATTTTCCGCCAGGGCCAAGGATACCCAACACGGTTTCGCCGTGTATCACCCGGATGGCCGCATGCTGTTCACCATGCTCATGATGCCCGGCGTATCCAAGCCGACGACCGTGGTGCACACCTTCTCCGATCCCGGCACGTACAAGATCCGCTGCCTCGAATACTGCGGCATCGCCCACCATGGCATGAAGGACGAGCTGACTGTCGTCAAGAGCAACGCCGCCACCTGAACCGAGGAGATCCGAAATGACTATCGCAAGCACAATCATTGCAGGCACCCCGGTTTTCGGCCGGATGTTCAGCGTCGACAAGAGCACCGGGCTGGAGGAAATCAATGCCTGGCCGGCCCTGATGATCATGGCCTCCTTCATCTGGCTGGCGGTCGCCGGCCTGCTTGGCCTGGTGATGCCGGCAACGCAGATGTTCGACCTCGACTCCGGGCATTTCTACACGACATTGACATTGCATGGGGCGGCCCTGGCCTTCCCCTTCTCCTTCCAGCTCATGGTCGGCGTCGGCCTGCACCGTTCCGGCGGCTGCGTCGGCAAACCGATCACCGGCTGGCTGCCGGCGATGTGCTTCATCACCATGAACCTCGGCGCCGCGCTGCTCACGGTGGCCGTGCTGATGGGTTTCAAGGTCAGCCTGGTGGTGATGTTCCCGCTGCCCCTGGTCGGCGCGCAGATGGGCATCTGGAGCATGAACGCGGTGATCCTCGGCTTCACCGGCATCTACCTGGTGCTGGCGTGCATGATCCTGCTCTATCCGCTGCTTGGGCTCTCGATGCTGTTCTTCGGCAAGAAGCGCCAGGACCTGGTGCTCTCCGAGCGCTCGCTCAACGATCCGGGCATGCTGGGCATGACGCTCTCGGCGCTGACGCTGCTGATCGCCGGCCTGCCGCTGGTCGTCGTCGGCACCACGCTGCTGCTGGCGCTCTACGGCGTGATCCCTATGTCGATGGCGGCCTGGGCGGCCGAGCCGGTGGTGTTCCAGTACTGCTTTTACATCTTCGCCCACAACCTGATGGAGGCCATGGCGCTGATGGTGTCGAGTGCGATGTACGCGACGCTGCCGCTGTATCTCGCCGACGGCACGCGCAAGCTGTTCAGCGACAAGCTGGCCAACACCGCGCTGTGGATCTTGCTGCTGACCTCAGTCACCTCCTTCCTCCACCACTTCATCACCTTCTATCCCAACCAGCCGGCGTCGCTGTCCTACTGGGGCAACATCATGAGCTGGGGCACCGGCATCGGCGCCGCGATCAGCATCTTCACCGTGCTGGCGACCATCTGGCAGCACGGCCTGCGCGCCGAGCCGGGCATCATCGCGGTGCTGCTGGGCTGGGCGCTGTACATCCTCGACGGCGCCAGCGCCATCGTCACCTCCAATGTCGCCTGGGCCTACGTATTGCACGGCACGATGTGGCAGAGCGGGCACACCATGACGGTGATCCTGGCGATGTCGCTGATGTGGATGGGCGTGCTTTATCACCACTACCCGGTGATCACCGGACGCAAGCTCGATCCGGCGCTGGGTACCTGGTTCGTGCGCCTGTTCACCGTCGGCGGCTTCGGCGCGGCGATAGCCATGCTGGCGGGAGGCGCGGCCGGCATGCCGCGACGCTTCGCCGACTGGAACCAGGAAGGCTGGATGGTCTATGGCCACATGATCATGATCTTCGGCCTGATCCTCGGCGCCTCCTTCGTGGTCTATGCCTACAATCTGCTGCAATCGCGCGATCTCAACGAGGCGATGGGGCAGCGGGTGGGCGCCACCTGACCCGAAACGGTCGCGCGGCGCGTCCGCGACAATCGATGACGGCGGTGGCGCATGCCCCGCCGTCATGCGCGTAAACAGCACAAGGAGCGCCATGCCCTGCAAGCTCTGCGGCCTGCCCAATCCGAAGTCGCCCTTGCGCGATGCCGGTCACGAGTTCTGCTGTCATGGCTGCCGTGAGGTTTATCGCTGCTTCGGCGAGACCGTGCTGGTGGCGGAAGCCGCGGTCGCTGCCACGCCGCCGCCTTCCGAGGCCCGCGAGGCCTTCCTGTGGGTCGATGGCATGCACTGCGCCTCCTGCGAAACCCTGATCGGGAAGCTCGCGCCGCGCACGCCGGGCATCCTCGCCGCGACATCGAGCTATGCCAGCGGCACGGTCAAGATCACCTACGACCCAAGCCTGATCGAGGAAGCGCAACTTCCGTCGGCCATCGCTCGCGCCGGCTACCGCGCACGCCTGCACGACGAGGCCGCGCCCGAGCACGACGAACGCCCCGAGCTGCTGCGCCTCCTCACCGCCGGCTGCCTGGCCTCGCCGGTGATGATGCTGACCCTGCTTTTCATCTACCCGGTGCATGGCGGCTTTGTCCAGCCGGAAGACTACGCGGCGATCGGCTGGCTGGCTTTCCAGGCAACACCGCTGGCGCTGTTCTGCCTCGCCACGCCGCTGGTCTTCTATGTCGGCTGGCCGATCCTGCGCGGCGCATGGACCGCCTTGCGCGTCGGCCTGCCCAATATGGACCTGCTGCTGGCGCTCTCCATCCTCGCGGCGTATGCCTACAGCACGGTGCAATTGTTCCGCGATCCGCTCGACCTGTATTTCGAAGTCGCCGGCACCCTGGTCGCCGTGGTCACCATCGGCCGCTACCTCGAACGCGAGGCGCGACTCAAGGCCAGCCAGGAGCTCTCCGGCATCCTGCGCGCCTGGTCCGATCGCGCCTGCGTGCTGCGCGAGGGCCGCTACCTGGTGTGCGGACTCGCCGAACTGTTTCCCGGCGACCGGGTCTTCGTGCGCCCGGGCGAGGCGATTCCGGTGGATGGCGAGATCGTCGCCGGTCAGGGCGCGATCGACGAATCGCTGATGACCGGGGAAGCCTTCACCGCATCGCGCGGCGTCGGCGAGCGCGCCCTGGGCGGCGGCATCCTGCTCGAAGGCAACCTGGAAATCGAAGTCGGCCAGCGGGTCGAGAGCCGCATCGCCAATCTGTCGCGCCTGCTGTGGAACATGCAGAGCGCCGGCGGCGGCATGCAGGGACGCGTCGACCGGCTGGCGCGCGGCTTCGTGCCGGCAGTGATGGTGCTGGCGATGCTGGTCGGACTCGGATTGCTGGCCTTCGGCGCCTCGCCGGAGAAAGCACTGCTGGCCAGCCTGGCGACCCTGATCGTCTCCTGCCCCTGCACCTTCGGCCTGGCGATTCCGCTGACGGCGGCAACGGCGGTGGGAACCGCGTTGCGTCGCGGCATCCTTGTCAGCAGCGGCGACCTGTTCGAGAAATCGCCGCGCATCGACATCGTCGTGCTGGACAAGACGGGCACGCTGTCGTCGGGCCGGATGGCGGTGACGAATGTCGTCGGGTCGCCGGAGGCCATCGCGCGTGCGGCGGCGGTCGAACGCCACTCGACGCACCCGGTGGCCAAGGCGATTGCCGACATCGATGCGACGCGAACCGCCAGCGAGGTCGAACTCCATCCCGGCCGGGGCGCCGTGGGCCGGGTCGGCAGGGACCGCGTCGCGGTGGGCAGCCGCGCGCTGTTCGCGACGCTGGGCTGGGAGATTCCGGCGGAGCTCGCGGCGCGGATCGCGGACCTGCGCGACGGTGACAGCGTGGTCTCATGGGTCGGCCGAAACGGGTGTGCCGAAGGCGCCGTCGTCACGCGCGACCGCCCGCGGCCCGAATGGATTGAGGTCGTCGCCACCTTGCGTCGCCACTGCCGCGTGGTGTTGCTGACGGGCGCCGAGCATTCCGACGACTATGCCGAGCATGTCGATGAAGTCCATGCCGGCGTACCGCCCGAGGCCAAGGCGGCTGTGATTCGCCGCCTCAAGACCGAAGGACGCGTGGCGATGATCGGCGACGGCAGCAACGACGCCCCGGCGCTGGCGGCGGCCGACTTCGGCATTGCCTTCGGCGCGCCGACGCAATTGGCCGCCGAAGCCGCCGACATGGTGATCCCCGGCGACCGCCTGGATCGCGTGCTGGATGCCTTCGATCTGGTCGGTGTCGCGCAACGGCGCATCCGCCAGAACCTGGCCTGGGCGCTGAGCTACAACGCGATCGCCATCCCGCTGGCCATGACCGGCTATCTCAGCCCGCTGGTGGCGGCGGTGGCCATGTCGGCCAGCAGCCTGCTGGTGGTGGCGAACTCGACGCGCGCGCTGCTGCCCGCCATGAAAGTCGGCGCTGGCGACACGGCGAGCGGAGAGTCACCGCGGGAGGCGGGCCCGAACCGAACGGCACGAAGCCATGAATGACGCGCCTCAGGGATTACCCTTAGCAGCGGCGGGAATGATCCCGATTCCCGCCCCTCTCGCGACTCGGTAAATTCTGCCCCGCACCCCGCAAACATCGTCCGCGCGCAGCATCACGTATGGACCCGAAGCCTGACCATCCAACACAATGACGCCCAGCCCTTTCCTCACAGCCCTGTTCAGCCTGTTGTGGATCTGCGGCCCGGCCGCTGGAGCCGAACGGCAGGCGGTGCCCGCCCGGGCAGCGCCGCTTGGCGGCGATTTCGAATTACCCGACGCCCACGGCAAACTTTTTCGCCTTGCCGATCAGCGCGGCAAGGTGGTGCTCATCTATTTCGGCTACACCGGCTGCCCCGATGCCTGTCCCGCTGACCTGCTGCTTTACCGCGACCTGCTGGCGCGCCTGGGCGAGCGCCGGGAGAAACTGCGAACGGTATTCATCTCGGTCGATCCGGCGCGCGACACGCCGCGGCAGTTGATCGAATACGCCCGCAGCTTCAGTCCGGAGATCGTCGCGCTGACCGGCAACGAAAGGCAGTTGCGCCGGGTCGCGCGAGCCTATGGCGCCCACTTCCGCTACGTCGGGCGGGGACGCGACGCAAGCACTTATACGGTCGACCACTCGGTCAGCATCTACCTGGTCGATCCGCACGGCCGACTGGTCGGTGTCATTCCCTTCGGCACGCCACTGGCGGAGGTGCAACGGCGAGTCGAGGCCGTAATCGCCCCCCAGCCTGCACCGTCTGCAAGCAAACGCACTTCCAACCCTGATTGACACAACCCCGAAACCCAGGAGAGAACATGAAAGTCAAAGCCGCCGTTGCCCACAAAGCCGGAGCACCCCTGTCGATTGAAACCGTGGATCTCGACGGCCCGCGCGCCGGCGAGGTGCTGGTCGAAATCAAGGCTACCGGTGTCTGTCATACCGACGCCTTCACGCTCTCGGGTGACGATCCGGAGGGCATATTCCCGGCCATCCTCGGCCATGAGGGCGCGGGCATCGTGGTCGAAGTCGGCGCCGGCGTCACCAGCGTCAAGCCGGGCGACCATGTGATCCCGCTGTACACGCCGGAATGCCGCCAGTGCGAATACTGCCTGTCGCAGAAGACCAACCTCTGCCAGGCCATCCGCTCGACGCAGGGACGCGGCCTGATGCCCGACGGCAGCAGCCGTTTCAGCCTCGGCGGCGAGACGCTGTATCACTACATGGGCACCTCGACCTTCGCCAACTACTCGGTGATGCCGGAGATCTCGGTGGCGAAGATCCGCGAGGATGCGCCTTTCGAGAAGGTCTGCTACATCGGCTGCGGCGTCACCACCGGCATCGGCGCGGTGATCTATACGGCCAAGGTGACGCCGGGTTCGCGCGTGGTCGTCTTCGGCCTCGGCGGCATCGGCCTCAACGTGGTGCAGGGCGCGCGCCTGGCGGGCGCCGAGATGATCGTCGGCGTCGACCTCAATCCGGGGCGCAAGGCCCTGGCCGAGAAGTTCGGCATGACCCATTTCGTCAACCCGAAGGAGGTCGACGGCGACCTGGTGGCCTATCTGGTGAATCTGACCAAGGGCGGCGCCGACTACAGCTTCGAGTGCGTCGGCAATGTCAAGCTGATGCGCCAGGCGCTGGAGTGCTGCCACAAGGGCTGGGGTGTTTCCACCATCATCGGCGTCGCCGGCGCCGGCCAGGAGATATCGACACGACCCTTCCAACTGGTCACCGGCCGGGTCTGGAAAGGTTCCGCCTTCGGCGGCGCGCGCGGGCGAACCGATGTGCCGCGCATCGTCGACTGGTACATGGACGGCAAGATCAACATCGACGACCTGATCACCCATGTGATGCCGCTGGAGCGCATCAACGAAGCCTTCGACCTGATGCACGAGGGCAAATCGATCCGCTCGGTGGTCACGTTTTGAGCGGCGCCGTACCGTCGCGCCCCATGAGCGGCATGCCCCTCACCACGATCTCCCGCAATCGCTGCTTCGGCGGCGTGCAGGCCGTGTATAGCCACGACTCGCCGGAAACCGGCACGCCGATGCGCTTTGGCGTCTTCCTGCCGCCGCAGGCCAGCGCGGAAACACCGGTGCCGGTGCTCTACTGGCTTTCCGGCCTGAGCTGCACGGAAGAGAACTTCATCGTCAAGGCCGGCGCCCAACGCGTCGCCGCCGAGTTGGGGCTGGCCATCGTCGCCCCCGACACCAGCCCGCGCGGGCTCGATCTGCCGGGCGAAACCGACAGTTGGGACTTCGGCCGCGGCGCGGGCTTTTACGTCGACGCCACGCAAGCTCCTTGGGCCGCGCATTACCGCATGTATTCCTATGTCACCGAGGAACTGCGCTGGCTGGTCGCCAGCCACTTCCCGATCGATCCGACGCGCTCGGGCATCAGCGGCCATTCGATGGGCGGCCACGGCGCCTTGACCATCGCGCTGCGCAACCCGCAGTCCTATAAATCCGTCTCAGCCTTCGCGCCGATCGCCTCGCCTATGCGCTGCCCTTGGGGCGAAAAGGCGTTCACCGGCTACCTCGGCGCCAACCGCGAAGCCTGGCGCGAATACGACGCCACGGAACTGATCGCCTCGCGCCGCTGGAAGGGCCCGCCTTTGCTGGTCGACCAGGGCACGGCCGACCAGTTTCTCGATACCCAGCTCAAGCCGGAGTTGTTGCGCGCGGCCTGCCAGCGCGCAGGCGTGCCGCTGGAACTTCGCCTGCGCGAGGCTTACGACCACAGCTATTTCTTCATCGCCAGCTTCATCGAGGAGCACCTGCGCTTCCATGCGCGCCACCTGGGCGACGCGCGACGCCTGAATCCGTCCCGGGAAACCGCAGTGCGGAGATAAAAAAAGGCCCGGCGCCGAGGGAGAGGCACCGGGCCCGGCACTGCCGCCTCACGGCGGGCAGCAATGACCGCTACTTCCTGCTCTTGGCGACGTGGGTCGATATGGCGTCCATCAAGGGCGGCGACAGGCAGTCATAGGGCTCCAGACCCAACTCCTTTAATCGCGCCCGGATCGCCGGCATCTGCGCCGGATCGGTGCCGGTCTCGATGATGGAGGAGACAAACGCGGCGAACTCCGGGGGTGACCAGCCACGCACGCCCGAGAGTTCGGTATGAACGAAATCGAGGCCGTAGAAAGGGTGCGCCTTGTTCTCGATGCGCCCATACATATGGACTCCGCATCCCGTGCAGGCGTGACGCTGGATCGCCGCGCCGGGATCGACGACTTTCAGCTTCTCTTCGTGCGCGGTCACCTTTAGCTTGTCGCGCGAAACCACGGCAACCTGCGAGAACAGGGCGCCTTCCGGCTTCCAGCATTTGCTGCAGCCGCAGGCATGGTTGTGCGCGGTCTGTGCGCTGATCGTTACCTCGACGCGGTCCGAAGGGCATTTGCAATGCAGGACGCCTCCTGAAAACGCCGGCAGCGCTGGCAGTATTCCAGCGTCGATCGATGGATGGATTGCTACGGGATTGCCCATGAATTGCTTCCTCCTTGGCTGTTTGAAAGTGACGGCGATTCGAATAGCTGTCACGCCAGAGAAGATATTTGGAGGGACGCCCTGGGACAATCCGGACGATTACCTAGTGTCATGCAGGTTGTCCCTGACCGGGGAGCTCGCGCGGATTCGATCGCCGCCATGACAGCGGACTGGCGATGCGGAACGCCAGCCGACACGGATATTTCAAGAGTCGCGGAAGAGCACCATCGCTTCCATGACGGATCGCGGCCGGCGGGCTTATGGCGTGTTGGTCAAATGCGGATTGACCGATCTGGAGCGACGCAGGCGTACCGCCACCATATCCGGAGCCGATCAGCGCGTCGGCTCTGCCGCGCGCCGCGCTTCCGCAGCCGCCTTCTCCACCTCGCGGTACTTGCGCTGCGCCTCGTAGTCACGTTCGCGCTGTTCGATCTTCTGCACTTTATCGGCATGCTTGCGTTTGCGCTCGGCGGCCTTGCGCGCATTTTCCGGCGCAGCGGCGGCGCGCCGGGCCTCGTCCTGGCGACGCGCCTCGATCTTGCGCTGCCGGGCTTCCCGTTCGTCGGCCGCCTTGGCGCGCCGGCCTTCCAGCCTGGACTGCGCCTCGCCCTGGCGGCGCTGGCGTTCGGCGGCACGTTCGGCCTCTTCCGCGCGATGGCGCTGGACCCTGGCCTGGTTGTCGGCCGCTTGCGCAGTCGCAGCGGCGGCGCGCTGAGCTTCTCGTTCCGCCACCTTGGCCTGCCGCGCCTCGCGCTCGACGCGATGGCTTTCCTTGCGAATCGCCTCCGCTTCGCGCCCTGCCGCGGCGCGGCGCTCCTGCGCCGCCGTCAGGCAGCCGATGGCGATCATGCGCGTGTTGCAGTCGGCCTTGTCGGCAAGGTAGCGGCGTTCGGCGGCATCGCGGATCGCCTTGGCGCGCGCCCTTTCCGCAACGGCGCTTTCCGCCGTGATGGTCGGCGGCGGCGCAACGGCCTGCGCCCGCAGGCTGGCCGGGGCCAACAGCAGCAGGAGGGGCATTGCCACGAAAAGTCTGGACCGCATCACGGCACGCAGCTTAGCCGGTTCGACATCGCTTTGCCATGCCCGGACCATGGCGGATTCGGGCTAAACTCCAGAAGAAACCACATGAGGAGCCCGGCATCGGACCCACCGATGGCCGGTCGTTGCGCCACCCAGCTTCGAGGAAGGCGACGTGAGCGAAGTCATCATCATCGGCGGCGGCATCGCCGGCATCTGCGCCGCACTGGAACTGCTCGACGCAGGGCGCCGCGTCCTGCTGCTGGACCGCGACAAGGCCGAGAACTTTGGCGGCCTGGCCAAGGAAAGTTTCGGCGGCATCTTCCTGGTCGGCACGCCCGAGCAGCGACGTGCCGGCATCCGCGACACGCCGCAACTGGCGCTGGCCGACTGGCGCGCCTTTGGCGAACTCGATGCGGCCGACCACTGGCCCAACGCCTGGGCCGAGGCCTACACCCAGCGTTGCCACGACGACGTCGGCCTCTGGCTGCGCGCGCGCGGCGTCGGCTTCGTGCCGGCGCCGCACTGGGTCGAACGCGGTCTGTTCACGCCCGGCAATTCAGTGCCGCGCTTCCACATCGTCTGGGGCACCGGCCGCGAACTGGCGCTGCGCCTGATCGCCACGCTGGAGGGCCATCCGCGTCGCGCCAACCTGGAAATCCGTTTCGGCCAGCGCGTCGAGGCGTTGCTGACCGGCAACGGCACCGTGACCGGTTGCCGCGGCGTCGGCGAGGAAGACGGCAAACTTTTCGAACTGACCGCCGGCTGCGTGATCGTTGCTGCCGGCGGCTTCAACGGCAACATCGAACGCGTGCGCCAGCACTGGCACCGCGACTGGAAGACGCCGCCGCCGGTGATCCTCAACGGCTCGCACCGTTATGCCGACGGCCGCCTGCATGACGCCGTCAGCGCGGCGGGCGGCAAACTCACCCATCTCGACGCGATGTGGAACTACGCCGCCGGGGTGCATCACCCGCAGCCGCGCAAGCCCGGACACGGGCTTTCCATCGTGCCGCCACGGTCGGCGCTTTGGCTCGACTGGCGCGGCCGGCGCATCGGACCGATGCCGCTGGTGACCGGCTTCGACACGCGCGACCTGGTGGCACAGGTCTGCGCCACTGAACGTCAGTATTCCTGGCAGTTGATGAACAGGGCCATCGCCATCAAGGAGCTCGCCGTTTCCGGCGCCGAACACAACCCCTCGATCCGAGACAAGAAAAAGCTCGCCTTCCTGCGCGACCTGCTGTTCGGCAACAAGTGGCTTTACGAGGAGATGACAAGCAACTGCAAGGACTTCGTGGTCGGCCGCGACCTGGCGGAACTGGTGGCGAAGATGAACGCGTTGCAGGGCGACGATGCGGTGAGCCTCGACGAAATCCGCGCCGCGACGGAAGGCTACGACGCCCAGATCGACCGCGGCCAGACCTTCCACAACGATGAACAGTTGCGCCGCATCGCCTACGTCCGCCACTGGAAGGGCGATCGCCTGCGCACCTGCAAGTTCCAGAAGATCCTCGACCCGAAGGCAGGGCCGTTACTTGCGGTGCGCGAGTTCATCATCAGCCGCAAGAGCCTGGGCGGGATTCAAACCGATCTGCAATGCCGCGTACTCGACGCCGCCGGCGCGCCGATCCCCGGCCTCTACGCAGCCGGCGAGGCAGCCGGCTTCGGCGGCGGCGGGATGCACGGCCTGCGCGCGCTGGAAGGCAGCTTCCTCGGCGGCTGCATCCTCGGCGGCAGGCTGGCCGGACAGGCCGCCGCGACCGCCTGAACCAAAAGGAGAGATAGCCATGAAACGAACCGGCGCCTGGATCGCGGTGCGGGCGCTCGAAGCCCTCGGCATCCGCTACACCTTCGGCATTCCCGGCGTGCACAACACCGAGCTCTACGACGAGCTCGACAGCTCCGAACAGATCACACCGATACTCGTGACCCACGAGGGCGGCGCCTCCTTCATGGCCGACGGCGTGAGCCGCACTTCGGAACTCACCGGCACGCTGGTGATCGTTCCCGCCGCCGGCGCCACCCACGCCGCCAGCGGCATCGGCGAAGCCTTCCTCGACGGCATCCCGATGCTGGTGATCTGCGGCGGCATCCGCAACGACCTCGACAAGAAATACCAGTTGCACGAAATGGATCAGCACGCCTTCGTCAAGGCCCTGACCAAGGCGACCTTCCTCGTCTCCAGCCACTCCGAGATCGTGCCGACGCTGTTCACGGCATGGGAGACCGCCCACAGCGGCGAGCCGGGCCCGGTCTTCGTCGAGATTCCGGTGAACCTGCAGATGTTCCCCGGCGAGGTGTTGCCGCTGCCCCCTTTGCCCGTGATCGAGCGCCCCTGCCGTGCCGCCAGCGCCGACTTTCAACGCGCGGCGCAGATGCTGCGCGCGGCAAAAAAGCCGGGCATGTTCCTCGGCTGGGGCGCGCGCGACGCCTTCGATCTGACCCGCGCCATCGCCGATCTCCTCCAGGCACCGGTGGCAACCACGCTGCAGGGCCTGTCGGTATTCCCCGCCACGCATCCGCTGCACACCGGCTATGGCTTCGGCGCGGCGGCGGTGCCGGCGGCGCGCAACGCCTTCGCCGGTTGCGATTGCCTGCTGGCAGTGGGCACGCGCTTCGCCGAAATCGCCACCGGCAGCTTCGGCGTCACGGTGCCGCCGAACCTGATCCATGTCGACATCAACCCGCAGGTATTCAGCGCCAACTATCCGGCGGCGGTAGCGCTCGAAGGCGATGCCGTGGCCGTGCTGACGGCACTGCTGGACGAGCTGCGAAGAGTCGGCGCCGGCGCCACGGCCGACGCGGCGTTGCAGACCCGCATCGCGCGCGACAAGCAGGCCTACCGGGACGAATGGCTGCGCCACGACAGCGGCGGCAAGGTCAATCCGGCGGTATTCTTCAATGCCCTGCGCGCCGCCGCGCCGGCCGACGCCATCGCCGTGGTGGACGACGGCAACCACACCTACTTGACCGCCGAGTTATTCCCCGTGCACCAGTCGAAGGCGCTGATCGTGCCGACCGATTTCAATGCCATGGGCTACGCCGTTCCCGCATCGATCGGCGCCAGGCTTGCCAATCCGGACCGCGAGGTCTTCGCCATCGTCGGCGACGGCGCCTTCACCATGACCTGCATGGAAATCGTTTCCGCCACGCGACTCGGGCTGGGCATCGTGTACTACGTATTCCACGACGGCGAACTGTCGCAGATCGCCCAGGCGCAGGAGATCCCCTTCAACCGCAAGCCCTGCACCGCGCTGGGCGCTATCGACTTCAGCGGCGTCGCCATCGCCACCGGCGCCGAGTACATCGCCGTCCCCTCGAATGCCGAGGTTGCTGCGGCGATTGCGCGCGCGCGCCAAGCCGCGGCCGCCGGCAGGCCGGTGATCGTCGACCTGATCATGGATTATTCGAAGCGCACCGCCTTCACCCAGGGCGCGGTGAAGACCAACTTCCAGCGCCTGCCCCTGGCCCAGCGCCTGCGCATGGTGACGCGCGCGGTGAAGCGCAAGATCACCGGCTGAGAGTGCGCGCTGTTGATGCAGGCTTGAAAATGTCCCGCAAGAGGTTTAGATTTCAACTTCCGCAGCCAACCGAAGGAGGTGATCCATGAAATTCGTCGCACGCATTCTCGCGCTCGTGGTCACGCTGGCGGCAACGTCGGCCTGGGCCTGTCCCGGCGACAAGGCCAAGGACGACGGCAAGCAGTCCACCCCCAAGAAGCCGACGACGTCGCTGGCGATCGACTGATCCGCGACCAGCCACAAAAAAAGGCCGCTGCATTCACGATGCGACGGCCTTTTTCTTTTCTTGACGGCCTCCGAGTCCCCTCAGTCCGTCACCGCCTCCGTATCGGTTCGCCGCGACAACACCGTGGCGAACAGGCCGCTGGCGACGATCATCACCACGCCCGCCCAGCCGAGCCCGGGCAGGGTCTCGCCCCACAGCAGCATGCCGAATGCGCTGGAGAACACCACCGTACTGTAGGCGAGGCTGGCCGAGGCCAGCGTCTTGCCGCGCTTGTAGGCCGCCGTCATGCACAGTTGCGCCAGCAGGCCGAAGCCGCCGACACCGAGAAGCAGCAGCCAGCCGCGCAGGTCGATGGCATGGAAGGGGCTGGCCGTCAGCAGCCAGGGCAGGCCGCCCAGGGTCGCCATGGCGGAAAAATAGAACACGGTGCGCCATTCGGGCTCGCCCAGTTCCCCCAGGCGGCGCACGTTGAGGTAGGCGACGCTGGAAATGATCCCGGAGCCGAGGCCGAACACGGCCCCCAGCCACTGGTCGTGGCCCAGCGTAGGCTGCAGAAGGAAAACCACGCCGACGAAACCGATCGCGAGTACCCCGTAGAAGCCGCGCCGCACCGGTTCCTTGACCCACAGCGCCAGCAGCAGCGCGAGGAATAGCGGGGAGGTGTAGTTGAGGGTCACCGCCGCCGCCAGCGGGATCATGCTGATGGCGTAGAAGTACATCACCAGCGAGACGAAGCCCGACAGGCCGCGCACCACATGCGTCCGCGCGTGCGGCGTCGCCAGCGGCAAGCGCCGGACCATGATGTAGCCGCCGATCAGCAGCGTGGCGATGAAGCCGCGCCAGAACACCAGTTCCGCGGCCGAAAATTGCGCCGCGCCAAGCTTGACGCAGACGCCCATGCAGGCGAACAGCAGGCTTGCCGCGACCATCCAGAGTGATTGCATTGGAGACGACTCGGGTGCCGAGAAAAAGACGCCGGTCAGCGGCCGGCGCCTCGTCGGTCGGGCGTTAAATCAGGCTTTTTCGGCCATCACGCGCCGATAGAACTCGTGGAAGTGCTGCATGCCGTCTTCCATGGGCGACTGGTAAGGGCCGACTTCGCTGCGCCCCTGCTTCATCAGCGCGCGGCGACCGCGATCCATGCGCTCGCCGATGTCGTCGTCCTCGATCGCCGTTTCCATGTAGGCAGCCTGCTCGGCCTTGATGAATTCCGGCTCGAACAGCGCGATGTCCTCGGGGTAATAGAACTCGACCACGTTCAGGGTCCGGTCAACGTCCTGGGGAATCAGGGTTGATACCACCAGCACGTGCGGATACCACTCGACCATGATGTTCGGGTAGTAGGTGAGCCAGATCGCGCCGTGCCTGGGCAATTCGCCGTTGTAGTAATCGAGTACCGCCTTGTGCCACTGTTTGTAGGTCGCCGAACCGGGCTTGGCCAGCGAGGTGATGCCGACCCGCTGCACCGAATACCAGTCGCCGAACTGCCAGGCCAGGTCCTCGCAGGTGACGAAGCCGCCGAGCCCCGGGTGATAGGGCTCGACGTGGTAGTCCTCGAGATACACCTCGATGAAGGTCTTCCAGTTGTAGTTGCACTGGTGCAGTTCGACGTGGTCCAGCCTGTAGCCATCGAACCTGAGCTCGCCGGCGACCTTCATGCCGGCCAGGTCGGCGTTTGCAGAGCGTGGCCCCCTGAACAGCAGGCCCTGCCAGTTCTCCAGCTTCTGCTTTGCGAGGTTGAGGCACGGATTGGCCGGAAAGTGCGGCGCCCCGATCAGCTCGCCGCCCGTGTCGTAGGTCCAGCGATGGATCGGGCAGACGATGTTCTTCGCATTGCCCGCACCCTGCAGCATGATGGCCTGCCGATGGCGGCAGACATTGGACATCTCGTAGTGGCCATCGGGCTGGCGCACCAACATTCGCGCATGATCGTGCCACTCCTGCGAACGATAGTCATGCAGCGCGGGAACCATCAGTTCATGGCCGACATAGCCCGGTCCGGCATCGAAGATCAGCTTCTTCTCCATCTCGAAGCGCTTTTCATCGAAATACCACTCAACCGGAAACTGCGACGCGCCTGGTGAAAGGAGCGCTCGCGAGCCTGCTTCGGACATGATTCCCAACCTCCAAGAGGGATTACCCGGAAACCGGAAACGGACGGAAACCCGGGTTTCGCAGCAGGTAGATACCCGCGCCAGCGGGCGCTTTGCCGAAACTGAAGGTCCGCCAGGACAGACAATCGGCCGGAAAATCCGGCGGGGTGATTGTAGCCAATTTGACCAGAGGGCGCACCTTAGGCTATTTTTACGGTTTTCCCTTGCCGCCGGGCACTGCTTTCGGCCAAGGCTTTACTCATGGCCACACCCTCGAACGCTGTCATTGATACCGATTCCGCTGGCGAGAACTCCCTGTCGTTTGAACACGCGCTCAGCGAACTCGAAGCGATAGTCGCGGCGATGGAAGCCGGTCAGATGTCCCTGCAGGATGCGCTCGACGCCTACAAGCGCGGCTCGGCCCTGTTGCGCCATTGCCAGGCGACGCTTACAGCAGCGGAGCAGCAGATACGCATCCTGGATGCAGACGGCCTGCGCGATTTCGACGCACTGCAGGAAGCCCCCGCGGGGGACCCAAGGCCCGACGGCAAACAGGAAAGCTGAGGCGCCCATGGAATTCCCGACCTGGATGTCCGCCATCCAGCGGCGCACCGAATCGGCCCTCGATGCCGCCCTGCCGGCCGCGGACCTGTCCCCCGCGCGTCTGCACCAGGCGATGCGCTATTCGGTCCTCGGTGGTGGCAAGCGCGTGCGCCCTCTGCTCTGCCATGCGGCCGGGGCCATCTTTGGGGCCGACGAAAAGGTGCTGGATGCACCGGCCATCGCCGTCGAACTGATCCATGCCTATTCGCTGGTGCACGACGACATGCCTTGCATGGACGACGACGTCCTGCGCCGCGGCAAACCGACCTGCCACGTCGAGTTCGACGAGGCGACCGCACTGCTGGTCGGCGACGCCTTGCAGACCTTGGCCTTCCAGGTCCTCGCCGAGCGGCTCCCCGGCATCTCCGCGGCACGGCAGATCGAGATGATGCATCTGCTGGCGGTTGCCTCGGGATCGCGCGGCATGGCCGGCGGCCAGGCCATCGACCTTGCCGCGGTGGGCCGCGAACTCGACATCGGCGAACTCGAATACATGCACATCCACAAGACTGGCGCGCTGATTCGCGCCGCCGTGCTGCTCGGCGCCCATTGCGGCGAAGCAGCGCCCGACGCGATGGAGCGACTCGGTCGATTTGCCAATCGCATCGGCCTGCTGTTCCAGGTGGTCGATGACATCCTCGATGCCGAGGCGAGCACCGCCACCCTGGGCAAGACCGCCGGCAAGGACGCGGCGCAGAACAAGCCAACCTATGTCAATTTCCTCGGCGTGAAAGAGGCGAAAGCCATGGCCGCCAAGCTGCGTCAGGATGCCCACGACGCGCTTGCGCCATTCGGCAATTCCGCCACGCGCCTGCACGAACTTGCCGACTTCATCGTCGAGCGGACCTTCTGATGACCCATCCCCTGCTTGACGCAATCCTTTCTCCCGCCGACCTGCGCACGCTGCAGCGCGAGCAGTTACCGCAACTCGCCGATGAGTTGCGCGCATTCCTGCTCGAATCGGTTTCCAAGACCGGCGGACACCTGTCGTCCAACCTGGGCACGGTGGAACTGACCGTCGCCTTGCATTACGTATTCGATACGCCGGCCGACCGCCTGGTCTGGGACGTCGGCCACCAGACCTATCCGCACAAGGCGCTGACGGGCCGGCGCGGCGGCATGCAGCGCCTGCGCATGAAGGACGGCGTCTCCGGCTTCCCGCGCCGATGCGAGAGCGAGTACGACACTTTCGGCGTCGGCCATTCGTCGACCTCGATTTCGGCCGCGCTCGGCATGGCGGTCGCCGCCCGCAACAAGGGCGAGGAAAGGCGCGTGGTGGCAATCATCGGCGACGGCGCGATGTCGGCCGGAGAAGCCTTCGAAGCCCTCAACAATGCCGGCGTGATCGATGCCAACCTGCTGGTAATCCTCAATGACAACGATATGTCGATCTCGCCGCCGGTGGGCGCGCTCAACAAGTACCTGGCGCGGCTGCTGTCGGGCGGCACCTTCAACGCGGCGCGGCGCGCCGGAGAGAAGGTGCTCGCGTCGCTGCCGAACGTTCTCGAATTCGCCAACCGCGTCGAGGAACACGTCAAGGGAATGATCTCGCCGGGCACCTTGTTCGAGGAATTCGGCTTCAACTACATCGGCCCCATCGACGGCCACGACCTCGATGCGCTGATCCCCACGCTGCAGAACCTGCGCAAGCTGAAGGGGCCGCAGTTCCTTCACGTCATCACACGCAAGGGCCAGGGTTACAAGCTGGCCGAGGCCGATCCGATCCTGTATCACGGCGTCGGCAAGTTCGACGCCGCCAACGGCATCGAACAGGCCAAGGCGTCGGGTCGCCCGACCTACACCCAGGTATTCGGCGACTGGCTGTGCGACCAGGCAACGGCCGACAACCGCCTGGTAGGCATCACACCGGCAATGCGCGAGGGTTCGGGCATGGTGCGCTTCGCCCAGGAGTTTCCGCAGCGCTACTTCGACGTCGGCATAGCGGAGCAGCATGCGGTCACCTTTGCCGGCGGCCTCGCCTGCGAGGGCATGCGTCCGGTGGTGGCTATCTATTCGACCTTCCTGCAGCGCGCCTACGATCAACTGATCCACGACATCGCCCTGCAGAACCTGCCGGTGGTTTTCGCCATCGACCGCGGCGGCCTGGTCGGCGCCGACGGCGCCACGCACAATGGCGCTTTCGACCTTTCCTACCTGACGTGCATACCGAACATGGTGGTGATGGCGCCCAGCGACGAAAACGAATGCCGAAAGATGCTCTCCACGGCCTATACGCTGAACGGCCCCAGCGCCGTGCGCTATCCGCGTGGCAGCGGGCCGGGAACCCCCGTGGAAGCCTCCCTCGACATCTTGCCGACCGGCAAGGGGGAGTTGCGCCGGCGCGGCAGGAAAGTGGCGCTGCTGGCCTTTGGTGCCATGCTGGCGCCGGCCTTGAAGGCGGCCGAGGCGCTCGATGCCAGCGTCGCCAACATGCGCTTCGTCAAACCGCTCGACACCGAACTGGTGCGCCAACTGGCCGCGGAACACGAACTCCTGGTCAGCATCGAGGAGAACGCCCTGATCGGCGGCGGCGGCGCCGAAATTGCCCGCGCGCTGGAGGAAGCCGGTATCACCGTGCCTTTCCTGCGTCTGGGCTTGCCGGACCGATTCATCGATCACGGCGATTCGGCCCTGCTGCTTGCGGAACTTGGCCTTGACGCCGCTGGAATTGAGCGTAGCGTCATGGCCAGCCTGAACAAAGCGTACAATAGTTGAGTAATTCAGTCAGGCAATGTTATAGTTCGGTTATCGATCACCGCTCACAGGCACTATGAACAGCAGGAATCCCATGGCTCAAGCCAAGCAGGCCCCGATACCAGACGTCCAGAACAGCGAGGACTCGCGCCAGTTGCCGATCAACAAGGTGGGCATCAAGGACATACGCCATCCTTTCAAGGTGCTGGACAAGAGCGGCGGCGTACGCCACACGATCGCCACCTTCAACATGTATGTCGGCCTGCCCCACAATTTCAAGGGCACCCACATGTCGCGCTTCGTCGAGATTCTCAACTCGCACGAAGAAGAGATCTCGGTAGAGAGCTTCGAGACCATGCTGCGCGAAATGGTCACCCGACTGGAGGCCGAGACCGGGCACCTCGAAATGAGTTTTCCGTATTTCATCAACAAGGCGGCGCCCGTTTCCGGCGTCAAGAGCCTGATGGATTACGAGGTCACCTTCATCGGCGAAATCATCGCCGGGAACCGCTACCGCCAGACCATCAAGGTCGTGGTGCCGGTAACCAGCCTTTGCCCATGCTCGAAGAAAATATCGGACCGTGGCGCCCACAACCAGCGTTCCCACGTCACCATCACGGCGACGACGAACCAGTTGGTATGGATCGAGGACCTCGTGCGCATGGCCGAAACCCAAGCCTCCTGCGAACTCTACGGTCTGCTCAAACGGCCCGATGAAAAGCTGGTCACCGAGCGCGCCTACGACAATCCCAAGTTCGTCGAAGACCTGGTGCGCGACGTCGCCGGTGCGCTCAATGCCGACCCGCGCATCGACGCCTACGTGGTCGAAAGCGAAAACTTCGAGTCGATCCACAATCACTCGGCCTACGCACTGATCGAGTGCAACAAGAAGCGCTACTGAGTTCAGCCGTTCCAGATGAAACGGGCCGCCCGGTGAAAACCGGGCGGCCCGTTGTCTTTGCCTCGCAGGCGATCAGGCCTTGCGCGTAAGCTTCTCTTTGATCCGCGCCGACTTGCCGGAGCGGTCGCGCAAGTAGTACAGCTTGGCGCGGCGGACATCGCCACGGCGCTTGAGTTCGATGCTGGCGATCAGCGGCGAGTAGGTCTGGAAAGTACGCTCGACGCCCTCGCCGGAGGAAATCTTGCGCACGATGAAGTTCGAGTTGAGGCCGCGATTGCGCTTGGAGATCACCACGCCTTCGAATGCCTGGACGCGCTTGCGATCACCTTCGACCACGTTCACATTGACGACCACGGTATCGCCGGGAGCGAACTCGGGCACGGTCTTGCCCAGACGTTCGATTTCTTCCTTTTCGAGTTGCTGAATCAGGTTCATGCTTTACTCCATATTTTGTGGCTACGGATGTTTCCCGTCAGCCTTGCCCGCAGAGCAGGACACACTGTCCTGATACGCGCCGTTTCTAATTGACCTCCCGCTGAAACTCCCCCAGCAGAACGGCCTCTTCACTGCTCAGCCCCCTCGTCTCGATCAGATCCGGGCGCCGTTGCCACGTTCGACCCAGCGCCTGTTTCAGGCGCCAGCGCCGTATTGCCTCATGGTTGCCGGACAGCAATACCGCCGGCACCGCTTTTCCTTCATATACCTCTGGCCGTGTGTAGTGCGGACAGTCCAGCAGCCCCGCGGCAAAAGAATCTTCCGCCGCCGAGCTTACGTCGTTCAGTGCTCCCGGCAGCAGCCTGATGCAGGCGTCCATCAGGGCCATTGCCGCCAGTTCGCCGCCGGACAATACGAAGTCTCCCAGCGACAGTTCCTCATCCACGCAGCGCTCGATTACACGCTCGTCAACTCCTTCGTAGCGACCGCAAAGCAGGATCGCCCCGCCCTCAGCTACCAGTTCCGCAACACGACGCTGGTCAATCCGCCGCCCTTGCGGCGAAAGGTAGATCACTTTCGCCGTAGCGCCAGCGCCGACTTTTGCGTCTGCCTTGGCCGCCACTATTGCCTGCTCCAGCGGCGAGGCCATCATCACCATCCCGGGGCCACCGCCATACGGCCGGTCATCCACTGTTTTATGCACATCTTGCGTCCACTCGCGTGGGTTGCGAAACCCTACCTGCCACAAGCCGCGTTCCAGCGCGCGCCTCGAGATCCCGGACGCGGTCAAGGCCGCAAACATCTCCGGAAACAGCGTAATGACCTCGAAGCGCAAGCTCACCAGTCACTGTCCCAGTCGACACGCACCATTTTTCCGGCGATATCGACCTTCTTGATCACCTGCTCGACAAAGGGCAGCAACCGCTCCCGCTCTCCGTCGGTCACTACCAGCACCTCGTTCGCGCCCGTCTCAATCAGGGACCTGACGCGACCCAACGGCTGATCCCGCAAATTCACCACATCGAGGCCAATCAGGTCGGCCCAGTAGTACTCATCCTGCGCCGGCGCTGGCAAATCTTCGCGCGACGCGCCGAAATAGCAACTGCCCAAAGCTTCCGATGCATCGCGATCATCGATACCGGACAACTTGGCGACGACACCGTCGCCGTGCAGCTTTACCGCCTCAACGACGCGAGGCGTCCAGCATTCCGCGGGCGCGTCGGCATCCGCCGAGAGCCACCATTGCCGCATTTTTCGCCATGCCTCGGGGTCATCGCCGAAGGGATGCACCCTCAGCCAGCCTTGAACTCCGAACGGGGCGACAATGCGCCCCAGCACAATCATGCGATTCAGGCAGCCTTGGTCGCCGCCGCCTGCTTGACCAGACGGGCGGCGGTCGGCGACAGTTGCGCGCCGTGCCCTTGCCAATAGGCGAGGCGCTCGGTATTGATCACCAGACCCTGCTCATTCGCGGCAGCAACGGGATTGTAGTAACCGATGCGCTCGATGAAGCGACCGTCACGGCGATTGCGCGAATCGGCAACCACCATATTGAAGAACGGGCGCTTTTTGGCGCCGCTGCGGGCGAGACGAATAACTACCATGGTGTTCTCTTGAAAAGCGGGAAAGCCGGCGATTCTAAGGCAAAGATAGACATAAAACAAGAAGTTGTCCCGATTTTTGGCCTGCCTCCTCGGCCTCGACCAACTACGAGAAGCGGCCACCCTGGCCACGCTGCGATCAACCCCGCCCCCCGGAAAATACATCCGGTTTCCACTAGAATCGTAGCTTGTACACGGCTGTCCTGCCCAACATGCGCCGCAACCAGACATTGCCTCCCCCTCATCCTCTGCTGCAGCAGGCGCTGGATTGGCTCGCCGAGCCGGCGGACGATGATCCGCTGCTTGACCTGGTCCCGCTACGCAAGCACCTCGCTGCAATTGGGTCGTTGCAGATTCCCGTGCTGCATCGTCTGAAAATTGACGAGCTGCTGCAGCAAAGGGCCGAACGCATCGACCAAGCGCTGATTCCCTTGCTGCTCGATGTCAAGCTGCCGCTTCCTGTATCACTGGGCACGGTAGCGCACAGCCTGATCGGTTTGCGGGCGGAACTCGGCGAAACCTGGTTACGCATCGCAGGCGAGGCCGACCCTCGGGATCTCGCTCGGGTTAGTCGCAGTCGGCCACAGATATGCCTGCAGGGAATAAACAACCTCGCGCGCCAATTCATGGCGGTGCAGGTCGTCGCGATACCGACACCGATGAATTTCTGGCGCAATTGCCAAGCTCTCTATCATTCCGCCCATGAATCGGTGGATCCTGACTCGACCCTTCCCGCAGAAATCCCGGCAATCGATAACAAAGTCAAAGTCATGCTGGCGCTCACCGCAGCTCAACCGGAAGGGCTCACGCCACGCGAGATCGTGTTCCTCGCCGAGTACCTCGAATTGCATGCCGGGCTTACGCGAATCGACCCTATGGCGCCTGAAACACCTGGCGACTGGTACTGGCTCGACCAGAGTCTGGATCAACCTCCCGTTCCGCTGGAACGCATTAAACCAAGCGGTGGGCAATGCCTCTATATCCGCTTCGGGGAACTTGCGGCCGAAGCAGCGCGGCATCTGGACCAACTAAACGACGGCATCCCGCCGCGGACGCTAGGACTGCCGCTGCAAGCTGCCGGAGCCGACTACCGCAATGCACTGGAGCGCGCCAGGCAATTCTGGGCGGCCCCGCGCCGACGCAGTTTCAATCGCCGGTCGCAGTCATTGCCGGTGGAAGTATGCACGCAGTTGAGTTCGATCTGGACCGCCCTCAAGGGCGAATCCGAGCCAGGCCCAACTGCCTCGGTCTGCGAGTTGACCTACAGCGACTGGACGCTGCTCAATGAAGGTCCATCCGGCTATGCAATCGTACATATCGTCGGCGCGGTCGTAGGCATCGTTCCTGGCTGCGCGGTGGGATTGCGCACCGGGGCCGGGGCGGCTTGGCAAATTTGCCTGGTCCGCTGGGCTCGCAGCCGAAGCAGCAGCCATGTCGAACTGGGGCTCGAAGTTATTTCACCTTCGGCAAAGCCGGTTCGCATCCAGGCTATCGGCACTCGAAATCCTGAGCCACCGGTGCCCGCGTTGCTGCTTCCGGCGATGCCGAGCATCAATCGCAGCGAATCGATACTGGCAGGCCGCGGCAACTACAACGCTTGGCCCTTCACCCTGCTGCAGGAACACGAGTCCCAATTGCAGGTTGCCGAATTCATTCCACAACGAACCCTGATCGAAACGTCGAGCATTGAGGTCTTCGAGTTCGTGCGCAACCGCTCCGCAAGTTAGGGGCGGGACGACTGAGGCAGTTCCGCAACAATCAGGGCGCCGACCAGTATCACGCTCCACGATGCGTAGAGCCAGATCAGGAACATCGGAATCGCCGAGAACGCCCCATAGACGACGGCATTTACGGCAAATCCCGTGGCGATATAGACGGTGAACAGCTTCTGCAATCCAACGAATCCCAATGCCGCGGCGGATCCGCCGAAAGCCGCGTGCCAGACCTTGACAGGCCGGTTCGGCACTCCCCAGTAAAGCAGCCCGAACAACGTGCTCATGAACACGAATGGCAGCAGGCCTCGAATCACGAAGGTATTCACCCACTGCGGTTCGTGCAAAACACCGAACGACACCCCAACGACAAATGAAATCGCTGCAATGCTTGCACCGAAGGCCAGCGGACCCAACAGCAACGCGAGCACGTGTATGGCCAGTCGCCTCAATAATGGGCGCCCGGAACGAACCTTCCAAATTTGGTTGAACGCCCGTTCGATGGTCAACATCTGCATCAGCGCCGTAACCGCAAGTACCATCACGCCAAATAACGTCAAACGACCAGCCCGTGACGCAAACTGTCCGATGTACTTGGCGATGATGACGCCGGCCTTGTCAGGCAGCAGGTTGGATAGCAGGAACTTTTCCAGGGCCGTGCCAAGCCCGACTCCGACCGGAAAATATGAAACAAGCGCGAACGCACCGGCAATCATCGGCACCAGGCCGATCAGGGTGGCGAACGAGAGTGCCGCAGCCGTCTGCACGCAGTGTTCTCGATGAAAGCGTTGAGCAGTGCGGAAGATCAGCCGGAAGGGCGCGAGTAGCCACATAAAATTGAATTCTACTGGAGGCGGCAAAATGCAGACGGGAGGCGGAATACATGAAATACTCGTCCTTTACTACAGCCATCATGGCGCGACCCGGGAACTGGCTCGCCACATAGCGCGTGGCATCGAGCAAGTTCAGGGAGTCTGCGCGCGATTGCGCACGGTCCCGAAGGTTTCCACGGTGTGCGAAGCGACCGACTCGAATGTTCCCGATGCCGGCGCACCCTATGTCGAGACCATCGACCTCGAACAATGCATCGGTCTGGCACTGGGCAGCCCAACCCGCTTTGGCAACATGGCGGCGCCGTTGAAATATTTCCTCGACTCGACCAGCGGCCTTTGGCTGAAAGGGGCGCTGGCCGGCAAACCCGCAGCGGTCTTCACTTCGACCACGACCATGCACGGCGGCCAGGAATCCACGCTCCTCTCGATGATGCTGCCGCTGCTTCACCACGGGATGATGATTGTCGGCATTCCCTATACGGAGACTGCCCTCTCGGAAACCCGCGAGGGCGGCACACCCTATGGCGCAAGCCATGTCAGTGGCATTACCGGGAACACGGTCCCGTCTGCGCATGAGAAGTCGCTGGCGATCGCGCTCGGGCGCCGCCTCGCCGAAACCGCGAAGAAACTCGCGGCATGATTTCTTGGTTCAACCGATTGGCGGCCGTCAGCCTTGTCGGCCTGCTTTTCCTTTGTCTGTCCTGGGAACTCTGGATCGCACCATTGCGGCCGGGTGGCTCAATGCTGGCCTTGAAAGCATTGCCTCTGCTGTTTCCGCTGTTCGGAATCCTGCACGGTCGGCGCTACACACATCAATGGACATCAATGCTCTCTTTGGTATATCTTGCGGAAGGCTTGGTGCGGATGGCCTCGGACCAGGGCGCAAGCCAAATGCTGGCAACGGCCGAGATCATCCTGGCGACCGGTCTTTTCGCCGGATGCCTCGGCCACGCGCGCGCGACAGCTCCTTCCCGGACGGTCAAAGCTGCGGATTGAGCTTTTCCTGGCCGTAACGCAGTTTGTTGAGTGCGTTTAAGTACGCCTTGGCGGAAGCAACCACGATATCAGTGTCTGCCCCCTGACCATTAACAATCCGTCCGTCTCTGGCAAGGCGAACGGTAACCTCACCCTGGGCATCCGTCCCCGTCGTAATCGCGTTAACCGAATAGAGCAGCAGTTCGGCACCGCTTGCCGTTACCGTTTCAATGGCCTTGAAGGTCGCGTCCACAGGGCCGCTGCCACTTGATTCGGCTTGCTGCTCGGCCCCGCCCGCGGACAAGGTAAGTCGGGCCAGTGGAGCTTCCCCGGTTTCCGAGTGGAACATCGACGAGACGAGCTTGTAATGTTCATCATCCGTGACGACCATTTCATCGCTCATCAACGCGTGCAAGTCCTCGTCGAATATCTCGTGTTTCTTGTCGGCGAGTTCCTTGAAATGCGCGAAGGCTACGTTCAGAACCTGCTCGCTTTCAACCTCGATCCCAAGCTCTTTGAGGCGGGCCTTGAAGGCCGTGCGTCCCGAATGCTTGCCGAGAACAAGCTTGTTGGCGTTCCAGCCCACATCCTCGGCGCGCATGATTTCGTAGGTCTCGCGATGCTTGAGTACTCCGTCCTGATGGATTCCCGACTCATGCGCAAACGCATTCGCACCGACAATCGCCTTGTTCGGCTGTACAGGAAACCCGGTGATGCTGGACACCATCTTGGATGCAGCGACAATCTGCGTCGTGTCTATGCGCGTCTCGCAGGGAAAAACGTCTTGCCGCGTATGAACCGCCATGACGATTTCTTCTAGCGCGGCATTGCCGGCACGCTCGCCCAGGCCATTGATGGTGCATTCGACCTGACGCGCGCCAGCCATGACCGCGGCGAGGCTGTTCGCAACTGCAAGCCCAAGGTCATTGTGGCAATGCACTGACCAGATCACCTTGTCCGAACCCGGAATCCGCTCGCGCAGTTGCCGAATTCTCTCCGCATACTGCCCCGGAACGTTATAGCCCACCGTGTCCGGGATGTTGATCGTGGTAGCCCCTTCCTTGATCACCGCCTCGATGATCCTGCAGAGGAATTCCAGATCCGAGCGTCCGGCGTCTTCACACGAAAACTCGACGTCATCGATGCCGTTCCGCGCAAAACGAACGGCCTTCTGCGCCGCAATCAGGACATCGTCAGGGGCCATGCGCAGCTTCTTCTCCATGTGAATCGGGCTGGTGGCAATGAAAGTATGAATGCGCCCCGACCTTGCAGGCTTTACCGCATCCAGTGCCCTGGCGATGTCCTTGTCGAACGCGCGACAGAGGCCCGCGACGGTCGACTCCTTGATGGCCTCGGCTACCGCCTTTACAGCTTCAAAATCCCCGTTGGAGGCCGCCGGGAAACCTGCCTCGATGACATCCACGCGCATCCTCTCCAGTTGGCGGGCGATCCGCAGCTTTTCCTCCTTGGTCATCGATGCGCCGGGACTCTGCTCACCATCACGCAACGTCGTATCGAAAATGATCAATTGATCTTTGGCCATGATTCTCTCCAGGCAAAACAGAAATGGGATTATCCCGCCCCGCAAGGGGCAGGCACTGTCGACAACCGGATTGTGTGGGTGTTGTTTTAGCGCGCGCGGCGCAGCAGCGGGAGCAATTTCGCCCGCAACGGCTGGCGCGCGATCAGCACGCCTGAGAAGCCGAGAAACAAAGCAGCAAACAAAAGTTCAGCAAACATGATTCCACTATAAAGATATTACTCCGGGCGCGCAACAGATTTTCTCTTGGAGCGCCAGGTCCATGCCGCCATCAAATAACCGGAAATCGCATAGGCTAGAAACAGGGCAAAGAGTACGCCCGGCGGATAAGACGAAACCAGCACATATCCCAGCACGATCGCCGGCAAGACCATGAAGGGTACGCTACGACGCAGATTGATGTCCTTGCCGCTCCAGTACGGCAGAGTACTTACCATGGTTATTCCGGAGAACAGCGTCAAGGCGAACGCATACCATCGCACCTCTTCGCCGGGAATATTCAGGTCATTGATAATCCAGACGAAACCTGCAACCAGTGCAGCAGCTGCCGGGCTCGGCAATCCCTGAAAGTAGCGTTTGTCCACAATTCCGATATTGGTGTTGAACCGGGCAAGTCGCAACGCCGCTCCAGCGCAGTACACGAAAGCGGCAATCCAGCCCCACTTTCCCATTCCCTTCATCGCCCACTCAAAAACGATCAAAGCGGGTGCGGCCCCAAATGACACCATGTCAGAAAGGGAATCGTATTCGGCGCCAAACGCACTTTGCGTCCGGGTCATGCGCGCAACGCGACCATCGAGGCCGTCAAACACCATGGCAATGAAGATCGCGACAGCCGCATTCTCGAATCGCCCGGTCATCGCCTGGACGATGGCGTAAAAACCAGCGAAAAGACCGGCCGTCGTTAGCAGATTCGGTAGTAGGAAGATTCCACGTCGACGCAATTCGGGATTCATCAACGTCTTGCGAGGCGGAAGTGCCGGCATGATCAGGAGAAAGTTGAAAGCACGAATTGTATTCTAACGTTTCAGACGACCTTGACGCCGTACACTGATCGGCCCAGGAAATCGGTTTGAAATCCGAGTCAATAGGGAGTTTCAAAAAAAGGCGCGGCAAAGCCGCGCCTTTCTCCGCCATGCGAAAGTGTCAGTTCTTGGTCTGATCCACGAGCTTGTTCTTCTTGATCCACGGCATCATCGCGCGCAACTGCTCGCCAACCTGCTCAATCGGATGAGCGGCCGTTAGGCGGCGGCGAGCGGTCATTTCCGGGTAGTTGGTGCGGCCTTCCAGAATGAACTTCTTCGCGTACTCACCCTCTTGAATCGCTTTCAGGGCTTCCTTCATCGCGGCGCGCGCTTCGGCGCCGATCACCTTGGGGCCGGTTACATACTCGCCATACTCGGCGTTGTTGGAGATCGAGTAATTCATGTTGGCGATGCCGCCTTCGAAAATCAGGTCAACAATCAGCTTGACCTCGTGCAGGCATTCGAAATACGCCATTTCAGGGGCATAACCCGCATCGGTCAAGGTTTCGTAGCCGGCCTTGATCAACTCGACCAGACCGCCACAGAGCACTGCCTGTTCGCCGAACAGGTCCGTCTCGGTCTCTTCCCGAAAATTGGTCTCGATCACGCCACCCTTCGTCCCCCCGTTCGCGGCCGCATAGGACAACGCAATGTCCTTTGCCTTGCCCGACTTGTCCTGATGAATCGCGATTAGAGACGGAACACCACCCCCACGCAGGTATTCCGACCGAACCGTATGACCGGGACCTTTCGGGGCGATCATGATCACGTCCACATCCGTGCGGGGAACCACCTGGTTGTAATGAACATTGAACCCGTGGGCAAATGCCAGCGCCGCGCCCTTTTTCATGTTGCGTTCCACATCCGCGTGGTAAACGGCAGGAATCGTTTCGTCGGGCAATAGCATCATGACGACGTCCGCGTCCTTCACCGCCTTGGCGACCTCCTCTACCTTCAATCCGGCCTTCTTCGCCTTGTCCCAGGAGGCACCGCCCTTGCGAAGACCGACGGTCACCTTTACACCCGAGTCCTTGAGGTTCTGTGCATGGGCGTGCCCCTGCGACCCATAGCCAACGATAGTGACCTTCTTGCCCTTGATCAGAGACAGATCCGCATCCTTGTCGTAATAAACTTTCATTCGATATCCTTGTATTCAGAGGTCAGACTTTGAGAATTCGATCGCCACGGCCGATGCCGGAAACACCGGTGCGCACGGTTTCGAGTATCAACGATCTGTCGATGGCCTCGAGAAAGGCGTCCAGTTTGGATCCGTTGCCGGTCAGTTCAATGACGTAAGTGGAATCCGTCACGTCGATGATACGGCCGCGAAAAATATCCGCGATGCGTTTCATTTCTTCGCGATCCTTGCCGGCTGCCCGAACCTTGACGAGCATGAGTTCGCGCTCGATATGGGCAGCTTCAGACAGATCGACGACCTTGACGACGTCAATCAATTTATTGAGTTGCTTGGTGATCTGCTCGATGACGTCGTCGGACCCGGTGCTGACAATGGTCATCCGCGAAAGGGATGCATCCTCCGTTGGCGCCACTGTCAGCGACTCGATGTTAAAGGCCCGTGCAGAGAAGAGCCCCGAGACTCGCGAAAGCGCGCCTGCCTCGTTTTCGATAAGAATTGAAATGATGTGTCGCATGCTTACAATTCCTCAGCCAGGATCATTTCCGACAGGCCCTTGCCGGCCGCAACCATCGGATACACGTTTGCCGTCTGATCGGTGAGGAAATCCATGAAGACCAGATCGTTCTTGTGTCTGGTAAAGGCTTCGCGTAGTGCCGGCTCCACGTCGGCAGGTCGCTCGATCTTCATTCCCACATGTCCGTATGACTCGGCCAACTTGACGAAATCCGGCAGCGCATCGACATAGGATTCCGCATAGCGATTGCCATGAAACATTTGCTGCCATTGACGCACCATGCCGAGGTAGCGATTGTTCAGGTTGATGATCTTGATCGGTAGTCGGAATTGCTTGGCCGTCGACAATTCCTGGATGTTCATCTGGATCGAGGCCTCACCGGTGACACACGCCACCGTGGCCTTGGGGTTCGCAAAACGGACGCCCATCGCATACGGCAGACCGACGCCCATGGTTCCCAGACCGCCCGAGTTGATCCAGCGTCTCGGCTTGTCGAATTTGTAGTATTGCGCAGCCCACATTTGATGCTGGCCAACATCTGACGTAACGAATGCGTCGCCGCCAGTAACCTCATAGAGCTTCTCGACGACATACTGGGGCATTATGATTTCCTTGCCCTGTTTGTACTTCAAGGACTTCTTGCTGCGCCACTCGTCGATCTGCTTCCACCATGTCGCCAATGCCTTGGCGTCGGGAACACCCGCTGATGCCTCAAGCAATTTTTGCAATTCGTCCAGCACATCGGGAAGATTGCCAACTATTGGAACGTCCACCCTGACGCGTTTCGAGATCGAGGACGGATCGATGTCGATATGGATGATCTTTCGCGCGACCTCGCCAAAATGGGCGGGATTGCCGATCACCCGATCGTCGAAGCGAGCACCGACCGCTATCAGAACATCGCAGTTCTGCATGGCCATGTTCGCTTCATAGGTCCCATGCATTCCAAGCATTCCGAGCGACTGCTTGTCAGTGGCCGGGTATCCACCGAGTCCCATCAGGGTATTGGTTACCGGATACCCGAGGGAACGGGCAAATTTCACCAAACGATCGGCGGCATCGGAAAGAATCACCCCGCCGCCCGCATAAATCATCGGGCGCTTTGCGTCCAGCAGCATCTGGACCGCCTTCTTGATCTGCCCACCGTGTCCTTTTACTACCGGATTGTACGAGCGCATGGAGATCATCTTCGGATATTCGAATTCGCACTTCTGATTCGTGACATCCTTTGGAATATCCACCAGCACGGGTCCAGGACGCCCTGTCTTGGCAATGTAAAAGGCCTTCTTCAGCGTAACCGCCAAATCCCGTACATCCTTGACCAGGAAATTGTGCTTTACGCAGGGCCGCGTGATACCCACCGTGTCGCATTCCTGAAATGCATCCTGACCGATGTAGGCCGTCGGGACCTGCCCGCTGATGATCACCATCGGCACTGAGTCCATGTGCGCTGTGGCAATGCCTGTTACGGCATTGGTCACGCCTGGTCCCGACGTCACCAGACAGACACCTATCTTGTTGGACGAACGCGAGTAGGCATCGGCCGCATGCACGGCAGCCTGCTCATGCCTGACAAGGACGTGCTTGAACTTGTCCTGCTTGAACAATTCGTCATAAATGAAAAGAACTGAGCCGCCGGGATAGCCGAATACGTATTCGACTTTTTCCTCTTGCAAGCACCTGATAACAATTTCCGCGCCAGTTAGTTGCATCGATTACACCTGTTACACTTTTTAAGTGAAACATATAACCATACTGACTCGTTCGCGAATGGTCAAGATTTATGTCGCCAATTTCCGTTCAGGGAATGACATTCTTAGCAGCTATAGTGCGACATTGGCGTCTATAAACTGAATGCAAGCTTCAGGAGAAGCTTCTGGGTTCCCGAACTGAGCTATCGGACTTCCTCGCCGGAGTGGAACGACGTGCCTTCAAACAGGCAATGTTTGCGATTCGCAACGAGGAAACGGCGCTGGACATCGTTCAGGACGCGATGATGCGCCTTGCAGAAAAGTACGGTGATCGGCCTGCTGTCGAATGGCCCATGCTGTTTCAGAGAATTTTGCAGAACGCCATCCGCGATTGCTACAGGCGCACAAAGGTAAGGTCCTTATGGACAACGCTGCTATCTTCGCTGTCCTCCGGTGAGGAAGATGAAGCGGATCCACTCGAAACTTTTGCCACTGACAAGGAGTCAGATGGGCTTCGGGGTCCCGAGAGAGAGTTCGAGCGGACGCAACTCCTTGGAACTATTGAAAAAGAGATAGCAAGACTACCGACACGTCAACGTGAAGCCTTTCTGATGCGTTATTGGGAAGAAATGGATATTGCCGAAACCGCTGCGGCCATGGGATGCACCGAAGGTAGCGTGAAAACGCATTGTTCGCGTGCAACTCATACTTTGGCCGCCGCGCTCAAGGCAAAGGGTATTGAGCTATGAATCAGGATGCAGAATTCGGTTACAAGACCAGACAAGTCCTTAACAAGGGTGTGGACTCCTTGGATAGGAAGGTTGCAGTTCGCCTTCAGGAAGCGCGCCAGAAGGCATTGAACATGCAGCGAGCGCCTGTTCGCGGTCTGCGTATGGCAGGCATTGGGCACAGCCTTGAACTGGTGGTCTTCTCCTACGCCAGGAATTTGCTCGCCGTCATGGCTTTGGTAATCGGCGCTACAGGAACGTATTACTGGAATGCTTTCGAACAAGCGAGGGAATACGAGGAAATCGACAGCGCCCTTCTTGCTGACGAACTTCCACCGTCCGCCTATCTTGACCGAGGCTTCCACGCATGGCTCGAACACGCCGCGGACTCGCCCTCGCAGTAGCGCTCTGGCTGGTTGCCCCGATCGGCAACGCAGCCATCGTACCTCCGCTGTCACAGCCATCATGGAGTGAGTTGAACGCGGAGCAGAAGCGTACGCTCGCACCGCTTGCTGGCGAGTGGGACAAGATGGAGGGATTCCGGCGAAAAAAATGGCTGGGGATTGCACAGCGCTACCAAACGCTCAGCCCCGACGAACAAACCCGAATGCAGCGCCGGATGACGACATGGGCAAAGCTCACGCCCGATGAGCGCAAGCTCGCTCGCGACCAGTTCAAGTCTTTGCAGAAGGCGCCTCCCGAAAAGAAGGAGGCGGTGAAGCTGAAATGGCAGGAATACAAGGAGCTTCCTGAAGGCGAGAAAGCCCGCCTGAAAACAGAGGCGGTGAGCAGACCGACTCCGCGCCCTGCCCCGTCCAAGACGGCAACCGCCCCCGTCATTGCGCCCGAAGCTGGCAGACAGGCCATTGGCGCTCCATCGACGACGCCATAGAGATCTCCTGTTCCATGGTGTCAGACTCTGAATACGCCTCCCCCGGACTCACTCGACGCATCGCCAGCATGGCTTACGAGAGCCTGCTCCTGCTCGGAGTGCTTTCCGTCGGGTTCATGTTGCCGCAACTCGTATTGGGAATTGGATTCAACCTGCTGCTGCCGGGCTGGGCCCTCCTAGGAAACGTGTTTGTCGTGGTCGGATGCTATTTCCTCTGGTACTGGCATCACGGTGGACAAACCCTAGCCATGCAAACCTGGAGGATCGGGATTTCTACTCCGAGCGGAGCCCAACCAAGCCTTCCCCGTCTGGCCTTGCGCTACGCACTGAGTTGGCCGAGCCTGATTTACTTCGGCGTGGGAATCCTGTGGGCGCTGGTTGACCGGGATCGGCAATTTCTTCACGACCGACTAGCCGGCACACGGCTGATATTCAAGCGGCGCTAGTGCGGCTCAGCGCCGCTCAACCCACCAAAGCAGTCCAGCCGCGGTCACCAGAAATATTACGCTTGGAGTAATAGCGGAAAAGAACGGCGGCCAACTGTTGATTACGCCAAGGCTCGAAAATAGCCCATTGAGCATATGAAAGCCGATGCCGAGCATGATGCCGGCAAATACTCTAATGCTGACTGCGCCCATACGATCCTGCATGTAGGCGAACGGCAGAGCCAGAACCATCATCACTATCGTTGCCAGGGGATAGATCAGCTTCTTCCATATCGCGATGTCGTAGCGATCGGTTTTTTGCTGATTTCCGCTCAAATGCCGGATGTACAGGTAGAGATTCACCAGGGACATCCTCTCTGGTACAACCATAAGCACTGCCAGTAGGTCAGGATTGAGTGCCGACTTCCATGTCAGTTCGCGGTACTTTTCGACATGGGCAGCATCGCCGGCAAACACTGTCCGCACGACGTCATCAAGCAGCCAGGTGCCATCCTTGACGTAGCGGCCGCCGTCGGCATGACTGATTGAGCGCAGTTGGAACCGATCGTCGAATTCGAAGACACGAACGTGCTGCAACGTTGTATCGGGTCGTACCTCCCGCACATTGACGAATGAGCGTTCGTCTCGAACCCACAATCCCGACCGAAACTCCTGCGCCACCAGCGCGCCCATTGCTTTCAGCCTCAGCTGCTGTGCCGCACGTTCCGAGGGCGGGGCGACCAGTTCACCGACCAGCAGGGTCAGCGCCGAAAACACAATGCCGATCTTGGCTAGAGCAACCAGGAAATCGCGGGTCGAAAGTCCGGCCGCACGCAGCACCGTAATCTCGGAGTGGCGCGCCAGTACCGTCAGCGCATACAAGGTGCCAATCAGCACTCCAATCGGAAACAGTTCGTATAGCCTTCCTGGCAAGGTAAGGACCACGTAACCCAAAGCATGCTGAATCTGGTAGCCGCCTTTGCCTATGCTTTCAAGCTGGTGGATCAGATCAAAAAACGCGAACAGCATCAGAAAGGCAAGCAGCACGAGGCCGGTCGTCGCATAGATCTCGCGCGCCAGGTGCCGTTCATAAACTTTCAGTTTCAGCGCCAACGCAGCCTCCCCCACGCAAGCGGATTCTGGCGACGATAAAAAAGAATGACAAGCAGAGCAAACATCCCGATATGGACCGCCCATACACCGATCTCGAAACGCAGTTTGCCTTGCGCAACCCAGGCCTGGCTTACGCTTAGCAGGTTGCTGTAGATCATGTAGGCAAGTAGCGCAAAAATGAGGTTGTTGGCGCGTCCCGCGCGTGGATTGACGAACGCCAGAGGTATTGCAAGCACGGCCAGGTTTAACGCCGCAAGCGGCAACCCGATGCGCCAGAGCAACTCGGCCAGATTGGCCGGTTGCTGGTCACGCAACAATTCCCATAGCGGTTTGGTACGGGGAGAATCCTCGAAACCCCGGGCCTCCTTGGTCTCGATCCGAACAAAGTATCGATCGAATTCCATTACCCGATACTCCGCCGTTCCCGCTGTGCCTTCATAACGACGGCCACGATCAAGAACCAGAAATCTGTCGCCGTTGCCCATCGTCTCAGTATGGCCTTGTGCAGTTGCCATGACACCTAGTCGGCCATGCTGGATCGAACTGATGAACACGTTCTTTACTCTTCCATCTTCGCCGGCCACGCTTTCCACGAAAAATACGCGATCGGCCGAACTGGATTCATTGAATGCCCCGGGCGACACCCGCGCCACGTCGTCCCGCTGATTCATGGTCTGGCGATAGGTTTCGCTTTTCCAGTTTGCCCAAGGCGCAAGCAGCAGGGAAAGTAGAGCGATCACCACCACTGGCGGTCCCGAGAACTTCAGAACGGGAACGACCCAGGACGTCAGGGGGATGCCCGATGCCAGCCAAACAACCATTTCCGAATCGCGATACCAGCGCGACAAGGTCATGAGCACGGCAATGAAGACCGTCAGGGACAGAAGCACCGGCAAATAGCTGATTGCCCGAAAGCCAAGCAATGCAATTACAGCTTCTGACGCCAGTTTGCCGCCCGCAGCATCACCCAGCAGGCGGATCAACTGGGTCGTCATCAGGATCGCGAATAGTGCGACGAAGACTCCCGCAGCCGTGTGGGTAAACTCGCGGATCGCGGCACGCTGAAAAATCATCGTTTAGCGGAACGTCCGCTTTGACATTTGGAGAAAACTTGAGGAATAATGACCAACAGCAACGAAATCGCCCGAAACATGATGCTTTCGTGGATTTCCAGCCGCCGGAAAGGAGTATGTTTTGGAATTTAGCATAAAAAGCGGAAGCCCGGAAAAGCAGCGCAGCGCCTGTGTCGTGGTCGGCGTTTTCGAGACGCGAAAGCTTTCTGCGGCGGCCGAAACAATCGACAAGGCCTCCCTGCAATTTCTAAGCGATATCCTCCGTCGCGGCGACATGGAAGGCAAAGCTGGAACCAGCCTCTTGCTCCATGGTGTTTCCGGCATCGAAGCGGACCGGGTCCTCTTGATTGGACTGGGCAAGGAAAAGGAATTCCGTGAAAAGGAATATCGTACCGCGGTAGCGACTGCAGTCCGTCAGCTCAATGAAACCGGCGGCTTCGATGGCACCGTGTTCCTGACGGAACTAGCCGTCAGGAAACGTGACGTGTCCTGGAAGATCCGGCAAGCCGCGCTGGTGGCGCAGGAGGCCCTGTATCGATTCGACCGACTCAAGTCGAAAAAGGAGGCGGTACGCCGTCCATTGCGCAAATTGACTTTCTTCGTCGCACGCCGCAACGAACTCGCCGCCGCCGAACTGGCGCTCGCACAAGGTCTGGCGATGGGTGCCGGCGTTGAACTTGCGAAAGACCTCGGCAATCTTCCAGGCAATATCTGTACGCCTGGCTATCTCGCCGACCAGGCTCGGCAACTCGCAAAACTGCATGGATTGGGCGTCGACATTCTTGACCGCGCCGACATGGAGAAGCTGGGCATGAACACCCTGCTTTCGGTGGCACGGGGATCGCACGAGCCACCGAAATTCATCGTCCTGCGCCACTCCGGAGGCCCGAGCGGCGCGAAGCCGGTGGTTCTTGTCGGCAAGGGCATCACGTTCGATTCCGGCGGCATTTCGCTCAAGCCCGGCGCCGATATGGATGAAATGAAATACGACATGTGCGGCGCCGCCAGCGTGCTGGGAACCCTCAAGTCGATAGCAATGTTGGAACTTCCGCTAAACGTCGTCGGCGTGATTCCTTCGACGGAGAACATGCCGGGTGGTGCGGCGACGAAACCGGGCGATGTAATCACCTCGATGTCGGGTCAGACAGTGGAGATACTCAACACCGATGCCGAGGGACGACTGATACTTTGCGACGCGCTGACTTATGTCGAGCGCTTCGAACCGCAATGCGTGGTGGATATCGCGACGCTGACCGGAGCCTGCGTGATTGCACTGGGCCACGTCGCGACGGGATTGCTGGCCAACAACGAAGCCTTGGCGAAGGAATTGCTGGATGCGGGCCAGGAGGCCTACGACAGGGCTTGGCAGATGCCACTTTGGGACGACTACCAGGAACAGTTGAAGAGCAATTTCGCCGACATGGCGAATATCGGCGGACGACCGGCCGGGACAATTACGGCGGCGTGCTTCCTCGCGCGATTCACGGAGAAATATCAATGGGCGCACCTCGACATCGCCGGCACCGCCTGGCGCTCCGGCAAGGATAAGGGTGCCACCGGGCGACCGGTTCCCCTGCTTAGCCAATTCCTTATCGACCGTGCCGGCACCGTGGAGGCGACAGGTCGCAAGCGCGGAAGGAAATGACGAACGTCGCTTTCTTTCATGGCGCTAACGACCGCCTGCAGGCCGCCGCGGACTGGTTGGTCCAGACCGCACATGAAAGTCGGTCGGTGGTGGTGTATGTACCATCCGGGGCGGATTGCCAACGACTGGATCGCCTGCTATGGACGGTCCCGGCGACAGGCTTCGTCGCCCACTGCATGGCTGATGATCGCCTGGCAGGCGAGACGCCGATTGTCCTTGCGTCCGCGCTGGAGAACCCCGCGCATGACGATTGCCTGTTGAATCTTTCGGATGAAATTCCGCCCGGATTCAGTCGCTTCCAGCAACTTGTCGAAATTGTCAGCGTAGATGATCGAGACCGCCTGCCCGGTCGGGAGCGCTTCCGCTTCTATCGCGAACGCGGCTATCCCCTGAGCAACGACGACATATCGAAGGGCTTCGAGTCAAATGGCTGACGACGACACCAGCGAGATCCTGCTCAAGGCCGATGCGCTGATCCGACGTTCCCGCACCTATGTCGCCGGCTTGCCTGCGGCGCGAGATCCGGTGACACCGCCGGAAGACGACTTGCCAGTACTAACGGAAATCGTCACCGAGCTCGACGTCGCTCTGGCCACGGCGCCTCCGCACATGCAGCAGCACCTAGACGCGCTGCGCGAAGAGTTGTCGCTCTGGCTTGAACAGGAATTGCCACACGCCGTGTTGAAGGTAACCGACGGACTCGCGGACCAGTTGATGGGCGAACTGACTCATCAGGCAGAAATGAATCTGCTGCCGAGACTCATGGCCCGCCTTGATGGCTCGGCCGACAAGCCCGACACGACGCCGGCGGACTAAGCCGGCGGGATGGTGTCTGCGAACGCCTGGCGCTGCATCAGCTTCTCGTAATATGCGGAGAGCTTGGGATGCTGACGCGCCCAAGGTATGTCACCTAGCCGGAACGACACGTAGCCGAGCGCGCAACCGACAGCGACATCCGCCAGAGACAGTCCATTGCCGTGGCACCATGACTGGTCTCCCAAATCGTCGGCCATGACCTTCAACGCCAGGCTAACCTTGCCTCGTTGACGTTCGGTCCACGAGGGGCTGCGCTCGCCATCGGGGCGTTTTTCCTCCAGAAACGCCGAAACGGCTGCATCCAGCACACCATCCGCAAGCGCCTCCCATCGCTTGACGCTAATCCGCTCACGGCCCGAAGCGGGAATCAGGCGATTGTTGGGTGCCACCGTATCCAGGTACTCGGCAATGACGCGAGAATCATATAGGGTACTGTCGTCGTCCAGGACGAGAACCGGCACCTTCCCAAGTGGATTGAGCGTGCCGACCCGGTTGTCACCCGCCCAGGGGTTATCGAGAACAAGGTCGTAGTCGATTTTCTTCTCCGCCAGCACGACACGGATCTTGCGGACGTAGGGACTGGTAAGCGAACCGATCAGTTTCATTGGGTCAAATCGCAAAGTTTTGGGGCGAGGAAACTATAACACGGGGGCCCGATGCCGCAAGGATTACGAAGCCGGCGCGGCCAAACCCCCATGCTAAAATTACTTTGCTTTCAGTGCCCTCAGCGCATCCTCCAACGCCATCGAAATGACACTTACCGCACTTACCGCACTCTCACCGCTGGACGGTCGCTACGCATCCAAAGTCGAAAGCCTGCGCATCCATTTCTCGGAATTCGGGCTCATACGGAATCGCGTCCGGGTCGAGATCGAATGGCTGAAGGCGCTTGCCGCAGGCAGCCAGTTCGTTGAATGTCCTGCCTTTTCCGCCGCCACGATCAAGCAACTTGACCAGATCGTCGCGGGATTCTCGGTCGCCGATGCGGATGCCGTCAAGGCCATCGAAGCGCGCACCAATCACGATGTGAAGGCGATGGAGTACTGGCTGAAGGACACGCTGGCCGGCAACCCGGAAATCATGCGTGTCAGCGAGTTCATCCATTTCGGCTGCACCTCGGAAGACATCAACAATGTATCCCACGCGCTGATGCTCAAGGATGCGATCGGCGGCAGCCTGTTGCCCGAACTCGATCGCCTGATCGCGCGCCTGTGCGACCAGGCCCATCAGTTGGCCGAACTTCCCATGCTGGCCCGAACCCACGGCCAGCCAGCCACGCCGACCACGCTGGGCAAGGAGATGGCCAACATTGCGGCGCGCCTGATGCGGGCCCGCAAGCAAATTTCCGCCGTCTCGCTTACCGCCAAGTTCAATGGCGCCGTAGGCAACTACAACGCCCATCTGTCGGCCTACCCGGATGTCGATTGGGAGAGCTTCAGCCGCGGCTTCATCGAATCCCTTGGGCTGGAGTTCAACCCCTATACCATCCAGATCGAACCGCACGATGCGATGGCCGAACTGTTCGATAGTATGGCGCGCGCCAACACCATCCTGATCGATGCCGACCGCGATATCTGGCAATACATCTCCCTGGGCTATTTCAAGCAGAAGCTGAAGGCCGGCGAAATCGGTTCCTCGACCATGCCGCACAAGGTCAATCCGATCGACTTCGAAAACTCCGAGGGCAATCTCGGACTGGCCAACGCGATACTGCACCACCTTGCGGAAAAGCTGCCGATCTCCCGCCTGCAGCGCGACCTGACCGATTCCACCGTGCTGCGCAACATGGGCGTCGCCTTCGGCTACACCCTGCTCGCCTTCGACTCCACCCTGCGCGGCCTGAACAAGCTCGAAGCCAATCCGCAACGGCTTACCGAGGACCTGGCCGAAGCTTGGGAAGTGCTGGCCGAACCGGTGCAGACCGTGATGCGCCGCTTCGGTGTGCCGAACCCCTACGAGCAGCTCAAGGAACTGACGCGGGGCAAGGGAATCGAGCAGGCCGCCCTGCGCGAATTCATCGCGAAACTGCCCCTGCCGGAAGCCGATCGCCAGCGCCTGCTCGACATGACGCCGGCGTCTTACATCGGCAAGGCGGCCGAATTGGCGAAGCGGATCTGAGATGGCCTTCGCTGACAACCTGAAGCAACTGCCGCGCATTTCCCATCTGGCGGCGATCCAACTGCTTGACGGCAATTCCACGGTGGTCGCTACCATCGAAAACAAGCCGGGACAGGCCGGCTCTTTGGCTATCTACAACCACCTGGGTCAAATCTACGGCGCGATCACCGCCGAGGCCGCCCGCAAGGGGCTCGACCTTTACGCCGAGCACACCGAGGACGCCCGCCAGAACCCCGGCAAGCATCCCAACATCGACCGCCTGCTGGCATTGACAGCGGGCGAAGGTGGTTTGCTGCGCGTCAAGCACCTGTTCGCCACGACGATCGAGTAGGCCTTGCCCCTGCTGGCCGCGGGGCTGCGCCGCGGATCGGCAGATGTATGGAATAGTCGGCGGCGGTCGACCGTGTATCCCATGCCGGATCCTGCTGGCCGTTCCTTGGACAGAAAAGGAGTACTGGATGAAATTAACAAATTCGTAGTTGCGGCACTCGCCATTGGCCTCACCAGCACCGCCATGGGTCAGGTTATCGGCAAGGCGGAAGACCAGATTCGCTGGCGCCAGTCGGCCTATCACACCATGGCATGGAGCATGGGTCGCATCAAGGCCAATGTCGAAGGCACCTACAGCAAGGATCAGGTAATCGAGGCCGCCAATGTGATTCTGGCCATTGTCAACTCGAAAATGGGCGCCCTGTACCAACCCAACACGAATACCGGCAAGGGCTGGAAGGAAACTCGCGTCAAGCCTGAGTTTTTTGCCGACAGGGAAACGCCGGGCAAGGTGGCACAGGGTCTTGGCAAGGAAGGCAATGAAATGGCAAAAGTCGCCGCCACCGGCGATCTTGCCGCGATCAAGGTGCAGTTCGGCAAACTCGGCGAAGCCTGCAAGGCCTGCCACGACAAGTTCCGCAAGGAAGAATGACTACGTCCGATTCCTGGCTGAACAAGGCCGCTCGGGGAGTGGCCTTTTTTCGTTCAGCACCCGTCGTTCAGTACTAGAAATCCGGGGCACTGCCGCTCGCCGGTATCACCGGGGGCGGTAGCGGCAGCCAGGCGCCGCTGGCGCCATACAACGCCGCCAGGCCGATCGCCAGTGCAATGCAGAAGGCCGCGACGCCACCGCCGATTGCAGTGTCGCCAGCGCCGCCCGCCTGGATACCGCTTCGCATAACTTTCTGGCCGGTGATCATCGGCATGATCAGGGTTTCCTTCTTGAACCGGACGTAGAAGACGATCGCGGCGAGGTGCGCCACCACCAGCAGGATGATCAGCGGTTCGACCAGGCGATGGATGCCCACCACGCGGTCCGAGAGTTCCTTGCCCACAAGGGCATACAACGGACCTTCGAAGGCGATGTCGTCGTTGGCGAACAGGCCGGTCGATACCTGCAGCAGCAAGGTGCCGAGCATCGCCAGGACGGAAAGTGCGCCCAGTGGGTTGTGTCCCTCGCCGTGCCACTGGCCACGCAGGCAGGCAACGATGGCAGAGGGTCCGCGCACGAACTGAAAGAAGGGGGCATAGGTGGAACCGACAAAACCCCAGACCAGCCGGAATGCCAGCAAGCCCACCACCGCCAGGCCAAAGCGGCCATGCCAGACCATCGCATTGCCGCCGATCTTGGCGCTGATGAAAGACCCGGTCACGCATGCAGCCAACAGCAGGTGAAACAGCCTGGTTGGCAGATCCCAGACCAGGATACGCTGCATCAGACGACGGCTTCCTGCTTCTCGACCTTGGCCTGGACGAACTGCGCGCGCGACACGCCCATCCACATCACCAGCGGACTGGCGACCAGCACCGACGAGTAGATGCCGAAACAGATGCCGATGGTCAGGGCCAGCGCGAAATAATGCAGCGCCGGCCCGCCGAAGATCAGCATCGAGGTGACCATCATCTGCGTCGAGCCATGCGTGATGATGGTGCGGGAAATGGTGCTGGTGATCGCATGGTCCAACACCTCCGGCGTCGTCAAGCCACGTTTCTTCTTGAAGGTTTCGCGCACGCGGTCGAAGACCACCACAGATTCGTTCACCGAATAGCCCAGCACCGCCAATACCGCGGCCAGTACCGGCAGGGAGAATTCCCACTGGAAGAAGGCGAAGAAGCCGAGGATGATCACAACGTCGTGCAAGTTGGCGATGATGGCGGAAACGGCGAAGCGCCATTCGAAGCGGAACGCCAGGTACAAGACGATGCCGACAATCACCAGCAGCAAGGCCAGCGCGCCGTCCTCGGCGAGTTCCTTGCCGACTTGCGGCCCAACGAACTCGACCCGTTTGAGTTGTGGCGTCATCGCCGCCGCCGTAACGCCAGCGCCGACTTTCATCAACGAGGCCATGACCTGCTCGCCGACCTTGGAGCTTTCGGCGCCCTTGGCCAGCGGCACGCGGATCAGCACATCTCGTGACGAGCCGAAGTTCTGAACCTGCGGATCGGCAAACCCGTCGCTCTCCAGTTGCTGGCGAATCTGACGCAGGTCGGGCGCCTGGGCATAGCCGACTTCCATCAGCGTGCCGCCGGTAAACTCGACGGAAAAATGCAGCCCTCTGGTCGCCAGGAAGAATACCGCGGCGATGAATGTGATCAACGAAATGATGTTGAACACCAGGGCATGGCGCATGAAGGGAATGTCTTTGCGTATGCGGAAAAATTCCATCATGCCTCCCGATGGGCCGCCCCGAGGGAGGCAGAGCCCCCAGTGGGAGCAGCGAAAAAAATGAGCGTGGGGGCCATATTCTCAGACTCCCGGTTTCCAGACCTGGCCGATGCTCACGGCGACCAGCTTGCGGCGGTGGCCGTAGATCAGGTTGATCAGCGCGCGCGATACCACCACCGAACTGAAGATCGAGGTCAGGATGCCCAGGCAATGCACCACGGCAAATCCGCGCACCGGACCGGAACCGAAGATCAGCAGGGCAACGCCGGCAATCAGCGTGGTGATGTTCGAATCGAGGATGGTTGCCCAGGCGCGCTCGTAACCGGCGGTGATCGACGCCTGCGGCGAATTGCCGCTGCGCAATTCCTCGCGTACCCGCTCGTTGATAAGCACGTTGGCGTCGATCGCCATGCCCAGCGTCAGGGCGATGGCGGCGATGCCAGGCAGCGTCAGGGTCGCCTGCAGCAGGGACAGCAGCGCCACCAGGAACAGCAGGTTGGCCGACAGCGCCAGCACCGAAACGATCCCGAATAGAAGGTAATACGAGGCCATGAACACGGAGATGGCGATGAAGCCCCACATCGTCGAGCTGAAGCCCTTGGCGATGTTGTCGGCACCCAGGCTGGGCCCGACCGTGCGCTCCTCGATAATTTCCATCGGTGCCGCGAGTGATCCGGCGCGTAGCAGCAGGGCCACGTCATTGGCTTCGACGGTGCTCATGCGACCCGAGATCTGCACCCGGCCGCCGCCGATCTCGGTGCGGATCACCGGAGCGGTGACCACTTCGCCCTTGCCCTTTTCGATCAGCAGGATGGCCATGCGCTTGCCGACGTTCTCGCGCGTCACGTCCTTGAAAATGCGTGCGCCGGAGGAGTCGAGCGACAGATGCACGGCGGGCTCCTGCGTCTGGCTGTCGAAACCGGCCTGGGCGTCGGTCAGGCGTTCGCCGGTCAGCACCACCTGCTTCTTCACCAGCAGGCCGCGCCCGCCACGCTCGATGTAGTACTCGGTCCCCGGAGGCGGCTGGCCTCGTGCCGCCTGTTCCATGATGTCCATGTTGGCGCTGGCTTCGTCATCGACCATGCGCACTTCCAGCGTCGCCGTGCGGCCCAGAATGTCCTTGGCTTTGGCGGTGTCCTGCACGCCGGGCAATTGCACCACGATCCGGTCGATGCCCTGCTGCTGGATCACCGGTTCGGCAACGCCGAGTTCGTTGATGCGGTTGTGCAGGGTGGTGATGTTCTGCTTCACCGCGAATTCCTGGATGCGCTTCTCGGCCGGCGGCTTGAGGGTCGCCACCAAGCGCAAATCTGCACCCTCCTGGGCGTCGACCAGTTGCAGGTCGGGCTGATTGTCGGTCAGCACGGCACGTGCCTTGTCGCGCGTTTCCGCGTCGCGGAAACGGATCGCCACCGCCTGTCCCTCGCGCACGATGCCGCCGTGGCGAATGTTCTTGTCGCGCATCAGGCCGCGCAAGTCGGCGCCGATCGAATCAAGCCGCTTGGTCAGGGCGCCCTTCATATCCACTTGCAGCAGGAAATGCACGCCGCCGCGCAGGTCGAGGCCGAGGTACATAGGCAGCGCGTGAATCCCGCTCAGCCAGTTGGGCGAGTCCGACACCAGATTGAGTGCGACGCTGTAGCTGGCGTCAGTCGCCACCGGATTCAGCGCCTTCTCGATGGCATCCTTGGCCTTTAGCTGGGTATCCGTATCGGCCAAACGCACGCGAATGCTAGTGAGGTCGAGAACCACCCCCTGCGGGGACACGGCAGCGGCCTTGAGCGCCACCTCTACCTGCGACATAAGCCGGGCATCGACCTTGTGCGTCGCCTTGACGCTGGCCACCTGCACCGCAGGCGCCTCACCGAAGAAGTTGGGCAGGGTGTACAACAGTCCGAGTACCAGGGCGATCAGGACCGTGGCATTCTTCCAAAGAGGATAGCGGTTCATTTTTTCGGTAGGAAGAAAGGAAGGGATGCTGAAGGAGCGCGGCGCGACCTGGAGGCCGCGTCATCGCTCCGCGCCCGTTACAGGTTCTTGAGCGTACCCTTGGGCAGCAGCGCGCCCACGGCGTTTTTCTGCACGGTGATCACCACCGGACCATCCTTGCCTTCAGCAACTTCCAGGCTCAGGTAGTTTTCGCCGACCTTGGAAATGCGGCCCGTGATGCCGCCCTGGGTAACGACCTCGTCGCCCTTGGCCAGTTCGCTGACCATCTTCTGCTGCTCCTTGGCCTTCTTCATCTGCGGCCGGATCATGACGAACCAGAGCACGACGAACATCAGCAGAATGGGCAGCATGCCCATCAAACCGCCGGTCGGGTCTTGAGCGGCGCCGGCCGCCTGCGCGTAAGCATTTGAAATCAGCACTGTGTATCTCCAGGATTGTCGGACAGAACCGGCGAATTATACCTGCTCGCCCGCCCGCCCCCGAGTGAAGCGCAGGCGGAAACCGGCGAAGTCGCCCTGTTCGATGGCCGCCCGCATTTCCGCCATCAGCGTCTGGTAGTAGTACAAATTGTGGATGGTGTTCAGACGCGCGCCCAGTATCTCGCCGATGCGATGCAGGTGGTGCAGGTAGGCGCGCGTGAAATTGCGGCAGGTATAGCAGCCGCAGGTCTCGTCCAGCGGCCGGGTATCGTTCTTGTGGCTGGCGTTCTTGATCTTGACGTCGCCATGGCGGGTAAACAGCCAGCCATTGCGCGCGTTGCGCGTCGGCATCACGCAATCGAACATGTCGATGCCGTGTCCCACGGCATACACCAGGTCTTCCGGCGTGCCCACCCCCATCAGGTAGCGCGGTTTGCCGGAGGGCAGACGCGGCGCGGCATGGGCCAGGATGCGCGCCATTTCCTCCTTCGGTTCGCCGACCGAAAGGCCGCCGATGGCGAAACCGTCGAAGCCGATATCGACCAGCGCCGCCAGCGATTCGTCGCGCAGATCCTCATGCATGCCGCCCTGCACGATGCCGAACAGCGCATTGGGGTTTTGCAGGCGATCGTGCTCGTCCCGAGAGCGCTGCGCCCAGCGCAGGGAAAGGCGCATCGAGGCGGCCGCTGTCGCCAGGTCCGCGGGATACGGCGTGCATTCGTCGAAGATCATCACCACGTCGGAATTCAGCACGTGCTGGATACGCATGGACTCCTCCGGCGTCAGGAACAGCCGGTCGCCGTTGATCGGCGACGCGAACTTCACGCCTTCCTCGCTGATCTTGCGCAGTTCGCCCAGGGAAAACACCTGGAAGCCGCCCGAATCGGTCAGGATCGGCCCGTTCCAGCCCATGAATCGGTGCAGGCCGCCGTGCGCGGCGACCACATCCAGCCCCGGCCGCAACCAGAGGTGGAAGGTATTACCGAGCACGATGGAAGCCCCGATGCCGATCAGTTCCTCGGGCGACATGGCCTTTACCGTGCCATAGGTTCCCACCGGCATGAACGTTGGCGTCTGTGCCGCGCCGTGCGCCAGCGTCAGCGTTCCGCGCCGCGCGGTGCCATCAGTGGCGAGCAGATCGAACTTCACGATCCGATCCAGCGATGCAGCAACATGGCATCCCCATAGCTGAAAAAGCGATAGCGGGCGGCGATCGCGTGGCGGTAGGCCACGCGTACCTGCTCGAGGCCGCCGAAGGCCGACACCAGCATCAACAGCGTGGACTTCGGCAGATGAAAATTGGTGACCAGCAGGTCGGTCACGCGGAATTCGAAGCCGGGCGTGACGAACAACGCCGTCTCGCCGGCGCCGACTTTAAGGTTGCCTTCCAGCGCCGCCGATTCCAGAACGCGTACCGACGTCGTGCCAACCGCCACGATGCGGCCGCCGTTGCGTCGCGTTGCGGCGATCGCGTCGGCCGTCGCCTGCGGCAGCAAATAGCGTTCGGAATGCATTCGATGCGCCGACAGGTCCCTGGTCCGCACCGGCTGAAAAGTGCCGGCACCGACGTGCAATGTGACCCAGGCGGTGCCGACGCCCATACCGCGCAGCCTTGCCAGCAGTTCGTCGTCGAAATGCAGTCCTGCGGTCGGCGCCGCGACGGAGCCACTTTCGCGCGCATACACCGTCTGGTAGCGCGTTTCGTCGGGCGCCGCGGCGGCGCGTTCGATGTAGGGCGGCAGCGGCAGGCGCCCGTAGCGCTCGATCAGTTGCGCGGCGTCGCCGGAAAAACGCAGGCGGTAGAACTCGCCCTCGCGTCCCAGTACCTCGACCTCGATCGCCTCCTCCAGCCAAAGGCGGCCACCGGGGCGCGGCGACTTGCTGGCGCGCACCTGCGCCAGCGCGACGTTGCCATCGAGCAGGCGTTCCACCAGTACCTCGACCTGCCCCCCACTTTCCTTGCGGCCGAGCAGGCGCGCGTGCAGCACCCGCGTATCGTTCATAACCAGCAGGTCGCCGGGACGCAGCCATTGCGGCAGGTCGGCAAACTCGCGATCGACGCAGTCGTCACCGGCGACGACCAGCAAGCGGCTTGCCGACCGCTGCGGCAGGGGCGCCTGGGCCACCAGTTCCGGCGGCAGCAGGTAGTCGAAATCGGCCAGGGTCAGGGGCATCGTCGGGGTACAATGGGAAACAGCCGCGGACATGACGGACCCGTCGCCAACCGCCGCCGCAACGAATGGCCAGGGCGGGCACGCAACGCGAGCATCGGGGAAATCGATTCGGTACCGCCGCCTTTCAGCTCAGGGCATCGAGATCGCCGTGTCGGCGGAATGCCGCAAGATCGACCAGGATCAACTGGCCCTCGTGTTCCTGGATCAAGCCCTGTGCCGTCAGGTCGCGCATCACGCGGCTCACCATCTCACGGGACGCACCGATCATCTTGGCGATGTCCTGCTTGGTGATCTTGTGTGTCACGACCTTGCGTCCGCCGATCGTCTCTGCCGATTCGAGCAGCAGGCGCGCCACGCGTCCATAAACGTCGAGCAGGGCAAGGCTTTCGATGTTGCGATCGGCCAGGCGCAGGCGTTTGGTCAGGCTGCGCATGATGAACAGCGAAACGTCGGGGTTCTCGACCAAGCAGTGCTTGAAATCCTCCTTGCCCATGACCACCACGTCGCTCGACTCGACCGCCAGCACGGTAGCCGATCGGGGATGGTCGTCGAGCACGCCCATCTCGCCGAATAGTTCGCCGGGGCCGAGCATCGAGAGGATAACCTCGCGCCCCTCTTCGTCGCTTACCTGGACCTTCAGCGCGCCGGAAAGCACGAAGTAGATATTGTCCGTTCGGTCTCCGGCTTTCAACACAACGGTATGACGTGGAATGTGGCGCAGCGTGGCAACACGGGTAAGCGGCCAAAGGCATTCGTCGTCGAGCATCTCGAAAATCGGCAACGCCCTAAGGACCGTCAAGGAAACGCCCGGATTTGGCGACATCAATCGATAACCTCCGCAAAGACCGCAGACTGCGTGGAAGGCAAAGTGTAATCCGGATTGGCGCCGATTTTCCACCGTGCCGGCGGCTTCGGCTGCCCTGACGGGCTGGATTTACTCGCAGGCTGCTGGTGCCGGGGGGGGAAGTCGAATCCCCATGCCTTGCGGCGGCGGTGTTTGAGACCGCTACGTCTACCGATTCCGTCACCCCGGCCCGGGATGTCGCCGCCTGATACCCCGGGCGGCGGGAGGCGCGCATTATCCGACAATCCCGCCGGTCCCACAATGTCCCCCTGCCGTGCCGCCAGCGACCGCAGGAAGTCCCTTTGGGGCGCCGACTCTTGCCGCGGCGCGGCCGCGCCATTCGCCATCACACTCAGAAGCGCAGCGCCTGCGACATCGCGCAGCTAAAACGATGCGCCTATAATCCCCCAATGGTGCAAAGCAGCAATTCAGTCGGCAGGGCATCCCCGCGCCTCGTCGCCACCTCCGTGGCGGCGATGGGTGTGGTCTACGGCGACATCGGCACCAGCCCGTTGTACACGATGAAGGAAGTCTTCAACGGCCCCCACGCGGTCGCCGTGAATCCCGACAACCTGCTGGGCATACTCTCGCTGATTTTCTGGGCGCTGACCATCACGGTATCGCTCAAGTACGTGATGTTCATCACCCGCGCCGACAACCGCGGCGAAGGCGGCATCATGGCACTGACCTCGCTCGCCCTCCGCACGCAGGGCGCCGGACCACGCATGCTGTGGCTGATGTCGGGCCTGGGCATCTTCGGCGCCGGCCTGTTCTATGGCGATGCCGTGATCACGCCGGCGATGTCGGTGCTGTCGGCGGTCGAGGGGCTGGAAGTCGCCACCCCGATGTTCAAGCCCTACGTGGTGCCGATCACGGTGCTGGTGCTGTGCGGCCTGTTCCTGTTCCAGCCGCGCGGGACCGCCAGCGTAGCCGCGTTGTTCGGACCCGTGATGCTGTTCTGGTTCGGTACCCTGGGTGCGCTCGGCGTGTGGAACATCCTCAAGCATCCCGATGTGCTGGCGGCAATCAATCCCTGGTACGCGGCACACTTCTTCCTCGAGAACCGCACCCACGCCTGGCTGGCCCTGGGCGCGGTCGTGCTGGCGATCACCGGCGGCGAAGCCTTGTATGCCGACATGGGGCATTTCGGCCGGCGCTCCATCAAATGGGCCTGGCTCGGCTACGTCTTTCCCTGCCTGTACCTGAACTACCTCGGACAGGGGGCGCTGATCCTCGACAACCCGGCCGCGATCAAGAACCCCTTCTTCATGCTGGTTCCCGACGGACTGCTCTACCCGATGGTCGTGCTCGCCACGGCCGCCACGGTAATCGCCTCGCAGGCCGTGATCTCAGGCGCGTTCTCGTTGACCAGCCAGGCGATGCAACTGGGCTATTGCCCACGCATCCAGGTGAAGTTCACCTCCGAACGCGAAAAAGGCCAGATCTACGTCCCCAACATCAATTGGCTGTTGCTGCTGGCCGTGATCATCCTGGTACTCGGCTTCAAGTCGTCCTCGAACCTGGCCTCGGCCTATGGCATTGCCGTGACGCTGACCATGATGATCGACACCCTGCTCGCCTTCATCGTGGTGCGCGCACTGTGGAAATGGAACTGGATACAGGCCGGGCTGTTTCTCGCCCTGTTCATCGCGGTCGATTTCGCGTTCTTCTCCGCCAACCTGGTGAAGGTTCTGGATGGCGGATGGTTCCCCCTGATCCTGGGGCTAGGCATCTTCACCCTATTTGCGACCTGGAAGCGCGGCCGCACCCTGCTCTACGAGAGGCTCCAGGAAGAATCAATGCCGCTCGACGCCTTCCTTTCCAGCCTCAAGTATGGCGGACCGCACCGCGTCGCGGGAACCGGCATCTTCATGACCACGCGCCCCGACGGGGTCCCGCGCGCCATGCTGCACAACATGCTGCACAACAAGGTACTGCACGAACGCGTGGTGCTCCTCAATGTCAGCATGCAGGACATTCCCCATGTCGACGACATGGAACGCATGCTGGTCGAACCGCTCAGCGACGGCTTTTACCGTGTCATGCTGCGCTACGGCTTCAAGGATGATCCGAACATTCCGCTGGCACTCGAACTCTGCGCCATGCATGGCATGGCGCCGATCGAGATGATGGAGACCTCGTTCTTCCTTGGCCGGGAAACCATTGTCCCAAACCGCGTGCCGGCCATGACCCTGTGGCGCCAGGTGCTCTTCATGTGGATGTTCCGCAACGCAGACACGGCGACCGATTTTTTCAAACTGCCGACCAATCGCGTAGTTGAACTCGGGACCCAGGTCGAGCTTTGAACCACTGGTCTGTTGCTGCGCCGCAACCGACAAGAGACGATTTCCCAGGGCGATCTATTCCATTGCTTTGGCTATTGCGCGAATAGCGAATTTTCATTCGCTTCGCTAGCCTCCTGTGTGAGACTTACAAATTTGAGGGATCGACATGCTGCGCCGGGCGGCACTTTATTTTTCGTTGATTCGATGATAGGTTTGGCGCCGGTGCAGCCGACAATTTACCTAATGCTACGGAGGAGATGAAAGCGATGGAAATGAACCCCGCACGGAGAACAGTGCTTCGCGGCGCTGGCAGTCTGGGAGCTTTGTCCGCACTGGTACTGGCCGGCGTACTCAAGCCGACCGCAGTCTACGCCGCCGACTGGAACAAGGCCGCCTTCGAGGCCAAGGACACCCCAGCCGCACTCAAGGGTTTGGGTGCCGGTTCTCCGGCCGATAGCAAGGACCTGGTCCTCAAAGTGCCGGACATCGCCGAAAATGGTGCCGTGGTACCGGTGGATGTGGTCTCCAACATTCCCAACACGACATCGATCGCCATTCTGGTCGACAAGAACCCGACCGCGCTGACCTGTCTGTACGCCTTCACCAACGGTGCGCTCCCCGAGGTTTCCGCGCGCATCAAGATGGGCCAGACCTCGCTGGTCAGGGCGGTGGCCAAGGCCGGCGACAAGTACTTCGTGGCGCAGAAGGAATGCAAAGTCACGGTCGGCGGCTGCGGCGGCTGATCCCATACGGACACACAAAGGAAAAACCATGGCAGATCCGATGAAAATTCGCGCCTCGATGAAGGGCGACGCTGCGGAAGTCCGCATTCTCATGAGCCACGCAATGGAAACCGGCCAACGCAAGGATGCCGCCGGCAACACCGTGCCGGCCCATTTCATCCAGACCATCACCATCGATGTCGGCGGAAAGCGCGTCGTCGATGGCCAGATTGGCACCGCCGTAGCGCGCAATCCAGTGTTCGGCTTCAAGATTAAGGGCGCCAAGGCCGGCGACAAGGTCGTGGTGAATTGGGTCGACAACAAAGGGGACAAGCGCACCGACGAAGCCACCGTCGCCTGACGCTGCGGCAAACAATTCGCCCTAGCCGGCATCAAGACCGGCGGCAAATACCCTGGAGGAGAGAAGATGAAAAAGCGTATCGTGCTTTTGGCGGCCGTCGCCGTCGCGTGGACCGGTTCGGCATCCGCCCAGACCAAGGATGCCAACGCGGAGTTCGAGAAGTTCCGCGCCGAGATGGAGGAAAGCAATCCCGCCGAGTTGTTCGAAGTCAAGGGCGAGGAATTGTGGAAGGCCAAACGCGGGCCGAAGAAGGTTTCCCTGGCGGATAGCTGCGACCTCGGGCAGGGCGTGGGCAAGATCGAAGGCGCCTACGTCAAGGCGCCGCGTTACTTCGCCGACGCCGACGCGGTGATGGACATCGAGCGCCGCATCGTCTGGTGCATGACCGAAAAGCAGGGCTTCAAGTTCGAGGACATCGCCAAGAAGCCTTTTCAGGGCGCGAACGACAATAACGCACCGGACATCACCAATCTCGTGACCTACGTCGCCAGCGGTTCGCGCAACATGGAGTTCGACATGCCCATGCACGACGCCAAGGTGCGTGATGCCTTCGAGACCGGCAAGGCGATGGCGGCCTACCGCGCTGGCCCCTACGACTTCTCCTGCAATACCTGCCACGGCGCGGACGGCAAACGCATCCGCATGCAGAACCTGCCCAACCTGTCCTCGCCCGAAGGTGCCTTGCGCGGCGTGCTGGGCTGGCCCGGCTACCGCATGACCGGCGGTGTGATGCTGACCTCGCAATGGCGCATGAACGATTGCTTCCGCCAGCAGCGCTTCCCAGAACCGAAATATGCCTCGCAGGCGGTCACCAACCTGATCGCCTACATGACCGGCAATGCCAACGGCCAGATGTACAAAGGCCCCGGCATCAAGCGCTAAGGAGACATCGATGAAGACACTAGCCATGATTTCCGGCGTCACCGCCACCGTCGCCCTCCTCGCCGGCTGCGCCGGTGGTCCCAGCCGCAGCGAAGCCGAATACCGCCAACTGGCCATGGAAACCATCAAGCGTGATTTCCAGACCAAGGGCCAGGCGAAATACGAACGACTCACCGCCGACGAATTGCAGCAAGCCTGCAATGCCCACGGCAACAACCCGCCCGAGGGCATTGCCAAGAAGCTTTCGGAGGCCCAGTACGCGACCATCAAGCGGCCCGCCGACGGCAAGTACATGGGCGACTGGAAGCAAGGCGAGAAGATTGCGCAGAGCGGGCGCGGCTTCACCTGGTCGGACAAGGCCACGGATCCGGCCGGCGGTAACTGCTACAACTGCCACCAGATCGGGCCCAACGAAAGCTCGTACGGCACCGTCGGGCCCAGCCTGCTCGGCTACGGCAAGACACGCGGCGACTCGGCCGGGATGCAGGAATACGTGTACTCCAAAATCTACAACGCCAAGGCCTTCAATGTCTGCTCGGAAATGCCGCGCTTCGGCCATGCCGGCGCCTTGAACGAACAGCAGATCAAGCATCTGGTCGCGCTGCTGCTCGACCCGGCGTCGCCGGTCAACAAGTAAGTCCCGCCAAGCAAGGGGCCTGGCCGATCCGCCAGGCCCGTTTTGGCTTCGGCCGCCGCGCTCGATGCCGATAGCGCAGGCGCTTGCCGGAAACGCACCTGCATTCTCCCTGGAGCCTCCCATGTCTTCGATGAACCGCCGCGAATTCCTGCAGATTCTCGCCGCCGCCTCGGCCGCCGGCTTCGCCCTCGACTCGCGCCTGGCCTGGGCTGGCGGCAAGGGCGACGCGTTCTACGACTTGCCGCGCTTCGGCAATGTGCACCTGATGCACTTCACCGACTGCCACGCCCAGTTGCTGCCGCTGTACTTCCGCGAGCCGAGCGTGAACCTCGGCATCGGCGGCGCGGCGGGCCGGGCACCGCATCTGGTTGGCGAGCATCTGCTCAAGGCCTTTGGCATCAAACCGGGCGGCATCGAAGCCCACGCCTTCACCTACCTGAACTTCGAGAAGGCGGCCAAGACCTATGGCAAGGTCGGCGGCTTCGCGCATCTGGCGACCCTGGTCAAGCGACTGCGCGCCGGGCGCCCCAACGCCCTGCTGCTCGACGGCGGCGACACCTGGCAAGGCTCGGCCACGGCCCTGTGGAGCAAGGGCCAGGACATGGTCGATGCCTGCAAGCTGCTGGGCGTGGACATGATGTCGGCACACTGGGAATTCACTCTCGGCGACAAGCGCGTGCTCGAAATCGTCGAGAAAGACCTGAAAGGCCGCACCGAATTCCTCGCCCAGAACGTGAAAACCGCGGACTTCGGCGACAAGGTGTTCGAGCCCTATGCGATGCGCGAAATGAACGGCGTCAAGGTGGCGGTGGTCGGCCAGGCCTTCCCCTATACGCCGATCGCCAACCCGCGCTGGATGATCCCGGAATGGACCTTCGGCATCCAGGACGACAACATGCAGAAGACGGTCGACGAGGCACGCGCCAAGGGCGCCCAGGTCGTTGTCCTGCTCTCGCACAACGGCATGGACGTCGACCTCAAGATGGCATCGCGCGTCACCGGCATCGACGCCATCCTCGGCGGCCACACGCACGACGGCGTGCCGCGGCCGGTCGTCGTGTCCAACGCCAGGGGTAAGACCCTGGTGACCAATGCCGGTTCCAACGGCAAATTCCTCGGCGTGCTCGACTTCGACGTCAAGGGCGGCAGGATCAGCGACTTCCGCTACAAGCTGCTGCCGATTTTCTCCGGGCTGCTGCCGGCGGATGCGGAGATGAATGCACTGATCGACAAGGTCCGCGCGCCGCACAAGGCGAAGCTGGAGGAGAAGCTTGCCGTCTCCGAAGGCCTGCTCTATCGTCGCGGCAACTTCAACGGCTCCTGGGACCAGTTGATCCTCGATGCCATCATGGAAGTCCAGGGCGCCGACATCGGTTTCTCGCCCGGCTTCCGCTGGGGCACCACCATCCTGCCCGGCCAGGCCATCACCTTCGAGCACCTGATGGACCAGACCGCGATCAGCTACCCGCAGGCGACGCTGACCGAGATGAAGGGCGAGCAGATCAAGACCATCCTCGAAGACGTCGGCGACAACCTGTTCAATCCCGATCCGTATTACCAGCAGGGCGGCGACATGGTGCGCGTCGGCGGCCTCGAATACACCTGCGACCCGAACGAAAAGATCGGCAAGCGCATCCAGGACATGCGCCTCGGCGGTAAGCCGTTGGATGCCGACAAGACCTACAAGGTTGCCGGCTGGGCGCCGGTCGCGGAAGGCGCCAGGGGAGAGCCGGTATGGGACGTGGTGGCGCGCTACCTGCGCGACAAGAAGACCATTGCCCCGCGCAAGCTGAACCAGCCGAAACTGGTGGCAATGAAAGGCAACGCGGGCATCGGGTAACACCCGGTTACAAGCCGGGCGGCGCGAATCGTCTAGAATCGCCGGCATGAAAACATCCTCGCGCCTCGGGCTCTACGCGCTGATTCTTGCCGCCGTCGCCGCAGGTGGCTTGTGGGCGTGGCGGTCCGGCAGCAACGGCGCCGATACCGCAAAATACAAGCTGGCCAAGGTTGAAACCGGACCACTTGCAGCGGTGGTCTCCGCCACCGGCACCTTGAACCCCGTCGTCTCGGTCCAGGTCGGGTCGCAGGTTTCCGGGCAAATCAAGGAAATCTTGGTGGACTTCAACTCGCCGGTCAAGTCCGGCCAGCTGATCGCACGCCTCGATCCGGAAACCTATCAGCATCGGGTGCGCCAGGCCGAAGCCGACGTCGATGCCGCGCGTGCCGCGCAGGGCGTGCAACAAGCCGAAGTGGCACGTGCCCGCGCCAACCTGTCGAACGCCCAGCGCGATTACGAACGCAAGAAGACCCTGGTGGAGAAGAACTTCATCTCACCGGCCGAACGCGATACGGCGCAGAACACGCTTGATGCCGCGCGCGCCTCGCTCGCATCGGCCGAGGCGCAGGTAAGGAATGGCGAAGCCATCGTGCGGCAGCGCGAAGCCCAACTGGCGGCGGCGCACGTGGACCTGACGCGCACCTCGATCACGGCCCCGGTCGACGGCGTCGTCGTGAAACGCAGCATCGAGCCCGGTCAGACAGTGGCGGCAAGCCTGCAGGCGCCGGAACTGTTCGTCATCGCCAAGAGCCTGACCGACATGCAGGTGGAAACCTCGATCGACGAAGCCGACGTCGGCCGCGTCCGCCTCGGGCAGAAGGCCACGTTCACCGTGGACGCCTTCGCCGGTCGCCATTTCGAAGGCGAAGTGCGCCAGGTGCGCAAGGCGGCCACCGTGGTCTCCAACGTCGTCACCTATACCGTGGTCATCTCCGCGGCGAATCCCGACCTCACGCTGCTGCCGGGCATGACGGCCAACGTGCGCATCATCACGGCACGGAAGGACAAGGTGCTCAAGGTTCCCAATGCGGCGTTGCGTTACCGCCCCGCAGGCTCCACCGATGAAAAGAAGCCCTCGACAGCGACGCCGGCTGCCGTAGTACCAGCGCCGACTTCCGGCGGCGGCGGGACCGCACAGATCAGGGAGCGCCTGGTCGCGGAACTCAGACTCGATGCCGAGCAGCAGGGCAAGCTCGATGCGATCTTCGCCGGCATGCGCGACAAGTTCATGGCCGCGCGCGACCTGCCCGAGGCAGAGAAATCCAAGGCCCAGGAACGCAACCGCGCCGAGATCCGTGAAAAGGTGGCGGCCATGCTGACCCCGGAACAAAAACTGCGCTATGACGAGCTCGGCACGCAGGCCGCCGCCGCCCGGTCCGGAGCAGGCGGCGGCTCCGGTCGCCTGTGGATCGTGGGCGGGGATGGCAAACCGCAGGCGGTCGAACTGCGCCTCGGCCTCACCGACGGCAGCATGACCGAGATAGTTTCCGGCGACCTCAAGGAAGCGCAGGAAGTCATCACCGGCCAGCAAGCTGCCGCGGCGCCGAAGGCTGCCGGCATGCCTGCTCCGCGACTGTTTTAGAGTCATCGCGGTGAGCGAGCCACTGATCCGGGTCGTCGATCTGGCCAAGGATTACGTCATGGGCAGCAACGTGGTGCCTGCGCTACGCGGTGTCACGCTCGACATCGCGGCCGGCGAGTTCGTCGCCGTGATGGGGCCGTCGGGCTCCGGCAAATCGACCTTCATGAACCTGCTCGGCTGCCTCGACCATCCCAGCGCCGGCCGCTACTCGCTCGACGGCCAGGAAGTTTCGGCGCTTTCCGGCGACGAACTCGCCGCGGTCCGAAATCGAAAGCTGGGCTTCGTCTTCCAGCACTTCAACCTGCTCGCGCGCACCACCGCACTGGACAACGTCGCGCTGCCGCTGCTTTACGGCAAACTGCCGCCCGCCGAACGCGACCAACGAGCAACGCGCCGCCTCACCCAGATCGGCCTCGCCGATCGCATGGACCATCATCCCGCCCAGCTTTCCGGCGGCCAGCAACAGCGCGTCGCGATCGCCCGCGCACTGGTGAACGATCCGCAACTGGTACTCGCCGACGAGCCGACCGGCGCGCTCGATTCGCGCACCAGCGAGGAGATCATGGCCCTGCTGCAGGAGCTGAACCACGACGGAATCACCATCGTGCTGGTCACCCATGAGCACGACATTGCGGATTTCGCCGGACGCATCATTTCCTTCCGCGACGGCAAGGTGATCGAGGACCGGGCCAACGCGGCCAAGGTCGCGGCGGCCGCGCCATGAACTTCACCGCCACCCTGCGCATCGCCCTGCTCGCCCTGCGCATCAACAAGCTGCGCTCGGCGCTCACCATGCTCGGCATCATCATCGGCGTCGCCGCCGTCATCATAATGATCGCAGTCGGCAACGGCGCCCAGGCCCGCGTCGAAGACCAGATCAGGAGCCTCGGCTCGAACATCATCATGGTGCTGTCCGGCTCGACCACCTCGGGTGGCGCACGTGGCGGCACCGGCTCACTGCCGACCATCACCGAGGACGACGCCTACGCGCTGAACCGCGAAATCGATGAAATCCACGCCGCCGCGCCGACCCTGCGCGGCTCCGGGCAGGCCGTGGCCGGCAATGCCAATTGGTCGACCACTTTCTACGGCACCACGGCCGAATACCTGGAAGTGCGCGAATGGGCGGTGATCGAGGGGCGCGGCTTTGAGGTCGCGGAAGTGAGCGGCGCCGGCAAGGTCGTCCTGATCGGCCAGACCGTTGCCAAGAACCTCTTCGGCGACACCAGCCCGATCGACCAGGTGATCCGCGTGCGCAAGGTGCCGCTGACCATCGTCGGCGTGCTCGACCGCAAGGGACAGAACATGATGGGCCAGGATCAGGATGACATCATCCTGATGCCGATCAGCACGGCCAGAAAGCGCGTGCTCGGCTCGACCCAGCAGGCCAAGAGCCGCAACGTCGGATCGATCATGGTCAAGATCAAGGACGGCGCCGACATGGCGGCTGCCGACGCCCGCATGCGCGAACTGTTGCGCCAGCGCCATCGCCTGCAGAGCGGCCAGGACGATGACTTCTTCGTGCGCAACCTGTCCGAGATCCTGCAGGCCCAGGAGGCTTCTTCGAAAGTCATGTCGCTGCTGCTGGCGGCCGTTGCCTCGGTTTCGCTGCTGGTGGGCGGCATCGGCATCATGAACATCATGCTGGTCTCGGTCACCGAACGCACGCGCGAAATCGGCCTGCGCATGGCCGTCGGCGCCCGTGGCCGCGACATCCTGACCCAGTTCCTGGTCGAAGCGGTCACGCTGTCCCTGATCGGCGGCGCCATCGGCATCATGCTCGGCATTGGCGGCGCGACGGCGATCGCCGAATTCGCCGGCTGGCGCACCGAACTCTCCGGCGACTCGATCGTGCTCGCCGCTGGCTTCGCCGGCGCGATCGGCATATTCTTCGGCTTCTATCCGGCGCGCAAGGCCGCGCATCTTCTGCCCATCGAGGCGCTGCGCTACGAATAGTCGGCGCCGGCGTCACGGCGCTGGATTTACAATGCCGTTGTCGTCACCGCTAACCTTGAACCCCCATGGCTGAAGAAGTCGAACTCAAGCTGGCGCTAGCCGACGACCAGCAGGCGCGCTTCCTGCGCCAGCCCCTGCTGAAGCAGGCGCTGGAACACCGCGTCGCGACGCTCGACAACATCTATTACGACACGCCGGACCTGGCCCTGCGCCGTCGCGGCATGGCCCTGCGCCTGCGCCGCATCGGGCGCGACTGGTTGCAGACGGTCAAGCTGGCGGGTGCTTCGGCGGCGGGCCTGTCCAGCCGTCCGGAATGGGAAACGCCCTACGCGGGCCATTTCGATTTCTCGGCCATCGACCAGCCCGCGGTGCGCGATTGGCTGCGGCGGCCGAAGCTGCTGGCGCGCATCGTGCCCATCTGCGAGACGCGCTTTCGCCGCGTCACTTGGCGGTTCGGCGCCGAGCCCGGCGCCGTGTTGCTCACCCTCGACCGAGGCTGGATCGTCGCCAACGGGCGTCGCGAGGCGATTTCCGAGCTGGAACTGGAGCTGGATGGCGCAACCGTCGCCGCCATCTTCGAGATCGCCGGCCAGTTCGCGCAACGCGTGGCGGTGACCCCCGCGGTACTCTCCAAGGCCGAGCGCGGCTATCGGCTCTACAGCGGCGCGGCACCGACCCCGTTCCGCGCCGCCGCCGTGCCGCTGTCAGCCACCATGGCCCCGCTCGCGGCCTGTCGCCGCATCGCGCTGTCCTGCCTCGAACACCTGCAACAGAACCACCACGGTGCCCTGAACAGCGACGATCCGGAATACATCCACCAGATGCGGGTCGCCACGCGCCGCCTGCGCGCCGCGCTGCGCCTGTTCGCGCCGATGCTGACGGAATCGCTGGCCGCATCCCTGCGCCTGCCGCTGGCGGCCCTGATGGCGCACCTTGGCCGCGCGCGCGACCTCGACGTGCTGCTGGTCGAAATCGCCGATCCGGTATTGACGGCCCTGCCCGACGAGCCGCGCCTGCCGGCACTGGCCAGCGATATCACGAATCGCCGCTATGCCGCCCGCGAGCAGGCCCTGGCCCTGCTCGCCTCACCCGGCTATGGCGTGACGCTGCTATCCGTACTCGAGGCGCTTCAGCCCGGGGACTCCGGCGGGGAAGGGAATATGTCCCTGCGCGATTTTGCTCAGCGACGACTCCGGCGCCTGAACCGCAAGTTGCGACGACTGGCGACCGCCGCCGACCCGGAGCAACCCGCATCGCTGCACGCGCTGCGCATCGCGGTCAAGCGCCTGCGCTATGCACTGGAATTTTTCGCCCCCCTGGCACGGGCGAACGCCTTCGACCGCGCGTTGCGGCGACTGGCCGGCGCGCAGGACACGCTGGGGCAGCTCAACGACCTGGCCAATGCCGGCACGCTCCTCATGGAGTGCGCCGGTGACGATCCCCGTCTGCGCGAAGCCGTGACGCTGATCGGCGGCTGGCACGGCCCGCGCCATGCCGCACTGCAGGCGGGTCTGGTGCGCCAGCGGCGCGGACTGACCCGCCTGCGGCTGCCCAAACTTGCCCCGGCGGCCACGCCATGATATTTGCGCACCGGGGCCGACCATTCCCTCTTAAGGACATGCGATGGACTTGATACTCTGGCGTCACGCCGAGGCGGAGGATGGCGGCAGCATCCTCGCCGATCACCAACGGCGCCTGACGCAACGCGGCGAAAAGCAGGCAAGGCAGCTCGCGCGCTGGTTGCAACCCCATTTGCCGCGCAAGCTGACTATCCTCGCCAGCCCCACCGAACGCACGCGGCAAACCGCGCACGCGCTGGGACTGACCTACGAAATCGAACCAAAAGTCGGCGCTGGCGCGACGGCGACGGCGGTGCTGGCAGCGGCCGGCTGGCCCGCCCGGGACGGCGCCGTGCTGGTGGTCGGCCATCAGCCTACCCTGGGTCGCGTTGCCGCCCTGCTGCTGTCCGGCCAGGAAGACGACTGGGCGGTCAAGAAGGGAGGCGTCTGGTGGTTTGCCGGGCGGGACCGGGGTGGGCGCGTGGAGACCGTGCTGCGGGCCGTGCGCAATCCGGATTTCGCCTGAATCGTCCCCCGCGCACCCGGCCTGCGATGATGGCGGTTGCGGAAACGGGCATCTTTTGATATTTTAGGCATGGATATATCATTTGCGCTGCGCCTGCGGCCGCCCCACATCACATGTCGAAAAAATCCGCTTCCGCAGGTGCCGATACCGAAACCCGCGCCACGTCCGAGCACGCCCCGGACCTTCGGCTCTGGCTGCGCACGCTGGCCTGCACCAACCTGATCGAAAACCACATCCGCGCGCGCCTGCGCGCCGAGTTCGGCATCACCCTGCCGCGCTTCGACCTGATGGCGCAGCTTGAACGCTCGCCGCAGGGCCTCAAGATGGGAGAACTGTCGAAACGCATGATGGTGACCGGCGGCAACGTGACCGGCATCACCGACCAATTGGTCGCCGAAGGCCTCGTGGTGCGCGAAGACAGTCCCAAGGACCGCCGCGCCTACATCGTCAAACTGACGCCCGAGGGCCGCCGCAGCTTCCGCAAGATGGCCGAGGCCCATGAAAGCTGGATCGTCGAGCTGTATGCCGGAATGGATGAAAAGCAGCGCAACCAGCTCTATGAGCTGCTTGCCGCCGTCAAGACGAGTGCTTCCACCGCGGCCGCGAAGAAGAAGTAATCGCGTCGCGGTTTTCAACATGCCGGATAGCTGACCGCTTTCAGGACCTTGCCAAGGCCGCGGCATGTTGACGCCAGAGCAACTCGAAAGCGAGTACAACGCCCGCGCCGCCATTGCGGATCATCCGCAAATCTTTGAGCGATGGCGCGAGGAATCCGGCGCCGCCCGCGCCCGCCTGCAAGTCGACGCTGACCGCCGGTTCGGCCCCGCGCCCGCGGAAACCCTCGACTTCTACCCGACCGCCGGGCGCAACGCTGCGTTGCTGGTGTTCATCCACGGCGGTTATTGGCGTTCGCTGGACAAGCAGGACTTTTCCTTTCTCGCGCCGACCTTCGTCGATGCCGGCGTCGCCGTCGCAATGCCGAACTACGGGCTGGCGCCGGCGACGCCGATCGCCGAGATGGTGCGGCAGATGCTGCGCGCACTGGCCGCGCTTTACCGCGACGCATCGCAACTCGGCATCGATCGCGGGCGCATCGTGGTCGCCGGCCACTCGGCGGGGGCCCACCTCGCGGCGATGATGCTGGCCGCCGACTGGCCGCGCTGGTCGCCCGACCTGCCGGCCGACCTGCTGCATGGCGCCGTCTGCATTTCCGGGATTTACGACCTGCGGCCGCTGGTCCATGCGGCCTTCCTGCAAGACGACCTGCGACTCGACACGCGCAGCGCGAAGTTCGTCAGTCCTGTCAACTATCGGCCCGGGCTGGCGATGCCCCTGATCACCGCCGTGGGCGCCGACGAAAGCGCCGAATTCCGCCGCCAGAACCGCCTGATCCGCAGTGCCTGGCCACACTGCTTCCGCGACGACCTGCCCCTGCCCGGCCGCCATCACCTAGCGAGCGTCGAAGCGCTGGGCGCGGCGAGCCATCCACTTTTTGGCGCCACCATGCGCCTGCTGCTGGGCAGATCATGAAAAAGCTGATCGTCGTCCTGCTGGTCCTGGCCGCGGTGGTCGGATCGATCGCTTACTGGCTGTCCGGCAACATCGACGGCCTGGTAAGGGATGCCATTGGCGACTATGGCAGCGCCATGACCAAGGCCAAGGTCGACGTCGGCGAGGTGCGCATCTCGCCCTCCAACGGCAAAGGCAGCATCCATCGGCTGTCGATCGGGAATCCGGCGGGATTCAAGACCTCGCACGCGCTGAAGGTGGACCGCATCGATGTCGACATCGAGATCGCCTCCGTCACCAGGGATGTCATTGTCGTCCGCATGATCGCCATCGACGGACCGGACGTGATCTACGAGAAAGGCGAGGCCGCGACGAATTTCGACGCGATCCAGAAGAACATTGCGGCCTACCTCGGACCCGCCGACAAGGACAAACAGCGATCCGGCCCGAAACTGATCGTCGAGGAACTGACCATCAGCAACGCCAGGGCGCGCGCCAGTGCGGCCTTCATGGGCGGCAAAACCCTAACCATCCCGTTGCCGGATATCACGCTGCGCAATATCGGCAAGGCGCGCGGCGGCATCACGCCGGGCGAACTGGGGCAGGAAATCACGGCCGCACTGAAATCGAAGTTGGCCGTATCGGTAAATTTCGACCGTCTGCTGAAGTCGACCGGGCAAACGCTGGACAAGGCCGGCGAATCGATCAAGGGCCTGTTCAAGTAGGCCGCCGCGCCCAAGCCCGGCCGCGCGGCGGGGTGGCCTGTAATACAATACGCGTGGCGCGCCCTGCCGGTTGGCGCCCGATCCGGCAATTCGCCGCATTTCCCTCAAGCGCTTCGCCGCCTGAACCGGTTCCCCGAGAGGGGCAGGCCGATTCAGGAGTTCCATTGAACGACAACGACAGCAGCATCACGCCCGCCATTCCCGTCGACACCGCCGTATCGCCGGCGCCGACCTCCGAACCTCCCCGAGTCAGCTTCGACGATCTCGGCCTGCTGCCGGAATTGCTGCGCGCCGTGAAGGACGCGGGCTACACGCACCCGACGCCGATCCAGGCCCAGGCCATCCCCATCATCATGTCCGGCAAGGACGTCATGGGCGGCGCCCAGACCGGCACCGGCAAGACCGCCGGATTCACCCTGCCGCTGCTCCAGCGCCTGGCAAGGTACGCTACTTCTTCTCCTTCGCCGGCGCGCCATCCGGTGCGCGCCCTGATTCTGGCGCCGACGCGCGAACTGGCGATGCAGGTGCATGAAAGCGTCGTCACCTACAGCAAGCATGTACCGCTGCGCTCGGTCTGCATCTACGGCGGCGTGGATATCAAACCGCAGATCGCGCAATTGCGCGAAGGGCGCGAGATCGTCGTCGCCACCCCGGGCCGCCTGCTCGACCACGTCGAACAGAAAAGCGTCTCCTTCGCTTCGGTCGAGGTGCTCGTGCTCGACGAGGCCGACCGCATGCTGGACATGGGCTTCATCCCCGACATCAAGCGCATCCTCGCCATGCTGCCCAAGGAACGCCAGAGCCTGCTGTTCTCGGCCACCTTCTCCAACGAGATCAAGAACCTTGCCGACAGCATGCTGAAGGCGCCGCAACTGATCGAGGTTGCGCGCCGCAATGCCGTTTCCGAGACCATCACCCATCGCGTCTACCCGGTCGCCTCCGACTTGAAGCGCAGCCTGCTGGTGCACCTCCTGACCCATGACGAAGAGAAGGCCAAACAGGTGCTGGTCTTCGTCGGCACCAAGTTCGGTGCCAGCCGGCTGGCGGTCTATCTCGAACGCCAGGGCATCGCCGCCGACGCCATCCACGGCGACAAGAGCCAGCAGCAACGGACCGAAGCGCTGGAAGGTTTCAAGTCCGGCAGGATCCGCGTGCTGGTCGCCACCGACGTCGCCGCGCGCGGCCTTGACATCGACGACCTGCCCCACGTCATCAACTACGAACTGCCGCACACCGCCGAGGACTACGTGCACCGCATCGGCCGCACCGGCCGCGCCGGCAAGCATGGCGACGCCACCTCGCTGTTCTCTCCGGAGGAAAAGCAGCGGCTGGCCGACATCGAAAAGCTGATCAAGCGCCAGATCGAGCGCGTCGAGATCAGCGGCTTCGCCGAGCTGGCCTCCTCGCCGCCCGAGCGTGCGCCGAGCAATCGCGGCCACAAACGCGAACACCTCGAGCGCGCCCGCGAGAAGGCCCGCGAGCGCGACCGCGCGCTGACGCTGGACGGCGTCAAGCCGGCCGGACGCGAGCTGCCCAGCCCCGCCGCCCACGTGCCGCGGCTCGACCCGCGCCTGCCCAAGCTCGACTTCGATCCGACCAAGCCCTACGTCAGCAAATCCGCCGCCGGTGCAGTGGCCGCGGAAAAGCCGATTCCCACCCGCCCGCAGCGCCCCGTGGCGGCCCTGCTCGGCGGCTTTGGCAGGAAATAGCGCCGGGACGACCATGGGGGGTGCGGCTGCGTGGCGGTTGGCCCTGCGCCCGGGTGAGGCCGATAGCCGCGGCATCCTGTTCGTCGGCCTTGGCGGGCGTTGGCGCATTGACCAGGGGCTGCCGGAAGCGGAAGTCCTGCGAGACAAGCTCGACGCTTCCGTGCGCCAGGTAAGCTTCGATGCCGGCGAACTCACCGAGTGGGATTCGGGACTGCTCAGCTTCGTCGCCGGAATTTACAAGGCCTGTGCGGAACGCGGCATTGCCGTCGATGGCGGCGGATTGCCGCCGGGTGCGCAGCGCCTGCTGGCGATGGCACGGGCGATACCCGAGCAGAAGGTGTCCGGGCGCAGTACCGGCACGCCGGGGCTCTTCGCCCAGGCGGGAATCGCCACCCTGGAGTTCGTTCGCGGCGTGCCGCAAATGCTGGGCTTCCTCGGCGAAGTCACCCTGTCGCTGCTGCGACTGGTCTCCGGCCGTGCCCGCTTCCGTGCCCGCGACCTGTGGCTGGAAATCGAAGAGGTCGGGCCGCGCGCGCTGCCCATCGTTTCGGTGATCAGCTTCCTGGTCGGGCTGATCCTCGCCTACCTGGGCGCCGACCAGCTGAAACTGGTCGGGGCGCAGATCTTCATCGCCGACCTGGTGGCCATCGGCATGGTGCGCGAGGTCGGCGCCCTGATGACCGGCATCATCATCGCCGGCCGCACCGGCGCCGCCTTCGCCGCCCAGCTCGGCACCATGCAGGTCAACGAAGAGATCGACGCCTACAAGGCGCTGGGCATCTCCACCATCGATTTCCTGGTGCTGCCGCGCATGCTGGCACTGATGCTGATGGTGCCGCTGCTGACTCTCTACTCGGGATTCATCGGAATGCTGGCGGGACTGCTGGTGTCGGTCACGATCTTCGACATCGGCGTCTTCGAGTACTACACGGAGACCCTGCGCGCACTGGAATTCAAGCAGTTCGCCGTCGGCCTGTCGAAGGGCACGGTGTATGGCGCGATGATTGCCTTCGCCGGCTGCCTGCGCGGCATGCAATGCGGGCGCAGCGCCGAGGCGGTCGGCCACGCGGCGACCTCCGCCGTGGTCACCGCGATCCTGCTGATCACGATCGCCGCCTCGATCATGACAATCGTCTATTACCAGCTCGGCATATGAGTGCCCCGCACGGCCGCCCGAAGGGGCACCAGCCACAACCCGGAGCCGCTCAGCGGCGCACCCCGCTCACCCCCTTCCCCGGGGAGGGGGCCGGGGGGGAGGGTAGCCCGGAGGACCCCGTGCCGCACATCGAAGTACGCGATCTCTCCATGGCCTATGGCGATTTCATCGTGCAAAGCGGCCTCGACTTCGTCGTCAACAAGGGCGACATCTTCATCGTCATGGGCGGCAACGGCTGCGGCAAGACGACGCTGATGCGTGCCCTGGTCGGACTGCAACGGCCGGCGGCGGGATCGGTGCTTTACAGCGGCGAGGATTTCTGGAATGCGGCGGCGGAAGAACAACAAAGGCTCAAGCGCCGCCTTGGCATCTTGTTCCAGGGAGGCGCGCTATGGAGTTCGCTGACGCTGGCGGAAAACGTCGCGCTGCCGATCGCCGAATACTCCGGCCTGCCTCCGGCCCGGGTGGACGAACTGGTCGCTTTCAAATTGGCGCTGGTCGGACTGGCCGGCTGCGAAGACCTTTACCCGGCCGAGCTGAGCGGCGGCATGAGGAAACGCGCCGGGCTGGCGCGGGCGATTGCGCTCGACCCCGACATCCTGGTCATCGACGAACCCTCCTCCGGCCTCGATCCGCTGACGGCGCGGCGCCTGGACGAGCTGATCGTCGAACTACGCGACAGCCTGGGTACCACCATCGTCGTCGTCACGCACGAACTGGCCAGCATCCTCAGCATCGGTAACAATTCGATCTATCTCGATTCCGAAAGCCGCAGCATGATCGCCACCGGCCATCCGCAGGACGCCTTGAAGAACGGTCACCCCAAGGTGCGCCACTTCCTCACGCGTGGCGGCGAGGCACCGCCGCCACGCCTCAACGTTCCGGCGGAGACGCCATGAGCAGGAAAGCCAACCCCACCCTGATCGGCGCCTTCGTCCTCGGCGCCCTGGCGCTGGCCATCGTCGCCACGCTGCTGCTGGCTGGCGGCAGCTGGTTCGGCGAACGCCGCCAGCACGTGTTGTATTTCGAGGGCGCCGCGCAAGGCCTGCAGGTCGGCGCACCGGTGGTTTTCCTCGGCGTCAAAGTCGGCACCGTGCGCCAGATACAGCTCGGTCTCGACCAACAGAGTCGCCGCTTCCTGGTGCCGGTAACGATCGAAGTGGAGCCCCGGGTCGTGCACTCCCACGGTGGCACCGACATCGACCTGCGCGACCGCGCCACGGTCCACCAACTGGTCGAGCGCGGCCTGCGCGCGAGGTTGCGCCTGCAAAGCCTGCTCACCGGCCAGCTCTACGTCGATCTGGATTTCCATCCGGACAAGCCGGCAGTGTTCGCCGCCATCGATTCTGAACAGAGCGAAATCCCGACCATCCGCACCACCGTGCAGGAATTGACCACCAAGCTCGAAAGCTTTCCGATGGACCAGTTCCTCGCCGACGTCGCGGCGATCAGCAGTGCAGTGAACAAGCTGATGTCGGCGCAGGCCACGCAGGACCTGCCGCGCCACCTCGATGCGACGCTGCGCCACCTCGAATCGCTCGCCAGGCGTTTCGATGCGCAGGGCGGCCCGATGCTCAAGGATGTGCGCGACAACCTGGCCGAGATGAACAAGGCGCTGCTGGCGGCACAGGCCGCCATGGCCAAACTCGACACCGCGGCCGACCGCATCGCCGACCTGGCGCGCCCCGACTCGCGCGTGGTTGCCGGCATGACGCAGGCCAGCGAGGACCTGGCGCGAGCCGCCAGCGCCATGCGCAGCCTGACAGAACAGGACGCGCCCACGGTACAGAACGTCAATGCCGCCCTGAAGGAGATCGCCCGCGCTGCCGACGCCCTGCGCCTGCTGGCGGAAACCCTGGAGCAGCAACCGGACGCGATCTGGCGCGGCAAGAGGCAGAAGTAGCGCCCCTGACGCTCGTGACTTCGATGAACCATTCCACATCGTGAGATTCCCCGCCGACGTAGGATTTTTAAGCTGGCCTATTGGTCCGCCCCTCCCATCCGTCCACGGTGGGCTTTGCACAGCCCACCGGCAGCGGCAGCGCAAAGCGGCGCTTTGCGAAACCCCGCCTCCGCCCCCTGCAGGGAGGCTACTATTTGGGTCGCTACGCTCGAACTCGGCGAGTCGCGCTTGGCGATGTAGTTGACAAAGGAGACGCCATGAAACTGATCCGCTACGGCGCCAAGGGGCGCGAAAAGCCCGGGCTGATCGCCGCCGACGGCGGCCTGCGCGACCTTTCTGCCCATATCGCCGGCATCGGCTGGAACGAAATCTCCCCCGCCGGACAGAAGCGCCTCTGCACGCTGAATCCGGCGACGCTCCCCGTGGTAAGCGGTGCGCCGCGCCTGGGCGTGCCCTTCACCGGCATTTCCAAGATCGTCGGCATCGGCCTCAACTACCGTGCCCATGCCAACGAAGCCGGCATGCCGGTCCCGACCGAGCCGGTGATGTTCATGAAGGCCACCACCTGCATCGGCGGCCCCAACGACCCGATCATCAAACCGGTCGGCAGCACCAAACTGGACTGGGAGGTCGAACTCGGCATCGTGATCGGACGCGAGGCACGTCGGGTCGCCGAGACCCGCGCGCTGGACCATGTCGCCGGCTATTGCACCTTCAACGACGTCTCCGAACGCAGCTTCCAGCTCGAGCGCGGCGGCCAGTGGGACAAGGGCAAGGGCTGCGACAGCTTCGGTCCGATCGGCCCCTGGCTGGTGTCGAAGGACGAAGTACCCGACCCGCAGGCGCTGCGCCTGTGGCTCGACCTCAATGGCGAACGCATGCAGGATTCCTCCACCGCCGACATGGTGTTTTCCTGCGCCGAGATCGTCAGCTACGTCTCGCGCTTCATGACCCTGCTGCCCGGCGACGTGATCTGCACCGGCACGCCGCAAGGCGTCGGCATGGGCCGCGGCCGCTTCCTCGCCGTCGGCGACCGGCTCAGACTCGCGGTGGATGGCCTGGGCGAGCAGCGGCAGACCGTGGTCGCCGCCGCCTGACGCCAGCGACCCCGAGCGCCACCCGCAGAAGATGAAACACGCGAAAACCATTACTCGCCCGTCCCCCTTCCGCTGTGCGGCCCACGGCTGGCTTTGCACAGCCAGCCGGCTGTGGCCGCGCGACGCATGCGTCGCGAATTCCCGCCTCGCCCCTCGCGGGGGGTTACTAGCCAGCTCGCTGCGCTCGATTTCAGCAGCGACCTATCCCGCTGTTTCACCTTAATCCAAGAGTCGGCGCTGGCGCCACGGCGATCAGGCGGGCCTTCCCACACTCCATGCCGCGATGAGCAACGACTACCTCCTCGCCATCGACTGTGGCACCCAAAGCGTGCGCGCGCTGATCTTCGACCTGCAAGGCCACCTGGTCGACAAGGCTCAGGTCGGGATCGACAGTTACCAGGCGCCGCAGCCGGGCTGGGTGGAGAACGATCCCGGGGAATTCTGGCGCGCACTGAGCCTGGCCTGCCAGCATCTGTGGGCCAACACCAGCGTGCCGAAGTCGGCGCTGCGCGGCCTGGTCGTCACCACGCAGCGTGCCACGGTGATCAACCTCGACGCCCGCGGCGAAGCGCTGCGACCGGCCATCGTCTGGCTCGACCAGCGTCGCGCCGACGCCAACCCGAAGCTGGCATGGTGGTGGGAACTGGCGCTGCGCGCGGTGCGCATGCGCGACACCGTGCGCTACTTCGCGCGCGAGGCCGAGGCCAACTGGATCGCCCAGCATCAGCCGGCATTGTGGGCGCACACCGGGAAATACCTGCTGCTCTCGGGCTACCTGAACTGGCGCTTCACCGGACATTTCGTCGACTCCGCCGCGAGCCAGGTCGGCTACATCCCATTCGACTATCGGCGCGGGCGCTGGGCGCACTCCTGGAACTGGAAATGGCAGTGCCTCCCGATCCGGCGCGGAATGCTTCCGGAACTGCTCCCGGCGGGCGCGCGGCTGGGCACGGTAAGCGCCGCCGCGGCTCGCGACACCGGAATTCCCGAGGGTCTGCCGGTGATCGCCGGCGCCGCCGACAAGGCCTGCGAGGTGATCGGCGCTGGTTGCCTGACGCCCGACATCGCCTGCCTCTCCTACGGCACCGCCGCCACGATCAACACCACCACGCCGCGCTACCTTGAGGCCACGCCCTTCATTCCCCCCTATCAGGCCGCGATCCCCGGCCACTACAACACTGAGATCCAGATCACGCGCGGCTTCTGGATGGTCAACTGGTTCAAGGAACAGTTCGGCCTGCCCGAGACACTGGAGGCACGCCAGCGCGAAGTGACGCCGGAGAGCCTGTTCGACGACCTGGTCAACGCCGTGCCGCCCGGTTCCCTGGGCCTGATGCTGCAACCCTTCTGGAACCCCGGCATCAAGGTTCCCGGTCCGGAGGCCAAGGGTGCGGTGATCGGCTTCGGCGAAGTGCATACGCGCGCCCACCTCTATCGCGCCATCCTCGAAGGCCTGGCCTACGCCCTGCGCGATGGCAAGGAACGCATCGAGCGCCGCGGCGGCACGCGCATCACGCGCGTCCGCGTCTCCGGTGGCGGCTCGCAAAGCGATGCGGCGCTGCAGATCACCGCCAACGTCTTCAACCTGCCCACGGAACGGCCACACCTGTTCGAGACCAGCGGCCTTGGCGCCGCAATCGTCGCCGCTGTCGGCCTCGGCCTGCATCCCGATTTCGCCACCGCGGTGCGCGAGATGACGCGCGTGGGCCGGGTGTTCGCACCGGAAACGCAGAACGTGCGCACCTATGACCAGCTCTACCGGAAAGTGTATTGCCGCATGTACCGGCAACTGCAACCGCTCTACCGCGAGATCCGGGACATCACCGGTTATCCCGGACGCGAGTCCTGAGCATGGGCGCCGAGCACAATGCTGCGATTGGCGGCGTAGAAGCCGGGCTTGACGTTGAGGTGCAGCGCCCGTCGGTCGAGCTCAGGTGGCAGCGTCAGACGCGAGCGCTCCGGTTCCAGATCGTCGAATACGTATTCGTTCGAGCTTTCCTCTATAAGGGGCAACGCGCCGAGCGCGACGCCTTCCATGTGATGACGCAGCAATTCGGCCGCGGCCCACTGGTGAACCGGGCGTCCAGCACTCCAGGCCGGAGATAGGCACTTTCCATGCCGAGGACGATGAAATCGCCGCTCTTGGCAATCGCGTCGAGTGCTTCCGGCAGGCTCAGGGTGCGTCCCGGGGCGTCGGCAAACGCCCCCAGCTTGGTGAGAAAGACGAAACGCGCGCGCTTTGTCCAGCTCGCCGACCAGGTCATCGAGCCGATTGCAGGATAAGAAAGTAGCCGGCATCCCCGGATGCAGGATCGACTCTGCACGCACCTCGTGTTCTATCGCCCGGTGGGTTTCGCCGGCATCGCCGATGACGACGATCTCCGGCTGCTGCAAGCGCGAAGGACAGGGCGTTGTCGTCGGAAGCTTAGATGTCGGCGGGCCTGCAGCCGGCGTACTTGACGCGCAGGTGGGGCGGTCAGGCGCGCGTAGTCGGCGCCATAATCGACGCGCTTGGTCTCGAGATACTCGCCGCGCACGTCATAGGCCCACCCCGTGTACGCGTCGGGCGACGCCATGAATCCAATGTGCTGCCCCCGCGCCAACGGATACTCCTGGCTGTAGGAATGCTGGACAAAAATCGGCACTGGGACTGGCCGGACTCGGCAAGCGCCTGGCCGACGCCTGCCCCCAGGGCCGCGAACAGAAACAAGAGGCGCGATGCCAACGGGCGGACCAGGCGGGCTTCCCCGGGAAGATTCAGATGCGATTCTCACACACTACATCCACCGAATCCGCGGTTGCAGGGGTGGCGCCAGACTGGCGCGGGGCAACCCGACCCTAGGTCAGGTAATCCAGCTGCAAGCGCTGCTGCAGGGTCCGCGCCTGGCGCAGTGCCTCCTTGAGTATCTGCCGGTCGAGCTTGTGCAGGCGATCCGGATTGATGCGGTTGGCCGCGTCGGGGAACTCGCCTCCCACCTGGTTCCGCAAGCGCAGGCGCTGCATCTGGTAAAAGGCCGCCGCCATTGCCTCGACTTCCCCGGCAGGAAGCCGACTGCCCATGGTGTTGCGCAGACCGCGCAGTCGTTCGACGGTATTCGTGGACAGCACGCGATGATCCAGGGCGAGCACGCGCGCCGCATCGACGAACAGCCGAATGCCATGCGCCTTGAGGTCGAGCGTATGCGGATGCTCCTTGCCGCCGTCGAGGCGGAAATCCCGCCACCAGCCCAGTGGCGGCTCCTGTTCGAGGGCAACGGAAGCCATCGCCCGCAGGAACGCCGTGTTGCCACCGGTGCGACGCAGCAGCCACTCCTGCAAATCGGCGACCAGTTCCTCGTTGCCATAGAGCGGACGAAAATCGAAGAAGATCGTGGCATTGAGCAGCGCCTTAGGCTCCGGTACCGCGATCCAGTCGTCGAAGCACTGTTTCCATTCATCGAGGGAAAGGCACCAGGCAGGGTTTCCGGCCATGATGTCCCCGCTGCACAGCGGAAAGCCGCAAGCGTCGAGCGCGACGTTCACGGCCTTGGCAAAGGGCAGGAAGCGGAGCCGGAGTTCCGCGGCCTGCGCCGCCGAGTCCGCCGCGAAGACGATGCCATTGTCCTGGTCCGTGACCAGCGTCTGCTCCAGCCGTCCTTCAGACCCGAACACCATCCAGCACCACGGCACGTAAGGCAGCTCGAACTCGCCCTCGACCAGGTCGATCACCTGCATGGCGATCAGGTCGTTGAGCGCCGAAATCCACTCGCACAGCAGTTCCGGGCCGTCGCCAGCGGCGAGCCGGCGCGTGGCGAAGCGGCGCACCGCGGCGGACTGGGTGGCGAGCTCGGCGATGTTGCGAGTCGACAGGATGGCATTGATCAGGCTTGCGGAGTCGGCCGACTGCATGCCGTACAGATCGGCCTGCGAGACGACATTGAAAAGGCGCCCGTCGTTGTCTGTCAATACCAGATGGCGCATGCCGCGGCGAAACATCAGCAGCGTCGCCTGGTGTACCGTCGCGTCCGCCGACAGGCTGACCAGCCCGCCGGTCATCAGCCCGGCCACCGGACCCGCCAGGTCGCATTCGTCGGCGACGATCGCGCGCAACGCATCGCGCAAGGTGACGATGCCCAGCGGCACGCCGCTGGCAAGATCGACGACGACAGCGGCCTCCGCATCGTCTGAATCGATTCTGCGCAGTACATCGCGCACCGACATCTCCGGCGCCACCATGATTGGCGGGACCAGCGCGAGTTTGCGCAGGCTGATGTTGAGGTGAACGGGTACGGCCTCGGCGCCGTCGCTATCGGTCACGGTGGCTTGCATGGAAATGCTTCGCGTCGCGGGAATCAACCGTCGGCCAGCAGGGCCTTGACCCGTGCCACCAATTCGCGGGTCGAGAACGGCTTCGTCATATAGTGGTCGGCGCCCAGCGCCAGCCCCTTGGCAACCTCGGTATCGCGCCCCTTGGCGGTCAGCATGATGATGCGCAGCCCCTGCATTTCCGGGTCGCCGCGCAGATCCTGGCAGACTTCAAAGCCGTTCCGTTGCGGCATCATCACGTCGAGAATCGCCAGGTCGGGTCGCTGCTCGCGAACGGACTCCAATGCCGCGACACCGTTGGTCGCGACAACCACCTCATAGCCCTCGCGCCTGAGCAGGAACTCGAGCGAAATGACGATGTTCGGCTCATCGTCCGCGATCAGTATCCTCTTGGCCATGCCCCCTCCGGTATCGACGCTCGTCATAGTCCTGCCGCAACGACTATACCGCACCGGAACGCCGCACATGCGGACCGACACACCGGACTTCATCCCGACAAGGGCCTGCCGGAAACGGAAAAAGCCCACCGGATGGCGGGCTTCGATCAGGATGGCAGCGAACCGGTCATGCTACGGCTTGCGCCGGAATCCGCTTGCTGTGGTGGGTGATGCGGTTCCTGGCATCGACGTACACGAGATCGGGTTCGAAGTTCTGCAATTCGATCTCGTTCATCAGGGCATAGGTGACGATGATCAGCAGGTCACCGGTGGCGGCCTTGCGCGCGGCGGCGCCATTGACCGAGACGGTGCCGGTCCCGCGATCGGCGCGGATGGCGTAGGTGGTGAAGCGCTCGCCGTTGTTCACGTTGTAGATGTCGATCTGCTGGTATTCCTTGATGTCGGCGGCATCGAGCAGGTTTTCATCGATCGCGCAGGAACCTTCGTAGTGCAGTTCGGCGTGCGTCACCGTCACGCGGTGGAGTTTCGATTTGAGCATCGTGCGCTGCATCGTCAGACCCTTCTCATGCAAAGGCGGCAGTTCGGAACCTCGCGAAAACCGACGCAAATTCCATCCGTTTCGCTTCTGGCGCACCACCGGCATGCGCGCATCGCGCTGGCCTAAACTTCCAGATTGTCGATGAGGCGCGTGCTACCCAAGCGCGCCGCCGCCAGCACCACCAATCCGGAATCGTGAGCGGACGGGCATTGTAGATCAAGCCTTTTACGCAACGCAACATAATCCGGCGCCCACCCATTCACACTTAATGCATTCATGGCCCTGGCCTCCAGTTCCGGGTAGTTCCTGGCGCCATTGCGGACCTCGGCGGCCAGTTCCGCCAGCAGCCGATACAGCCTCGGAGCCTCGGCACGCTCGGTGGCGGAAAGGTAGCCATTGCGCGAGGACAACGCCAGCCCGTCATCAGCACGCACCGTCTCGCCACCGATGATCTCGATCGGGACGTTGAACTCGCGAACCATGTTGCGAATCACCATGAGTTGCTGGTAATCCTTCTTGCCGAACAGGGCCACGTCGGGCTGGGCGATCTGAAACAGCTTCATCACCACCGTGGCGACGCCGCGGAAATGTCCGGGTCGAAACTCGCCATCGAGCACGCCTGCCTGTTCTGCCGGCGGTTCGACATGGTAGGTCTGGGGCTGCGGATACATCTGCGCCTCGTCCGGCGCGAAGAGAAGGTCCACGCCTGCCGCCTCCAGCTTGGCGCAATCTTCGGCGAAGGTGCGCGGATATTTTTCGAAGTCCTCGCCGGGGCGAAATTGCAGGCGATTGACGAAAATCGTCGCGATCACCTGATCGGCGTGGTCTCGGGCCTGGGTCATCAGTGCGATGTGGCCGGCGTGCAGGTTGCCCATGGTCGGCACCAGCGCGACGCGCCCGGAGCGGCGGCGCGCCGCGCGCAAGCCGGCGATGGTTTCGTGGATGTACATGGTTTAGCGTGAAATCGCTCGTTCGGCGCGACTGGTGATCGGCGAGCGAAGCGAGCGAACCAGAAGCCTCCCCGCGAGGGGGCGGAGGCGGGGTTTCGCAAAGCGCCGCCTTGCGCCGCCGCAGCCGGTGGGCTGTGCAAAGCCCGCCGTGGACGGATGGGAGGGGAGGGCCTTCAATGCGCTCTTGGTGTGTTTCATCATCTGCGGTACTCGCTACTGCAGCATGTACGTCAGTAGGTGTGTTCGGGTGCTGGAAAGCTGCCGTCCTTTACCGCCCGAACATAGTTGGTCACGGCAGCATCGACGCTGGTGGCCCCGGCCATGAAGTCCCTGACGAATCGCCCCTTCTTGCCGGGGTAGACGCCGAGCATGTCGTGGAGCACCAGCACTTGGCCGTCGCATTCCTTGCCGGCGCCGATGCCGATGGTGGCGCACACCTTGAGCAGGGCGGTAATTTCGCCGGCAAGCTCGGCCGGCACCATTTCCAGCACCATCAGCGCCGCCCCGGCTTGTTCCAGTGCCAGCGCTTCGCGCTTCATGCGCGCCGCGGCCTCGTCGCCGCGCCCCTGCACGCGGTAGCCACCAAGGGCATGGACCGACTGCGGCGTGAGGCCGATATGGGCGCACACCGGCACGCCGCGTTCGACCATGAAATGCACGGTCTCGGCCATCACTTCGCCGCCTTCGAGCTTGACCATCTCGGCGCCGACGGCGAGCAGCTTGCCGGCATTGCGGATCGCCTGCTCCTTCGACTCGTGGTAGGCGCCGAAGGGCAGGTCGGCCACCAGCATCGGGCGGCTCGGCAGGGCGGCGACGCAGGCCGTGTGGTAGACCATGTGCTCCATGGTAACCGGCAGCGTCGAGGTCTTGCCCTGGATCACGTTTCCCAGCGAGTCGCCGACCAGCATCACGTCGACGCCGCAGCGGTCCTCCAGCGCGGCGAAACTCGCGTCGTAGCAGGTCAGCATGGCGATCTTCTCGCCCTCGCGTTTCATGCGCGCGAGCTCGGGCAGCGTGATCGGCTTGTTGCTGGCGAGGTAGGTCATGGTGCCTCCGCCGGGCCACCCCAAGGAGGCGCCAAGTGAGAAACATGGAAGCCGCGCAGCGGCTGAACGGTCGTAATCCCTGTCCATGGGACAAGGAATGAGGGATAGGTCGTCATGGACTTCGGAAAATAAAGTAAACGGCGCCAAGGATACACAAACCGGCCCACAGGTAATCGAGCTTCAGCGGTTGCTGCATGTAGAACACGACGAAAGGCACGAACACCGTCAGCGTGATCGCCTCCTGCATGATCTTCAATTGCGCCAGCGACAGTTCGGCGTGGCCGATGCGGTTGGCCGGCACCTGCAGCAGGTATTCAAACAGGGCGATGCCCCACGACGCCAGCGCGGCGATCCACCAGGGGCGATCGTTGAGGTTCTTCAGATGCGCGTACCAGGCGAAGGTCATGAAGACATTAGAGGCCGCCAGCAGCAGTGCAGTCTGCCAGACGACGGGGATCTGCAAGGCCGACGCCATGTCAGACCGTCTGCGGCACCAGCTTCTCGATCCGCTGGTCGGCGCAGCGCGCAAGCAGTTCGTGCACCGTACCGCGCCCCGGAATGACGAGCTCGGGCGCAATCTCGGCCAGCGGCGCGAGCACGAAAGCACGCTCATGGAGCCGTGGATGCGGCAGCGTCAGTCGCGGATCGTCCGATGCCTCGTCGCCGAACAGCAACAGGTCGAGATCCAGCGTGCGCGGCGCGTCCTTCACGCTGCGGCTGCGGCCGAAGCGCGCCTCGATGTCGAACAAGTCGTCCAGAAGAGTCGGCGCCGGCGACACGGCGTCAACCGCCACCACGGCGTTGATGAAGTCGGGCTGGTGCCTGAGGCCGACCGGCGCGGTGCGATACAGCGACGACGCGGCGACAAAACGCGCACCGGGCAACTGGCGCAGGACAATGATGGCGGCATTGACCGTCGCCACCGCGTCCCCGAGATTGGCGCCCAGCGCGATGAAGCAGGTCCGGCCCACCTCAGCCTTCGCTGGCGGCGGCCGCGGACGAGACGTCGCCCTCGCTCGCCGCCTTCTTGCCGCGTACGCGGCGACGGCGCTTCTTGGGTCCGCTGTCCGGGATCAAGAGGGCCTCGCGCCCATCGTGGTCGGCGTTCTGGAAGTCATGCCACCACTCGGCGATTTCCATCTCGATTTCGCCGCTTTGTGCCCGCAGCACGAGGAAATCGTAGCCGGCGCGAAAGCGCGGCAGTTCGATCAGGCGATACGGCGTCTTGCCGGCGCGCTTTTCGAAGCGCGGTTGCAGCGCCCAGATGTCCTTGATGTCGCCAGCGATGCGGCGCGTGATGGCAAGCTTCTCGCCCTGCACGTTGAGCACCTCGTCCATCGCGTCGTACAAGGCTGGAATCGGCACTTCGCCGCGCGCCTTGCGCGCTTCCCAGGCGGCCAGCACTTCATGCCAGAGCAGCGTGGCGAAGAGATAGCCCGGCGACAGCGACTTGCCGGCCTTGACCCGGGCGTCGGTGCCGGCCAGCGCCAGCATGACGAATTTTTCGCCCAGCGGCTGCTCCAGGATCACGTCGAGCAGCGGCAGCAGGCCGTGGTGCAGGCCGTCGTCGCGCAGGCGATGGACGGCTTCGACCGAATGGCCGGAAAACAGCAGCTTCAGCATCTCGTCGAACAGGCGCGCCGCCGGCACGTTTTCCATCAGTTCGGCCATCTCGCGGATCGGCGCCCGCAGCGCCGGATCGAGCGTCAATCCGAGCTTTGCCGAAAGGCGCACGGCACGCAGCATGCGCACCGGATCCTCGCGGTAGCGCAAGCGGGGCTCGCCGATCATGCGCAGCGTCTTCTGCTGCAGGTCGGCCACGCCGTGGTGGTAGTCGATCACCGTCTCGGTCGAAGGATCGTAGTAAAGCGCGTTGACGGTAAAGTCGCGCCGCGCGGCATCCTCCGCGATCGAGCCGAAGACGTTGTCGCGCAGCACGCGGCCATGCTCGTCCTTTACCGTATCGGCATCGTGCGCGGCGCGGAAGGTGGAGACCTCCAGCGTCTCGCCGCCCTGCATGACATGCACGATCTGGAAGCGGCGGCCGATGATGCGGGCACGGCGGAACAGCGCACGGACCTGTTCCGGCGTGGCATCGGTGGCGATGTCGTAGTCCTTGGGATCGATGCCGGCGATCAGGTCGCGCACCGCGCCACCGACGATGTAGGCCTTGTGTCCCGCCTGCTGCAGCGTCTCGCAGGTGCGCCGCGCGCCGAGCGAGACGTGCTCGCGACGAATACCGTGGCGGGCCATGGGAATCATGGCCGGTGCGGAAAGAACGGAAGGGTCGCCGCGGCGGAACACGCGGCGCAACAGCTTGCGGATCATGGAGACTGGGAACGGGCCAGGGAGAGCCAGCTTTGGAAGGCGGCAATGATAGCCCAAACCCCCGCTGGCCGCAGATTTAGCGCCCATTTCGGCCGGTCCGGGGACGGCCTTCCGCTAAAATTGCCGCTTTCGCACTTCCCCGCACTGCTATGGAACTCGCCAAGAGCTTCGAACCCGCCGACATCGAGCGGCGCTGGTACCCGATCTGGGAGTCGCGCGGCTATTTCGCCGCCGGACTCGACACCGCCAGGAGCGACAATTTCTGCATCCTGCTGCCGCCGCCGAACGTCACCGGCACGCTGCACATGGGCCACGGCTTCAACCAGGCGATCATGGATTCCCTTACCCGCTACCACCGCATGCGCGGCGACAACACGCTGTGGCAGCCGGGCACCGACCACGCCGGCATCGCGACGCAGATCGTCGTCGAACGCCAGCTTGACGCCCAGGGCCAGTCGCGCCACGACCTCGGACGCGAGAAATTCCTCGAAAAAGTCTGGGAATGGAAGAAATACTCCGGCGACACCATCACGCGCCAGATGCGCCGACTGGGAACCTCACCCGACTGGTCGCGCGAACGATTCACGATGGACGCGGGCCTGTCGAAGATCGTCACCGAAACCTTCGTTCGCCTTTACAACGAAGGCCTGATTTACCGCGGCAAGCGCCTGGTGAACTGGGACCCGAAGCTGCTCACCGCCGTGTCCGACCTCGAAGTGGTCAGCGAGGAGGAAGACGGCTCGATGTGGGAGATCCACTACCCGTTCGCCTGCGGCAAGGGTTCGCTGACGGTGGCGACGACCCGCCCGGAAACCATGCTCGGCGACGTCGCGGTGGCCATCAATCCCGACGACGACCGCTACAAACACCTGATCGGCAAGCAGGTTCAGTTGCCGCTGTGTGACCGCACGATCCCGGTCATCGCCGACAGCTACGTGGACCCGGAATTCGGCACCGGCTGCGTCAAGATCACGCCGGCGCACGACTTCAACGACTGGCAGGTCGGCCATCGCCACGGCCTCGCGCCGATCAGCGTGCTGACCCTGGACGCACGCATCAACCAACACGGCCCTGAAAAGTATCGCGGCATGGACCGCTACGAAGCGCGCCGTGCGATCGTCGCCGACCTTGAAGCGGCCGGCCTGCTGGCCAGCGTGAAACCGCACAAGCTGATGGTGCCGCGCGGCGACCGTACCGGCGCGGTGATCGAGCCGATGCTCACCGACCAGTGGTTCGTCGCCATGAGCAAGCCTGGCGCCGATGGCAGCAGCATCGCCGGCAAGGCGCTGGAATGCGTGGCCTCAGGCGAAATCCGCTTCGTGCCGGAGAACTGGGTCAACACCTACAACCAGTGGCTCAACAACATCCAGGACTGGTGCATCTCGCGCCAGCTCTGGTGGGGCCACCAGATCCCGGCCTGGTATTCGGACGACGGGCGCTTCTACGTCGCCCACGACGAAGCCGAGGCCTACGCCCAGGCCAGGCGCGATGGTTACACGGGTGGCCTCGAACGCGATCCGGACGTGCTCGACACCTGGTATTCGTCGGCGCTATGGCCCTTCTCGACACTGGACTGGACGCCCGAGTGGCCCGCCAAGTCGAATACCGCGCTGGACCTCTACCTGCCCTCGACGGTGCTGGTCACCGGTTTCGACATCATCTTCTTCTGGGTGGCGCGCATGGTGATGATGACGAAGCACATCACCGGCAAGATCCCGTTCAAGGATGTCTACGTGCACGGCCTGATCCGCGACGCGGAAGGCCAGAAGATGAGCAAATCCAAGGGCAACGTGCTCGATCCGATCGACCTGATCGACGGCATCACGCTCGACGAACTGGTCAAGAAGCGCACCACGGGCCTGATGAATCCGAAGGATGCGGCCAAGATCGAAAAGCGGACACGCCGCGAGTATCCGGATGGCATTCCCGGCTTCGGCACCGACGCGCTGCGCTTCACCTTCCTTTCGCTGGCCTCGCCGGGGCGCGACATCAAGTTCGACATGCAGCGCTGCGAGGGCTATCGCAATTTCTGCAACAAGCTGTGGAATGCCTCGCGCTTCGTTCTGATGAATTGCGAGGGTCAGGACTGCGGCCTCGCCGAACATGGCTCCGACGCCTGCACCGGCAGCTACCTCGACTTTTCACCGGCCGACCGCTGGATCGTCAGCCGCCTGCAGAAGGTCGAGCAGGAAGTCGCGCAGCACTTCGCCGACTACCGCTTCGACCTGCTGGCGCGCGCCATCTACGAATTCGTCTGGGACGAGTATTGCGACTGGTACCTGGAACTGGCCAAGGTGCAGATCCAGACCGGTGGCGAAGCCCGCCAGCGCGCCACGCGCCGCACGCTGGTGCGCGTGCTGGAGACCTTGCTGCGCCTGGCGCATCCGCTGATCCCCTTCATCACCGAGGAACTCTGGCAGACGGTAGCCCCGCTGGCCGGTCGCGCCGACGCTGCCGACGAGTCGCGTTCGCTGATGCGGCAGCCCTACCCGAAGGCCGACCTGTCGCGCTGCGATACCGCGGCCGAAGCCTGGGTGGCGCGACTCAAGGACATGATCAACGCCTGCCGCAGCCTGCGCGGCGAGATGAACATTTCCCCAGCGCAGAAGGTGCCGTTGATCGGCGCCTGCGACGCCCCGAAGGAAGCCCCCTTGGGGGGTACGGCGATCCTGAACGCGTATGCGCCCTACCTCGCCGCACTGGCCAGGCTGTCCGCCGTGACGGCAGCGGAATCGCTGCCGGATTCCGACGCACCGGTGCAGATCGTCGGCGAGTTCCGCCTGATGCTGAAGATCGAGGTCGACGTGGCGGCGGAGCGGGAGCGGATGGGCAAGGAAATCCTGCGCATCGAAGGCGAAATCGGCAAGGCCGAAAAGAAACTGGCCACCGAAAGTTTCGTCGCCCGCGCTCCGGCCGCCGTGGTGGCGCAGGAGCGGGAACGCCTCGCCGGCTTCCGGGCTACTCTGGCTAAACTCGTGGCGCAGAGGCAGCGCCTGGGCTGAGGCAGGCGGCTAGCGGTAGCGCCGCAGGTACAGGGACTCGAACAGGTCCTTGGCGCCGTGCATCAGCCTCATGCGCGGCAGGGCCCAGGCCGAGGTTTCGGTGCGGCGCACCAGCATGCCGGCATCGAGGCTGTCGACGATGCACATGAGTTCGACCGCGAAGGTCTGGTCCGGCGCGCGCCCGTCGAGTTCGGCGAGCAGGTTCGCCGCCGCCGTGGCGGCCTGCAGGTCGGCCATGTGCGCCTGCTTAGGCATCCAGTCGGGGCCGGGGAAACTGCCCGCGTCGCCCACCACATAGACGTTCTCGCGACCGCCGACGCGGCAGTGCGCGTCGGCCTGGATCAGGCCGCCGCTCGATCGCGGCAAGTCGGTATTGTCGAACCAGGCATTGCCGGTCATGCCGGGCATGAAGACGATGATGTCGGCGGCGAACTCGCCGCCCTCGGTCTTGACCTTGCCAGGCTCGAATCCGACCATCTTGTGCCCGAGGTGGGTGGCGATCTCGCGGCGCTTCATTTCGCCCATCAGGCGCTCCACGGCCTTTTCGCCGAGGCGGTTGCCCGGCTTGGGCATCGGATTGAAGAAGACCAGCTTGATCTCTTCGCGCCGTCCCTCGCGGCGCAACTGGGTATCCAGCCCGAACAGGAATTCGAAGATAGGTCCGCCGCGCATCGCGGTCGGCTCGTTCGGATTGCCGGCGAAGCCCAGCGCGATGGTGCCCGACTCCAGCTCGGCGACCCGGGTGCGCAGGCGTTCCACCGGGGCGATGCCCTCACAGGGCAGGATGGCCAGATCGATGCCCGGCAGTTTCTTGATGAAGCGTCCGCCGCAGGCGATGATGAGGCCGTCGTTGCCGACCGCACCGGTGCCGGTCAGCACGCTGTGCCCGCCGTCGGCCAGGCCGTTGGCCTCCGCCGCGACGAACTGTATGTCGTTTTCGCGCAGGAACTTGTCGAGCGGCACCACCAGATCCTGCGCCTTGCGCTTGCCGGAAGGCAGCCAGATCAGGCTGGGCAGGTAGATGAATTCCGGCCGCGGCGCGATCATGGTGATGCGCGCGCTAGCGTCGAGCTTGCGCAGGCTGCGCGCCGCGGTCAGGGCGCCGAAACCGGCGCCGATGATGCTGATGTTCTTGCCCATTGCCTTCTCCCTTGCGCCGCGCGGCAGACGCCACATTGCGCCTGCCCGCATTTTACCGCCCACGCCAGCGCCCGCCGCGATCATTGATCCTCCAAGCGCCATCGGAACTGCCTTGTCCGGCGACCGGCCCCGGAAAGTCGGCGCCGGCGGGACGGCGGCGGAGAGCCTGAAGCCATCAGCGCCTCAGCGCGCGTCCTTCTTGCCGCCGACGGTGAGTGACAATGCTTCGCGGATCGCTTCGGGCGACTTCATGATGTTCATGAAACTGTTGGCACCCATCATCGACAGGTCGGGAAAGCTGATCGCGATGCGAAAGCGCGCATACTGGGCAAAGACGGTCTTGTCCGACACCAGGATGTCATAGGGAAGGTGAGCCGCCGACTTCACGTCCTTGAAGTCGATCTCGCTCATCAGGTATGCATCGTCCATCATCTTGCTGTCGCCCACGCTCTTCATCGCCACGCCGAAAAGAACCTCATTCTTGCCGGCGACATCGACCCGATAGACTTTGGTCACGCCATGCTTGCCGGCCGCGAGCCCGGCTTCGACGGCCTTGACCGCCTCTTCGTGGCTGCCGTACTTGACGAACTCGTTCGGCTCATTGAAGTACTCCATGCCGAAGGCATAGTGGTACTTGCGCAAAGCCTCCGCCGTCAATCCCTTCGCGCCGAACTCTTCGACCTTGCCCAACGCCGCCTGAAGCTTGCCGGCCGTATCCTTCAACTCTCCGCTCATGCGATAAGCATTGGCCCAATAGGGAGGGTTGGTATAGGAAACCTGCACCTCGTCCTTGACCTTGACCACCGCCACGCGCATCGCGGCACCGAAGCCGCCGTGCTCCGACTTGGCGGCCGTGCCGCGCAATTCGTCGTTGGTCACGCCGATGACCGTCGTGTTCGCGTACGGCGAATAGCTGCCGGCCACGGTAAAACCGGCCTTGCTCAGCGCTGCCTTGGTCGCCTCGACCTTCTGCGCGACGTCGCCCGCTCCTTTCGAGGCAAGGACGAACGGCTTCAGCACGACTTCCTGCGCAAATGCCGCCGCGGCGGACAAGGTCATGATCAATACAGCAACGCTATTCAGAATTCTGGACATATCTCCCTCCTGGGAATGTTATGCAAACGAAACTTTCGGGACGACGCGGGTCGACCCGGACGGTCGGGAGCGACCTCCGGCGCGAACCGCCAGTTGGATGAAGCACGGGCCGAAAGCGTCTCCGCTTTCAGCCCGTGCCGGTCAGACTTGTTGCACTCCGAACGGAATCAACCGATCAGAACTTCAGACCGTAGGCGATGCCGAGAGAATCCTGCGACATCTCGATCTTGTCGGTTCCAGCGGCGTTTCCGGTGAAGAAGTTGAACAGGCTCGGACCGCTGACCGAGTTCTTGGCCGCATGCATGTACGACATGGTCACTTCGGAATCCTTGCTCACGCTGTAGGTGAAGCCCAGGGTGTAGTGATTCTGCACGACGCCGGGAGCCAGCATGTTGAAGGTCACATCACGCGACGAAATGGGATTCTCGGCGTGGTTGTAACCAAAGCGCACGGTCAGGTCCTTGTTGAACTGGTACTCGGCACCGAGCTTGATGACATCGATGTTGGACCAGCCGAAACCGCGGCAGGTCGAGCAGCCGAGCGATCCGGGAATGCCGGCGCCCAGGCCAGCCGGATCCAGCGGCATGACACTCGAATTGCCGACGGACTTCACATCGCCGTAATTGATGCGCTGGAAATCGGCCGCCAGCTTCCACTGGTCGTTGGGCTTGAAGGCAATGCCGATGCTCCAGTTTTCCGGAACGTCGAAGCCTCCCTCTTCCGCGAACAGGCCTTTGTAAAGATCAAGCTTGCCCATTTTCATCTTCGACGAATAGGCCGCGCCCATCGTGACCTGATCGGTAAGCTGGCCCATCCAGCCGAATCGCAGGCCGACGCCGTTCGACTTGTCGCGACCGAGGTTGCTCAGATTCGCCGGAGTGGCGGAGAAGCCGGCAAAGGACTGGATGCCGCTGGCCTTGAACTGCTGGTGAGCCAGGAGCAGGGAAACACCCAGCGAATGCTGCTTGTTGACCTTCATCGCAAATGTCGGAGCCACGATCAACTGCATCATGTCGATGCCGAGGCGACCGTTGCCGCAGAGCAGGTTGGCCCGTGCCCAAGTGGCGCCGAAGCCGGCACAGGCACCCGCTGCGCCGGGGTTCTGGTCACCGGGATAGTCGGTATTCATGCCGCCGTTGCCGTACACCGTTACACCCAACGACATGTCCCAGCCCAACATTTTGTTGTAGCCAAATTCCGGAACGTAGTGGAGGTTGCTGCCGCTATCCGCTGTCCCATTCAGTGTGCCGCCACCTACTGTGCCACCGCTGCGCGAAATGCTCCGCTTCGGCGAGAAGAAGTCGACACCGACATCCAGCCTGTCACCGGCCCAGACCATGCTGGCCGGGTTGTTGGCGCCGCCCATGGCGTCGGATGCCATCGCGGTTGCGGCGCCGCCCATACCCTTGGCTTTCATGCCGTAGCCATGCGCAAAATAGCCATCCGTCGCGAAGGCCGACCCGGACGCGGCGGCAACGGCCAGCAGTGCTGCAATTTTTTTCAGTTTCATTCAGATTTCTCCCCGATGGTGTTGGATAAATTTCAACAAGTTATAGGTGTAAACCGAAGCAACTAATGAAGTCCAGACGAACCGTGGGGACGGCTGGACTTGTGTTGCTTTCCTGCTACATGAAAAGGCTGACGTCGGCCTTTTGCGCCACCGGAAGGAAGGTCGCCGCGCCGGCGAAGTCCAGGCCGGGAACGAAGTCATCGTGGTGGAAACCGAACAGGTCCACCGTCATCTGGCAGGCGATGAACTTGACGTCGGCCTCCTGCGCCAGGCCGCGCAGTTCTTCGATCGTGGCGACGCCGTTGTTCTTGATGGTCTGCTGCATCAGCAGGGTGGCGACGGTTTCGAAGCCGGGAACGCCGGCCTGGATGATGTTGGGAATGTTCCAGTTGATGCCCTTGAACCATTCCGGGCCGAACGGCATCTTCATTGGCATGCCGGGGTTGCCGAGCGGACTGACCTTCAGGTCGGAGACATCCTTCTTCAGCAGGTTGAGGCCGTAGAAGGTAAAGAAGATCGACACGTCCCAGCCCAGCGCAGCGGCGGTCGAGCCAAGTATGAAAGGCGGATAGGCCCAATCCAGCGTGCCACGGGTCGCGATGATCGCCATCGAGGGTGTCTTCGACTCTTCACGCTCGCGCAAGGCCTGCTCGATCTTCTGCGGCAGAAGCTCTTCCAGGCGGCGATTGACCAACTCGTCGATGCTAGTGATTTCGGGGATGGCACCCATGTCTTGGCTCCCTGCCTATATGATCAATTCCGAATAGTCTGATAAAGTGCGGCGCAGCATCCAGAAAAATTTTTCTATCGCCGGATAGCCAACAATAATCGCATGGCTATCCTGCTTTGGGAGACGGGCTCCTGACCGGAATACCCGAGGGACGAGCGTCGAAAGTCGGCGCTGGCAATACGGCGCAAGGATGTGCAAAACACGGCCCGCCCGCAGGCAGGCCGCCGGAAAAGACGATGCCGCTTACTTGCGCTTCATGAAGAATTCGAATTCCTTGTCCTTTTCCGCGCTGGCCAGCAGCTCGTTGCCGGTCTGCTTGGCGAAGGCGGCGAAATCCTTGACCGAACCCGGATCGGTGGCAATGATGCGCAACACCTGACCGGACTGAAGCTCGGCCAGCGACTTCTTGGCGCGAAGGATGGGAAGCGGGCAGTTAAGGCCGCGGGCGTCGAGTTCCTTGTCGAAGTTCATGTGCTTGTCCTCTATCTTGGTTTGGCTGTTGTGAAACTGGATTCGTACTTAAGCTTTCAATAATATACCCAAAGTCCATAGGCGGGAAAAGGGCTCAGGCGATGGCCCGGTAATACAGGTTCTGCGGATGATTGGCTTGGGCGAAGAAGAACCAGCGTTCCGCCAGCATTCCCGCATATTGCACCAAAAAAGCCGCCACCAGCGATGCGGCCGCGCCTTGCATGCCGGAAGCTAGAAGCACCAATGGCAGGGGAAATACCGCGATCAGGAAGAACCACTTGATTGCGCGCAGCGCACCCACGGAACTGCCGTGGAAAAATTCCCGCGTATTGAAACTGCCACCCATGAAACCCTGGGTTTTTTGCGTGATCGTCGGATGCTTGATGCCGATGGCAGTCTGCAGCGTCGACTTGGGCTTAAGCCGGGAATTGCGGTAGAGCGACGCCGCGCGGCCCAGGAATCCGAGCAGGGTGATGATGGCCGCCCATCCGGCGAGGAAGCCGACCAGTTCCGGCGCCGTGAAGGCGGCGAACGCTGCCGCCAGGGAAAAGCCCGAAGCCCCCCCGAGCAGGATGTAGTTGACCACCGTCAGCGGCGAATGCCATTCGGCAAGGAACTTCAGACTGGCGTAAATCATCGCCGTGCAGACGAACAAGGCAAAGGCCAGCAGTGTGCCCGCGACACCCAGTATCGCGCTCGGATCCACCGGCAGCCCGCCGGGCAGGGTCATCAGTACCGGATGCCAGCCCAGCCAGTGGGCGAGGCCGTAGAGGCACACCACGCCCATGAAGGCGGGCAGGACGATCACTTCGCGCGACAGCCACGAGGTGCGCCATTTCGTCGCTGCACGCCAGGCACGCTCCGGGTGCCCCAGATGGAAGAACGATGCGCCCAGGCCAGCCACCAGGAGCACCAGTGCCAGCAGGCTGCCCTGGCCGTAGAAGGCATGGGCATCCGGTTGCGGCAGCAGCTTGAAGGCCGCGTAGGACTGGGCCGTGAACAGTGCCAGGAACAGACCCTGGGCGGCGCCAATAAGGGTGGTCAGAAAGATGACGGAGAACGCGGGATGCATGTTGGCTAACGTGAAACAGCGGGTTCGGCGTGGCAGGTGACAGCCGAGCGAAGCGAGCAAATTAGAAGCCTCCCCGAGAGGGGGCGAGGCGGTGTTTCGCACCGCATGCGGTGCGCCGCCGCAGCCGGCTGGCTGTGCAAAGCCAGCCGTTGGCCGCGCAGCGGATGGGAGGGGCGGGCCTTCAATCTGCTTTTCGCGTGTTTCATCTTCTGTGGGTGATGCTCGGTGTCATAAGCGTTAGGAGCCCGCCTACCAGGTGGTGACGTCGTCGAGCGTCGGTTCGTCCATGGCCGGCCTGGGCAACTGGCGATCGACCTTGAGCGGATTGTCGGCGCGTTCGAGTTCGTCCTCGTGGATCTTGATGCGCGTCTTGCGCCGCGGCAGGTAATGGTTCGCCGGGTGCGTGCCCCACTCCGGCATCAGCGCATAGCCGCCCGCCTCGCGAATCGCCACGGACACCGCGGACTCGGGGTCATGGACGTCGCCGAACAGGCGCGCAGAGGTCGGGCAGGCCTTGACGCAGGATGGCTTGCGGTCTTCCGGCGCCATGGTCATGTCGTAGATGCGGTCGACGCACAGGGTGCACTTCTTCATCACCTGCTGCTGCTCGTCGAGCTCGCGCGCGCCGTAGGGACAGGCCCAGGAGCAGTATTTGCAGCCGATGCACTTGTCGTAATCGACGAGGACGATGCCGTCTTCCTTGCGCTTGTACGACGCTCCGGTCGGGCACACCGGCACACAGGGCGGGTCTTCGCAATGCAGGCAGGACTTTGGGAAATGCACGGTCTCGGTATTGGGGAACTCGCCCACCTCGAAGGTCTGCACGCGATTGAAGAAGGTGCCTGTCGGGTCGGCGCCATAGGGATTCTGGTCGCCCATCGGCCCCGCGCTACCGGACGTGTTCCACTCCTTGCAGGAGGTCACGCAGGCCTGACAGCCGACGCAGACGTTGAGGTCGATTACCAACGCAAGCTGGGTCATCGCGAGCACTCCTGGCTGGCAAGCGGAGTCATTTCACCTTGATCCCGAGGTAAGCCAGGATGCTGCTGCGCGTCTTCATGCCCGGATAGGGCTTCATGGGCTCGAACTGGGGCGATGTCACCGCCGTCTCGCCAGCGCCGACTTTATGAATTTTCACCCGCACGTCGTACCACGCGGCTTGCCCGGTGATCGGATCGGAATTGGAAACGCGCCCCGCGCCGTCTGGCAGTTCTTCCGAAATCAGGTGGTTGAGCAGGAAGCCCTTCTGCGACTCGTTGGCGTCCGACGTCAGGTTCCATGCCCCGGCCGCCTTGCCGATGGCATTCCAGGTCCACACCGTTCCCGGTTCCACCGCCTCGGAATGGCGCGCCATGCACTTGACCTTGCCCCATTGCGATTCGACCCAGATCCAGTCGCCGTCTTCGATGCCCTGCTTGCGCGCGGTCCGGGCATTGACGTAAAGGTAGTTGTGGGTGTGGATCTGGCGCAGCCAGGCGTTCTGCGAATCCCAGGAGTGGTACATCGCCATTGGCCGCTGCGTCACCGCGGCCAGCGGATACTGGTGCTTGTCGGTGACCTGCGCCTCGAGCGGATCGTAGTAGAAGGGCAGCGGATCAAAGTAGGTCTCGACGCGCTTCCTTAGGTGCTCCGGCGGCTTGCGCGAGAAGCCCTTGCCCTGGGCTGCGGCACGGAAGCGCTGCAGCACCTCGGAATACAGGTGGATCAGGATCGGCTCGCCATAGCGCGTGATGCGGTTGCGCTGCGACCACTCGAGGTAGCCCTTGTTCCAGTTGCGCATGTACTGGTAGGACTTGGGCAGCTCGTAGTGGAAGACACAATTGTTCTTCTTGTACATCTCCCACTGGTTCGGATTCGGCTCGCCGCGCAGCGATTTCTCGCCGCCCTTGCCGCGCCAGCCGGCGAGGAAACCGATGCCCGAACCCGGCTCGCTTTCCCAGTTGACGATGAAGTCGGGGTAATCGCGGAACTTGCGTTCGCCCTCTTTCGTCACGAAGGCCGGCAGCTTGAGGCGCGTACCGAGTTCAATCAGCACTTCCTGGAAGGGCTTGCAGTCACCCGAGACAGGGACCACCGGAACGCGCACCGAATCCACCGGGCCGTCGAACTCGGAGATCGGCCGGTCGAGCATGGACATCACGTCGTGGCGTTCGAGATAGGTGGTATCCGGCAGGATCAGATCGGCGAAGGCCGTCATCTCCGAATGGAAGGCATCGCAGACGACAAGGAAGGGAATCTTGTACTCGCCGTCCTCGGTCTTGTCGTTCAGCATCTTCCTTACCTCGACCGCGTTCATGGTCGAGTTCCAGGCCATGTTGGCCATGAAGATCAGCAAGGTATCGATACAATAGGGGTCGCCACGCCAGGCGTTGGTGATGGCGTTGTGCATCAGGCCATGCACCGACAGCGGATACTCCCAGGAGAAGGCCTTGTCGATGCGCACCGGGCTGCCGTCCGGGTTGACGAACAGGTCGTCGGGGTCCGAAGGCCAGCCCAGCGCCATGCCGTCGAGCGGACGGTTGGGCTGCACCGCGCGGGGGTCGTTGGGCGTGCGCGCGCAGGGCGGGATCGGCCGCGGAAAGGGCGCCTTGTGGCGGAAGCCGCCCGGACGGTCGATGGTGCCCAGCAGCGACATCAGGATCGCCATCGCGCGTATGGTCTGGAAACCGTTGCTGTGCGCAGCGAGGCCGCGCATGGCGTGGAAGGCCACCGGATTGCCGGTCACGGTGTCGTGTTCATTGCCCCAGGAGTCGGTCCAGGCGATCGGCAGTTCGATCTTCTGGTCGCGTGCCGTGACGCCCATCTCGTGGGCCAGGCGACGAATCACCTCGGCCGGGATGCCGGTGATCTGGCTCGCCCAATCGGGCGTGTAGTCCTTGACGCGCTCGTGCAGCAACTGGAAGGCGGGCTTCACCGGCGTGCCATCGGGCAGCTTGAACTCGCCGAGCAGGTAGGGGTCGGCGCCGGGCTTGTGCGTCACCACCGCACGGTTGGTCGTGCGGTCCCACCACAGCTTGTCCTGCGGCTCGTAGCAGGCCTCTTCGGTCGGCACCTCGGTACGGACGAAGAAGCCGAACTCGTCGTTGGCCTCGTCGACGTTGATCAGTTGCCCGGCGTTGCTGTACTGGACCAGGAACTCGCGGTCGTACAGGCCGGTGGCGATGATCTCGTGGATGATCGCGAGCAGCAGCGCGCCGTCGGTGCCGGGACGGATCGGCACCCATTCGTCGGCGATCGCCGAATAGCCGGTACGCACCGGGTTGATCGAAATGAAGCGGCCGCCGTCGCGCTTGAACTTCGACAGCGCGATCTTGAGCGGATTCGAATGATGATCCTCGGCGGTGCCGATCATCACGAACAGCTTGGCGCGATCGAGGTCCGGCCCGCCGAATTCCCAGAACGAGCCGCCGATGGTGTAGATCATGCCGGCGGCCATGTTGACCGAGCAGAAGCCGCCGTGAGCGGCGTAGTTGGGGGTACCGAACTGGCGCGCGAACATGCCGGTCAGGGCCTGCATCTGGTCGCGCCCGGTGAATAGTGCAAACTTCTTCGGGTCGGTGGCGCGGATCTTCCCCAGGCGCTCGGCCAGCGTACTGAGCGCCTCCTCCCACTCGATCTCCTCGAACTCGCCGGTGCCTCTCTCTGCGCCGACTCTGCGTTTTAGCGGCTTCAGCAGCCGCGCCGGCGAATACTGCTTCATGATGCCCGACGAGCCCTTGGCGCAGATCACGCCCTTGTTCAGCGGGTGGTCGGGATTGCCGTCGATGTAGCGCACCATGCCGTCACGCAGATGCACGCGTATGCCGCAGCGGCAGGCGCACATGTAGCACGTGGTGGTCTTGACTTCCTGAACCGGCGACGAGGAAATTTGGGCTGTAGGCATCGGGGGTCCGACATGCTACGCCGGAACATTAGAGATTTACTATATTGTGACGACAAGGACCGCTGCGCCACAAGGGAGTTATTTCTATTTTTCGATAAGCAACAATGATTGCCTGCGCAACAAACCGCGCTGTAGAGTAAGCGGCCCCAAGCCGATATTGCGCTCCGCGCAGCGCACAGGAGAGCCGAACACAATGAGCCTTCCCGATTTCACCGACAACGAATATCAACTGGTCAACCAGATCCTGCTCGAGCGCTACAACCGCATCGTACCGCTGCAGGCCGTCGAGGTTGAACTGCTGCTCAAACCGGAAGACAAGATGCCCACACCTTGCCCGGCGCTTTACTGGAGCGAGCTTGGCGCCGAATTCGTCGTCGCCAAGATGGGCGACCAGCGCTTCCGCTGCCAGTTCTTCTATTCCCCGAGCGAAATCTTCGGCACCGGGCGCGACGTCTACGACAATCTCGGCGACTGTGTTACCACCCTGCTCAAGCTCCAGGCAGACCACCACGGCACGCGTGCCGCCGCCCTGCCCGAAGGACTGACCAAGGAAAGCCCGGCCGGCGGCGAGGACGACGGGAACTACCTGCCGCCGATCGTGATATGACACTGGAAAGAGCCCGCCAATTGCTTGCCACCCAGGTCAGCTTCGGCGGCGGCTACAACCGCAATGGCGCGCGCCTGATTCTCGCCGACGTGATCCGCGAGCACGGCCAGGCCGCCGCCGACCAGTTGATCCGCGAGATGCGCCTCGACGAACTCTTCGGCTTCGCCATCGGGCAAGCTCCGTGAGGATCTGCATCCTTTCCGACAGCCACGACCGCGGCCCGATGATGGCGGCGGCCATCACCGTCGCGATCGCCGAGGGCGCTGAAGCGGTGATCCACTGCGGCGACATCATTGGCGGCAATACCTTGCGCGCCTCGCTCAAACTCGGAATTCCGATTCATGCCATTCATGGCAACAATCTCGGCGACCCGGTATCCATCGCCCGCATTGCGCACAATTCGGACGAGCAACTGCATTACCACGGACAGGATGCCATGCTCAAGCTGGGCGGCAGACGTGTCTTCATCACCCACTATCCGCACATCGGCCACGGCATGGCCTGCACTGGCGACTACGATCTGGTCTGTTGCGGCCACAGCCACGAAACCGAGATTCGCCAACAGCCCAACATCAAGGGCAGCGCGACCTGGCTGGTCAATCCGGGCACCGTCGCGGGACTTGGCGCCCCCACCGCGACCTGGGTGCTCGGCGACCTCGATACACTGAGCTTCGAGATTCGCGAACTGCCTCGCGCAAGCGCCACCTGAGGGCAATCTATCGGGTCGGGCCAGCACGATTGCTGCGGTGCATTCAGCTTTTCTATTGGAACATTGGAAACTTGCACGGGGCCCGCTGACCGCAAACGCTAGAATTCCCGGCGCACAAAAACAACTTGGGAGCTCGATGTGACGGCTTCAATTGCAACCAACCAGGCAATCCTGGTCGTAGGCGGCGGCATCAGCGGCATGACAGCGGCGCTCGAAGCCGCGGAGTGCGGCAAGCAGGTGATCCTGGTCGAAAAGACACCTGTCCTCGGCGGCCGCACGGCTCGGCTCTACCGCTACTTTCCGAAGATGTGCCATCCCACCTGCGGGCTGGAAATCAACCTGCGGCGCATCAAGCAGAACCGCAACATCCGGCTGATGACCATGACCGAAGTGACTGCTGTCGCCGGCAGCCGCGGCAACTACAGCGTGACGCTGAAAGTTTCGCCGCGCTTCGTCAATGAAAACTGCACCGCCTGCGGCAAGTGCGGCGAGGCCGTCACCACCGAGGTGTCCAATCCCTGGAACTACGGCCTGGACAAGATGAAGGCGGCCTACCTGCCGCACAACATGGCCCATCCGCAGCGCTTCGTGATCGATCCATCCATCGTCGGCACGCCCGAGGGCGAAAAGGCCAAGGCGGCCTGCCCGGTCGGCGCCGTCGATCTCGACATGAAGGAAGAGTCGGTGACGCTGCAGGTCGGCGCCGTGATCTACGCCACCGGCTGGCGTCCCTATGACGCGGCGAAGATCCAGCCCTATGGCTACGGCCGCTACAGGAACGTGATCACCAGCCTCGAATTCGAGCGCCTGGCCGACCCGCAGGGCCCGACGGGCGGCAAGATCCTGCGTCCGGGCGACGGCAAGGAGGCGAAGAACGTCGCCTTCATCCAGTGCGCCGGCTCGCGCGACGAGAACCACCTGCGCCACTGCTCTCGCATCTGCTGCATGGCCTCGCTCAAGCAGACGCAGTACGTGCGCGAAGCCTTTGGCGACGCCGGCAAGTCCACCGTGTATTACATCGACATCCGCGCCATCGATCGCTTCGAGGATTTCTACCAGATGGTGCAGAAGGATGCGACCGTCAGCTTCGTCAAGAGCAAGGTGGCGAAGATCGTCGAGAACGCCGAGAACGGTAATCCGGTGCTGCACGGCGTCGATACCGAGGGCTACCACCGTTATGCCGTCGAGCACGACCTCGTCGTGCTGGCGGTCGGCATGGAACCGGAGATCACCGGCGTCAAGTTGCCCGACGACGTGATCCTCGATTCCTCGAACTTCATAGAGGGCAGCAAGGACGGCGGCATGTTCGGCGCCGGCGCGGCTTCCAGCCCGCTCGACGTCAATCGCGCGGTGCAGAGCGCCACGGCCGCCAGCCTGCACGCAATCCAGGTCATTCGTAAAACCGCTTCGACGGAGGCTGCGTGATGACAGCCTTCCCCCTGCCCCCCTTCCCGCGGAAGGGGGTAACCACGGTTCGCGGGCTGCGCCCGCTCCATTTCATTGACTCGCTGCCTCCTTGGGGCGGCCCGGCGGAGGCAGCATGAACGCACCCACCACACCCGTGACACCCAAGTACGCCGCCTATATCTGCTCCGGCTGCGGCATCGGCGATGCCATGAAGGTCGGGCAGCTCGAGAACATCGCCAAGAAGGAAGGCAAGATGGCGCTGGTCAAGAGCCATCCCTTCCTGTGCAATGCCGAAGGCGTGCAGACTATCCGCGACGACATCGCCAACGAACAGGTGACCCACGTCTGCATCGCGGCCTGTTCGCGCCGCGCCAAGACCGAGGCCTTCCAGTTCGACGGTGTCGCCATGTCCCGCGCCAACCTGCGCGAAGGCGTGCTGTGGGTCGTCGCCGCCGGCAAGGAGCACGACGAGGTGCGCCAGGAAATGGCGGCCGACTACGTGCGCATGGGCTGCGCCGAAATCAAGAAGATGAAGCAGCCGGCCGGCAATGCCAAGGAAAGCTCCTCGAAGCGCATCCTCGTCGTCGGTGGCGGCATGAGCGGCATGACTGCGGCGCTGGAAATCGCCGAAGCCGGCTACGAGGCCGTGATCGTCGAAAAGACCGGCGCTCTGGGCGGCATGGCCGCCAAACTGTGGAAGCGCCAGCCGTTCAAGATGCCCTACTCGGCCGCGCAGGAAGTCGGCGTTGGCGAGACGGCGGCGAAGATTGCCGGAAACCCGCTGATCAAGGTCCATCTGAATTCGACGATTGCCGAGACCTCCGGCGCACCGGGCCGCTTCACGATCAAGGTCGCGCAAGAGTCAGGCGCTGTCACCGAAGAAACCGCTGGTGCCATCGTCCAGGCCACCGGCTTCACCACCTACGACATGGCCAAGCTGCCGGAACTCGGCGGCGGCCAGCCCAACGTGGTGGACCAGGGCGGACTCGAAGCCCTGGCGCAGGCTGCCAACGGCGGCGCGATCAAGCGCGCCGACGGCAAGGACATCAAGTCGGTGGTCTTCGTCCAGTGCGCCGGCCAGCGCGACACGACCGGCCAGCACCTGTCCTATTGCTCCGGTCACTGCTGCGGCACCAGCATCAAGCAGGCGACCTATTTCAAGGACCAGAACCCCGACATCGACACCGTGGTCATGTACCAGGACTTGCGCGTGCCGGGCATGGGCGAAGATTTCTACCGCGGCGCACAGGAGCGCGGCGTGATCTTTACCAAGGGCAAGGCGAGCAAGGTCACCGGCGGCGACAGTTGCGCCGTGACCTTCAAGGACCTGATCCTCGACGAAGAGAACACCATCGCCGCCGATCTGGTGGTGCTGGCCACCGGCCAGGTGCCGAACGCCGGCGTCGATCTCGAAGCCTGGAACCCGGTAGTCACCGCCGCCGAGGGCGGCGACGAAGCGGCCAAGGCCCAACGCATCGTGATGCATGACAGTTCGGTGCTCAAGCTGAACTACCGCCAGGGTCCGGACGTGCCGCAGTTCAAGCACGGCTTCGCCGACTCGCATTTCATCTGCTTCCCCTACGAGACGCGCCGCACCGGCATCTATGCCGCCGGCCCGGTGCGCCGACCGATGGACATGCTGCAGGCCACCGACGACGCCACCGGCGCCGCGATGAAGGCCATCCAGGCGGTCGAGAATGCCGCCATAGGCCGCGCCGCGCATCCGCGCTCGGGTGACCTGTCCTTCCCCACCGCGCGCCTCGAAGGCTGCACCCAGTGCAAGCGCTGCACGGTCGAATGCCCCTTCGGCGCCATCGACGAGGACGAGAAGCGCTTCCCCAAGTTCAACGAGGAACGCTGCCGCCGCTGCGGCACCTGCATGGGCGCCTGCCCGGTGCGCGTGATCTCCTTCGAGAACTACTCGGTCGACACCGTCGGCAGCCAGGTCAAGGCGGTCGAGATCCCCGAGGAGGACGAGGAGAAGCCGCGCATCCTGGTGCTGGCCTGCGAGAACGACGCCTACCCGGCGCTCGACATGGCGGGCATGGCGCGCATGAACTACTCGGCCTGGGTGCGCGTCATCCCGGTGCGCTGCCTCGGCTCGGTGAACACCATCTGGATCACCGACGCGCTGAACTCCGGCTACGACGGCGTGATGATGATGGGCTGCAAGAAGGGCGACGAATACCAGTGCCACTTCGTCAAGGGATCCGAACTCGCCCACTACCGCATGAGCAAGATCGGCGACACGCTGAAGCAGATGGGCCTTGAGCCCGAGCGCGTGGCCACCCAGGAAGTGGCGATCACCGATAACGCCCGCGTGGTCAAGCTGATCAACGACTACGTCGCCGAACTCGACAAGCTCGGCCCCTCGCCCATGAAGGGCTTCGGCTGAGCCGAAACTGGAGACGCGATCCATGACTACCGCAAACACGAACGCGATCGAACGCTACCGCAACAACTTCCTCAAGGAAGTCGAAGCCAACGTCGAAGAAGGCCACATGGTCAAGATGTGCATGCAGTGCGGCGTCTGCGCCGGCTCCTGCCCGCTCGGTCCGGCCTGGCAGCACTCGCCGCAGAAGATCTTCATGATGATCCGCGCCGGCAAGCGCGACGAGGTGCTGGGCTCGGACTCGATGTTCATGTGCACCTCCTGCTACAACTGCATGGTGCGCTGCCCGCGCCAGCTGCCGATCACCCACATCATGCACGGCCTGGCCAATTACGCGCACCGCCTCGGCCTCGCGCCCAAGGGCCAGCCGACGCGCGATTTCGCGACACTGTTCTGGAACAACGCCATCAAGAAGGGGCGTGTCAATGAACTGATGCTGACCCTGCGCCACTACTTCCGCGGCGGTCTGGTCTCCGGCATCAAGGAAGCGCTGGGCATGCAGAGCGTCGGCCTCGGGCTGTTCATGGCCAAACGCCTCAATCCGATGGAAATCTTCGGCGGCCATGGCGTCAAGGACTTGAAAGGCTTCCACGCCATCATCGCCAAGGCGAAGGAAATCGAGGATCGCAAGAAGGGCTTCACGGCCTGAGCCCACGGAGAAGACACATGGCAAAGAAAGAATACGCGTTCTACCCCGGCTGTTCATCCCAGCTCAAGGCCTCGGCCTCGAACTACCTGGTGTCGACCAATTCGATATGCAAGTCCCTCGACATCAAGCTGACCGAAATCCCGGACTGGAACTGCTGCGGCGCTTCGGTCGGCTATTGCGAGGGCGGCGAACTGCCGCGCATCGCCATCAACGCGCGCAACTTCGCCCAGGCCGAAACCCACCTGCCGGGCCAGGACATCGTCGCCACCTGCGCCGCCTGCTGGCTAAGTGCCCGCGAGTCGAAGGAGCGGCTCGACGGCTCGGCGCAGTTGCTGAAGGAAACCAATGAAGCCCTGGCCGCCGCCGGACTGCATTACAACGGCGGCGCCAACGTGCGGCACATGGTCGAGGTGCTGATCGAGGACTTCGGCTACGACGGCCTCAAGGCACCGATGAAGAAGTCGCTGGAAGGCCTCAAGATCGCCGGCTACGTCGGCTGCCAGACCAACCGTCCCTTCGGCATCGACGGCGAATCCTTCGAAAACCCGATGTACCTCGACAAGATGGTCGAGACCCTGGGTGGCGAAGCACTGACCAAGTACGAACAGAAGGTCACCTGCTGCGGCGGCGCCTTGGCGTTTTCCGAGCCGGAAAAGAGCCAGAAGCAGATCCGCGACATCGTCGAATCGGCCTATGACCACGGCGCCGAAATGATCGTCACACCCTGCCCGCTGTGCCAGGCCAACGTCGAGGTCTACCAGTCCGAGATCAACAAGAAGCAGGGCACCAAGTTCAACATGCCCGTCGTCTATTACTCGCAGCTGATGACCGTCGCCTACGGCGGCTCGGCCAAGGACGCGGCGCTGGATGGCCAGTTGATCAAAGCCGAAAAGCTGGAAAAGATCGCAGGGAAGTAAGAAAGGCTCAAAGAGTCGGCGCTGACGCTACGGCGGTTCCCTGCCAGAGTGTCTTCGTCGACGTATGCTTTGAAGCGGGGTCCCGTCATTGTTGCAAGACGTCACCCGCGCGCTTAGACTTCCCCAGCATGTACCTTACCGCCGCTGAAAGCCGCTCGCTTTCCCGCCTCTTCAGCCTGCTCGCCGAAGACATGGCGGAACGCGAAGTGCGTGAGCGTGTGGGTTGCAGCCTGCTCGACATGTTGCGCGCCGACTACTTCGCATCCTACGTTTGGGATGATTCGACGAGGCGATTCGGCAACCGCGTGTCGATCAACATGAGCCACGACACGCTCGGCACCTACGAGGCGTACTACCAGTTCCGCGACCCGATCACATACCGGCTGCAGGCGCGCCGGGTGCCGACACTGGTCACCCAGATCATGCCGCAGCGGGAATTGATGCGCACCGAGTTCTTCAACGATTTCCTCGCCCGCGACGGCCTGCATTGGGGCGTCAATGCCTACAGCTACGCGGATGGACTCAACATCGGCGATCTGCGCATCTGGCGCGGGCGGACCCGCGAAAACTTCGACGGACACGCACTCGAACTCCTGCGGCTGATCCAGCCAGCGTTTACCGGCGCGTTGCAGCGCGTGAGGCTGCGCACCCGAGCCGCATGCAATCCGGTGGGCATGCCGTCGGATGCCCTGTCGCCGCGGGAACTTGAGGTCGCGCGCATGATCAGTCGGGGGCTGACTGACAAGGAGATTGCGCGCTATCTATCGGTCGAATTGTCCACCGTGCGCACCTATCTGAAACGGACGTTCGTCAAACTCGGCGTGCGCCGCCGCGGAGAACTCGCGGCGGCGATCGGCCGCTTGCAGCGGATCGATTGACCTCAGTTTTTCGGCGGCGCCGGCAGGCGCCCGAAAACCTGCTCCAGCGCCAGCCCGATGGCAATCAGCCGCCGGTCGCTGCCGGCCGGACCATCGAGCTCAAGCCCGACCGGAAGTCGGCTGCTGGCGCCCAAGGTCACGGGAATCTGAAGCCCCGGAATCCCCGCGTTGCTGCCCGGATCGGTGTTCTGGATATACAGGCCAAAGTTCGCCAGGCTGCTTGATTCCGGGTTGGATGCGATCGCCACCTTCGGCACGGTGGGAAACACGATCGCATCGAGCTTGTGGTCGGCAAAGGTTTTCCGGTACAGGCTTTGCAGTGCCGGCCGGCTCTGTTTCATCGCCGCATCGTAGGCGGGCCTGGCGTCGACCAGCGTGTTGTTCGGGCCGGGCAGCTTGCGCGGAATCACCAGTCCGTCATAAGTGCCCTTCACGTCCGGACTGGAAATGCCCTTCGCCAGATCGGCGATCGTGACACCGGAACCGCTCTTCTTCAGGTAGGCGACCATGTCGTCATGCGCCTCGTAGAGCGCCAACGGAAAACCCACCGCCCCGTTGAGTTCGCCCAGCTTCGGCATCTCGACATCGACTACCGTGACGCCGGCGGCCTTCATTTTCGCGACCGCCATCTCCATCGCCGCCTTGGTATCGGCATCCAGATTGGCCTGATTCGCCGCCACCACGCCGACGCGAATTTTCTTCAAGTCCGCGGCCGGAATGGCCTTGGACGCCTTGCCGCCGGCGATCACGCGATCCAGCAGTTCGACGTCGGCCATTGACGAGGCCATCGGCCCCGGCGTGTCGCGTGTATGCGATATCGGCGCGATGCCGCCCTGCGGATAGCGGCCACCGGTGGGCCGCAACGACGCGCAGCCGTTGAGGGCGCACGGAATCCGCACCGAGCCGCCGGTGTCGGTGCCGAGTCCGGCGGCGACGATGCGCGCACCGATCGCGGCGCCGCTACCGGACGAGGATCCGCCGGCAATCCGGGAACGGTCCCAGGCATTGCGCACGCCGAACTCGGCACCGGTCTTGAATGCTGTGTTGTAACCCGATACACCGAACGCAAGCTCGTGCATGTTGGTCTTGCCGATGATGATCGCCCCGGCCCGGCGCAACTTCGCGGTGACCGGCGCGTCGGCCTTCGGCACGAAATCCTTAAGCGCGGGCGTGCCCGCGGTGCTGGGCAGCCCGGCCACCTCGATGTTGTCCTTGACCACCACCGGCACCCCGCCGAGCGGCTTGCAGGCCGCGCCGCCCTTGCGCGCCTTGTCCGCCGCCCGTGCCGCCTTCAGCGCGCCTGCCTCGTCGAGGGTGATGAAGGCGTTCAGGTGTGCGTGCGCTTTTGCCCGCTCGAGCGCAGCCGAGACCAGGGCCTCGCTGGTGTATTTGCCCGCGCACAGATCGGTAGCGGCCTGGCCCGCGGTCAGCGTGTTCATGTCAGGAACCCCTTGCGCGCCAGCAGACGCAGAAAGGGCAATGCACGCCGTGGCCGCCAGAATGTTTGCCGCCAGCGGCGACTTGCAGAATCGGTACATGTTTACGTCCTCCTGTGGTTGAAATGCGAATCCGGTATTGGCTCCGGATACCCACAGGATTCTGGGCCGCTCACGGACATCTGTCTGTCCCCATTTTCGGGGACGGCATGCGGCCGAGGACATCCGACTGATCTGGGCCGAAACGCCGGAAGACGTCGCCGTGTCGCGGGCGCCGACGGTTGCGGTACGCGTGCGAACGCATAACTCGCGGATCCCCGTCGCGGGTACTCGCGGCGATGATTACAATGCATGCATTGCAACCACCCAAGAGAACGCCATGGCCAGCCTGACCATCCGCAATTTCGACGACGAACTCAAGGCGCGCTTGCGCCTGCAGGCGGCGCAACACGGCTGGTCGATGGAGCAGGAAGCACGCGAAATTCTGCGTCGGGCGGTTCTGGTCCCCTCGTCAGGCCCCGGTTTCGCCCAGACGATTCACCGGCGTTTCGCCGCCCTGGACGTACAGGAGCTGCCCATCACGCAGCGCCGCGCCGCACGCTTGCCCGCGACACCCAAGGACTGAGCATGGCGGGCATCCGGCTCGATACCAACGTCCTTTCCGAACTGATGCGGGCACAACCCGCCCCGCAAATGCTGGACTGGTTTGCTCGACAGCAGGGTGCATCGTTCTTCGTTTGTGCCATCACCCGCGCCGAAATACTGCTCGGGATTGCGCTGCTTCCCGCCGGCAAGCGCCGCGACAGGCTCGCGGCGGCCGCAGAGCAGATGTTTGCCGAGGACTTCGCCGGACGCTGCCTGCCATTCGACGATGCCTGCGCAACGGAATACGCCGTCTGCGTGGCTGCCCGAACTCATCAAGGGCGGGCGATTTCGACCGAGGATGCCCAGATCGCTTCAGTGGCAGTCGTTCATGGCCTGTCGCTGGCAACCCGGAACGATAAGGACTTCAAGGGAATCCACGGGCTGACCGTACTCAACCCCTGGGCGTGATTTCTCGCCGTGGCGCCTGCGCCGACTTTCTTCAGTCGAAGCCTTCGTCTGCCCCTTCGGCTTCCGATTCCATAGCGCGCTTCTTGGCCGCCTCACGCTCCTCGATCAGGCGCTTCTCCTGCACCTTGGCCAGGCGCTCCTGCGCCGCTTCGGCATTCAGCGCGATGCTCTCTTCGCCGAACATGACCTGGCGCAGGAAGCGGAAGGCAAATTGCAGCAGCGCGGCATCATCGGTGGCGAACGACTCGCGCTCCTCCGGCTTCAATTCGAACAGCTTGGCGAAGGAGTCGGCGAAGACGAATTCGCGGAAGCGGTCGATGTCGTAACAGGCCATGAAAAAGATCTGGCGGCTGCGCAACGACGGCTTGCCGATGGTGGGGCCCGAGGACTTCTTCTTCAGCACCAGCTGGCGCCAGCCGCGCGCCAGATCGTCGTACTCGACGAGGCCCTGCTCCTTGCGATAGTCGGCGATGGTGATACGGCGATTGACCTCGTGGCCCTTGCAGTGGTCTTCCTTGACGATGGCGTAGGATTCGCGATCGACGTATTCGTCCTGCTTGCGCATCGACAGCAGCGCCACCGGATAGTAGCGGCAGGCCGTCGGCCGGTCGGTATAGATGTCGCAACCTTCGGGCTTCATGAAGCGGCAGGCGCTGCCCCCTTCGACCGGACGGAACTTGATTCCGGCGATGCCGTCCTTTTCCATCTCGTAGGGCACCGTGTAGTCCTTGAGGAACTCGGTGGACGTGATGCCCAGGCGCGTCTTCATGCGGAGCACGTCGTAGGGCGTGAGCGAGATGTCGATGTTGGAGCAGCAGGCGTTCCAACAGCCTATGCCCTTGTGGCAGGAAAACTCTATGGTGTGCGTCTCGGACACCATGGTCGGCACGACCGGGCTATTGGGAAACGGAATATCGGGCTGGGACATGTCAGGGATCAGAGGTCAGGAATCAGGGATCAGAAAAGAAACAGGCCGGGAGCCTTGCGGCTTCCGGCCTGTATGTTACAGCCTGGCCGCGCTTAGTGCGGCGCGGCGGCCTTGAACAGCTTCGACTTGTCCACCAGATCGACGTGCTTGCGCTTGAAGCAGGTCCACTTCTTGGTGTTCTTGTCGTAGATCGAATTCACGAAGCAGTGCCAGTTCTTCTCGTCGACGAAGTTCTTGTCGGTGCGATAGTAGAAACCGGGGTAACGGCTCTCTTCGCGGAACTGGATGTGCTTCATGTGGGCTTCGGCCGTCAGGATGCGGTGGTAGTTTTCCCAGGCGCGCAGCAGTTCGTGCAGGTCCTTTGCACGCAGCTTCTGCGAGTCTTCCTTCAGCATCTCCAGTTTCTCTTCCGCAACGGCGAGCATCTTGTCGTTGGTGTTGTAGTAGGTGGCGACACCGGCAACGTACTCGTCCATGATCTTCTGCAAGCGCATCTGCAGCATCTTGGGCGTGATGTAGTTGGGGTTGACGTCGATCGCGGTGCTGTAGTCCTTGAACTCGAGGAAGGTGCGCACCGGCTGGTAGATCTGGGCCACGAGTTCCTCGGGGGAGGTATCGAGCTCGACCTTCCAGTCGGCGTTGTCCAGCGCGTACTTGACCATGGCCTTGGCGGCCAGGCGGCCTTCGGTGTGCGAACCGGAAGAGAACTTGTGGCCCGAGGCGCCCACGCCGTCGCCGGCGGTGAACAGGCCCTTGACCGTGGTCATCGAACGGTAGCCCCAGTTCCAGCCCTTCGGCAGGTGCGCGGGAACGCCGTCATACTCTTCCGTGGTCGGCGCGCCGACGTCGGTCGGGCCGGAGACCCAGATGCCGCAGCAGCCGGAGTGCGAACCCAGCAGGTAGGGCTCGGTCGGCATCAGCTCGGAGTTCTTCTCGCGCGGGTCGATGTTCTCGCCGACCCAGATGCCGCACTGGCCGATACACATGTCGAGGAAGTCTTCCCAGGCTTCGGCTTCGAGGTGCTTGACTTCCTTCGGCGTCAGGGTCTCGGCCAGCTTGGCCAGGGCGGTGACGGTGTCCATGTAGATCGGGCCGCGACCTTCCTTCATTTCCTTCAGCATCAGGTGGTTGCGCAGGCAGGAAGCGGGAACGGCGGCCTGCCCGTAGGGCGGGTAGTCGTTCAGCATTTCCTTGTTCTTGACCATGTAGTCTTCGCCGTAGGCGTTGGTGGCCTTGGCCTTGAACAGCAGGAACCAGGCACCGACCGGGCCGTAACCGTCCTTGAAGCGGGCCGGCACGAAGCGGTTTTCCATCATGGTCATCTCGGCGCCGGCTTCGGCAGCCATGGCGTAGGTCGAACCGGCATTCCACACCGGGTACCAGGCACGGCCCGAACCTTCGCCCACCGAACGCGGACGGAACAGGTTCACGCAGCCGCCAGCGGCGAGCATGATGGCCTTGGCCTTGTAAACGTAGAGCTTGTTTTCGCGAACCGAGAAGCCGACGGCGCCGGCAACACGCGACGGATCGTTCTTGTCATTGACCAGCTTGACGATGAACACCCGCTCCTGGATGCGGTCCAGGCCCAGCGCCTTCTTCGCGGCTTCGGCGACGATCCACTTGTAGGATTCGCCGTTGATCATGATCTGCCACTTGCCCGAACGCACCGGCTGGCCGCCGTCCTTCAGGGCCGGCAGGCCTTCCTTCAGCGCTTCGGCGCCATCGTGACGGACACCTTCGGCGTCGGTCTTCCAGATCGGCAGGCCCCACTCCTCGAACAGGTGCACGGAGTCATCGACGTTGCGGCCCAGGTCATAGGCCAGGTCGTCGCGGGTGATGCCCATCAGGTCGTTGCTGACCATGCGCGCGTAATCGGCCGGGTCCTGCTTGTCGCCGATGTAGGTGTTGATCGCGGAGAGGCCCTGGGCCACGGCGCCGGAGCGGTCCATGGCGGCCTTGTCCACCAGCTTGATCTTGAGCTCCTTGCCGGTTTCGGCCTTGACGGCCTCGGCCCAGCGCATCATTTCGTATGCCGTGCCGCAGCAGGCCATGCCGCCGCCGATCAGCAGAATGTCCAGTTCTTCCTGGACGACTTCGGGTGCTTCGAATGTTCCAGCCATTTTCTTGTCCTCGAATTTACGATTACTTGCGGATCAGCTCGGCGGGGTTGCCGGCACGGAAACCGCCCATGACGCCACGCGTGAACACGCCATCGGCGGTGATCTCGGACATCTTGGGCATCGGCTTGCCGCCGTAGGGATCGATCGAACCTTCGGCCGTCGTGCGGATCGGGAACTTGAAGCGCTTCAGCGTGCCATTGCGGAACTTGATGGTCCACATGATGGAGTCCGATCCGCGCATCGGCTGCACCGAGCCGCCCAGCGGCACGATGTCGGCGTAGTGGCGGGCTTCGATGGCGCCCTGCGGGCAGATCTTGACGCAGGAGTAGCACTCCCAGCACTGCTCGGGCTCCTGGTTGAATGCCTTCATGGCGTGGCCGGTTTCGGAACCGTCCTTGTCCAGCTTCATCAGGTTGTGCGGGCAGATGTACATGCAGGCGGTCTTGTCCTGCCCCTTGCAGCCGTCGCACTTCTCGGTACGAACAAAGGTTGGCATTTGTTTTCTACTCCTTGGTTGCGGTGTGGTTCGTAAAAAAACTCGGTACGGCGAAACTTGGTAAAAATTAGCGGGCGGAATGCCCGGACAGCTTGACTTCAACTTTTTCGTGTTCGGCAAGGCTGCCGTAATACTTGCGCAGCACTTCCAGCACTTCGGGACGCGAAAACTCGGCGGGCACCTCGCCGCCTTCGGACAGCATCTTGCGCAGCTTGGTGCCGGAGAGCAGCAGGCGCTTGTCCTCGGCGTGCGGGCAGGTGCGTGCCGAGGCCATGCCGCCGCACTGGTAGCACCAGAAGGTCCAGTCGATCTTGAGCGCCTGGGTCTCCAGCGAGCCCCTGGGCAGTTCGTCGAAGATGTGGTGGGCATCGAAGGGACCGTAATAGCTGCCGACGCCGGCGTGGTCGCGGCCGACGATCAGGTGCGAGCAGCCGTAGTTCTGGCGGAACAGCGCATGCAGCAGCGCCTCGCGCGGGCCGGCATAGCGCATGTCGAGCGGGTAGCCGGCCTGGATCACGGTCTTCTTGACGAAGTAGTTTTCGATCAGGGTGCCGATGGCTTCGGAGCGCACGTCGGCGGGAATGTCGCCCGGCTTCAGGTTGCCGAGCAGGGAATGGATCAGCACGCCGTCGCAGGTCTCGATCGCCACCTTGGCCAGGTATTCATGCGAGCGGTGCATCGGGTTGCGCGTCTGGAAGGCCGCGACCTTGCTCCAGCCGTAGGATTCAAACAGCGCCCGGGTTTGCTTGGGCGACATCAGCAGTTCGCCGTAGGTCTCGGGGAAGCCGCCCAGCGACAGCACCTTGATCGGACCGGCGAGATTGATCTCGCCCTGCTCCATGACCATCTTGACGCCCGGATGCTCCAGGTCGGTGGTCTTGAACACCGTGGCGCATTCGTGCGCCTTGTCGATCGCGTACTTTTCAGTCACCTTCATGGTGGCCAGGATCGAACCGTCGTCGGGATCGATCAGCGCGACATCGCCGGCAACCTTGATGCCCTCGGCCGCGGCCTTGTCGGTGGACAGCGTGATCGGGATCGGCCAGAACAGGCCGGAGGCGGTCTTCATGCCGTCGCAGACGCCCTGCCAATCGGTGTGGGTCATGAAGCCGTCGAGCGGGGTGAAGCCGCCCTGGCCCATCATGACGATGTCGCCCTTCTCGCGGGAACTCACCTTGACCTTGGGCAGCGATGCGGCGCGCGCGAGTTCGGCGATCAATGCCTCGCCCTCGAGCAACAGGGGTCGCAGACTGCCGCCACCGTGCGGATTCACCAACGCCATGCCGAGCCTCCTCAGAATATGGTTTTTCGCGAAGGTCGAAGGTTAACAAATCCCCCATGGCTACCGATGCGATTATTTCTATTTGGCGATAAGGCGATTGTTTTTCGACTCGATAATGAGGGCAAATCAACGTTCTGGTACCATTTGCCGGACTGATTTGGCCAAAGGCTCCGCGTCTTCTCCATGTCCCGAACGCCGTATTGTGGTTGCCGACCCAAACGCGGTCGGGGCGCACCGTCAGGTGCCGAAATCCCGGAAAAATGGTGAAGCGGCGGGATCGCCGATTCGGTGATCGGCATTTGCGGGGAGTTTGAATGGCGTCTTTACCGGTTCTTCTTTCGGTTGTGTTTGTCGTGCGCAACCAGGCAACCCACCTCGGGGCAATGCTGTCCGACGCAAGCACCTGTGTTGCGGCGCTGGCCAGCGACTATGAACTCATAGTTGTCGACAACGCCTCGGACGACGACAGCGTCGACGTACTAAGAGCGCTGACAGGTGAAAGCGGGCTCCCCAATCTGCAGATCTTTGCCCTGACCAGCGAGGTCGACATAGATACGGCGTCCTGGGTCGGATTGGACAACGCCCTGGGCGACTTTGTCGCCTTCGTCGATCCTTTTGCGGACGATATTGGCTTCCTGCCAAAAATGCTCGACGTCGCCGTCCGTGGCAGCGACGTGGTATTTGCCAGCAACCAGCAAAAAGCCGCCCAAAGTCTGGTTTATGTCGCTTGCGCCACCATATTCAATGCCCTTTACGAGCGAGTCTACGGCGTGCACCTTGCGAAAGAAGCACCCCAATATCGGATTTTGAGCAAGCGGGTTGTCAACTTCATACTTCAACACCCCCAACCGGCCCTGACCTATCGGCATCTACCGGCTTTGGGCGGATTTGCACGGGCGAACCTCAGCTACAGTGCAGAACCAAAGCTCCCCCGGACCAAACGACTGGGTGAAAGCATCGATCGGGGAATGCGACTACTGGTGTCAACCACCCGCTTGCCGATGCGACTGGTTACTTCCCTTTCGCTGTTCGGCGCCGTTGCAAACCTGGTCTACTCCGTCTATGTGGTTGCCGTCGGAATCCTTAAGGCCGACGTGGCGCCCGGCTGGATCAGCCTTTCCCTCCAGCAATCGGGCATGTTTTTTTTGCTCTCACTGGTACTGCTGGTTCTTGGCGAATACATCCTGCACATGGTTAGCCTCTCGAATGAGGGGCCCCTCTATCACGTTGGACAGGAGTTCACCAGTGCCCGCATGAGTCGCCGCGAAAAACTGAATGTCGAGGAAGCGGCATCGAGAGCACCGTGCGCGCCGGAAATCAGTTCCGGGCAACTCGCGGCATGCCAAGTCCAAACGTAGACCAGGATGCAGTCATTGTCGGCGGCGGGTTTTACGGCGCTGCGATCGCCATCTATCTGGCCAAACGGCGCGGCATCAAACGCATCGTACTGGCAGAACGCGAGGCGGCACTTCTTACCCGTGCCTCGTATAACAATCAGGCACGAGTGCATAACGGCTATCACTATCCACGCAGTTTTACGACCGCACACCGTAGCCGCGTCAATCTACCCAAGTTCGTCAGCGATTGGCCGGAGGCGGTCGCGCGGGACTTTACCAAACTGTATGCAATCGCCCGCCGTAACTCCAAGGTCACCGCCAAGCAGTTTGAACGCTTCTGCAGAGAGATTGGTGCCAGGATCCAACCGGCCGAACCGGCGCTCCGGGCCCTATTTGAACCACGCCTGGTCGAGAATGTCTTTCGGGTCGAGGAGTATGCCTTCGACGCCACGAAGCTGGCACGCTGGGCCGAACGGGAACTGCATGAACACCACGTCCTGGTCCGCCTCGATACCCACGTCACTGGCATCTCGCGGGGACCCAATGGAACATTGAGCGTAGCCATGCAATCTCGAGCAGGCGACAACGAAAGGACATCCTGCCGTTATGCATTCAATTGCACCTATAGCGGGCTGAACCAGCTCAAAGGCGATTTTCCGGGTACCCAGACAGCACTCAAGCAGGAAATCACCGAAATCGCATTGATGAAAGTCCCGCGCTCACTCGAGAACCTTGGCATCACGGTGATGGATGGCCCGTTCTTTTCCATGATGCCGTTTCCTGCCCGCGGACTGCATACGCTTTCCCACGTCCGCTATACCCCGCATCTGCACTGGAATGACCAGAGCGGCAGCGACCCCTACGACAAGCTCGGCCGGTACCCGCGGACGACGCGCGTCGATCGCATGGTACGGGATGCCGGACGCTATGTTCCCGCACTGCTTGATGCCGAGCATCTTGACTCGCTGTTTGAAGTCAAGACTGTCCTGGTCAAAAACGAAGGTGACGACGGCAGGCCGATACTTTTCGAGAAACACCCCGGTTTGCCAGGCTGTTACTCGATACTTGGCGGCAAGATCGACAATATCTATGACATTTTCGAAAAGCTGGATGCGGAGCAGTTCGAGGTTTCGACGAGCTCCCCTGGCCGGGAGCAGTAAATGGCCAATGCACTGATTGGATATTCAGGCTTTGTCGGAGGTACGCTGCTCAGGCAGGCGACCTTCGATGAGCAGTTCCGGTCCACGAACATAGGCGACATCGACGGCCATTCGTTTGACGTTGTCGTATGCGCCGGGGCGCCCGCCCAGAAATGGATTGCCAACCAGGATCCCGGAACAGACCGTCGCCATATCGATTCCTTGATCGGGCACTTGAGGACCGTCGATTGCAATAACTTCGTGTTGATCAGCACGGTCGATGTGTTCAAGGACCCTGTCGGCGTCGATGAGGCGACACCGGTGGACGAGAGCGGACTTCACGCCTATGGCCTGCATCGACGCATGCTCGAGCGGCTCGTTGAGGAGCAGTTCCCCAGGCACTTGATCGTGCGCCTGCCGGGACTGGTAGGTCCCGGACTTCGAAAGAACGTAATTTTTGATCTCCTGAATGACAACAACCTGGATACCGTCGATAGTCGGGGCATCTTCCAGTTCTATCCCATGGTCAACCTTTGGTACGACATTGGTATTGCGCTCGATGCCGGTCTGAAATTGGTGCACCTTGCAGCGGAGCCGATCAGCGTGGCGGATATCGCACGCGAATGCTTTGGCCGGCGCTTCGAGCAGGCGCCGGCCAAGTCGCCGGCGAGGTACGACATGAGGACCCGCCATGCTCGGAAATTCGGCGGTTCGGGCCATTACCAATACGGCTTGCGGGAAACCGTTCAAGCAATCAGGGCCTATGCCCAGTCCGAGCCGCTCACCGTCAAGCCCCGGCCGGAGGCCGGACCATGAGGCTGGCCATTTCCAATATCGCCTGGGACGCCGCCGAGGACGATGCAGTCGCGTCGTTACTTCATCGCCATGGCATCGATGCGATCGACATCGCACCCGGAAAATATTTTCCCGATCCGGCCAAGGCACTGGATGAGGACATCGCGCGGGTGCGGAACTGGTGGCGGGATCGCGGTATAGAGATCTTCGGGATGCAGGCGCTGCTCTTCGGTACGACCGGCCTCAACCTTTTCGGGCCACCCGGCGTGCGGGACGGGATGCTGCAGCATCTCTCCGCCGTATGCCGCATCGGCGCAGGTCTCGGCGCCAGAAAACTGGTATTCGGCTCGCCACGGAATCGGGATCGCAGCGGTCTGACTGATCGGGAAGCCGCGGATGGGGCGGTTTCCTTCTTTCGACGGCTGGGAGACATAGCGAGGGCGTCGGGCGTAGCGATCTGCCTCGAGCCCAACCCGCCGTGCTATGGCGCGAATTTCATGACCACCTGGGCCGAAACCTTGCAGGTGGTGCAAGAGGTGGCCCATCCCGGCATCAGAATGCAACTGGACACGGGAGCGCTCACCATCAATGGCGAAGACGTTGCGGCGGCAGTACGACACTGCGCATCGTTCATCGGACACATTCACGCCAGCGAGCCGGATTTGAGGCCGCTGGGCGATGGGGGAACCGACCACGCCAAGGTCGCAGCCATCTTGGAGAAGCACTTGCCAGGCCACATGGTTTCCATCGAGATGGTGGCGACCAAGGATGAGCCGCACCCGGTGTCGATCGAGCGGGCGCTGAAAGTCGCGACCCGACATTACCGCAGTGGAACCGGGACCATCGCGTGAAATACTCTTTTGTGCCGTTTCGCGACACAGATTGCTACCTGCGCAACCGATCCGATACCCATGGAAATGGCCAGTACTCAGGGTATTGACCCCGCCGCTCGCGCAACCTGGGAGGTTCCAAGCTTCGAGACCCTTCTCTGGCTTGGCCGTCGACACCCGTGGTGCATCGTTATTCCGGTCATCAATGAAGGGGTCCGCATCAGGAACCTGCTGTCACGGATGGCCTCGCTCAATGTAGGCGAACTTGCGGACATCATCATCGTGGATGGCGGCAGCACCGATGGCTCGCTGGAAATCCCGGCGCTGCGGCAGCTGGGCGTGCACGGTCTGCTGGTCAAGACCGGCCCTGGAAAATTGAGCGCGCAGTTGCGTTGCGCCTATGCGTTCGCGCTCGATCAGGGATACGAAGGAATCATCAGCATTGACGGTAACGACAAGGATGATCCGGAAGCCATACCGCGCTTCATCTCGGCATTGAGCCAAGGCGCGGATTTCGCCCAGGCTTCGCGTTTCATCGCAGGAGGAGTGGCCGAAAACACCCCGCGATTGAGGGACCTGGCGATCCGGCTGGTTCATGCGCCGATGCTGAGCCTGTTTTCTGGCTTCAGATGGACGGATACCACCCAGGGATTTCGCGCCTACAGCCGAAAGATGCTGCTCGACCCGAGGATCGCTCCGTTCCGCGAGGTATTCCAGACATACGAACTGCTTGCCTACTTGTCCTTTCGGGTGCCGAAACTCGGGTACCGATGCCTCGAAATCCCGACCATTCGAAGGTACCCGAAAGGGCAAGTGCCGACCAAGATCAGCGGCATCGCGGGGAACCTGCGGGTGCTGCAGGTGCTTTTCCGCGCCTGCTTCGGCGCGTATGACCGCGACGACCATGCGCCGTAGCGTCCTGGCAGGTTTGCGGGACTCCCGACCCTATCCGTTCACAAGTCGGTCCTTGGTCACCGTCGACATCAGTTCATCCCTGTTGGCGCACCTTAGGACAGGTTCCGAGTTCAACCAAGAACCTCGAAGCAGGGGTCAGGACCATCAAGGCGCGCATTCGAAGCGGCTTGCTGCCACGGACGGCAGGAAATGCAAGCCGCCTCGCGCCAGTACGGTATCGTTCAATGCGTTTGCCAAGAGGCGGCCGGTCGGCAAGGCTTGAGGCACCCGTCTATGCCGATCCTCCGGCTATTGCGCGGAGATGCCTGCCGATCCGCCCTTCTCAGCATGATCGCGCGACCAATAGCTGCGACCGAAGCCGTTCTGCCTGACCACGTACCCGCCTGGCAGCGTGGCGCGGACAACCGCGTCCTCTGCATCTCGGGGCGGTCGCAGCAATGAAATTGTCGGGTCGCGCAACCATGGATCGTTCTGGATCAGATCCAGTCCGAAATAGCCGGCACCTTTGTAGACCAGGATCTGTCGTCCCTCGGATTGAATGGGTGGACGTTGTTCCAGATGCGTGGCAACAAAGTCGCCCACCTGGATCGTACGAAGTGCGCCGAGGAAGATCAGGCCCATCAGCGTAACGACCAGAATGAGAGCTTCAATTCGGACCCCGCCTTCCAGTCGCTCCGTCAGACGCCGCACTCCCAATGCCGCCAGCACGGGCAGGACACCCCATGCACCATGAAAATACCGATAGCCCCAACCGTGACCCTGATCGAAGCGGATCGCGAAATAGGCAATCGCCGTCGACAATGCAGAGTAGCCAAATAGCCGAATGCCGGGGCGGTCGGACTGTCGGAATCCCAGATAAGCCAGTATGAGCATGAGCGGCGATGCCCAGAGCCACAGTTTTACAAAGCCCCCCGCTCGGACAAGCAGGATGTCTCCGTCAGGAAATCGCAGAAATGTGGCGATGGCCTGGATCGACGTCAATGCGCGATCCGAGGCCGTGGTGCCTGGTCCGCTCGCGGAAACTATCCCGGCAAGTGGCGTGCCGGCATGACCGAGAACCCAGGCGACTCCCAGCAACAGGAATAGTGGCAGGTAGCCGCCCGCGATCACCATCAAGGCCCTGCCGCCGCGATGCCTTGCCAGCCACACCAGCCATGGAAGGGCGAAAGCCATGTGCGGCAATGGATTGTGAAGGCATAGTGCGAGTCCACCGACGAGGCCGGCGCAGCCGATGCGCAAGTTGGTCGGAACCAGCAAGAGCCAGGCGAATGCGAGATTCAGCAACAGATGGGCCGGCATGGAGTAATAGCTCAAGCCGTTGATCAGGAGTACCGGCGACGCCAGGGCAAACAACAAGGCCCAACCGGCGGCGTGCGGCACGTCGACAGTGTCGCGCGCGATGCGCGCAATCAGCAAAACGCTTAGCGCCACGATCGTCGGATTGCACGCCCACGGCGCCCCGAGCGCAACGAAAGGCGCCAGCAGCAATGAAAAACCCGGCCAGTATGCCGAATACACCTCGCCGGTAAGCTTGTCCGCGACCAGGAACTGGCCTTGAAACCCCGGCGGAATCAACACGTCGATCAGGTCGGGCGGGAATTGGCCGTGTATCGATCCCGCGGCAAAAATCTTCGCCTGAAACAACGCGGCATACTCATCCATTGCCAGGGGATGGTCCCTGTAGATCACCTTGGTTCCAATGGAAAGAGCGATCCACAGGATCAGCGCAATCAAGTGTTTCTGACGCTCCAGCAGACCCAGGAACTCATCGACGGGAACCCGTTCCAGCCATTTGAATCGCGCCGCGATCAATGCAGAAAGCAAAATGCACATCATCAATCCGGCGGCGACCTGGTCGTGGATCTTCAGCAGATGCCAGAATATCCGCCCGTCCTCGTATCCATTCAGCTCTATGAATGCGAAGCAGAGTCCCGTGGCGCAAATTCCGCCCCATAGATAGGCCCGCACGCCACCGGTGATCATGGCGAGCGTCCATCGCAATCCCCGATCGCGTCGGGGTCCAGTTGTGGCTCTCCGCGTTCCCACGGCCAGAGCGTTTCCGGATCCGGTGGCCACCACTTGCGCAGGCATTCCGCCACAGCCCTGGGGACGCCTTCGAGCACGTCCGGAATCACGCGCTGAATCATTCCGGCCTGGCAGGATTCCACGCTGACCACGGCCGACGATTGCGCCGGTACCACGCGAAAATCCAGGACCTGCTGCCCCTTCTCCTTGAGATATGCCGGAAACACCAGCGAGGTTTTCGCGGGATCGACCGAAAAATAGCCTCGAATTCCGCCAACGATATTGATGTTGTTCCTCAGCATCACGAGTTTCCGCCGGGGTCCGCCGGCGACCCGATAGACCACCTCGACTTCGGCATAGCCCGATGTCATCGCGCTGACCACCATGCCCGCGCCGTCGTCAGCGACACGGCATTCCATGGGTTGAAAGACGTGCTTCGCACCACGTCGCCATATGACGGTGTTCGGTCCGAAGTCCACCGCGTCGAACTCGCGAAAAAGTCTCGAGTAGAGCCAGTAGTTCTGGCTGATCAACCACGGATGCCAGAGCTGCGTATACGTATTTCGAGTGGTCACGATGATATCGGCCTGACTGAAAACACTCGATGCAAGAAGTTCACGTTTCGACCCGAGGGCATGGATCACCGAGTCCACCGGCCAAAGCGGAGTCCGCTTCTGTATCGCGCTCAGCACCCCCCAGTACTCTTCGAACACCACCGAACCCGTGAGACTGCGCGCGGTTTCAACATAGGGTTTCCAGGATGACTTCAGGTATCCACCCAATTCGGGCACGAAAAATCGTTCGGTCGCGGCCGCGGCATTCTGCCTGGCGGCCAGCAGACCCACGACGGAGTTGGTGAGGATCGCCAGGGCTGCAAGCATCAGGATTCGTGGAATCCAGGCAGCACGACTCGCCGCGTTTAACGGTAATTGCCGGCGATCCGAATACCGCCACGAGGTTTTCCAGAAAAGGCGAAGCGTGGCCACCACCGCCACGGTATATGCCCAAAAATGCAGCCCGCCAAAGTAGCGGCCAAGTTGCCCGCCAATCGAGGCGACGGCTCCACCCGCCGCCAGCGCCGCCCCCACCAGAAGCAACAACGCACCGGCGAGTGAACGCTTCCGCATGGCATGTATCGCCACGACGGCAAGCACCAGCGCCGCCACTACATTGCGTGGCAAGATCAGCTTGACGAGATCCTCGTGGGAAAAAACCCGGTACCGTTCCACCCACGCCGGGAAATACCACCACTGATCCCGCGCGACATCGAGAAAGTTGTAGGCAAATATTCGATTCGGATAGCCGCCGCTGGCCACGAAGAACAGCACGCCTGCGGTCAGCAGCGCGGCCGTCAGAAACAGCGCAGAGTTGATCGCGCCAAGGGTTCGCGATCTGTATCCACAGAAGAGAAAGCACGCGGCGACCATCGCGGCTGTCGACCAGGCAAAATCGTTTGCCCAGAGCAGCAGGCTGCCGGTAAGCGCCCCCGCGGACAGGTAAGTGTTCGCGGGGCGTCGGCTTTTGCCCAGGATCACGAACAACCAGAACGCGGCAACATAGGGCAGCCATGCCCGCAGCGGCCGCAGCGAATTGCCCGGGATGAACGCCCAGCGCACGATATTGGTGTCGCGCGCCAGGTCGGCCAGACTTGCCAGCAGCACGGTGGTGATCGTCGCCGCGGCGAGTGTCCGCCACATCCATTGTGCCGGCCAGACGAACCTGAACCAGAGCACTCCCAAAAATAGCACCGCGAATGTTCCCGCCTGCGCGCTCGAAGCGGCGTAATAGGCGCAACCGAGAAAAAAGATCGTCGCTGCCGCCACCAGGCTCTGGCGGACGGTGCGAAGCGGCCACACGACTCTGACCGCGACCAGGACGAAAACCATGGTGGTTGCATAGACCAGCATGAATTCGTCCACGCTCAGCGACCGCTCGAGGATCTTTAGATCCACGATGTCAGGATAAAGCGCAATGGAGCCGAGGCCGAACGTCAGGAACGCGCCGCAGACCAGGGACACGAGGAATGACGAAGGACGCCATACCAGATGCCACACCAACGCCACAGCCAGGGCGCAAGCCAACGATACGGCAAGTTGCGCGGCAAATACGCTGGCAGCCAGATGAGCACCCGCCATTTCGAACAAGGGGTAGATCGCATAAAGAACCCCAACGCCGAGATACGGAAAGAAGTCCCTGCCGGGCAGGTGGCCCGCGTGCAAGCGAAACAGGCCGGATGCGGTCTGATAGGCGCCGTCGAGGTGCGCCACCGGGATATCGATGGCGACTTCCAGCGCCAGCCCCACGGCTGCCAGCAGCAACGTGGCGACGGTCGCGCCGAGCATGACGACCGTCATCCTCTGCTGGGCATGGCCGGCAGGCGGCGCGGCGCCGTCTTCGGAAACGGTTTGGTCGAATTCCCTATGCATCGACAGCGAAATGTTGCGCGCGCATGCCCTTCAAGACGATTCCATCGGTTGATTGGCGGTCAGGCTGCCAAGCGCGGACCGACATCGAACGGCCCGCCACCCCGTCATGCCTGTCCGGCTGGAATCCCGAGCGACGTCAAGCTTTGGAATCGGTCTCTTCATGGTAATCGTCATCGATATTCACGGCCCAGATCGCCGCTTTGTCGGAAGTGCCATTGAGGATCGCATCCACCGCCAGTTTTGCGGTGATCATTGAATGGTCCTGGTTGTTATAGCGGTGCATGCCGTTGCGGCCCACCAGATACAGATTCGCGAGCTGGTCCAACCAGGCTTGCACCAAGGGAAACTGTTCATAGGCGCCGAAATAGGCGGGATAGGTCTTGGGCACGCGAATAACCGTGCCGTCCAGCACATCGGCACGGTCGATCATGCCGATCTGCTCCAGTTCGCCGGCGGCGAATTCGATCATCGCCTGATCCGCCCGCTGCCACAGGTCATCGCCCTCCTGGCAGAAGTATTCGAGCCCGAGCCAGACTTGGCCCTGGTCCGCAACCAGGTCCGGGCTCCAGTTGTTGAATACCTGCAAGCGCCCGACGCGCACGTCGCGTTCCTGGATGTAGATCCAGCTGTCCGGCGGCATGTTGCTGGCATGGCTACTGCGGGACTGGGAGTTGGCCCGCATGCGCGAAACCAGCAGGCCGACGGTAATGAAGTCGCGGTACGGCAGGGACGCTGCGATAGCCTGCACGTCAGCCGGCGCGGGCGGTTTCAGGCCTGCGACCAGGTCCTTGACCGGCATCGTCGATATCACATGGTCGGCACTAAGTTCGATCAGCGCACCCGCGCCATCCGTCGTGACGACGGCCGTGACGCGTCCACCCTCGTGGCGCAAGCCCTGCACCGTCTGGTCGTGGCGGATCTCGCCACCGCCCTCGATCACGCGCCGGGCCACCTCCTGCCACATTTGACCTGGCCCCAGGCGCGGATAAAGGAAGTGCTCGATCAGGCTGGTCTTGGTCGCCTGCCTGGCTCCGCCGAAGCGTTGGCGCAGCGCATGGCGAAGGGCTTCCACTACGGAAAGCCCCTTGATTCGCTGCGCCCCCCAATCCGCGCTGATGCGATCGCAAGGAACGCCCCAAACCTTTTCCGTGTAGTCCTTGAAGAACGTGCGATACAACTCGCCGCCAAAGCGGTTGAAAAGAAAATCTTCGAGCGAACGTTCAGGTCGCCGGGGAAACAGCATCGCCCACACATAACTGACGCCGATTTTGAGCAACCGCGCCGGACCCAGGTTCGTAAGCGTGGTGGCGTTCAACTTGATCGGATAGTCAAAGTACTTTCGCAGAAAATAGATGCGCGAAAGACGGTCGCGGACGAGCATCACGAGGCCGTCGCGAATCGGCGCCGTCCCGTCGGCGCCGTCCCCGGGGATATCGCTTCGCAAAACTTCCCTGCGTTGCCCCTGATAGGCAATCTCAACCGTCGCGCCGGTCGCCGCGATCGGCAGAATCCCGCGCCACCAGTTCATCACCCAGTCGGACTTGGAAAAGAAGCGGTGGCCGCCGATGTCCATGCGGTTGCCCTTGTACTCGACGGTGCGCGAGATGCCGCCGACGTCATTCGATGCCTCGAGCACCAGGGGCCGCATACGGCCATCACGCACCAGTTCCAGGGCAGCCGTCAGGCCGGCGGGCCCGGCACCGATAATGATTACCAGGGGTTTTTGCATCATCGATTATGGCCGGAACAGGCCCCATTTGCGCAAGCCGAAATTGAACGAAAACGTAAGCATCGCCGCGACCGCCTTCGCCGCCAACAAGCCAAGTCCGGCATGGTCGACCGCCGCATAGATCGCCAGATTGTTCAACCCCAGGCCCGCCACGCCGACAGCGGCGAACGCCGCAAACTCGGTTTTGGGGAATGCTGCCAGTCGCCGATGGCGGAAGACCCATCGCACGGAAAGCAGGTAGCTGGTTGCCGCGCCGAGCAGAAAGCCGAAGGTCGCCGCCCAGAGGTAATGGACGACATTCGCGGCCAGCAACAAACTCGCCGTATCGACGGCCAGCGCCACCACGCTGACGGCCAGGTAGCGCAGCAGTTCCGCGGGCGTGCCGCTCCATCGGAAAATCGCGTTCACGAAGCGGGCTCCGAAACGCTCATCCTCGGCGCGACCGCGCGCAACACCGCGCAGCGATAAAGATGCGCGTAAGGAAGACTTGCCTGCATCGTCAGCACCGGTGCCGGCTGTGGCAGCACTACCCAATCGAGGAGCGGATCGGCACAAAGCCGACGCGGATCGGTCCCGGCCGCGACCCAATTCTCGCGTCGCTGGCCTTCATAAAACTTTGCGGCGGAAAACAGCCGGCCCGTCGCCTGAACCGGGCCAAAGTAATTGGCGGTACCGATCTCGAACCAGACCGTCAGTTCCCGCTGTGGCCAGAACACAACGCTTCCCGGCAATATCCAGGCTAGAAAGGGATGCGGCGTGCACTCGGCATTGAGATAGCAGGCCTGCTGCGCACGCAACTGTTCCGAACGACGGTCCCAGGCCGGAAGCGTCGCGGACGTGGCCACCACGCCCACCGCAAAAAGCAGGACAGCGACGATGGCCGGCCATGCCCGTCCCGGTTTCGGCCAGCCGCACCCGAACGGCAAGCCAAGCAACAATGCCGCAAGTGCCGCCAGATGCCAGTTGTTGCCAGCGACCAGGCCATGCAGCGACTCGGCACCGATCCACCAGGGATTCAGGAGTTGCCCGCCGGCGATTTCCCAGGTCGCCAGGATGTTGGGTATGGTCGACAGCGCGAATGCGGCCACGGCCGCAGCGAACCAGCGCCACCGGTCTTCAATCCAGCCCTCGGTCCGCAGCAGCCATGTCCTTGGCATCAGGCTAGCCAAAGCCATCGTGGCCACCGCCCCCAGCAACCAATTGGTTCCCATGGTCGCAAGCACGGCGCCGACGCCAACCAGCAGTCGCCCGGCGGCCGAGGAACGCCAGGCGCATCGGCCGAGGTCAAGTAACGCCACTGCCGCCATCGGAAGCAGCAATGCCATCACCCGCCAGGGCTGTCCCTGCAGAACGATCTCGACCGGAAGAAAATAGCTCGCAAGCACCGCAAGAGCCAGTCCGCCACCGCCAAGCATCAGCAGGCGGGAATACAACCCACGCCATTCCGCGCTCCCCATCCTTGCCGCCAGCCACAGGATCGTCATTGCTACGGCATAGTAGGGTAGCCTCGTCTGCGCAGGCTCCTTGAATGAAATGTCGGGGGCCGAGTGCCAGGCGAAATCCAGCCATTCGCCGGTCATCAGGCGGACATGGGGCAGGTCCGGGTTCATCGCGCCAAGCAATAGCGCCACCGCGGCAGGAAGGAATGCCGCCAACAAGGCGGCCGGCGTTCCCAGGCGCGCAAGCAGCCACAATGCCAGCGGCCAGACGCCATGCAGCGGGTGCAGGGCTGCCGCCGCGAGGCCGAAACCCAGCGCCCAGCCACGTCGCGTCGCGGCAAGCGCCGCCACGCTCAGGAGACCCAGGGGAATCGCGAATGATCGCGCCGTGGCGAAGTTCTCGCCGATGATGAAGGTACTCTGGTTGGGCGAATAGCTCACCACGACCAGCGCGCCGACGAAGACGGCAAAGCGTGCCGCAAATCCACTGCCAAGCATCGTTCGCGCCAGGGCCAGACAGGCCCCGACCCACAAAAAGCCACCACTCATCGTGATCCACCAAGCCGCCCGGTCGAGGCCCATGCCGGCAACCATTACGCCATAAAACGGTGTAAACAGGCTGAAAGGCGCTTGCGATCCGAAACTGAAAAACAGATCGCTGGCGTAGGGTCCGGGATTCAGCCACTGCGCCGCCAGCAGGCCATAGATGCGGGCGTCGTGCCAGACCCCCTGATAGGGATGGTTCAGCAACCAGACCAGGAATGCAAACAGGAACACCAGCCCGACCTCGGCCCGGCGGGCCCATGGATGCAACTCAGTCGCCCTTTACGACTTGGAGAAAGGCCGTTTCCAGCGACAGGGCCGGCTTGATCTCGATCAGCACATGGCCTGCCTGATCCAACGCGCGCAGCGTCGGCCACAGATGCGTGCGGGTCACCTCGACCACCCAGCGTCCGCCGGATTCCGCGATCATCCCGGCAATGGCTACCTCGCCCTGGCTGCGTACCAGGACTTTTTCCTCGCCCCCGACCAGTTCGGCCGGCGCCCGCACCGCACGGAGCTCGCCTTTGTGGATCAGGCCGAAACGGTCGGCTAGGCGCTCGACGTCGTGCAGCACATGCGAAGTCAGGAATATCGTCCCGCCCTGCCGGTGATACTCGGAAAGAATGTCGATGACATCGCGACGCCCGATCGGATCGAGCCCGGACAACGGCTCATCGAGAATCAGCAGTCGCGGCTCCACGGCCAGCGCATGGGCCAATGCGGTGCGCTGGGCCATTCCCTTGGAAAAGCCGCGGACGACCTTGTTCGCCACCTCGCCCAGGCCGAAACGTTCCAGCCAGCGCAGGCAGTGCGCACCCGGACTGGCGGGTTTGCGGCCATGCAGATTGAGGCCCATGCCAAGAATTTCGAGGGGAGTCAGGTAGTCGGGCAGGCTGGGATTCTCCGGCACATAACCCAGCCCGCGACGGGCTTCCGGCTGCACCACATCGACGCCGAACAGCGTCGCCGAGCCGGCGTTGGGATACATGACACCGGTGAGGATCTTGATCGCCGTGCTCTTGCCGGCGCCATTGGGCCCGATGAAGCCAAACACTTCCCCCTCGTCGACGGAAAGGGATATGCCCTTGAGTGCTTCGAAGGGCGGCGACGCCCAACTGCGGGGATAGGTCTTGCGCAAACCGGCAATGGAAATCGCTGCAGTCATTTGTTTGGGGGAGCGGGAGGTGGAGGGGGGATCTTGCTCAATACGATGCGGCCCTGGCCATCCAGCGCGAAGCCGAAACCAAACGGATCCGCCGGCAATGCCGTGATGATGCCCGCATCGATGAGATCCTGCAGGGACGCCAGGGGGCGATCGAATCGCCGCCGATACGCCTCGGCGGCGGACCGCAGGTCCTTCAGTGCGCGCAGGCGATCGACGCGCTGCTCAAGATAGCGCTGGAAATCCCGGCGCTTGGCCTGCTGGGCCATTGCCGCAACCACCCGAATCGCCAGATCGACATCCTGCGCCTTGTCCAGCCAGATCGCCGCCAGGTTCTGCATCTGCAGGCGCTCGTCGCCTTCGGGAAGGTGTTCCGCAGCCGCGCGCATCCACTCCGACGCGCCGACGGCATCGCCCTTGAAATGCAACAGGTTGAAGGCGTAATAGAACGCCGGCTGGTAATCGTAGAACCGTGCCTTGGTGGCGCGCGCCAGAATTCGCTGCGTGGCCTCCAGTTCGCCCTGCCAGGGCAGGATCGCCGTTGCGGTGTAGTAGTTGTCTTCGTGCCCGGGATTGAGCCAGGACACGTCCTCCTGAAGCTTGGCCAGAATCGCGAACTCCTCGCCCTGCATCTTGAAGGTATTGACCACCAGGGCGCGAATCGCCGCGATATTGGCGGCCAGATGGCGATCTCCGGCGGCCATGAACACCTGCACGAACAGCGGCAGCACCACCTGCATTTCCACCAACACGATCTGACGCGGCACGCTCTTCAAGCGCTGGGCCGTGGCAACGAACAACGTCGCCGCCAGCAGCGCCACCAGGCCCATTTTCCAGTTGCGCGAGAGCATCATCGCCGTGGCGCCAGCGCCGACTTCCTACTGGAACTCGCGGCGGGTGAAGGTTATCGCCGCCAGCGTCACCAGCAGGGTGGCGTAGCTGGCCGCCAGCACGATGCCACCCGCCATCGCCGTGGCATCTGGCGCGACGCCGTACATCGGCCATGCACGCCAGTCGAGGCGCGACAGATCGGGCAGCACCCACTGGATCACATCCACGATCGGCGCCAGGCGCATGATATCCGCATCGCCTTCGGCGCCTTTCGATAGGTATTCCGCCACCGCGCCGAGGCTTTTCCCGCCCGCCGCAAACGCCAGGCCGAGCGCCAGCGGCAGCATCGGTACCGTGGACAAGCTAGCGATCCACAGGGCGAAGCCGGCGACCACGGCCGCATCCAGCCACAGTCCGACGATGGTCAGCCAGTACGGCCCGCCGGGCGCAACCGGAAACCCCTGCGTGTAGGTGCCGCCCGAATTCAGCACCACCAGCCACAACAACAAGCCAAGCAGCACCGACGCCAGGGCGAGCAGGCCCAGAACGCCTAGATAGCGGCCGACTAGGTAATGGCCGCGCGGCACGGGGTAGGTCAGCGCAAACAGGACGGTGCGCCGCTCTATCTCGCGCCCCACCAGTTCCTGGACCCAGAACAGGGCGAACAGGACCAGGGACACACGAATTCCCGAGAGTCCGACGTCGAGCGCGACGGTCTTCGGTTGCCGGGGCGAAAAAGCGGCGGAAAGGTAGGCGACGCCGACCAGCAGCAGTCCGAGCACTAGGACCGCCTGGATGCTGCGGCTGCGCATGCCGGCACGCCACGCAGAGAGCAGAAATGATTGCATCGAATTCCTCCGGCGATCCGGCGAGGTCAATGGACCCGCATTCTGCAACAGGCCAAGGTATCCCTGGGGCGAAATCCCGCGTTCGGGGCCCTGGGGAACGACTGCTCGGGACATTCAAGGCCGAAATGGCGCGGATGACCCCTACGATTCTCCGAGTGTTCCATCTTCACCAGTTCGCGGCGCAAACCGCCGTCCCGCCAGCGCCGACTCTTGAGGCCGTTGCCGCAGCGGTTCCCGGGCGGGAACGGCCGCTTTGCGTGACTCAACGCGAGCTCGCCACCGCACTGGTCAGGATGTTCTTGGCGTCGGTCTGTGCTGCCCTGTTTTCCACCCTCTTGGTGTTTTCGCTGAATTGCGGAATGGCGATCGCCGCGAGAATGCCGATGATGGCCACGACAACCATCAGTTCGATCAGGGTGAAGCCCTGCGCTTTTTGCTTCATGGCGCCCTTTCCAGCGACGAACAGACAGGCGCAGGGCCAAAAAAAGCGCGCAGCAAGCGCGCTTTTCCTGGCCCGGACGTGTCGCCGATCAGGACGATCCGGCGGCGGCCAGCTTGGCTGTGGCTGCCGCTGCGGCGGCAGTCAGGGCGGCGGCCACATCTGCGTAACCGGAGGCGGAATCGGCTACCTTCTCCACCGCGCCACCATTGGAATGGCCCCCGAACGACTGGTTGCCCTTGGCCGACGCGGCACCGACCGCAGCGGAGTTCGCGTTTTGCTGGAAATCAGCCTGCGTGTTGGCCGAGCAGCGCGGCGTGAAGCCGGTCCGCACGAAGTCGGTGGTGGAACTTGCCACGGCGGTTGCGGTTCCGGCGGCACAAACCGTAGCGGCCATCGAAGCCGACGACGCCACACCCAGACACAAGGCAATGATTAGCTTTTTCATAGGTAATACCTCTCTAAATATGGGAATGGGTGGGATCAGGTCGTACCGGCGACGGCTTGGGTCAGGATGTTCTTCGCATCCGACTGGGCAGACTTGTTCTCGGCCTTCTTGGTGTATTCGCTGAACTGCGGGATGGCGATGGCGGCCAGGATACCGATGATCGCGACAACGATCATCAGCTCGATCAGGGTAAAGCCCTTTTGCAGCTTGTTCATACCGTTTCTCCTATTCAAGCGCGACGGTCGTCGCTGAAAGCCATAAAGCAATCAACATGCCAATGAAACCGCCGGGCAGATCGCCTGCCTGCCTTCGAGGGCGGGTGTCGGCAGGCCGCACGGTGACGCAAATTGTCAGTCCGATACCCTGAGCGTCACTTCTGCCCAAGGGTTGTCCGGGGAGGGCCGTTTTGCGAGCGACCGAAGGGGGTCCCCGTGGGGTGCCGGCTTTTGCGCGGATCAGCCCTGACGCAGGGCCGCTTCGTCGACCTGGTCGATCTGTGCGGGATCGAGGAACTGCTCGGCGTAGCGCCGATATACGCCCTGCCTGACGAATACCTCGAACAGGTCGGGATCGATATGGCCGTTGGAGCGGAACTTGGCCATGATGCCCATCGCCTGCGACAGCTTCATGCCCGGCTTGTACGGACGGTCGCGGGCGGTCAGCGCCTCGAAGATGTCGGCAATGCCCATCATCCTTGCCTGCAGCGACATCTGTTCGCGCGTCAGCCCCTTCGGATAGCCCTTGCCGTCCATGCGCTCGTGATGCCCGCCCGCGTACTCGGGCACCCGGGTCAGATGCTTCGGCCAGGGCAGTTGCTCCAGCATCTTGATGGTGGCGACGATGTGGTGGTTGATGATGTCGCGTTCCTTCAGCGTCAGCGTCCCGGCACGGATGGTCAGGTTGACGACCTCGTCGGCAGTCAGGAATTCGGTCTCGATCGCATCGACGTTGCGCCACTTGCGGCTGCTTCCAATTTTCCGGACGCGCTCCAGGTCGGCTTCCTGCATCGCCTCGCCGCCGACGTTGGCCTTGCGCAGGAACTCCCGATCGTCATCGAGCACCTTCACCTCATCGTGATAGGCGGCCCAGATCCTGGCATCGGCGGGAGTGTCCATGTCGCCGCGCAATTCAAGCTGCTTGCGCAACGCATGGATTTCCGCATCGCGCTTGAGCACTTCGAAACGCGTGTCGATGAGGTGGATGCGATCGAAAATGGTTTGCAGCTTGGTCGCCTTGTCGACCACATGGACCGGCGTAGTGACCTTTCCGCAATCGTGCAGCAGGCCGGCGATCTTGAGTTCGTAGCGATCGCGCTCGTCCATCCTGAACGATGCCAGCGGCCCGTCCTGGATGGCGTCCGCCCCTTCGGCCAGCATCATGGTCAGCGCCGGCACGCGCTGGCAATGGCCACCGGTATAGGGCGACTTTTCGTCGATGGCGAGGTTGATCAGGTTGATGAAGGATTCGAAAAGCTCTTCCAGCTGGCTGATCAGCAGGCGATTGGTCAGCGCGATCGCCGCCTGCGAGGCAAGCGATTCGGCCAGGCTCTGATCGGCCGAAGAAAAAGCCTTGACCTCGCGGGTGACCGGATCCTGGGCATTGATCAGTTGCAGGACGCCAATGATCTCGCCCTCGTGGTTCTTCATCGGCACGGTGAGGAAGGACTGCGAGCGATAACCGGTTCGTTCGTCGAAGCTGCGGGTTCCGGAAAAGTCGAATCCGGCTTCCGTATACGCGTCGGCGATATTGACCGTCTTGTCGTGGATGGCCGCGTAGGCCGCCACCATCGAGTCGTTCGACTTGCCCTCGGCGTTTTGCAGCGGAAGATTCGGGAAGTTGATCGCATTGCCGGTGGTGCCGCCCATCGCGATATGCAACGAGTCGGTACGCAGTATCTCGAAACGCAGGGCGCGCCCGTCTTCGGTCATGCGGTAGAGGGTTCCGCCATCGGCGTGGGTGATGGTCTTGGCCGCGATCAGGATCGATTCCAGCAGCCGGTTGATGTCGCGCTCCTTGGAGAGAGCGGCACCGACGGCGTTGAGCTGTTCGAGGCGGCGAAACAGATCGCTGGAGCTATCCATTTCAGTTCCTTACTTGATGCAGACGGCTCGTACCTGCTTGAGGTCGGTGACGCCCTGCAACGCCTTCTCCAGCCCGTCCATCTTCAGCGTCAGCATGCCGTCCTCCAGTGCCTGCGCGAACAACTGGGCGACACGGGCGTGTTCCTGGATCAGCTTCTTGATCGGCTCCGAGCCGATCATCAACTCGTGCAGGCCGACCCGGCCCTTGTAGCCGCTGCCGCCACAGGTGTCGCAACCCTTGGCCCGGGTGAATACGAGGTGGCCGTCCTTGCCATAGTCCTTGATCAGCCGCTCTTCGGTGGCCGCGTAGGCCGCCTTCATGTCCTTCTTGAAGGTCTCGGTATTCTCCAGTTCGCTGCAGTACTCTTTCATGAACAAGCGGACTTCGTCGGCATCCGGCGTATAGGACTCCTTGCACTTGCACAGGCGCTTGGCCAGGCGCTGGGCGAGAATCCCGAGCAGCGCGTCGGAAAAGTTGAAGGGGTCCATGCCCATGTCGAGCAGGCGGATGATGGATTCCGGCGCGCTGTTGGTGTGCAGCGTGGCAAACACCAGGTGGCCGGTGAGCGAGGCCTCGATGCCGATGCCCGTGGTTTCGGCGTCGCGCATCTCGCCCACCATGATGATGTCCGGATCGGCGCGCAGGAAGGCTTTCATCACCATCGGAAAGTCCATCACCTTCTTGTTCACCTGGACCTGGCGCAAACCCTTCTGGGTGATTTCGACAGGATCCTCGGCGGTCCATATCTTGGTGTCTACGGTATTCAGATAGCCCAGGACCGAGTGCAGCGTGGTGGTCTTGCCGGAACCAGTCGGGCCGCAGACGAAAAACAGTCCATAGGGCTTGGAAATCGTCGCTTTGAGCTTGACCAGGTTGGTCGGCAGCACGCCCAGCTTGTCCAGCGGAATCGGCTCGCCGCCGGCAAGAATCCGCATCACGACGTCTTCGACACCTCCGGTCGACGGAATCGTCGCCACGCGCAGTTCGATGTCGAGAGGACCGTACTTCTTGAACTTGATCTTCCCGTCCTGCGGCTTGCGACGCTCGGCGATGTCGAGGTCGCACATGATCTTGAGGCGGGCCACCATGGCATTGCGGTAGCTGGCCGGAACTTCGATGTACTTCTGCAGCGAACCATCGCGGCGGAAGCGGATCAGCACCTTGTCCTTGCCCAGGCCGGGCTCGATATGGATGTCCGACGCCCCCATCTGATAGGCGTCGACGATGATCTTGTTGACCAGCTTTACCAGTTCATTGTCGGCGGCGGCGGAAATGTCGTCGCCGGTATTGCCTTCGCCATCCATGTCCCCCTCGTCGAGGGTCGACAGCAGGTCACCGACGGAACTGTCATCCGTGTAACCTGGAACCCCCGACGCGCCGAACAGCAGATCAAGCGTCTGCACATACTCGTGGTTGGTTGTCACCCGATACACTATCTTCCCGCGAGGGAAGACGTTGTTGACGATGCGGGAACCCTTGACCTGTTCGGGATCGAGGCAGACCACCATGATGCCTTCGGAACTCTCCTCCACAGGCGCCCACTTGCTCTGTTCCAGAAAGTCCCGTTTCAGGTTCTTCAGCAGATCGGCGGGCTTTACGCGATCCGAGCGGAACGGCTCATAGGGCACATTGAAGAATTTGGCCAGCGCCGCACCCAGCGCCGCGTGCTTGACCTGGAACTCATTGACCAGGACTTCCTCGATGTCGAGATTCTTGCGGCGCGCGGTGCGCGTCGCCAATTCCAGTTCCTGGGCCGAAATCACGGCATCCGAAACCAGGAAGTCATATTTCGTCTTGACAGCCTGCGCCGGCTTGCTGCGCTGGGTGAAGGCAATCGCCAGCGTCTCGCACAGGCCCTTGACGCCATCCATGGCGACCGCAGCGAATGGCGTGCCGGCCTTGTTGTTGATGATCTGCACGACTCCGAGCAGTTCCGCGCTCTGCGCATCGGCTACGGGCGCCACCAGCATCTGCTTGGTACGGTAGCCGGTACGCTTGTCCACTTCCTGCAGGAAACGCAAGGATGGATTGATCGCCTTCAACTCCGCTTCGTCGTAGACGTCGCGAATGTTCACGGTTTTCTTGGACAGCGCGACATGGCCGGCGATGCTCTGGTCGGCGATCGGCAAGCGCAGGTCCTTGAACGAGTTCAGGCCGGTCTTGACCTTGGAAACGATCGACGCCTTGTCCTCGCCGACGGTGTAGATCGTCAGTCGATCGGCGTTGAACAGGCTGCAGATCTCGCCCGACAGCTCCAGCATGATCTCGTCGATGTTGGCCGTGGCGTGGATCTTGTTCGTGACGACTTGCAGGTTCGTGAAGAATGCAAGTCGGGTATCCACATCGGATGAACCGGCGGTAGCGGGAACGGCACTCATGCGGGTGACTCCATGACGCCAGTGTGCGCCCGCATGCCGCCATCGAGCAACAGCGCATTGAACCCGCGCTGAGAAAGCAGAAATGCGGCGGCGGAACTGCGGCGCCCGGTCTGGCAATAGACAATGTATTCACGTGAAGGGTCCAGGGCCGTCGATGCCTGGCGTATGTCGTCCAGGGGGATGTTGATGGCCCCCGGAAACCCGTCGTTACGATACTCGGCCGCAAATCGAACGTCGATCCATGTCGCGCCCGCTGCCACCTTGCGCTCCGCTTCCTCGCCGGAGACTTTCTGCAACAATGGCGCGCGCAGCAGTTCGTTGAAGTCGTTCTTGGAGAGGCGCAGCAGCACACCGTCGGTTTTCATCACGACCGTCGCATTGCGCACCGTGTCCGCAACCAGCGCCTCTTCGCCGAAGGCATTGCCCGCCTTCAATTCCGCCAATTCCATGGAGGATCCCGCAACGAGTCGGGAAACCTTGCAACGCCCGCTTTCGATCAGGTAGTAATAGTCGCCCGGCGCACCCTGCTCGAGTATCGTTTCTCCGCGTTTGACGTTGACCCGTTTGAACTTGCCTAGCAGGGACTGGATGTTTGCGGGGGGCAAGGACGCAAACGCACCGACCGTAAGATTGTCCAGGGCGAACATTCCCGACATCATCCGCCAGTCGGTCGGTTCTCCTCCCGCCGGTGCGCTGGAGGCAGGCACCGCGAGTTGGTTCCAGGTCAAGACGATGTCCAGGGTATCTTCTTCAAGGGTCAGCAGCACCACATCGGTGATTGCCTTGCTCTTGCGCGGCACCTTTCCGCTGCGAGCGAGCGGCGCCGCCGCGAGGTCCTGGCCCGCGACCAGGACGCGCGTGGTAGCGTCCGGCAAGCTGGCAAGCAATTGGCCACCGACCAGGTACACCACCTGTCCGCTCCAGTCGGCGGCACGGAACGGATCGGATTCGCGCGGGAACGGATGGGTGGAACAGCGCGGCAACAACTCGTGCAAACCTTCACTGCGCAACGACATCAGAGGTTGCAGACGACCCAGAAGTTCAGTGGTCACCGTGATGGACATGGTCAGAACTCGAACAACTGGTTGTTTTGCAGCATGCCGGGGCGAAATTCGCCGATGCAGTCCTCGATCTCCTGCATGGTCAATTCGATCTGGCCCGGCTTCAGATGGGTGATGAAAACCTCTGCATCACGCTGCAGGTTGGTCAACTCCTCCAGCAGCATGCTCGGACAAAGGTGCAGGGAGGCCACGGCAAGGCGCTTTTCGCTGTTGGAGAATGCGCACTCGATGATCAGGTAGCGCAGGTTGCGCATCTGATTCACCTGCTGCCAGAGTTCCGGGCAGGGACCGGTGTCCCCGGTGAAGACAAGGCTCGCATTGCCCGAATCGAGTTGGTAACCTACCGCGGGCACGGTATGGTTTGCCGGCAGCGGTATGACCTTGCGTCCATCCAGGTCGATCGATTCGCCGACACGGATGGGCGAAAAGCGCATGAACGGCTTTTCCGGGGTCGGTATCTCGCTGAAATCCGGCCAGATCGCCCAGTTGAAAACATGGGCACGTATGATTTCCAGCGTCGCCTCCGTGGCATGCACGGTGACCGGACGATTGCGCATGTCACCTACCGTATCGACCATGAAAGGCAGCGACGCCAGGTGATCAAGGTGAGAGTGCGTAATAAACACGTGATCGATCTGGGCAAGTTCCGCGATAGCAAGGTCGCCTACCCCGGTACCGGCATCGATCAGGATGTCATTGTCGACAAGCAATGAGGTGGTACGCAGATGACGTCCGCCAATTCCGCCGCTACAGCCGAGGATGCGTACCTTCATAGTTTCTACTTTGTTTCGAAAATGGTTACGCCGTCCCAGTTCTCGCCGGGCGGTTCCTTGCGCAAATGCTCCACGCGCTTGATGTACAGTTCATAAAGGTAACGGGGTTTCATGCGCTGCAGATTCATCAGCGTAAGCTCCGCCTGATCCCAGTCCTGCGAACGATACGCGCGAAGAGCCTGATTCCACAACTTTATCTCTTCCATGTCCTCGCGGGACACTTTGCCATCCTCGCCCACCGGTTCATAAATGCCGACCGGATCTTCCTTGCCCTTCACTCGAACGCGATCCAGCTCGCGAAACACGAATTCCTTCTTCAGCAAATCGCGCGTTCCTTCGCCGACTATGAAGCCGACGCCATACTGCTTCGTGATGCCTTCAAGCCTGGAACCAAGATTTACCGCGTCGCCCATTACAGTGTAGGACTGGCGCACGGGGGATCCCATGTCGCCGACGGTCATCGGACCGGTATTGACGCCGACGCCAATTTTGAGTTCGGGCCAGCCGCGCGCCATCAAGTCCTTGTTCAGTTCATGCAGCGCAACATGCATCTCGAGGCCGGTCAGCACCGCATTTCTCGCGTGCTGGGGATCGTCAACCGGCGCGCCCCAGAAGGCCATGATCGCGTCGCCGATATACTTGTCAAGGGTACCGCGGTGCTTGCGCACCACCACGGTCATGGCGCCGAGATACTGGTTCATCAGGGTCGCCAGTTCTTCCGGTTCCAGGCCTTCGGAAATCGTGGTGAATCCGCGCACATCCGAGAACAGCACCGTGAGTTCCGCCTTGCGCCCGGCCATGCTGTAGTTCTCGGGGTCGCGACTCATTTCCTCGACCAACTCCGGCGGCACGTACTGGCCGAACAGCCCGGTAAGCTGGCGCTTGGTGCGCGATTCGACGAAATAGCCCCACGACATGTTCATCGCGTAGAGCAGGGCCACCGCGATCATGCCATTTGCAAGGGGCAATACCACGTTGGAAACATGCCAGAATCCAAAATTGACGCTGAGCAGCAGCAGCAGCACTATCCCGCCCACCACCGTGGCCCGGAAGGGCGACAGCATCGGCAGCAGGAACACCATGACGCCACCAGCAATCAGAACCAGCAGCACGTCGGCGCCAAGAATGTAGGGCGGCTTGTGCTTGATGGTACCCGACAGCATCCCCGCAATCAGGTTGGCGTGGACTTCGACTCCGGCGTAGGCGGCGCCGACCGGGGTCGCCCGCAGGTCCATCAGTCCGGGCGCGGTGGTGCCGACCAACACGACTCGCCCTTCAAGCTGATCCTTGGCAACCCGATCGTTGAGTACATCGGTGATCGGGATATACGGAAAACTTCCTTGGTAACCGCGATACGGAATCAAGGTCGCGGCGTTTTCATCGACCGGGATGCGGATTTCAGCACCATCGGGGGTCTTCAGCGCAAGCCATTCCATCGCGGCATAGGAACTCGGTGTCTTCTCCGGGTAGCCCGGCGCCACGGTCGGATTTCCCAGCAGGTTGCGCACCATCGCAAGGGCCAGCGCCTCGTAGTATTGGCCATTGTGCTCGACCAACAACGGTACCCGACGCGAGGTTCCATCGATATCGACCAAGGGATTGAAATGCCCGGCACCCGCAGCCACCTTCTGAAACTCCGGCAGGTTGCCGCCATAGCTCACCCATTGGGTGAAAGCGACGCGACGACCGGCGAATGTACCGGCAGGAAAGGTCGCGTGCGGCGCCGCACCGGAGCTGACGCCACCTTCCTTGCTGGAAAAGTAGTAGCCCAGAATGGCGGGGCGATTCTTCAGGGCTGCCGCAAAACGGGCATCGTTGTCGAGTTGTGGCCGCAATTCGCGCAAAGTCGCCTGGAAACCCGGGACATCCTTTAGTTCCTTGACGGCGAGGGACTCCAGCGACTTGAGTCCGGAACTGTCGTCCGGCTCGGCAAAGACCACGTCGAATCCGATCAGCCGTATGCCGTAGCGATCAAAGAGCTTGTCCATCAGCGTAGCGAGCTTGTCGCGCCCCCAGGGCCAGCGCCCCTGCTCTGCCAGCGATTTCTCGTCGATGTCCAGAATTACGACCCTCGGATCAAGGGTCTTGGGCATGGTCAGGCGCACCTTGACGTCATAGATGAGCGAGTCCATGTGATTGATGAACGGGATCTGGTACACCCGCGCCGAATGGCCGAGCAAAACCAGAAGGATCAGGAGACCCAGTCCGTAGCGGGGAAGGTACTGTTTCAAGAGATCACCGGCGACCGCGCGACTGTTGCATCAGCCCTTGAGGAAAAACTCCATTTTCGTACCCGCCAGTTCGATCACGTCATGATCGCCAAGCTGGTGCGCCTGGGTGCCCAGCGCCGCCCCATTGACCACGGGGAAGGTCGCTCCTTCAACATGGGTGATGAAATAGCCATGAGGCCGGCGCGCGATGACCGCGACCTGGACGCCCGGCTTGCCCAGCGTGGTAAGCGTCTTTACCAACTCCATCTCCTTTCCTGCATTGCCGCCAGAAAGGATCTGGATCGCACCCAGCGGCATCGCCGCGGCTGCCGGAGCCGGAGTCGACGTCGGCGCGACATGCGGCGCCATGCCAGGCGAAGTTGCGGTATGAGCGGCGGGCGGCGCGGCGGCGGGTGTCGGGGCCGCCGGCGGTGCCGCCTGCGGAGCAGGCGCGGGCGGAGCCGAAGTCGTGGCGCCTGGTCGCAGGATCATGGTCTTCTCGAAATCCGCCGACCCTGTTTGCTGCGGCAACTCTGCGACATACTTGAGGCGGTACTTGCCGAGTTCGATGGTGTCGCCGTTCTTCAGGAAATGCTTTTTGACCGATTGGCCATTGACGAAGGTGCCATTGGTGCTGCCCAGATCCTCAAGAAAGGAATCGTTGAGTATGGTAATCACCACCGCGTGCTCACCGGAGATCGCCAGATTGTCGATCTGGATATCGTTGTGCGGCTTGCGGCCGATCGTGGTCCGCTCCTTGTTCAAGGGAATTTCCTTGAGCATCGTGGTTTCCATGCTGAGTATGAGCTTAGCCATTGTTTTCGTCCTTCGAGGTCACGTCACTTGAACCAGGCCAGGAAACGGGACAACCAGCCTCGCTTCGCCGGATAGTCGCCCTTCACCTTGACCAGTATTACCGAAACGTTGTCACGGCCACCATTGTCGTTGGCCATTTGAATCAACTGCATCGCGCACAACTCCAGGTTGGCCGAAAGGGCGCCCAGGGTCATCGCGATTTCGTCATCCTCAACCATGTCATTGAGGCCGTCCGAGCAGAGCAGATAAACATCGCCCGGCAACACCGGATGGTCGTGGATTTCGGCGGCCACCTCCGGATCGATACCGACGGCGCGCGTCACCAGATTCTTGTTTTGCGAATGGCGCGCCTGCTCTGCGGTAATCAGGCCGGCATCGATCTGCTCCTGCAGCAGCGAATGGTCGCGCGTGATCTGCTGGAAATCTTCGCCACGCAACCGATACATGCGCGAGTCGCCGATGTGGCCAACCGTCACCTTGTTGTCGTGAAATACGGCAACGACCAGCGTGGTCCCCATGCCGGCATACTGCGGCTGGCTTTGCGATGCCTGGTAGATGGCGCCATTGACACGGGCCATTTCCGCCACCAGCGTGGTCTGCGCCCAAGACTTTCCGGATGCGTCCTCGCTGCTGGGTTCCCGTTCAAGGAACGCTCTATCCAGTTCGGAGCCGAGCAAAGCTGTCGCCATGCCGCTGGCCACCTCGCCCGCGTTATAACCGCCCATGCCATCGGCCAGCACGGCAAATCCCCGCACTGGATTGGCGAGGACGGCATCCTCGTTATTGGTCCGCACCATGCCCGGATTGCTGCTGGCGACAATTTCCAGAACGGTGCTCATGTCCATGGTCACGCCCTCAAATACTGATATCGACGCCGGAACCGTCCGCCGCCGCCGCGCCGCCGGTCATTGCCATGCAGGTTCGAATGTCGCGCGCAAACTCTGCACCCGTTTGGTAGCGGGCATCGGCATCCTTGGTCAGGGCCTTGTCGATGATGGCGACCACGCAATCCGGAAGATCCGGACTTACCGTCCGAACGTCGGGATGCGGTTCGTTTGCGATCCTGAACATCAGTTGTGCCATCGAATCGCCTTCGAACGGCAGCTTGCCGCAACTCATCTGATAGAGCATCACGCCGAGCGAGAACAGGTCCGACCGGCCGTCGATCTTCTTGCCCGCCAGTTGTTCCGGCGACATGTAGCTCGGCGTGCCAAGCACCATGCCGGTCTTCGTTTTCGACGAATCGGTAATCCGCGCGATGCCGAAGTCGGTCACCTTGACCTGATCCGATTCAGGCTCGTACATGATGTTGGCCGGCTTGATGTCGCGGTGCACGACGTTGTTCTCGTGCGCATAGGAGAGGGCATCGGCGACCCGCGCCACGATGCTCATGACCTTGGGCAGCGGCATCAGGTTACCGGCCTTGGAGTAGGGCACCAGGTCCTTGCCCTTGAGAAACTCCATCGCGATGTAGGCCAAATCATGCTCTTCGCCGGCATCGAACATGGTGACGATATTGGCGTGGTTAAGGCGTCCGGCAGTTTCCGCTTCGCGGAAGAAGCGCTCCTTGACCTCGACCAGTTCATCGGCCTCGAACTCCTGGGACAGGGCCATGGTCTTGATCGCGACCACGCGATTGATCTTCGGGTCGCGGCCGAGATAGACAACGCCCATGGCGCCCTTGCCCAGTTCCTTCTCGATCTCGTAGCGACCGAGCATCGGCTTCTCGACGTTGCCGGCGGTATCGATCAGGCTCGCGTTGCTGCGCCCGCCGCCGCCGCCACCGAGAATCACCGTCTCGGAGAGCTGTTTGGCACGATTCACGCGGGATTCGATGTCACGGAACTTCGGGTTGAAATCGAAGATGTAGCGGAATGCCGCCTCGGCTTTGTTGAACTGCCGCTTGCGTTCGAAATCGAGCGCCAGGTTATAGATGTTCTCCATGACTTGGTCATCTTTCGGGCACTTGCGGAACTTGTCGAACGCCATGTCCAGTTGCCCCTGCCCCTGAAAGGCCAGGCCAAGCATGCGGTTGGACTCGGCGGAGTCGGCATCGGACTTTTCCTTGCCTCGCTCCGTCACGACGAAGCGCTTGACGGTCAGCAACAGGTGCCCGACCAGTAGCAGTGCGGCCGGAACCATCAGTTGCAACCACATCAATTGCGTCGTCATCAGGGCGAAATGAAGGGCGACCAGCGTTACCAGCAAGCCGACGGTGATTCCAGCTGCCAGTCCGGCCTTGATCTTGGGCAGCAGGGCGATCAGGTAGGCAGCAATGAGGAGGAACACCAGCTTTTCCACCCAGAAGCCCCAGGTCGGCGCGACGAAGAAATGTTCCGACAGCAGGCTGGACACCGCATGGGCCTGCATCAGCACCGCCGGCATGGTCGGGTTGATCGGGGTCACGAATACGCTGCCCACCGACGACGAGGTCGGCCCGATCAGAACGATCTTGTCGCGGTACTTGTCGTAGGGAATCTTGCCGCTCTTGACGTCGAAGAAGGAATCGACCTGGAAGGCCGGCTGTCCGCCCTCGCGATCCTTGTAGAAGAAGGTAAGCATGCGCGAGTCGATGTCGGTGCCGATCTTGAGCTTGCCCAGCTTGACCGAGTCGCCCGCCGTGACCTGAATGTCAGCTACGTTGAGATTGTGGCTGCGCGCCGCGACGAGCAGCGAGAGGGACGGATAGGCCTGGTCGAAATACGACAGGACCAGCGGCTCGGTCCGGATCGCACCATCCACGTCGGGCGTCACGTTGAGGTGGCCGATCGCCGTCGCGACCTTGCCCAGCGGTTCGATCACCCCAGCGTCAAGGCCGAGCGTCGGATACGGTGGCGCTTCGCCGGCACCGGAAAGCTTTACCGCGTTCTTCTTGATGTAGTCGGGCAGATCCTTGTCCGGCCGGCCACGCGGTTCGCCCAGCACGAACAGCATCGGCACCGCCACGTTGCCGGACTTGGCGAAGGCGTCCGCCAAACGGCGATCGGTATTCAGCTTCTGGTCGGCTTCGAGCAATATCGATTCAATCTGCGGACAGGACGAGGGAGCCGGTGCAGCCGCCGGTTCGGGTGCGGGCGTCGGCGCCTGACCGCTTGCTGGCGTCGCAACGGGCGCGGCGCCCTGCATCGGGATGGTCACGCCGCAGGTTTCGATCAACTTGTTGATATATCCCAAGCCCTGGTCGCGCTGCGGTTCGGAGTAGAACACCGTGGTGGCGATTACCTTGGCCTTGGCGGCGGCTAGCTTGTCCACCATGTCCGCCATGATTTCCCGCGACCACGGCCAGCGGCCGATGTTGTCGAGGCTGGGCTTGTCGATGGCAATGATTGCCACCTTGTCCGAGGGCGTGCGCGAGGCCGCCGCGACACCCATGTCATAGGCTTTTCGTTCCAGACCCTGCAGGAGATCCCCATTCCCGAAGATCAGCACGACGATGCTGACCACCACACCGAAGAACCAGTCACTCTTCCAGAAGTCTGCCTTCTTCATCGGTCGTTACCCTGTGCAAGAGCCCTTATTAAAACAGGACAATAAGTCGAATTCTTACAGTCCCGCATCAAGTACGTCAATCGATTTCATGACATTCGTACATTTCAGGCAGGTTTTGTATCGATTGTATGCGTAAAAAAGCCGCTCCGGTTCGAGCCGGAGCGGCTTTTCTTTCCCGTTACCCGTGAATCGGGAACGGGATATCCAGCGGTCGCCGTGTCGCCGGCACCGACTTTCCTATTTCAGCAATGCCTTGAGCAGCTTGGCCATTTCCGAAGGATTGCGCGTCACGGTGAAACCGCACTCTTCCATGATCGCAAGCTTTGCATCGGCCGTGTCGGCGCCGCCGGAGATCAGCGCGCCGGCGTGGCCCATGCGCTTTCCGGCCGGGGCGGTGACGCCGGCAATGAAGCCGACGATGGGCTTCTTCATATTGGCCTTGCACCAGACCGCCGCTTCGGCTTCGTCGGGACCGCCGATTTCGCCGATCATGATCACCGCGTCGGTGTCGGGGTCGTCGTTGAAGGCACGCATGACGTCGATGTGCTTGAGGCCGTTGATCGGATCGCCGCCGATTCCCACCGCGGACGATTGGCCGAGGCCGATTTCGGTCAACTGCGCCACGGCTTCATAGGTCAGCGTTCCGGAACGCGACACGACGCCGATGCGGCCCTTGCGGTGGATGTGGCCGGGCATGATGCCGATCTTGATTTCGTCCGGCGTGATCAGGCCGGGGCAGTTGGGGCCGAGCAGCAGGGTTTTCTTGCCGCCGGCCGCCTCCTTGGCCTTCATCTTGTTGCGCACCACCAGCATGTCACGCACGGGGATGCCTTCGGTGATGCAGATGGCCAGGTCGAGGTCGGCCTCGCAGGCTTCCCAGATCGCGTCGGCGGCGCCCGCCGGCGGCACGTAGATCACGGAAACCGTGGCGCCGGTCTGGGCCCTGGCTTCCTTGACCGAACCGAAGATCGGGATGTCGAAAATCTTCTCGCCAGCCTTCTTCGGATTGACGCCGGCAACGAAGCAGTTCTTGCCGTTGGCGTATTCCTGGCACTTTTCCGTGTGGAACTGACCGGTCTTGCCGGTGATGCCCTGGGTAATGACCTTGGTGTCTTTGTTGATGAAGATGGACATGGTGGTTCCTTACTTGACGGCGGCGACGATCTTCGTCGCGGCCTCGGCCATGGAGTCGGCGGAAATGATCGGCAGGCCGGATTCCTTGAGGATCTTCTTGCCGAGGTCTTCGTTGGTGCCCTTCATGCGCACCACCAGCGGCACGCTGAGGTGGGTTTCCCTGGCCGCAGCGACGACGCCTTCGGCGATGGTGTCGCACTTCATGATGCCGCCGAAAATGTTAACCAAAATGCCTTTGACTTTCGGGTTCTTGAGCATGATCTTGAAGGCTTCGGTGACCTTCTCGGTCGTCGCACCGCCACCGACGTCGAGGAAGTTGGCCGGCTCGGCGCCGAACAGCTTGATGGTGTCCATGGTCGCCATGGCCAGGCCGGCGCCATTCACCAGGCAGCCGATGTTGCCGTCGAGGCTGATATAGGCGAGGTCGAATTTGGAGGCCTCGATCTCGTCGGCATCCTCTTCGTCGAGGTCGCGATAAGCGACGATCTCGGGGTGGCGATACAGCGCGTTGGAATCGAAGTTGAACTTGGCGTCAAGCGCCTTGATGTTGCCATTGCCTTCGAGGATCAGCGGGTTGATTTCCGCAAGCGAGGCATCGGTTTCCATGTAGCAGGTGTAGAGCTTTTTCAGCGTATCCACGGCCTGTGCCATCGAACCGGCAGGAACCCCGATGCCGTTGGCCAGTTCGTTCGCTTGCGCGTCGGTGAGGCCGGCGGCGGGGTCCACGAACACCTTGATGATCTTCTCGGGCGTCTTGTGCGCCACTTCCTCGATGTCCATGCCACCTTCCGAGGACGCCATCATGGCCACCTTCTGCGTGGCGCGGTCGGTCAGGGCAGCAACGTAGTACTCCTTCTTGATGTCGGCGCCTTCCTCGACCAGGAGACGATTCACCTTCTGGCCTTCCGGACCGGTCTGGTGCGTCTTCAACTGCATGCCGAGGATCTGGCCGGCGCAGGTCTTCACGTCGTCCATCGACTTGGCCACTTTCACGCCACCGCCCTTGCCGCGCCCGCCGGCGTGGATCTGGGCTTTGACTACCCAGACCTTGCCGCCCAGCGTTTCCGCTGCCTTGACCGCCTCGTCGACGGAAAAGCAGGGGATGCCGCGCGGAACCGTCACGCCGAATTTTTTCAGGATTTCCTTGCCCTGATATTCGTGGATCTTCATGCGTCTTCCTCGTTGTAGGTGCTGCGTTGATCTGAAGCCGGCATCAAGCGGCCGTTGCGGTTGCCGATCTTGTTGTCGCAGGGTCGGCAGTATCGCCGGTGGGGGGACTCAAAAGCCTGATGTCGTCGCAAGGGCATCGGGACGTGCCATGGCGCCATTGTTGCGGCGCGGAATACTAACATAAGCACACTTAATCGAAGCTTACAAAAGACTGCTACTCACCGTGCCGACGCCCGAAAATTGACGCGGTAACGGCCCCGGGTTTAATGTCGGACATCCGCTTCCTGCCCGTCCCCATCCGCGATGAACCGTTCCCGCTACCTCCTCGCCCTTGATCAGGGCACGTCCAGTTCGCGCAGCATCGTGTTCGATACCCGCGGCCGGGTCGTCGTCCAGTCGCAACGGGAGTTCCGCCAGATATTTCCCCAGCCCGGTTGGGTCGAACACGATCCGCTGGATATCTGGAAAACACAATTGGCGACGGCGCACGAGGCCCTGGCCAGTGCAGGCATCAATGCAGCCGAGGTCGCCGCCATCGGCATCACCAACCAGCGCGAAACTACCGTAGTCTGGAATCGCCGCAGTGGTGCCCCACTGGGCAACGCCATCGTCTGGCAGGATCGTCGCACCGCGCCGGCCTGTGCCGAGCTTGTCGCGCGCGGCCTGGCGGAAAAGCTGCGTGCAACGACCGGACTGGTGATCGATGCCTATTTTTCCGCGACCAAGCTGGCCTGGATGCTGGACAACATCTCCGGTGCACGGGCTGCGGCGCGCCGCGGCGAACTTGCCTTCGGCACCATCGACACCTGGCTGCTGTGGCAACTGACGGGCGGCGCCGTCCACGCCACGGATGTCAGCAACGCCGGGCGCACCATGCTGTTCGACATCCACCGCAATTGCTGGGACGACGAGCTGCTGGAACTGTTCGATATCCCGCGCGCCCTGCTGCCCGCGGTGCATCCCTCCAGCCACCGCTTTGGCCACACCACGAACGCCGCGTTCGGCTCGGCCATACCGATCGGTGGAATCGCCGGCGACCAGCAAAGCGCGCTGTTCGGACAGGCCTGCCATGCCCCGGGACTGGCCAAGAACACCTACGGCACCGGCTGTTTCATGCTGATGCACACGGGTGACCGGTGCCTGACCAGCAGCAACGGCCTGATATCGACCAGCGCCGCGCAGGTTTCGACGACGCCGCAGTTCGCCCTCGAAGGCAGCGTCTTCATCGGCGGAGCGGTGGTGCAATGGCTGCGCGACGGCCTGCAGGCGATCCGCAGCAGCGGCGACATCGAGGCGCTGGCGAGCAGCGTGCCCGACAGCGGCGGCATTATTTTCGTGCCGGCGTTCACGGGCCTCGGCGCGCCGTACTGGCAGCCGGATGCACGCGGCGCCATCCTCGGCCTGAGCCGGGGCAGCAGCGTTGCGCACATCGCCCGCGCGGCGCTTGAAAGCATCGCTTTCCAGAGTGCCTCCCTGCTGCAGGCAATGCGCCGCGACATGAATGGCACTGGCAGCGTCGCCGAACTTCGCGTCGATGGCGGCGCCTGCGTGAACAACCTGCTGATGCAGTTTCAGGCGGACTTGCTGGGTATTCCGGTGGTGCGACCGAAAGTCATCGAAACCACGGCGCTGGGGGCCGCCTACCTGGCCGGACTGGCCTGCGGGATTTTTTCCGGGCTCGACGAACTGGCGGCGCACTGGCAGGTGGACCGGACCTTCCATCCGACCCTGTCGCGCGATCGCGCCGACGAGTTGATGCAGCGCTGGGAGTACGCGGTGGCGCAAACGACGCTGAAGTCGCCGTAGCGCCAGCGCCGACTCTTGTATTGCCTTCGGCTCAGCCGCCGCGCCGGGTCTCCTGCAGGGTCTTGAGGTCCGGCAGTTGCAGGCGCTTGCGGTCGGGTTCCGCGACCGCTAGGGCTTCGACTTGCTGCATCGTGCCGTGGCAGCGCCGGACGAGATCGTGGTAAACGCTGGTGCCATCGACCTTCCAGTTCATTTCGACATCGGTGAGTTCGCGCATCACCTTGGCCGGCACTCCTCCGGCCAGCATGCGCGGGGGAATTTCGAGACCCGCCTTGACGAAGCTCTGCGCCGCGACGATCGCCGATTCGCCGACGACGGCCTTGTCCATCACCACGGCGTTCATGCCAACCATGCCGTTCTTGCGCACGATGCAGCCATGCAGGATGGCGCCATGACCGATGTGGCCGTCCTCCTCGATGATGGTATCGCTGCCGGGAAAGCCGTGCATTACACAGCAGTCCTGCACATTGGCGCCGGGACCGATGAACAGGCGACCGAAGTCGCCGCGCAGGCTGGCACAGGGACCGATGTAGGCGCGCGGACCAATGTGCACGTCGCCGATCAGCACCGCGGACGGATGCACATAGGCCGACGGATCGACCACCGGCACGATGCCGTCGATTGCATAGACTTTCATGGGTGAATGCTCCGCAGGGACAGTGCGATATGATACATTTTCGTTCTAAAATAATCCACGCTTCTGTGTCGCAATCGATCCACAGCCGTTTCTGCCATCCTTAGTCGTGTTAGGTTAGCGCGGCAACAGGCCTTGCGCCAACGATACGACGCCGACAAGAATAGTCGAAGCCATAGTCCTTCCCCCGGAGCCCAGACCATGACCTACCAGCACATCCTGTTTTCGCTCGAGTCCGGCATCGCGCGCATCACCCTGAACCGCCCCGACCGGCTCAACAGCTTCAACGTCGACATGCACATGGAGCTGCGCGAGGCCATCGCGCGTACCCGCGAGGGCGGCGCCCGCGCCCTGCTGCTGACCGGGGCCGGGCGCGGCTTCTGCGCCGGACAGGATCTGGCCGACCGCAATGTGTCGGCGGATGCCGCTCCGGTCGATCTTGGCTACACGATAGAGACCTACTACCGGCCGCTGATCCTCAGCCTGCGTGCGCTCGAGATGCCGGTCATCTGCGCCGTGAATGGCGTCGCCGCTGGCGCCGGCGCGAGCATTGCGCTGGCCTGCGACATCGTACTGGCGGCACGTTCGGCGAGCTTCATCCAGGCTTTCTGCAAGCTGGGCCTGGTGCCCGACGCCGGCGGCACCTGGGCGCTGCCGCGCTTGGTCGGCAACGCGCGTGCCATGGGCTTGGCCATGCTCGGCGACAAGCTCTCCGCCGAGCAGGCTGAAAGCTGGGGCCTGATCTGGAAGTGCCTAGATGACGACAAGCTGATGGCCGACGCAGAGCGGCTCGCAGTGCATTTCAGCACCGCGCCGACCAAAGGCCTGGCGCGCACCAAGCAGGCCATCTACGCCAGCGGCGGCAACACGCTGGAACAACAGCTCGACCTCGAACGCGACTGCCAGCGCGAACTGGGCTTCGGGCCCGACTATCGCGAAGGCGTCGCCGCCTTCATGGAAAAGCGCAGCCCCTCATTCACCGGAAAGTAATCAATGACACTGACACCCCAGCAAGTCGCCGAGCGCTGCACCGCCATCATGTGGCCGGACGACCATGCCGCCCAGGGACTGGGCATCGTCATCACGAGCACCACACCGGGCGGCGCCACCGTCACGATGAGGGTGCGCCAGGACATGGTCAACGGCCACGGCATCTGTCACGGCGGATTCATTTTCGCCCTCGCCGATACCAATTTCGCATACGCCTGCAACAGTTTCAACCACAAGGCGGTAGCCGCGGGCGTGGACATCAATTTCGTGGCGCCCGCCCATCTCGGCGATACACTGACGGCCGTCGGCAGCGCGCGCCACCAGGGCGGCCGCAGCGGCATCTACGACATCGAGGTCACGAACCAGGTCGGCAAGACGATTGCCATCTTCCGCGGCCGCTCCACCCGCATCAAGGGGCATTTTTTTGAAGAGGGCACCACGACATGAGTGAACAGGCATTCATCTGCGACGCGATCCGCACCCCCATCGGCCGTTATGGCGGCACGCTCGCCGGCATCCGCACCGATGACCTGGCGGCCCTGCCGATCAAGGCGCTGATGAAACGCAATCCCGCTGTCGACTGGGAACAGGTGGAGGACGTGATCTACGGCTGCGCCAACCAGGCCGGCGAGGACAACCGCAACGTCGCGCGCATGGCGGCACTTCTTGGCGGACTGCCGGTGGCGGTTCCCGGTTCGACCGTCAATCGCTTGTGCGGCTCCGGCATGGATGCCGTCGGCACGGCGGCCCGCGCGATCAAGGCGGGCGAAACGGCGCTGATGATCGCCGGCGGAGTAGAGAGCATGAGCCGCGCGCCCTTCGTCATGCCCAAGGCCGAGAGCGCCTTCTCGCGCAGCAACGCCGTGTACGACACGACCATCGGCTGGCGTTTCGTGAACAAGCTGATGAAGGCGCAGTACGGCATCGATTCGATGCCCGAGACCGCCGACAATGTCGCCGCCGAATTCAAGATCGGTCGCGCCGCGCAGGATGCCTTCGCCTTGCGTTCGCAGCAACGCTGGGGAGCGGCCAACGCCGCCGGATTGTTCAAGAGCGAAATCGAGCCTGTCGAAATCGCGCAGAAGAAAGGCGACCCGAGGATATTCGATACCGACGAGCATCCGCGCACCGACACCACGCTGGAACAACTGGCCAAGCTGAAGGGCATCAACGGTCCCGAACTGACGGTCACGGCCGGCAACGCCTCGGGTGTCAACGACGGCGCCTGCGCGCTGCTGATCGCTTCCGAAGCCGCCGCGAAGATCCACGGCCTGACGCCGCGGGCGCGCGTCGTGGCGATGGCCACGGCCGGCGTGGCACCGCGCATCATGGGCTTCGGCCCGGCGCCGGCGGTCAGGAAGCTGCTGGCACAGACCGGACTCCGACTCGACCAGATGGACGTCATCGAACTCAACGAGGCTTTTGCCGCGCAAGGCCTCGCTGTCACCCGCGACCTGGGCCTGGCCGACGATGATGCCCGCGTCAATCCCAACGGCGGCGCCATCGCCATCGGCCATCCGCTGGGAATGAGCGGCGCGCGCCTGGTGACCACCGCCACCTATCAGTTGCAGCGAACGGGCGGCCGCTATGCGCTGTGCACCATGTGCATCGGCGTCGGCCAGGGCATCGCGATGATCATCGAAAGGGTCTGAGGCTCTGGCCGCGGACCATTTTTCCGGCCACGCTGCGGGTTACGCCAAGGCCCGCCCCTTCTATCCCCCGGAACTCTTCGTCTGGCTGGCGCGGCAGTGCGCGAAGACAGACCTGGCCTGGGATTGCGGCACCGGCAACGGCCAGGCCGCGCGGGCACTGGCGGAACACTTCCGCCACATCCATGCCACGGACCTGTCGGCCCAGCAGATCGCCCAGGCCGCGCCGGATCCGCGCATCGACTACCGTGCGGCGCCGGCCGAGGTCAGCGGCCTGCCCGAGCGCAGTTGCGACCTGGTCACCGTGGCGCAAGCCTTGCACTGGTTCTGCGGCGACCCGTTCTATGCCGAAGTCCGCCGGGTGCTCAAGCCGGGCGGGGTATTCGCCGCCTGGACCTACACCTTGCTGCGCGGCGAACCGGCGTTGAACTCGATCGTCGAGGATTTCTACCGCAACACGGTCGGCCCCTGGTGGCCGCCGGAACGACGCTGGGTCGACCTGGCCTACCGCGACATGCCGTTCCCCTTTGCCGACATCGCCACCCCGGATTTCGAGATCCGCCTGGAATGGACGCTGGAGGACCTGCTCGCCTACCTGCGCACCTGGTCGGCCACCCAGCGCTACATGAAGGAGAAGGGAAGCGATCCCTGCATCGAACTTGGCGAACGCCTGCTTGCGATTTGGCCCCGACCGAATGACGGGAAGTCCATAATCTGGCCTGTTGCGCTGCGCTGCGGGAGATTCGAATGAACACACCCAAGACCCAATCGGTAGCCACCGCCGTTGCCACCTCAGTTGCCACCTCAGTTGCCACCTTGGGCGGCGGCTGCTTCTGGTGCCTGGAAGCCGCACTACTACAGCTCCGGGGCGTCGAAAGCGTCGTCTCCGGCTACGCCGGCGGCGCCATGCCGGACCCGGACTATCGCAGTGTCTGCGGCGGTGAAACGGGGCATGCCGAGGTGGTCGAGGTCCACTTCGATCCCGCCGTGATCGACTACCGCACGCTGCTGATGGCCTTCTTCGCCATCCACGACCCGACCACCCTGGATCGCCAGGGCAACGATGTCGGTACCCAGTACCGCTCGGTGATCTTTACCCATGACGCGGAACAGGAAAGAATCGCCCGCGACCTGATTTCCGAGCTGGCGGGACAGAATATCTGGCCCAACACCATCGTCACCGCCGTATCGCCAGCGCCGACTTTCTGGCGTGCCGAGGATTACCACCAGAACTACTACGCCAACAATCCTCTGCAAGGCTATTGCCAGGCCGTCGTCGCGCCCAAGGCCGCCAAGCTGCGCAAGGTATTTTCCGGACGACTGAAGGACGCCTGAGCTTCCTTACTCCGCGTCAGGCTGTACCGCCGGTACCGAACTGGCGAAGGCCGGTAGTGTCAGGCACTGTTGATGAATGCGCATCACGGTCGGCACGTGGTCAAGCCGGCAATTGAAGCGCTGCGCATTGAAGATTTGCGGCACCAGCAGAACGTCTGCCATGGTCGGCGTATCGCCATGGCAATAGCTTCCGGTGCGTGCATCGCCCGCCAGCATCGCCTCCACCGCTTCCAGTCCGGTTTCGACCCAGTGCCGATACCAGGAATTTTTTTGCTCCTCCGCCACGGCCAGGGTTTTGGTCAGATAGCCGAGGACGCGCAGATTGTTGAGCGGGTGTATCTCGCAGGCGATCGACAGGGCAATCGAACGAACCCGCGCACGGCCGGTGGCATCGGCCGGCAGCAGCGGGGGATGCGGTCGGGTTTCCTCGAGGTATTCGATGATGGCCAGCGATTGCGTCAGCACGCGTCCATCGTCGTCCCGCAACACGGGTACCAGCGCTGCCGGGTTCAAGGCCTTGTATTCGTCGCCGAACTGCTGGCCGCCATCCTTCAGGAGGTGGACGGGAACATAGTCGTAGTCCAGTCCCTTCAATGACAGGGCAATACGCACGCGGAAACTCGCCGAGCTGCGAAAGTAGCTGTATAGCTTCATGGATATTCCGGGAACAGTTGATTGGAGGGGTTGCCGGAGCCTTCTCCAGCCGAGCGTGCCGCAATCACTGGTACTAGAATAGCAGCACTTCAGCGCCTTTCGGAACCCGATGCGGACCTCTCTGTCCACCATTTTGACCACTTGCGGAAGGCGTATCGGCCGCGCCGCGTTGCTGCTGTTCCTGGCGCCGGGGCTGTCGCTGGCAGCTGCCCCTCCCGCCGAACTCAGACGCTCCGAGACCCTGCAACTGGAACGGCTGGGCAAGGTATCCGACGATGAACGCTCGGTGCTGCGCATCGAGTGGCGCACGGCATTGAGCAGTGTCGACGAATCCCGTCGCCTGCAGGAAATCTCCGACAAGCTGCGCGGCATGGAGGCCAGTATCGCGACGGTCAACGATCTGGTCCGCAACCTGACGAAAGAAAAGCGCGCAGCACCGCCAGTCGTGGTGGCCACCGCCATCGAACCTGAGAGCGAGTCCGACTGGCGCCTGGTCGCAGCCGGCATCGCGGCGCTGACGCTGGTGACGACCTGGTGGTACGGTCGGCGCAGGATCCGCAATGCGAATGCACAGGCGGCCGAAAACGAGGATGGCGCGCGCGTCGAAGCCGCGATGCGCGCTGCCACGGCGGCGGCCGGCCAAGCCGGTAGGCAGGTCGCCGAGCCAGTTGCAGTACCGTCCCCGGCGCCGACTTTGCCTCGGAACGTCACAGTCAAGACGCCACCGGCCATCACCGACATGGAGGCGACGGTCATACTTTCGGCGCCGCCGGAAGTGGCACCTGGTGCCTCGGACCCTGCCAAGGACGAACAGGCTCCGCTCGTCGGGCGGCCGACGCCGGATACGGCTTCGCCGACCATCGATTTCGTCCTCGAGGAAGCCGATCCGGGGACCATCGTCGAAGAGCCTCCAGTCGCAGCCAGGCGGGTAGCACCGGCCACCCCGACGCTTGCTTCCGACAGGAACCTGGAACCGACCCTGCATCTGGCCGAAATCATGCTATCGATGGGGCTGGAACAGGGCGCGGCGCAAGCGCTGGTCGAATACACCGAAGCGAACCCGCGCCATGCCGTCTACCACATGCTCAAGCTGCTGGGCATCTACCGCAAGCGGGGGCTGCACGAGGAGTTCATGGCGACCGCCGAGAATCTGCGCAAGAACTTCAACATCCAGGCCGAAGACTGGGGCGCCAGCGGACGCCGCGAGGTATCGACGCTGGAGAACTTCTCCCGGGTAGCCGAGCACATCCAATCAATCTGGTCCCGTCCGGAGGAATGCATCCCCTACCTGCGGCGCCTGCTGGAGGACAACCGCGATGGTGCCCGCGCCGGGTTTCCGCAATCCGTGGCCGAGGAAATCCTGTTGCTGGCCGAGATCCAGAAGAACGACGCCGGTCAGGTCGTCACGTAGCGTTCCACTCGCTGTTCTATCGCACCGAATATGCTGGCGCCATTGCCGTCGAGCATTTCAATCCTGACACTGTCCCCAAAGCGCATGAAAGGGGTTTTCGGCTTGCCCGCTTCGATGGTTTCGTACATGCGAACCTCGGCCAAGCAGCAATAGCCGACACCGCCGTTGGCAATCGACGAACCGAAAAGCCCGCCTTGCTTGTTCGACACCGTGCCGGAACCGACGATCGAGCCCGCTTCGAGCTCGCGCGTCTTAGCCAGATGCGCCATCAATTGGGCAAAGTTGAAGATCATGTCCATGCCGGCATCGGGTTTGCCGAAGGGCTTGTTATTGAGCGCGACGGCCAGCGGCAAATGGACCTTCCCGTCGCACCAGGCATCCCCAAGTTCTTCCGGCGTCACCGCCACCGGCGAAAAGGCCGTGGCAGGTTTGGACTGGAGGAAACCGAAGCCCTTGGCCAGTTCGCCGGGAATCAAATTGCGCAGGCTGACATCGTTTACCAGCATCAGCAGGCGTATCTGCTCGGCACATTGTTCCGCGGTCGCGCCCATCGGCACGTCGCCGCTGATCACCGCCACCTCGGCCTCGAAATCGATGCCCCAGGCTTCGTCGCGGGCCAGGATCGGATCGCAGGGTCCGGCGAAGCTGTCCGAGCCGCCCTGGTACATCAGCGGATCGGTCCAGAACTCGGGGGGCAATTCGGCACCGCGCGCCTTGCGCACCAGTTCGACGTGATTGACGTAGGCCGAGCCGTCGGCCCACTGGTAGGCGCGCGGCAGGGGGCTGGCGCACTGGCGCGGGTCGAAGGGCTCGGCGTGGCGCGCGGCGCCGTGGTTGAGGGCCTCATACACGGCCGCCAGTTGCGGCGCCGTCGCCTCCCAATCGTCCAGTGCCTGCTGCAGCGTGGTCGCGATGTCGGCCACGGCCTGGCAGCGCGCCAGGTCGCGGCTGACCACCGCCAGCGTGCCGTCGCGTCCGCCGCGCTTGAGGGTCGCCAGCTTCATTGCCGGCCCCAGGTCTTGTAGCTGCCGTCGTGCATCCAGCGCGCGTGCTGCGGCGCCTTCTTCGTCACCGCCCACTCGTTGATCATGTCCCATTTCGCTTCGTCGAGCCGCCTCATCATTTCCGGCGTATGGGTGTTGCAGGCCAGTTCCAGCCGGTGGCCGCTCGGATCGAAGAAGTAGATCGACTGGAACAGCGCATGGTCGGTCGGTCCGACCACCTCTATGCCGTCGGCTTCGAGCCGCGCCTTTGCCGCCAGCAGTTCTTCCATGCTGCCGACCTCCAGCGCCAGATGCTGGGTCCAGGCCGGCGTGTTGGGGTCGCGGCCCATCTCCGGCCGCGTCGGCAGCTCGAAGAAGGCGAGGATGTTGCCGCCGCCGGCATCGAGGAAGACATGCATGTAGGGATCGGCCTCGCCGGTCGAGGGCACGGCGTCCTCGGCGATGGCGAGGATGAACTTCATGCCGAGATGCCTGCCGTACCACTCCACGGTTTGCTTGGCGTCCTTGCAGCGGTAGGCGACGTGATGCACCTTGCGAATCAGGTTCGTGCTCAAGTTCAGACTCCTTCGCGGGCAATGGCGAGGGCTTCACGCAGCATCGCGATGTCGCCGATGTGATTCGCCAGCAACAGGATCAGGCGGGCGTTGAGCAGTTCCGACTGCTCGTCGGACAGATCGCGGTGTGCACCGATCAGAAGTTCGTAGAAATCGTCGCCGGGTGAATAGGCGCTGAAATAGCGCTTGCCGGCTTCGGAAAAATTCGGGTTCAGGTTCAGGGCCATGGCAGTCTCCTTCACTGTCGGCACGTCGCGCGGGCGACGGCGGCAAGAATCTTCGCGGCATCGAAGCGGCGCCAGCGCGCTGCCACATGCTGGTCCGGGCGGATCAGGTACACGCTGCCGGGTTTGGTATCATAGCGTTGGGCAGCAATGCCACGAACGTCATGCACAAGGGGCAGGGCACAGGCAGTTGCGGCAACTCGCGATATCAGCAGCGGCTCGACCGGAATGCCGTCGGTCGTGAGCTGAGACAAGGCGGTGGTGTCGGCGGTGGCCGGCTCATCGACGAAGACCATCAGTTGGAAGCGATTGCCGGCGCTTTGCAGCAGCCAGCCAGGTGCGCCGTCCTTTTCCACCGGTGCGTCGTCCATTGGCGCACCCGGCAGCATCCGCCCGGTGAAAGCATCCTCGTCGGGCGTGTTCAGGCTGGAATCGACCAGGAAGGACGGCACCGACAAGCGTCCCGAATTCACCAGGCTGCGGCCGAAGACGTGGTCCCTGGCGAGGCTCAGGATCGCATTGCGAAAGGCCCGGCTGGCGCGGCTCTTGGGCGTGATGAAATCGGTGGAGCGCGTCGAGTTCATCAGATTCTCGTCGGCTGCGTAAACACGCTCTTCGCTGTAGCTGTCGAGCAGCCGTTCGGTGGCCTTGCCATCGAGGACGAGTTTGAGTTTCCAGCCGAGGTTGTCGGCATCCTGCAGGCCCGAGTTGGCCCCGCGCGCGCCGAACGGCGAAACCTGGTGGGCGGCGTCGCCGACGAATAGCACGCGACCGTGGTTGAAGCGGCCCATGCGCCGGCACTGGAAGGTATAGACACTGACCCATTCCAGTTCGAACTCGCGCTCGTCACCCAGCATGGCCTTGATGCGCGGTATCACGTTCTCCGGCTTCTTTTCCTCTTCCGGGTCGGTATCCCAACCAAGCTGGAAATCGATGCGGAACACGCTGTCGGTCTGCTTGTGCAACAGCACGGACTGGTTGGGGTGGAAGGGCGGGTCGAACCAGAACCAGCGCTCGGCGGGAAAGTCGGCCTTCATCACCACGTCGGCGATCAGGAAGCGATCCATGAAGATCTTGCCTTCGACTTCCAGGCCGAGCATGCGCCGGATCGGGCTGCGCGCGCCATCGGCGGCGATCAGCCAATCCGCTTCGACCGCATACATACCGTCCGGGGTCTCGACTGTCAGCGTGACGCCCGTCGCGGACTGCGTCACCGAAACAACCTTGTTCTTCCAGCGCAGGTCGATGCCGCGACGCGTGGCGGCACGCGCCACCAGGTATTCCTCCAGGTAGTACTGTTGCAGGTTCACCATGCCCGGCCGATGGTGGTCGGGCTCGGGAACGAGGTTGAAGTTGTAGACCTCGCTCTCGCGGAAAAAGGTGCGGCCGACGTTCCACGAAACGCCCTTGGCGCATACGGCGTCGCCGACGCCGTAACGATCGAGGATTTCCAGCGCGCGCTTGGCGTAGCAGACGCCGCGCGAGCCGATCGAAACCGTGTCGTCCTCGTCCAGCAGCAGCACCGGAACGCCCTGCAAGTCCAGATCCAGGGCCATGGCAAGGCCGACAGGGCCGGCGCCGACGACGACGACGGGAACCTTCGCCGACCTGCCACCGGCGATCTCCGGCGCAACGCGATAGTCATATCTCGGATAGGTGTAGGTCTTCAGCATGGCCGCCCCGCTCAGACGGCCTGCAAGGCATGCCACATTTGCTGGTCGCGCTCTGCCGTCCAGATGCGCGGATCGCGGATGCCCGAGGCCTCGTCGTGGGCGCGGGTCACGTCGAAGGGCAGACAGTGCTCGTAGATGAACACCTGGCCGAATTTCGGGTCCATCGCCTTGCGCGTGTGCGCCATGCAGGCGGCGAGGTCCATGCCCTGCGCCACGGCTTCCCTGGCGCTGCCATACAGCGTCGAGACGAAGTCGCGCGTATAGGCCAGGCCGCGCTGCACTTGCTCCGGATTCACCAACGCCGGACCGCGGCCGGGGATCAGTTTCTCGGGCTTCAGCGCCGCGAGTTTATCCAACGTTGCCGGCCAGTCGGCAAGATAGGCGTCGCCCGTGTAGCAGGCGGCGTCGGCCTCCACCAGGTCGCCGGAAAACAGGATCTTCTGCTGCGGCAGCCAGACCACGGTATCACCCTTGGTGTGGCCGCGCCCCGGGTGCCAGATTTTTACTTCGAGATCACCCATCCATAGCGTCAGTTCGCCCTCGACGACCAAGGTCGGCCAAGTCAGGCCGGGCACGCTCTCGACGGCATTGAACAGTCGCGGGAAACGGCCGATCTCGGAGTCCATGTCCTGCTGGCCGCGCTCGACGATCAGTTCGTATGTGGGCCTCGATGCGATCACTGCCTGAAGCCCATGAGCCTTGTACCCCGAGGCGCCGAGCACGCGCACCGCGTGGTAGTGGGTGAGCGTTACGTATTTGATCGGCTTGTCGGTCACCTCGCGGACATGGCGCACGACGTCCTGGGCCATCACCGGCGTCGCCGTGGCGTCGATGATCATCACGGCGTCGTCGCCGATGATCACGCCGGTATTCGGATCGCCCTCCGCCGTGTAGGCGTAGGCGTTGTCGGAGAGCTTTTCGAAGCTGACCTGCTTTTGCTCCAGGTCGGCGTGGGAGGCGAATTTCTTTTCGGTCATGACAACTCCTCGGGGATGATCGTGATTTCTCTTTACGTAATTAATTTATCCTAATCGTAATCGTACTTTGTTTAGTTGTCAAATGATTCCCATCCCGCCCGAGATCACGGTGGCGGGGCCGACTCCGCGTTCGCCGCGGGAGCCAGCGCGGGGCTCAACGTCAAATCACGCTCCGCCGCCACGGTTCGCAGGCTGGCAGACGCGTGGCGAAATGCTTCCAGCGCCTCCTTGCGACGACCGGCGGCCTCGAACTCCCGGGCACGACGCAGCCAGCCATCGGCACTGTCGACCTCGACCGCCGTCGCACCAGCGCCGACTTCCGCGCTTGTGGCAACTTGCGCCGGAGCGGCAAAACTCAGGCTCGCCGACTGGTTGTCCGGTTTGCCGCGTCGTGCCGAGATCACCATTCCTGTCGCCACGCGCGGCGGCACCTGGCTGCTCTTGCGCGATGCATCCGCCTGGCGGATCGTAACGAGTGCCGCCCGATAGAGGCGCAGGGCTTCGTCGCGCCGCCCCTCCGCTTCCATCCGACGCGCCTGCGCCATCAGCGAGTCGGCACGGTCAGGCACGGCTTGCGAGCGGACCGGAGCTCCCCAGGACGTTGCCGGGCGAGCCGCCACAGCCGCGAAGGTATCGCCGCCGGCGATGCTGCGGGCGATCGACAGGTTGTTGTGCCGCATCGCCCAGCGCAGCGCGTCCTCGCCCTGTTCATTGACGATGTCGCGTCGGGCGCCGGCGGCCAGCAAGGTCTTCGCGATCGACTCCTTGCCTTCCCGCGCCGCCATCATCAAGGGCGTGGAACCGTTGGTGGATCGCGCGTTGACGTCGGCGCCGCGTTCCAGCAGGTAACTCACCACCTCCCCATGCCCGGCGAATGCCGCGTAGTGCAGCGCCGCCCATTCCTTGCCTTCGCGGTTGACGCGGGCGCCGCGCTCGACCAGCCAGCGCACCGCGGCAAGGTGTCCCCGCCATGCGGCGTGCTGGAGTGCCTGCTCACCGAGCGAGTTGGACCTGTTGAGGTCGCCGCCACGCGACAGGAAGAGATCCATCATCGCGATGTTGCCCTCCCAGGCGCCGATCATGATCCCGGTGCCAATCGCTTTTCCCTCGAAATCGGGCGGCAACCCGTTGTCCAGCCATTCACGCGCCTGCACCATGTCACCCTGCTCGACGGCGATGGAGAACCGCGCCCCATCAGGCAGGCTTGCGGCGCGCAAGGAACCGCTGGCCGCAATCAACACGACTGTGCCCGCAAGAACTCTCAGGCTTGCCAAGGCAGCGGATCCCAACCCGGCGGCAATCCACCGCCACTGCAACTCTGCTCTCATGATTCGAAGTATATGTCCACCGTGAATTGGCGAATGGAATCGAAATGGGTTTGGTCGCTCACGCTCTACAATCGCCGGATGTCCCCGTCCCTTGCCCTGCTGCTGAGCCTGGGCCTGCATGCCGCTGTTATCCTGGCGCCGTATTGGCTGGAAACCACGCCGACGCCGAGCGCCCGCATCGAAGCACGCCTGCTTCCTGTTCCCGCGCCCGAATCCATTGCGGAAGCGGTCAGCACCGACGCCTCGCCGGAGCCCGCGACATTGCCACGCGACGCCGCACTGCCGCGGCTTGAAGGCGGGTCCCTGCGCCGCGCGCAGGCCGCTTTGTCAAAGCACCTGTTCTATCCGCCGGAAGCAATCGCCCACGGTCTGGAAGGCGACGTAATCCTGCTATTGACCCTGGCGCCGAACGGGCGACTGACGTCAGCCGAAGTCGCTCGCAGTTCAGGCCACGCCGTGCTTGACCAGGCCGCGCTGGATGCCGCCCGCCGCATCGGCTTTCTGCCCGGGAATCCCCGACAAACCCTGTTTCCGGTGAAGTTCCGCCTGGATTGACCATGCGTAACAGCGACGCCGCCGTCAGCTGCGCGCCTGCCAAGCGGGGACTCCATCAGACGGGATTGTCGATATCGACGAATTCGCAGTCGATGCCGAAATGCTGGCGAACGCGCTGGCCCAGAGCAATCACCCCGTGACGCTCGGTCGCATGATGGCCCGCGCTGAGGAAGGCCATGCCGGTTTCCCGCGCCAGGTGCACGGTCTGCTCCGAGATTTCACCCGTAACGAAAACGTCGGCGGCCGTCGCCAGTGCATCCTCGAAATAGCCCTGCGCGCCACCGCTGCACCAGGCTATTCGCGCCACCGCGCGATCCGGGTCACCGACCAGCAGCGGTCGCCGCCCCAACTCCCGTTCGATTCGCACCGCCAGACCGGCGACGGAAGTCGGCGCTGACGGTATGCCGACAAAGCCGATGTCCTGCTCCGCGAATCGCCCGGTTACCGTCCAACCCAGGCGTGCCGCCAATTGCGCGTTGTTGCCCAGCTCCGGATGCGCGTCGAGCGGCAGATGGTAGGCGAACAGGCTGATGTCATGGGCAAGCAGGCGCGCCATGCGTTGCTTGCGAAAACCGGTGACGCGGCCATCTTCGGCCTTCCAGAACCAGCCGTGGTGCACCAGCAGCGCGTCCGCCCCGCGCGCGATGCCGGCCTCGATCAGGGCCTGGCTGGCGGTCACGCCGCAAACGATGCGCCGGATGCGTTCGCGACCTTCCACTTGCAGGCCGTTTGGGCAATAATCGCGAAACCGCTCGGCGTCCAACAAGCCATCCATCCAGAGGCGAAGATCCTCGCGCAACACGGCCTCACCCGCCATTGTCCATCACCCCAAAAAAGCTCCGATTATGCGCCGCCTTTGGCTGATTTTTGCCCAGACCGTGACGATCTGCGTCGCGGTCCTGTTCGTCGTCAAGACACTCAAGCCGGAATGGCTCGCGCAATTGCCGGGCGGCAATACAAGCCTGTCGGAAGTCGCGACGGTGCTCGAAGCAGTCCCCCGCGCCGAGGCGCATCGGCCCGCGTCCTACGCCGATGCGGCAAAACGCGCCATTCCCGCCGTCGTGCATATTTTTACCAGCCAGGAGGTGGCGGGGGCGCGCCACCCCTTCATCAACGACCCGATATTCCGACATTTTTTCGGCGATCGATTCGGCGAACAGTCGCAGCGGCGCTCTGGCCTTGGTAGCGGCGTCGTGGTTTCGCCTGAAGGCTACATCCTGACCAATTTCCATGTCATCGAAGGCGCTGACGAAATCGAAGTTGCCCACAATGACGGGCGCAAGTACAAGGCGCGCGTGGTGGGATCCGATCCGGAATCCGACCTCGCGGTGCTGCGCATCCCGGCCGATCACAAGCTGCCGGTGATCGCCTTCGGCAGCAGCGACAACCTGCGCGTCGGCGATGTGGTGTTGGCGATTGGCAATCCCTTCGGCGTCGGGCAGACCGTCACCTCGGGTATCGTCTCGGCGCTGGGTCGCTCCCATCTGGGTATCAACACCTTCGAGAACTTCATCCAGACCGATGCAGCGATCAATCCGGGCAATTCCGGCGGCGCGCTGGTTGATGCCAACGGGCACCTGGTGGGCATCAACACCGCCATCTACTCGCAAAGCGGCGGATCGATGGGCATCGGCTTCGCGATTCCCGTTTCACTGGCAAAAAGCGTCATGGAACAGATCGTCAGAACCGGCAGCGTCACCCGAGGCTGGGTCGGCATCGAAGTGCAGGAGATCACCCCCGAACTGGCCGAATCCTTCAAACTGTCCGGCACCGACGGCGCGCTGATCGCCGGTGTCATGCGCGGCAGTCCGGCCGACAAGTCCGGCATCAAGCCCGGCGACGTGCTGGTTCAGGTCACCGGCAAGCCGGTAAAGGACGCCCAGGCGGTGCTGGAACTGATTGCCGCGTTGCAACCCGGAAGTAAGGCGCGCTTCGGCCTGAAGCGCGAGGGCCGTGACGTCGCTGTCGATGTAACGATCGGGAAGCGCCCGCGACCGCCGAAGGAGTGAAGCTCGTACGGCTGGCTAGCGCAGGGAGGCGTTGAGCGCGTCGAGCGCCTTGCTGCCGGGGCAGAGATAGGCGTCGCCAAGCTGGTTGAGCGGCTTCTCCACCGTATTCAGGTGGCGATGCATATCCTCGGCGCTGCTGTCGACGTAGATCAGGCCGGTGACGATTTCGCCCAGCGTCTGCCGCTCCTGCAGGTAGTTCATCGCGGCGACGCGGTCGGCCGGGTCGTAATCGACGGCCACCTTGCGCAACAGCAGGACCGAACCGTCGTGCTGCACCACGCGTCGAAGCGAGCCCGGGTTATAGCTGGTCTCGATCTTGTCGCGCGGAAGAATCACGTCGAGCCGATTCACCGCCTCGTTGTGCTCGCGCACGTAGTCGTAGCTCTTGGTCGACCCGGCGTGGTTGTTGAACGTGACGCAGGGACTGATGACATCGATGAAGGCCGGGCCGCGATGGCGCAGCGCTCCCTTGATCAGCGGCACCAGTTGCTCCTTGTCCCCGGAAAAGCTGCGCGCGACGAAGGTCGCGCCGAGCTGCAGCGACAGTGCCACGAGGTCGATCGGCGTGTCGCTGTTGACCACGCCACGCTTGTTCTTCGAGCCCTTGTCGGCGGTGGCCGAGAACTGGCCCTTGGTCAGGCCATAGACCCCATTGTTCTCGCAGATGTAGGCCATATTCACGCCGCGGCGCATGGCGTGGGCGAACTGGGCGATGCCGATCGAGGCGGAGTCGCCATCACCGGAGACGCCGAGGTAGATCAGGTCGCGGTTGGCCAGCGCGGCGCCGGTCAGCACCGACGGCATGCGACCGTGGGTGGTGTTGAATCCGTGCGAGGCACCGAGGAAATAGTCGGGCGTCTTCGACGAGCAGCCGATGCCGGAGAGCTTGGCCACCTTGTGTGGCTCGATGTCGAGGTCGAAGCAGGCCTGCACCACGGCCGCGGAGATCGAGTCGTGGCCACAGCCGGCGCACAGGGTCGAGATTGCACCCTCGTAGTCGCGTCGGGTGTAGCCGACGGCGTTGCGTGGCGCATCGGCGCGCAGCAGTTTGGGTTTGGCGAGATAGGTCATGAGGCCACCTGTTTGCGAAGGGGGGTCACCTTGTGCTCGGAGAGCGCATCGGCGATCCTGCCGGAAATGAAGCGGGCGGTGATCGGCGTGCCGTCGTAGTGCAGGACGCGGATCAGCTTCTTCGGATCGATTTCGCCTTCGGTCAGCAGCAGCATCCGCAACTGGCCGCTTTCGTTCTGCTCGATGACGAACACCACCTCGTGCTGGTCGATGAAGTCGATCACCTCGTCGGCGAACGGGAAGCCGCGCACGCGCAGGGTATCGACGTGGACGTCCTGCGCTTCGAGCAAGGTGGAGGCCTCGGCCATGGCCGGGCTGGTCGAACCGTAGTAGATCGCGCCGAAACGGGTGGGCTGCGATGCCGGCTTGATTACCGGAGCCGGCACCAGCTTCTTCGCCGTCTCCAGCTTGTGCCGCAGGCGCTCCATGTTATAGACATAGTCCGTGCCGGCCTCGCTGTACTTGGCGTAGGCGTTGCGCGTGGTGCCCCGGCTGAAGAAGGCGCCCTTGGTCGGGTGGGTGCCGGGAATCGTGCGCCAGGGGATGCCGTCGCCATCGACGTCGAGGTAGCGGCCGAAGTTCCTTCCGGCATCCAGCATTTCTGCCGTCATCACCTTGCCGCGATCGTAGCGCCGGCTGTCATCCCAGTCGAAGGGATGGCACAACCTGTCGTTCATGCCGATGTCGAGGTCGAGCAGGACGAACACCGGGGTCTGCAGCCGGTCGGCAAGGTCGAAGGCCTGGGCGCCGAGCGTGAAGCACTCGTAGGGATCCTCGGGAAACAGCAGCACATGCTTGGTATCGCCGTGCGAGGCGTAGGCGCAGGAGATCAGGTCGGACTGTTGCGTTCGCGTCGGCATGCCGGTAGAGGGACCGCCACGCTGGACATTGAAGACCACGACCGGCACTTCGGCGAAATAGGCGAGGCCAAAGAATTCCTGCATCAGCGATATGCCGGGGCCGGATGTCGCCGTAAATGCCCGCGCGCCGTTCCAGGCGGCGCCGATCACCATGCCGATCGAGGCCAATTCATCCTCGGCCTGGACGATGGCGTAGCGCGCCATGCCGTTGTCGGGGTCGGTGCGGTATTTGCGGCAATAACTGCTGAAGGCTTCGATCACCGAAGTCGACGGCGTGATCGGGTACCAGCCGGCCACCGTGGCGCCGCCATACACGGCACCGAGGCCACAGGCATTGTTGCCGTTGATGAAAATCTTGTCGCCGACGCCATCGGCACGCTCGACGCGCAGGCCGATCGGACACGGCAGATTGGCCCTGGCGTGGTCGTAGCCCAGCTTCAGGGCATTGACGTTGGCGCCGATCAGCTTGTCCTTGCCGCGATACTGGTCGGCGATCAGCTTTTCGACGACGCTGAAATCGATGCCGAGCAGGGCCGTCAGCGCGCCGACGTACATGATGTTCTTGAACAGCTGCCGCTGCCGCGCATCCGTGTATTCGCGGTTGCAGATTTCGGTGAGGGGGATGCCCAGCACCGTGATGTCCTCGCGGAAGCGCGAACGTGGCTGCGCCTTGGTCGAGTCGTAGAACAGATAGCCGCCGGGTTCGATCTCGGCGACATCGCGGTCCCAGGTCTGCGGGTTCATCGCCACCATCAGGTCGCAGCCGCCACGGCGGCCGAGCCAGCCGGCCGCCGAGACACGCATCTCGTACCAGGTCGGCATGCCCTGGATGTTGGAGGGGAAGATGTTGCGCGGCGCCACCGGCACGCCCATGCGCATGATGGCACGGGCGAACAGCTCGTTGGCCGAAGCCGAACCCGAGCCGTTGACGTTGGCGAACTTGATGACGAAATCGTTGCTGCTCTGAATTGGTTTCATGGCGCTCATGTCCTTTTCGCTTCCGTCCCTGCTTCAGCGCATTGCATGAAGAACTTCTGCATGTCCCAGGCGCCGGTGGGGCAGCGTTCGGCGCACATGCCGCAGTGCAGGCAAATATTCTCGTCCTTGACCATGACCCGCCCGGTCTTCAGTGTGTCCGAGACGTAGAGGGCCTGCTCACGATTCCGTGCCGGCGCCTTGAGCCGGTCGCGCAAGTCGTCCTCCTCGCCATTGCGGGTGAAGGTGATGCATTCCGTCGGGCAGATATCGACGCAGGCGTCGCATTCGATGCAGGTCTTGACGGTGAACACCGTCTCGATGTCGCAATTGAGGCAGCGCTCCGCCTCGGCGCAGGCCATGAAGGGGTCGAAGCCCATTTCGAGTTCGAGCTTGATGTCCTTGAGGGTCTTTGCCAGCGCCTTGACCGGCACCTTCTTGCGCTCTTCCTCCGAGACCTGGTTGTCGTAGCTCCACTCGTGGATGCCCATTTTCTGGCTGACCAGGTTGAACTCGGGCGGCGGCCGGTCGTCGAGCTTCTTGCCGCGGCAGAACAGGTCGATCGAGATCGCCGCCTCGTGGCCCTGGGCCGCGGCGGTGATGATGTTCTTTGGCCCCAGCGCCGCATCGCCGCCGAAGAACACCCTGGGCAGGGTCGACTGCAGGGTCTTCTCGTTCAGCACCGGCAAACCCCACTTGTCGAACTCGAGGCCGATGTCCTTTTCGATCCAGGGGAAGGCGTTCTCCTGGCCGATCGCCACCAGAACTTCGTCGCATTCGTGGAATTCGTCGGGCTCGCCGGTCGGGATCAGGCTGCGCCGACCCTTGGCATCGTATTCGGCGCGCACGATCTCGAACAGCACGCCGCTGAGCTTGCCGTTGTCATGACGGAATTCCTTGGGCACGCGCATGTTGAGAATGGGGATGCCTTCGTGGATGGCCTCCTCCTTCTCCCAAGGCGAGGCCTTCATTTCCTCGAAGCCGCTGCGCACAATGACCTTGACGTCGTCACCGCCCATCCGACGCGCCGAGCGGCAGCAGTCCATCGCGGTGTTGCCGCCGCCCAGGACGATGACGCGCTTCGCAATCTTTGTGGTGTGGCCGAAGGCCACATTGGCCAGCCAGTCGATGCCGATGTGAATGTGCTTGGCGGCTTCCTGGCGGCCCGGGATCGGCGCATCGCGCCCCTTTGGCGCGCCGGTGCCGACGAAGACCGCGTCCCAGTCGCCGGCCAGCAGTTCCTTGAGGCTGCCGACCCACTGGTTGTAGCGCGTTTCGACACCGAGGCCGGTGATGTAGCCGCACTCCTCGTCGATGACCTCGTCGGGCAGGCGGAACTTCGGAATCTGGCTGCGCATCATGCCGCCCGGGGCTGCGCCGTTGTCGAATACCGTAATCTGGTAACCGAGCACTGCCAGGTCGCGCGCCACGGTCAACGAAGCTGGACCGGCACCGACGCAGGCGATGCGCTTGCCGTTGCTATTTGCCGGCAGCGGCAGGCGGCCGGTGATGTCTTCCTTGAGGTCAGCCGCTACGCGCTTCAAGCGGCAGATCGCGACCGGTTCCTTGTCGACGCGTCCGCGCCTGCAGGCGGGTTCGCAGGGGCGGTCGCATACACGACCCAGAACTCCCGGAAAAACGTTCGAACGCCAATTGATCATGTAGGCATCCGAATAACGACCTGCGGCTATGAGGCGGATGTACTCCGGAACGGGGGTGTGGGCCGGACAGGCCCACTGGCAATCCACGACTTTGTGAAAATAGTCGTGGCCGCCGATGTTCGTCGGTTTCACGGGCGCACGGTCTCCAATGGCGGGGTAAGGCGACGGGGTCGTCGGAAGATATAGGGAGATAAAAAAAATCGCCGACGGTACGTCGGGTGCACTCTAGCATTCTCAGGGCTAAAGAGAAATCGCTGCGCCGCCGCATCCAAAAAAACACCGCCGAGCCCTACCCTCGCAAGCAAGAAATCGTTTAGTCTTTACCCCTCCTGTAACGTCTGGCAGTTTTTTTCATCATGGCACTGCGCGCACTTATTTTCGACGTCGACGGTACCCTGGCCAATACCGAACGCGACGGTCATCGCCCTGCGTTCAATGCGGCCTTCGCCGAAGTCGGGTTGCCGTGGCACTGGGACGAAGCCTTTTACGGCACCCTCCTGGATGTTGCCGGCGGACTGGAAAGAATCCGCCACTTTGCCCGCCAGCATGATCCGGCAACCTGCGCCCGCCCGGACTTCGAAGAATTGCTGCAGCGCATCCACGACATCAAGACGCGAAACTACCAACGCCTGCTCGCGGCGGGAGCCATCCCGTTGCGTGCCGACATCGGGCAACTCATTTGCGACGCGCGCACAGAAGGCGTGCGCCTGGCGATCGCTTCCAGTTCGAAACTGGGAAACGTGGTGGGGCTGTTGCGGGCCAATCTCGGACCGAATGCCGACACGTGGTTCGACGCGATCGCGTCCGGCAGCGTAGCGGCGGCCAAGAAGCCTTCGCCGGACATCTATCTGTGGACCCTGAAACAGCTCAATCTCCCGCCGCGCGATTGCCTCGCCGTCGAAGACTCGGCCCATGGCTTGGCAGCGACACTGGCGGCGGGAATCCCGACGGTGATTACCATGAGCGACTACACCATCAACGAGAATTTCGACGGAGCGCGCATGGTCCTCCATGCAACTGAACAGATTACGCTGGACAAGCTGAGGCTGTGGCATGCAACCGCCAGCACGTCCTGAGCTTCAATCGTCGCTTCGCTTGCCCCCTGGGCCCGTCGAAGCCAGAATTCAACCCTATTCCTGACACCGAGCTAGACGCATGGAACTTCGAGAAGTAGCTGTCGACCAGTTAACCTTTGGGGTGTACGTCTCCAAGCTGGATCGGCCATGGACAGAGACGCCATTCGTGTTTCAGGGCTTCGTCCTGAAAAGCGACAAGCAGCTCGATGTCCTCAAGAAATACTGCAAGCATGTTTTCATTGACCCGGAAAAGGAAGAGCGACAGGTTGTCGGCCGGGTGACCGCCGAGGATCTGGCAAAGGTCCGCGGCACGACGGTTTACAAGGAGATCGCCAGCGTCGAGGCGGAAATGCCCAAGGCGGAAAACGCCTTTGCCAAGACCACCGTCGTCGTCGCCGAGCTGTCGAAAGCCGTAGAGATCGGTAGTTCGATCGATAGCGCGCGCTCGCACGAAGCCGCCGCGCAGATTACCGAGAGCGTGGTACGCAATCCGGATGCCATGGCACTGCTCATCAAACTGCAGGAGAAAAGTGGCGAAACCCTGAGTCGCGCGGTCGGAATTTCGGTAATGATGACCATTTTCGGACGCTTCCTCCAATTGCCGCAGGATCGCATCCTGATGCTGGGCATGCTCGGGTTGCTGCAGGATGTCGGCAAGCTGAAGCTGCCCACCCAACTCGCCACCAGCGGGCCGGCCAACGAGGCCGAGACCGAGCTGTATCGGACCCACGTCAATCACTCGGTTCGCATCCTCAGCGATACCGCCGGCCTGCCGCCGGAGCTCCCCGGCCTGGCCTCGTTGCACCACGAGCGCTTCGACGGCACCGGCTATCCGCGCGGATTGCGTGGCGACGCGATCGCCTTGCCCGGGCTGATCGCCGGCATTGTCGATACCTTCGACACGCTGACCGCACCCAAGCCGTTCGGCGAAAACATGTCCCCGGCAAACGCGCTCAGTCTCATTTACAAGGAACGTGGAAGGCAGTTCCATCCAGCGTTGGTCGAACAGTTCATCCAGTGCATCGGCGTATACCCTGTCGGTGGGGTGGTCGAACTCAACAGCGGCGAAGTCGCGATCGTGGTCGCCCAGAACATGGTGCGTCGCATGCAGCCGCGCATCATGGTGGTCAAGGATGCCAAGGGCAACCCGATGGTGCCTTACAAGATGCTCGACCTGATGAAGGAACCCAAGGTCCGCCCCGACGAACCGTACCGGATACTGCGCTCGCTCGAGTACAACTCGGTCAAGATCGATCCGCGCGAGCTGTTTCTGTGAGTGGTGCCGACTCCGAAGGATCGGCTGACGGATCGCGTGATCCATTCGCAGCGGAGCCAGTCGCTTTTCTCGAATACTTGCGCGGCAAGCTCGCGGCACGACAGGGCGATTCCGGCAACCTAGGCATCCTGATCGTCGACTGCGGACTCATCGGCCGGATCGATGCCGTTTGGGGTTATCACGTCGGCGATGCCGTTCGCAGTCGCGTCAGTTCTTTGCTCTGCGCAGAAGTGCTTCGCCCGGGCGATTTCGTCGGATCCATGGGGCGCGACGACTTCGCCTGCGTCCTGTCGAAGGTGGATGACCCGGCGGTAGCGGTACTTGCAGCAAGGAAAACCCTGCGTGTGCTGGGTGCCCCGTTCTGGATCGGCGAAGAGGAAATCTTTGCCAGTCCAGCCATCGGCATCGCCGTATTTCCAGAGCATGGCGACCAGGCGGAAGTGCTGTTGCAGCGGGCCAAGAGCGCCTGTGCTCTGGCCAGAACCTTGCCTGGGCTGGTCGCTGACTATGCTGAGGACCGAAACAATTCGGCCGAGTCGGAGCTGCTGCAGGAGAATCGCCTACGCACCGCGGTCTCGGAAAACGCGCTGGAACTGGTGTTTCAACCGCAGTACGACTTGCGCCTCGGACAAGTCATGGGTGCGGAAGCCTTGTTGCGCTGGCAAGACCCGGCCGCCGGCCTGATTTCGGCGGAACAGGCTTTCGCCGCCGCCGACTCGGCGGGCATGGTGACCGGCCTGGTTTCATCCATCCTGAATCGCGCCCTGCGCAACGTATCCGAATTTCGCTACAGTGCCGGGCTCGACTTGCGCATCGGCGTCAGGCTTCCGGCCAGCGTGCTGTGCCACCCCGAGTTGCTGGATGTAGTGCAGCGTTCGCTCGGCACCTGGAGCCGGCGCCCGGGAACATTGATCCTCGGTATCGGCGATACCAAGGTGCTGCACAGCGATCCAGTCGCGCGGGAGACCCTGGGTCGATTGCGCGAACTGGGGGTGAAGCTCTCGATCGACGACCACGGCATGACCATGGAATCGTTGTTCCAACTCGCTGCGATGCCGTTCCAGGAGATCAAGCTCGACGTTTCGGCGGCGGGCGACCTTGCGGTCACGCCGAAGTCCGACCGCATCCTCCAGTCGATCATAGAACTCGCACACCAGTTAAGGCTGGCGGTGGTCGCCGTCGGGGTCACCGACGATGCGGCAGCGGCGCGGCTCAAGGAACTGCGCTGCGACTACATGCAGGCCGATTTCAAGGGTCCGGCGCTTGATCCGGTGCATTTCGTCGAACGCTTCGGCTTCAGCGAAGGCTGAGGCCTCGGCGAGGGTTTCCCATCAGGCAATCGGCCCCCAGCGGATCACAGTGGCACCCCAGACATAACCGATTCCGGCGGCGATGGCGACCATCAGATCGCCATCCTTGAGCCTTCCTTGCTGCAGGCCTTCGTGGATCGACAGCATCAGGTCAACCTGGCCGAGGTGGCCGTAATTCTCCAGGTAAACCGACTGCTCTGTCCTCAGCCCGAGAGTCTCCAGCAGGCTGGCATGCATCGAGCGCTTGAAGTGCAGCACGTTCAGGAAGTCGATGTCGGCCCGCGTCGCCCCGCTCTTCTCAAGCGCCTTGTCGATGCAGGCCAGCCAGTTCGGCATCGAAACTTCGTTGAGGCGAGTCTTCATGTGCTCGGGTTCGAAAACACGCAGGCTGAGGTTGCCGCGCGCGCGCAGCGCCGCGAGTTCCGCTTCCGGCAGGGTTTCGATCGGATGTTCACAGCCGCCGTACCAGACGCCGACGTCGCGCGCCAGCGAGCCGTCGGTGATGATGTGCGAGCCCAGCACCCGGTTGCGCCCGAGGTCGCGGCGCAGGAGCAAGGCACCGGCGCCGGCGGCGAGGTCGAACATGAAGGACACGGCCGAATCGCGGAAATCGATCAGGTCGCCGTTGCGGTAGCCGCCGACGATCATCACCGTGGCGATGTCCGGATCGGCGATCAGCATGTCCTTGGCGATCTTGATCGCCGCCACGCTGGTGTTGCAGCGCTGCTGTATGTCTATGCCCCAGGCGCGGTGGGCGCCGATGCGCTCCTGGATGTAGATGGCCGAGGTGGTCAGCGGATATTCCTTCCACTCCTCGCCCATGCACAGGATCAGGTCTATCTCCAGCGGATCGATGCCGGTTCGCGCGATGGCGTCCAGCGCGGCACGGGCGCCCATCTCCTGGGTGCCGTCGGCGGGACCCGGGATGCTCTTGCGCACGATGCCAAGCTTGTCGCGTACCGCCTGTTCGCTCCAGGTGCCTCCGGTGGCTGCGGCGATGTCCGCCGCGCTCATGCAGCTTTCCGGCAGGTAGAAGCCGTAGCCGAGGATTCCAACATCGTTCATGACTACTCCGTTCATGCCCCGATTTTGCTTTCGAGCTTGTTTTCCAGATTCCGCACCAGCACCAGCGCCTCGCCGTCGCAAACCAGGCGGCCGTCGGCGGCACAAACGCGGGTGGACAGGTTGACCAGCTCCTTCGCCGCGCGCAGGCGCGTGATGGTCACCGTCGAGGTCAAGGCCTCGCCGGGATGGGCGGCCGAGGGATAGCGCAATTGCTGCTTCATCCAGCCCGTGCCGCGCCCGGGCAGGCGGGTGCCGAGCAGGTCGGAGAACATGCCTGCCAGCAGCGGCCAGGGCACGATGCGGCGTTTGAAGCCGCGCGCCGCGGCTTCGAGGTCGTCGCGGAAGATCGGGTTGCGGTCGCCGGTGAGGTCGCCGTACTCGTCGAGGTCGGCGTTGGCGAAGCTGCGCGTGGTGCTCGCGCTCATGCCGGGGCGCAGGCCGTAGAGCTCGGCATCGCCCTCCTCCGCCGGAAGCGGCGCGGGTGCCACTACACGCAAAGGCGCGGCGGGCGCCACCACGCGACAGCGGCCCGCAGCCGTGGGAAGCGCCGTGCCGCCAGCGCCGACTTTCGTGATTTCGGTGACGATGTCCAGCAGGCCTTCTGCTTCCGCTTCCAGCCGCAAGTCGACATGGATGCGATCGCCGACATACGTGGCATTCGGAAACATCAGGCTTTGTTCCAGTTGCACCACCCCCGGTCCGACCTGTTCCGCCAGCGCCTTGCAGATGCAGCTGTAGAGCATCATGCCGTGGGCCACGGTGGCGCCGAAATGGCTCCTGGCGGCGAAGTCCGGGTCGCAGTGGATCGGATTGTCGTCGTGGCTGAGCCGCGCGAAGCGGTCGAAATCCGTTTGCAGCAGGACGCGCTGGGTGGTGCTGGGCAGTGTCATGCCTGGTCTCCGAATTCGGCACGCAACCTGGGCTTGTCCACTTTGCCGGCGGCGTTGCGTGCCAGCGCCGGGACGAACTGAACCTGCTTCGGTGCCTTGAAGGCGGCCAGCTTCTGCTTGCAGTAGGCGATGACCTGCTCCTCGCTGACCTGCGCACCCGGCTTGAGGGCAACGATGGCCTTGCCGACCTCGCCCCACCTGGCGTCGTGGATGCCTATCACCGCGGCCTCGGCCACGCCTTCGATCTGGAAGATCACGTTCTCGACTTCCGCCGGGTAGACGTTTTCGCCGCCCGAGATGTACATGTCCTTGGAGCGGTCCACCACGTAGAAGTCGCCGTCGTCGTCGAAGTAGACGATGTCGCCGGTGCACAGCCAGCCGTCCTCGTAGGACTTGGCTGTGGCCTCGGGGTTGTTCCAGTAGCCCGGTGAGATGGCCGGTCCGCGCAAGAGCATTTCGCCGCGCTGGTTGGTACCCAGCGGCTGTCGGGTCTGGGTATCGACCACCTTGGCCTCGACGAACATCACCGGCTTGCCGACCGTGCCCACCTTGCGGCGCGCCGTATCCTCGTCAGTAAGGAAGACCGTGGGTCCGGTTTCGGTCATGCCGAAACCGAAGCAGATGGTGACGCCCTTGGCCAGGTACGCTTCGAGCAGCACCCTGGGCACCGGGGCGCCGCCGGCCGCCCAGCTGCGCACCCGCGAAAAGTCGGCGCTGGCGAAACGGGGATGCTGACTGAGGAACAGGTAGATGGCGGGCACGCCGAACATCACGGTGGCCTCCGTCTCCAGCAGCTCCATGGTCTTGTCCACGTCGAACTGGCGCATGATCAGCGTGGTGGCGCCGAGCATCAGCAGGCAGTTCATGTAGAGATTGAGGCCGCCGGTGTGGAAATAGGGCAAGACCGAGAGCATCACGTCGTCGCGCCGCAGGCTGGCGTGGATGGTGTTGGTCAGCGTGTTGGTGACGTTCATGCCCCAGGTCTGCGGCACCCCCTTGGGTTTGCCCGTGCTGCCGGCGGTGTAGAGCAGGTACCAGACGTCGTTGTGTTCGCGCCAGGGCATTTCCACCGTGGAACCGGACATTTCCGCCAGGGCGCTCTCGTAGCCGGCGACCCGTGGCCGTGCGGCACCGGTCACCATGCGATTCCCGATCTTAAGGGCATCGACCAGGGCCGTCCCGGCGGCATCGAACTCCTCGCCCCAGACCAGCGCAACCGGCTGTGCATCGCCGAGCACACCCTTGAGTTCGTCGACCGAAAGCCGCCAGTTGAGGCAGATCACCACCGCACCGATCTTGCCGCAACCGTAGAGCATCTCGACGTAGTCGGAGGAACTGTGCGCCAGCAAAGCCACCCGGTCGCCGGGCTTGATCTGCCAGCGATCGCGCAGGAACTCGGCGAAGCGGCTGGCCCGCTCGTTGAGCCGGGAATAGCTGACGCGACGGCCGCTGTGGAGGTCCACCAGGGCGGTCTTGGCGGGGAACTGGCGCGCGTGTTTTACGAGGTAATCGGGTACTTGCATGGCGTCCTCCTGTTCGTCCTAGGGTTCGGTTGCATCGGGATAGTCCTGGAACCGGCGCAGGAAATCATCGACGCCGGCCTGCGCCTGCGGCGTGGCTATCAGTTCGAGGAAGTACTTGCGCTCTGCTTCGAGCTCGGCCGCCAGGCGTTCACGGTCGCCGCGCAGCAGGGACTTGGCGGCGCGCATGGTGCCGGCGGGATAGGCGGCGATCTTGTGTGCTGCTGCGGCGGCGGCCTCCTGCAATTTCTCGGCGGCAACCACTTCGTTGGCCAAGCCCCAGGCCACGGCTTCCTCGGCGCGGATGGTGCGATTGAGCAGCAGCGCGCCAGCTGCCCGGCGCTGCCCGGCGAGGCGGCCGACCAGCGCGGTCCAGCCGCCGTCGGGACCGAAGCCAGCCGTGGCGTAATGGGCCTTGAACGCCGCCTCCGGAGCCAGGTAGACCAGGTCGGCGGCCAGCACCAGTCCGATCGAGCCGCCGGTGACGACGCCATGCACGGCGGCCACCACGGGTTGCGGCAGGTCGACCAGGGCCAGGATGGTTTCGTTCAGCTTGCCCACCAGGCCCGAGGAATAGGCAAGCAGTTCGCCCGCGCGTTCGCGCTGGAAACGCCGCATGTCGCCACCGATGGAGAATGCTGGCCCGTCGGCGGCCAGCACCACCGTGGCGCAATCGGGGGAACGCGCAATATCTTCCAGGGCGCCGAGCAAGTCGTCGAGCAACTCGGGCACCAGCGCGTTTTGCATGTCTGGACGGGCCAGCACCAGTCGCACCACGCCGGCGCCGAGCGTCTCGATGCGAACCAGGCTCATGGCTGCTCCCATGATGCAATGACGCCAATCATGATTCGGTTCCCGAGGCTAACGGAAGGCGGCGCTCGGCGATTTTGGCAAGAGCCGGGCGAAGCGAGCTGAAAAGTAGCCCCCCGTGAGGGGGGATGGGGGGGCGGGCCATCATTTCGCCTTTAGCGTGTTTCATCTTCCGCGGGTGGAGCGAGCCGTCATTAGCGTTAGATGTAGCCCAGTTTCTCCGCTTCTTCCTGCAGGCCGGCGCGGAAGTCCGGGTGCGCAATTGAAATCAGCCGTCGGGCCCGCTCGTTGACCGGCGCACCGCGCAGGCGCACGGCACCGTATTCAGTGACGACAAAATCGACGTTGGCCCGATGCAGCGTCACTGCGGCGCCCGACGCCAGCATGGGTGCTATCTTCGACGCTGTCTTGCGCGTGCCGTCGGGCTGTTTCACCTCGGCCGTCGAATACAGCGCGATGAAGGACTTGCCGCCCTCGGACATCTGGGCGCCGATCGCCGTGTCCGATTGTCCGCCGGTACCGGAATACTGACGATGGCCAATCGACTCGGAACAGACCTGGCCGGTCAGGTCGACCTCCAGCGTGGTGTTGATCGACACCTGCTTGTGGTTGCGGGCGATCACGTAGGGATTGTTCACCCAGGAGCCGCGCATCAGGGCCAGCCCGGGATTGTGCTCGAGGAAGTCATAGAGCTTCTTCGTGCCCAGGGCGAAGGCCGCCACCATCTTGCCGCGCATGATGCCTTTGTCCAGGCTGCGCGGCGCGCGCGCGATGACGCCGGCTTCGAACAGGTCCACCATGCCGTCGGTCAGCATTTCGGTATGGATCGCGAGGTCCTTCTTGTGCAGCAGTTCGCCGGCGACCGCGTTGGGGATGCCGCCGATGCCGAGTTGCATGGTCGAACCGTCCTCGATGTGCTCGGCGATAAAGCTGCCGATTTTCCGGTCGCGCTCCTCGGTCTCGGGTGCGGGCAGTTCGAACGGCGCCGAGGAATGCTCGACGAGGTAATCCACCTGGTCGATGTGGATCACGGTGTCGCCCCAGACGTAGGGCACCTGTTCGTTGATCTCGAGGATCACGATGTCCGCCGCGTCCATCAGTTCCCGTTCGTAGACCACCGAGAAGGCCAGAGAGACGTAGCCGAAGCGGTCCGGTGGGGTGCAGGTCCCGATGAAGACGGTCGGCTTGCGGAACAGGACACGGTCCATGGCCGCGGAATGCAGGTGGTTGGGCACGTAGAAGGAGGTACGCGCCTCGGCCGCCGCCTTGCGGATGCCGGCCGAATAGAACCAGGCGTGGTGCTCGATGTGGCCCCGCATCGCCGGGTCCATGAACCACTTGAACGGACGCATGGGCAGGCAGGTCGATACGGCCACGTTGGTGACCCGCGGCGCGATGGTGTGCAACTGGTCGAGCAGGCCGTTCGGCTCCGCGGCACCGAGCGCGCAGACGATGCAGTCGTCGGACTTGATCTTCGACAGCGCCTGTTCGACGCTGATCAGCTTGTTTCCGTAGTCGAATCCGCTGCCCATGATGGCAATCCCTCCATGAATGATGTCCGCTCACGCATGGCTGCCGGAGCCCCGATCAGGGCTTGCGTTGAGACCTGGCCTGTGCCCCCGCGCGCAACTTGCCGACGATGCCGGCGGGAAAGAAATAAACCGAGAGTACAAACAGCACGCCCAGCCACAACAGCCAGCGGTCGGGATGAAACAGGTTGGCCAGCAAGGGAATGCCGACCATTGCAGCCGACGCTTCCTTCATCAGAACCTGCAGATAGTTCTGCATCAGGATGAACAGCGCCGAACCGATCACCGCGCCATAAACGGTTCCCATTCCGCCGATCACCACGATCAGCAGGATGTCGGTCATGACCTCGAACGAGAGCATGGTCTTCGGCCCGACGTAGCGCAACCAGAGTGCCATCAGGACACCAGCCAAGGTTGCGATCAGGGCGCCAAGGCAATTCGCCAGGGTGCGATAGATCACGGTGCGATAGCCCAGTGCCTCGGCGCGAAAATCGTTTTCACGGATGGCCTGGAGCACCCGGCCAAAAGGTGAATTCACGATGCGCAGCATGAAGAGGAACAGCGCCAGCGCCGAGAAGAACACCAGGTAATAGGTGATCAGTTTGCCATCGAGCGCACGCCCGAAGAATTCACCCTCCAAAAGGTGGAAGCCCGGCTGCAGCAGGTCCGGCACCTTGAAAGTGCGGCCGTCCTCGCCGCCGGTGTAGTCGGACAGCTGCGATGCCAGCACCGCAAAAGCGGCCGCCACCGCCAGCGTGATCATGGCGTAGAAGATCGCCCGTACCCGCAGGGAAAATAGTCCGATAACCAGCGCCAGTAGCAGCGACACGACCAGGGCCGCGCTAGTCCCGACCAGCACCGCCGACCAGGTCGGGCCCATGCCATGCAAGGCGAGGCCGACGCCGTAAGCGCCGATGCCGTAGAACATGGTGTGGGCGAATGAAACTATGCCGGTATAGCCGAGCAGCAGGTCGTAGGAGGCGACCAGCACGATGAAAACACAGATGGTCGCCGCGACATTCAGCGAGCGCGCGCCATGAAACAGGAAGGGTGCCAAGGCCAGACCGACGAGAACCGCGAGCAGCATCGCCGAGAGCAGGCGGCTGCGTGGCAGGTCACCGGAGAGCAGATTGTTCATCATGGTTCGCTCAGCGCTTCGCGACTGGATACAGGCCCTGCGGACGCCAGAGCAGGACCGTCACCATCAGCAGGATGTCGGATACCAGCGCAACCTTGGGCGCCAGAAAGCCGGCATAGTTGGCCACCAGCGCCACCAGCATGGCGCCGATGAAGCAGCCGCCGACCGAACCGAGGCCGCCGATGATGATGACGATGAACACCAGCACCGTCATCTCGCCGCCGATGGCCGCGGTCAGGGTTTCCTTGTACATGCCCCACAACACGCCGCCGAGGCCGGCCAGCGCCGAGCCGGCCATGAACACGCCGACGAACAGGCGGCGGATGCGGTAGCCGAGCGCTTCCACCATTTCGCCGTTTTCGACTCCGGCACGAATCAGCAAACCGACCTTGGTCCGGTTGAGTACAAGGAACATCGTGACGAAGACCGTCAGGCCGACGCCGACGGCAATCAGCCGGTATTTTTCCAGAGCGGCGTCGCCGATGATGAAAGCACCGCGGAAGGTACTCGGCAGTTGCAGCGGAATCTGCTCGGCGCCCCATATGACGTGGATCAGTTGTTCGGCGACGATCATGCCGCCCATGGTGATCAGTATCTGCTTCAGGTGCAGGCCATACACCGGGCGGATGATGATGCGCTCGAAGGCCCAGCCCAGCAGGCCGGTGACAAGCATGGCCAGCAGGATGGCCATGCCCACCACGGAAAGATTCATCCAGACCGATTCGGTCTCCACCCAGCCCTTCATGGGCAGCAGGACCAGCGTAGCGGTGAAGGCGCCCACCGAGACGAAAGCACCATGGCCGAAATTGAGCACATCCATCAGGCCGAAGATCAGCGTCAGGCCGCTGGCCATCATGAATACCATCATGCCCATCGCCAGGCCCGCCACCGTTAGCGTCACCCAGGTCGGGAAGCTGCCCACCAGCGGCAGCATCAGCAGGGCCAGCATCGGCACCAGCAGCAGCGGCACCACGTCCACTCTGACTTTGGCCAGCGGCGAATCCTGAGTCACGGGATGCGGGATGGTTGTCATGGTCTCACCCTATTGATGGGAATCCAGGGAAAGCCCCAGCAACCTGTGCTGAAGTTCCTGGTCGCCCGCGAGATCGGCCATCGCGCCGGAATGGACGATGCGCCCACCGTCCATCACCGCCACGGTATCGCCCAAGGCGCAGACGAAGCTGAAATTCTGTTCCACCAGCAGGATGGTTTCGGTCCGCTTGAGTTCGCGGAAAGCCGCGACCATGCCCTGGATAATGGCCGGCGCCAAGCCCTTGGTCGGTTCGTCTATCAGGATCAGCTTGCGCGGCTCGACGATGGCACGGGCGATCGCCACCATCTGTTTTTGCCCACCGGACAGCGTGCCTGCGGGCTGGTTCCAGAACTTCTTCAGCGCGTCGAAAAAACCGAAGATCCATTCCAGGCGCGCCTCGTCCATCTGATCCGCCTTTTTCACGCTGCGCGCGGCCAAAAACAGGTTTTCACGCACCGTGAGATCTGAAAAGATGCCCATGCTTTCCGGCACATACGAAATGCCTGCACAGGCGATGTCTGGCGTGCGGGTCTGAGTGATGTCTTCATCCGCAAACCGGACCGTGCCGCGCGACGCATGCCAGAGGCCCATGATGGTTCGCAGCGTGGTGGTCTTGCCCGCACCATTGCGGCCGAGCAGTACCGTGATGCCGCCTTTGGGTACCGCCAGATCCACGCCTTGCAGGATGTGGTACTGGCCGATATGGGTATGCACCCCATCGAGCTGCAGAAGTGGCTCAGACATGGTCGGCCATTCCCGTGCCCAGATAGGCTTCCTGCACGATCGGCGAGGCCATCACCTCGGCCGGGTCGCCGTCCGCCACCAGATAGCCGTTGTGCAGCACGATGATGCGGTCCGCCAGCGAACGCACCACGTCCATCTTGTGCTCCACGAGCAAAATCGTCTTGTCACCCTTGATCTTGATGTGGCGAATCAGGTCCAGTACCACCGGCACTTCGTCAACGCTCATCCCGGCGGTGGGCTCGTCGAACATGAAGATCTCCGGCTCGAGGGCCAGCAGGATGGCGATTTCAAGCTTGCGCTTGTCTCCGTGGGAAAGGGCCGAAGCAAGTTCCAGCCGCCGCTCGTACAGGGCGGTGGAACGCAGAAAATGCTCCGCCTTGTCGATCAAGCCGCGGTGGCCAGCCCACATCGAAGTCATGTTCAGCCCCATGCCGGCGCGCCCTTGTACCGCCAGCCGCACATTTTCCAGGACGGTCAGGTTGGGGAACAGATTGGTCAGTTGAAACGCACGGCCGATGCCGCGTTTGGTCCGCTGCGGCGCCCCCAGATGGGTCACATCTTCCCCATGCAAACGCACTGTGCCGGAGGTCGGCGGGAACTGGCCCGACATCAGATTGAAATAGGTCGTCTTGCCGGCGCCATTCGGGCCGACGATCGCCGTAAGCGTTCCCGGACGGAACTCGCAACTCACGTTATTGACCGCGACGTGGCCGCCGAAGCGAATGCTCAGGCCGTGGGTCGAAAGCACGGGTTGCTGGCTATTCATCGAAATGTTTCCGCGCGAGGATTCATCCGGTGGGCCAGAACGAACCCACCGGACAGAGCGAACAAAGGATCAGCGCTTGTTGCGAATCGGCAGCGGCAGTTCGGACGCCGGGAATTCGCGCACTAGTTCCAGCAGGTCCCATTCGTTGGCCTGTACCTTCTTGATGCGGAAATGGAACATCGGCTGCAATGCCTGGTGATCGTCCTTGCGGAAGGTCATCTTGCCCTTGGGCGTGTCGAACTCCATGCCTTCCATGGTGGCGATGAGCTTCTCCGTATCGCTCGATCCCGCCTTGGTCAGTGCGGTGTAGACAGCACTGGCCGCGGCAAACCCGCCCGCAGTGAAGAAATCCGGCGGCTGCTTGAGGCGCTTCTGGTTCTCCGCCACCAGCCAGTCGTTCATCGCGTTCTTCGGGAAGGCGTAGTAGTAGTAGATGCTGCCTTCCATGCCGACCAGGTTCTTCCAGCCCTTCAGCACCGGCAGGATGTTGCCGCCCGCGGCGAGCTCGATGCCATAGCGTTCGGGCTTCATGTCGGCGATCTTGGTCAGCGGATTGGCGCCGGCCCAGTAAATGGACAGGATCTTGCGGCCCGGCTTGTCCTTGAGCGCGTCGAAGATCCGCTGCGCCGAGGCGGTGAAATCGGTGGCGGTCTGCGGCGCATATTCCTCATGGACCACCTTGGCCTTGCTCTTTACTGCGGCCAGCGAATCCTTGAAGGCCTTGATGCCATCGCGACCGAAAGCATAGTCCTGGGCCAGGAAGGCAACGCTGGCCTCGCCCATCAGGGCTGCCGCGGCAGCCAGGCCGTCCTGTGACGAGTTGCGCCCGGTGCGGAAGATGTAGCGGTTCCACTTGTCACCCGTAATCGCGTCGGCCACCGCAGGCTCGACCACCAGCACCTTCTTGTACTCCTCGGCCACCGGCAGCATGGCCAGCGCCGCCCCGGATGAAGTCGTGCCAACGGCGATGTCCACCTTGTCGTCGCCGAAGGCCTCCGCCAGGGCTGCCTTGGCCAAGTCCGGTTTGCCCTGGTCGTCCTTGACGATCACTTTGACCTTGCGGCCATTGATCATCATGCTGCCCTTGGTCAGGTACTCGAGACCCATCATGAAACCGAGCTCGGTTTCCTTGGCGTAGGCTTCGAGAGCCCCGGTCTTGCCCGCGATAAGGGCGATCTTCAGTTCCTGCGCGCTGACCGGTGCGGTCAGGGTGACGGCCGCTGCCGCCAAGCTTGCAATAGCCAGTGACTTGAGTTTCATCTCGGGTCCTCCGTTCGTGGTTTGACTCCCCGGGGGAAACGGGGTCGAAACCCCACACGCAGAAACCGTGCCAAGCCTGTGATAGACGGGAAACTCATCTAGATGACCCAGAACCCGATAAGCATTCAGCTGCTTAGCTGTCCGGTTTTCCGGACAAATTAGCAGCAACCAGGGCATTTACCAAATAAACACAATAAGATAAGTTGCCGTCCTGAAAATCAGACAGACTGCTTGATGTCCGGATCTTCTGACGTGACGCCGAATGCGCCGAGCTTTTCATACAACTGCGCCCGACTGATCCCCAGCAACTTGGCCGCGTGCATCTTGACCCCGCCGGTCGCCTCCAGTGCGCGCAGGATCTCGCTGCGTTCCGCTGCTGCGACAACCTCACGCAAGGGCCGCACCGGGCGCAGGACAGAGTCGCCGACCTGCCCTGGCACCACCATTGTGGCAGTCGATGTTGCCGGCAACATGTGAAAGTCGGCGCCGGTGAGACGGCGACTGTCCGACTGCGCGACCGCCTGTTCCAGCACATTGCGCAATTCGCGGACATTGCCCGGCCAGTCGTAAGCGGTGAGACGCGCCAAGCCATCCGCCGCCAGGGTACACGGCGCTTCGCCACCCTGTTCCGCAACCTGTTCGAGCAGCGACTCGCAGAGAATCGGAATATCCTCACGCCGTTCCCGCAGGGGTGGCAGGCGGATGGGCAGGACGTTGAGCCGGTAGTAGAGGTCTGCGCGGAACGTGCCGGCTTCGATCATCGACTTCAGGTCGCGACTGGTGGCGGCGATCACACGGACATTCACGGCTCTCAACTGATTGCCGCCGACCGGTTCGACCTCGCCCTCCTGCAGCACCCGCAGCAACTTCGGCTGCAGGGCCAAAGGCATGTCGCCGACCTCGTCGAGAAACAGGGTACCGCCATCGGCGAGGGTGAACTTGCCGCTGCGCGACCGGGTGCCGGCGCCGGTGTAGGCGCCGGGCTCGACGCCGAACAGTTCTGCCTCCAACAGAGCCTCAGGGATAGCTGCGGCGTTGATACTGACCAGCGGTCCATGGCCGCGACGGCTGGCGGCATGGATCGCATGGGCCAGCAGTTCCTTGCCGGTCCCGGTTTCGCCGAGCAGCAGTACGGCGCCCTCACGCTCCGCCGCACGGCGCGCCTGCTCCTTGGTGTCCACGGCCAATCGGCTGGCGCCGATGAACTGGCTGAACCGATACTTTGCCTGGCGCCCTTCCGCCAATTGCTTGCGCACCGTAGCCAGGTCCGTCTGCATGCGCTGGAACTTGGACACGATCGGCTTCAGTGCCTGCAGTCGATCGAAAAGGATCACACCCAATGCCCCAATCACGTTGCCTGCTTCGCCATGCAGGGGAATGCGCGATACCACCATCTGGCGCCCACCGATGGTCAACACGTCGAGCAGGTCGGCCTGTCCGGTCGCGACGACGCGACGCAACTGGCTGTTCGGCAGCACTTCCTCTATGGCGCGTCCCTCGATCGCTTCGCTGCCATTCCAGCCGATCAGTGCCTTGTATTTGTCGTTGATCCAGGTGATGCGCCCGGCGATGTCGATCACCACGGCGCCCTCGTAGAGGCTGTCGAACAGTTTGACCAGGGAGGACGCCGCAAGGCTGCGCACCTCGGCATCGCTGGACAGGCGTGGGGGAACCTGCGTGGCCACGACCACGATCAGGTTTTCTGGTCGCGCGACTGCTGCTCCGCGCGATCGAGTTCCCGATCCATTTCCTCGTCGCCCGGCGGCCTGTAGTCGGACTCGCCGGCAACCGCCGGACGCACGATGAGGTTGGCCAGAACGATTCCAAGCTCGTAGAGCAGCCACAAGGGCACCGCCATCATGAACTGCGAGATGACATCCGGTGGCGTGAATACCGCGCCGACCACGAAGGCGCCGACGATCACGTAGGGACGCCACTCTCGCAGCTTGACCACGTCGACGATGCCGACCTTGACCAGCACGATGACGATCACCGGCACCTCGAAAGTGACGCCGAAGGCGAGGAACATGGTGAGGACGAAGGAGAAGTATTTCTCGATGTCCGTCATCCAGGCGACGCCTTCGGGCGCGAATTGGGCCATGAAGCCGAAAACCATCGGAAAGAAGGCGAAGTAGGCAAAGGCCATGCCGATGAAGAACAGCAGCACCGAGGCGCCGAGCAGCGGCATGGCCAGCTTCTTCTCGTGAGCGTAGAGCCCGGGCGCGACGAAGGCCCACAACTGGTAAAGAACATAGGGCAGGACGATCAGGAACGAGACCATCAACGCCACTTTCATCGGCACCAGAAATACCCCCACAACGTCGGTGGCGATCATCTGCCCGCCGGCGGGAAGCGTGGCCAACAGGGGCGCGGCCAGCACCGAGTAAAGCTCGCGGGCATAGAAGGCCAGCGGCACGAAAACCACGCCGACGGAAATCAGGATGCGAATCAGGCGATCGCGCAACTCGACCAGGTGCGAGAGGAAGGTTTCCTGCTCTTCGACCATCAGGGCTTTTGCACTTCGGTGGTTGCCGGAACTGCAGCGATCGGTATGTTTTCAGGCGTACCGGCCACAGGGTCGAAAGTCGGCGCCGATGCCACGGCAGCATTGGGTTTCGCGTCGGACGTCAGGGGCTCAACTGCGGTATTGACCGACGACTCGATTTCGCGCATCTCATGGGTAACGGAAGTCTGCAGGCTCGACACCTGACTGCTCACCTGCTGCTGCAGCTTCTTCAGCTCGTCAAGCTGCATCTCGCGGTTGATGTCGGATTTGACATCGCTGACATAGCGCTGCAAGCGGCCCAGGATATGCCCGGCGGTGCGCGCAACCTTGGGCAGTCTCTCCGGACCGATGACGACCAGTGCCACGATGGCAATCACCATCAACTCGGTTAGGCCGACGTCGAACATTTTTTAGTTGGGGAACCGGGCGGGTCGAGTCATCGAGGGACGCGCGGGAAGGGTTTGGCCCCTACCCTTCACGCTGCTGCCACCGCTCTCTGCGCATTCGGAATCAGGTCTTGGTCTGTTCCCGCCGCGACTCGACGTCGATGGTCTGGCCAGCGACTTGCTGCGGTTCGGCCGGCTTGTCGGCCGACGCTTCCTTCATGCCGTCCTTGAAACCCTTTACCGCGCCGCCGAGGTCCGATCCCATGTTGCGCAGCTTTTTAGTTCCGAACACCAGCATGACGATCACCAGCACGATCAACCAGTGCCAGATGCTGAAAGATCCCATTGCGATTCTCCTCGCGCCCAGTGAAGCCTCAAGGCGCCTTGCGTTTGAGCATGGATCCCAACGGCTCGGGGCCGCCCAGGATGTGAACGTGGAGATGATACACCTCCTGATGCCCGATCCGACCGGTGTTGATGATGGTGCGAAAGCCCTCAACGAGTCCCTGGCTTCTGGCCAGTTCGTTCGCCTTGACCAGGATCCGCCCGAGTACCATCTGGTGGCTCATGTTCACATCGGCCAGCGAGGCGACATGCACTTTCGGCACGATCATGAAATGCACCGGTGCAATCGGATTGATGTCGTGGAAGGCGAAAATTTCCTCGTCCTCATAGATCTTCTTCGACGGGATCTCGCCACGGGCAATCCGGCAGAAGATGCAGTCGCCCATGCTCATTCGCTCCGGCTTTTCTTTTCGTCGATACCGGAAATGCCTTCCCGGCGCCGGAACTCGACCATCACGTCGTCGACACCGATGTCGAAATGGGCAAGCAGGATCATGCTGTGAAACCACAGATCGGTAACTTCGCGCACCAGGTGCAGGCGATCGCCGTCCTTGGCCGCCATGATGGTTTCGGCCGCCTCTTCGGCAACCTTCTTGCAAATGGCATCGGTACCCTTGGCGTACAGACTGGCGACGTATGACGAATCGGGTGCGGAGCCCTTGCGCTCGCGCAGCGTCGCCTGGACGCGATGGATCACTTCGAGGTCAATCATTTCCTTGTTCCTTTCCCCCGCCCCCCCTTCCCGAGGAAGGGGATGACGACTGTTCGCGGGTCAAGCCCGCTCCGTGAATGACTCAAGCCGCCTTGGGACGGCCCGGCGCCGGCTTACTTGTATATCTCCTTCGGGTCCTTGAGGACGGGCTCGACATCCAGCCAGCCCGAGACTTCCAATCGGTTGAAAAAACAGCTGCGGCGCCCGGTGTGGCAGGCGATGCCGCCCACCTGCTCGATCTTCATCAGCACCACGTCCTTGTCGCAGTCCACGCGCAATTCCAGCACCTTCTGCGCATGGCCGGATTCCTCGCCCTTGCGCCACAACCTTCCACGCGAACGCGACCAATACACGGCATGACCGGTTTCCGCGGTGATGGCGAGCGATTCCCGGTTCATCCAGGCGAACATCAGCACTTCGCCCGTCACGGCATCCTGCGCGATGGCGGGCACCAGGCCTTGCGCATCCCAGAGGACCTCGTCCAGCCAATTCGAACTCGCCATCCCGCTCATAGCCGGACCTCGATGCCGCGCTCCCGCATGTACTCCTTGGCCTGGCGCACGGTGAATTCCCCGTAGTGGAAGATGCTTGCCGCCAGAACCGCGTCGGCGCGCCCCTGGGTGACGCCGTCCGCAAGGTGCTGCAGGTTGCCGACGCCGCCGCTGGCGATCACCGGAATTCCAACGGCATCGGCCACAGCACGGGTCAGCGCCAGGTCGAAGCCGACCCTGGTGCCGTCCCGGTCCATGCTGGTAAGGAGGATTTCTCCCGCGCCCAGGCTTTCCACCCGGCGCGCCCACTCGATGGCATCGAGGCCGGCATTCTTGCGGCCGCCATGGGTAAATACTTCCCAGCGTCCGGGCGAAGTCTGCTTGGCATCCACCGCGACCACGATGCACTGTGCGCCGACCCGGGCCGAGGCATCCGCCACCAGTTGCGGATTGTTGACGGCGGCGGTATTCATGCTGACCTTGTCGGCACCCGCGTTCAGCAGGCGCCGCACGTCGTCCACCTGGCGCACGCCGCCGCCCACGGTAAGCGGGATGAAGACCTGCGAGGCGACGGCCTCGACGATGTGCAGGATGATGTCGCGGTCGTCGGAACTGGCCGTGATGTCGAGGAAGGTGATCTCGTCGGCGCCCTGGTCATCGTAGCGCTTGGCGATTTCCACCGGATCCCCGGCGTCGCGCAGTTCGACGAAATTGACGCCCTTGACCACGCGGCCGGCGTTGACGTCGAGACAGGGAATGATGCGTTTGGCGAGCATGGCCGGGGTCAAGGCTTGGAAAGCTTGTCCGCCTCGGCCTGGGCCTTCTTGAAATCCAGCGTGCCTTCGTAGATCGCGCGGCCAGTGATGGCGCCGGAAATGCCTTCGCCCTGAACCGCGCACAGCGCTTTGACGTCCTTCAGGTTGGCGATGCCGCCGCTGGCAATAACCGGGATTCGAAGCGCCTGGGCAAGCTTGACCGTGGCATCCACGTTGACTCCGGACAGCATGCCGTCACGCCCGATGTCGGTATAGATCACCGCCTCGACACCGTAATCCTCGAACTTCTTTGCCAGATCGATCACGTCGTGACCGGTCATTTTCGACCATCCATCGACCGCCACCTTGCCGTCGCGCGCGTCGAGTCCGACGATGATGTGGCCCGGAAATGCGCCGCAGGCATCATGCAGGAAACCCGGGTTCTTCACCGCGGCCGTGCCAATGATGACGTAGCTGACGCCGTCGTCGAGGCAGCGCTCGATGGTGTCGAGGTCGCGTATGCCACCGCCCAGTTGCACGGGGATGTCGTCACCCACTTCCTTCAGGACCGCCTTGATCGCGGTTTCGTTCTTCGGCTTGCCGGCAAAAGCTCCGTTCAAGTCGACCAGATGCAGGCGACGCGCGCCCTGGCCTATCCAGTGGCGAGCGATGGCGGCCGGGTCTTCGGAGAACACCGTGGCGTCATCCATGTCGCCCTGTTTCAGGCGGACACAGTGGCCGTCCTTGAGATCAATCGCGGGTATCAGCAGCATAGGAGGTGTGCAATGAATGAAATGCCTGGGGGCGGTCGGATCAGGGATTCCAGCGCATGAAATTGCCGAGCAGTCGCAATCCGGCCTGGGCGCTTTTTTCCGGGTGGAATTGAACAGCGAAGATGTTAGCGCGGGCAATCGCGCTGGTAAAGGGGATGCCGTAGTGGGTCGAGCCCGCAATCACCTCGGGGTCCTGCGGTTCGACGTAATAGCTGTGCACGAAATAGAAGCGTGCATCGTCGGCGATGCCGTCCCACAGGGGATGAGCCTCGGCCTGATGCACCTGGTTCCAGCCCATGTGCGGCACCTTGAGGCGCGAACCGTCGGCTGCCGCCATGGCGGCCTCGGGAAAGCGCGGCACGCGGCCCGGAAGGATATCTAGCCCCATGACGTTTCCCTCTTCGGCGTGGCCGAACAGCATCTGCAAGCCAACGCATATGCCGAGGAAAGGTTGTTCGGCGGCGGCGCGGACCACCGCGTCGCGCAGCCCGCGCGCCGCCAATTCGCGCATGCAATCCGGCATCGCCCCCTGGCCGGGAACCACCACGCGATCGGCGGCCATGATCTCGGCCGCGGCGGAACTGACCCGAACCTCGGCCGTCGGCGCAACGTGCTCGATGGCCTTGGCCACCGAGCGCAGGTTGCCCATGCCGTAGTCGACTACTACAACCTTGCTCATGGAAGGATCAGAGCGAACCCTTGGTGGATGGCACGGCACCGGATGCGCGCGGATCGGTTTCCACCGCCATGCGCAAGGCCCGCGCGAAGGCCTTGAATACCGTCTCCGCCTGATGGTGCGAATTTTCGCCGCGCAGGGCGTCGATATGCACCGTGATATTGGCGTGATTGACCAGGCCCTGGAAGAACTCGCGCACCAGGTCGACATCAAATTCGCCGATCGTGGCCCGCGTGAAGGGCACGTTGAAGACCAGGCCGGGTCGCCCGGAAAGGTCCACCACCACGCGCGACAGGGCCTCGTCCAGCGGCACGTAGGCGTGACCATAGCGGCGCAGGCCTTTCTTGTCGCCGAGGGCCTTGGCCAGCGCCTGGCCGATGGTGATGCCGACATCCTCGATGGTGTGATGCGCGTCGATGTGCAGGTCGCCCGCCGCCTCGACGCTGAGGTCGATCAGGCCGTGGCGCGCGATCTGGTCCAGCATGTGGTCGAAGAAGCCGACGCCGGTCGCCAGTCTGGAAACACCCGTGCCGCCCAGATCGAGGGTGACGCGTATTTTCGTTTCGAGGGTGTTGCGCGAGATGTCGGCTTGGCGCATGGCCTGAGGGTCAAGCAAGTGTTCGAGGCCTGCATGATACCATCGGCTTAGCAGCCTGCACGACAGGCGCGAACCCCGATCACCACTGCCCTGCAAACCATTCCGCCTGACCATGAGCCGCTACTGGAGCGATGTCGTCAAGGGGCTCACGCCCTACGTGCCGGGCGAGCAACCCAAGCTCGCCAACCTGGTGAAACTCAATACCAACGAGAATCCCTACGGACCCTCGCCGCGCGCGCTGGAAGCCATCCGTGCCGCCACCGACGACTCGCTGAAGCTCTACCCCGACCCCAATGCCGAAAAGCTCAAGCGCGCCATCGCGGACTGCCATGGCGTCGAAAGCGGCAACGTATTCGTCGGCAACGGCTCCGATGAAGTGTTGGCCCATGTCTTCCTCGGCCTGCTGCGTCACACCCGACCCATCCTGTTTCCCGACATCACCTACAGCTTCTACCCGGTGTATTGCGGCTTGTATCAGGTGGCCTATGAGACGGTGCCTCTGCTCGCGGATTTCTCGATCCGCGTCGCTGACTATGCGCGCCCGCCGGGCGCACAAGCCGGCGGCATCATCTTTCCCAATCCCAACGCGCCGACCGGGCGCCAGCTGGCGCTGGCCGACATCGAATCGCTGCTGCAGGGCAACCCGGACTGCGTGGTGGCGATCGACGAGGCCTATATCGACTTCGGCGGCGAAAGCGCGATTCCCCTGACGACCCGATATCCGAACCTGCTCGTGGTGCAGACGCTGTCCAAGTCACGTTCGCTGGCCGGCCTGCGCGTCGGCTTCGCGGTCGGCCATGCCGACCTGATCGAAGCGCTGGAGCGGGTCAAGAACAGCTTCAATTCCTACCCGCTCGACCGCCTCGCGATCGCCGGCGCCGTCGCCGCCTTCGAAGACCGTGAGTATTTCGAGCAGACCTGCCGCGCCGTCATCGCCACCCGCGAAAAGCTGGTGGCCGACCTCGAAGAACTCGGCTACGAGGTCATTCCTTCGACAGCGAATTTCGTCTTCGCCCGCCACCCGCGGCACGACGCCGAAAAGTCGGCGCTGGCGCTACGACAACGCAGCATCATCGTGCGCCATTTCAAGCTGCCGAGGATAGACCAATACCTGCGGATAACCGTGGGCACGGACGCGCAATGTTCGGCGCTGATCGGGGCCCTGCAGGAAATCGTCGGCTGACCGGCCGGACTGCTGCTGGCGGCGACGCCCGGAAGTCGGCGCCGGCGACACGGCGCCGAACGACTACCTCAGCCGGAACTCCGCCGCATTGGCGTGCGCGGTGAGACCTTCGCCGTGCGCCAGGGTCGCAGCTATCGGGCCTAGCGTTTGCGCTCCGGCGGCCGACACCTCGATGATGCTCGATCGCTTCTGGAAGTCATAGACGCCGAGCGGCGAGGAAAAGCGTGCGCTGCGCGAGGTGGGCAGCACATGGTTGGGGCCGGCGCAATAGTCGCCGAGCGATTCCGAGGCGTAGTGGCCGATGAAGATGGCCCCGGCGTGACGTATCTTTTCGACCAGCGGGCCGGGATCGGATACGGAAAGCTCCAGGTGCTCGGGGGCGATGCGGTTGGCGATTTCGCAGGCTTCGTCGAGATTGGCGACCTGGATCAGCGCGCCACGGCCCTTCAGCGAAGCGGCAATGACCTCGCGTCGCGGCATGGTCGGCAGCAGGCGTTCGATGCTGGCCGCCACCTTGGCAATGAAGCCGGCATCCGGGCAGAGCAGGATGGATTGCGCCAATTCGTCGTGTTCGGCCTGGGCGAAGAGGTCGATCGCCACCCAATCCGGATTGGCCGTGGCATCGGCGATGATCAGCACCTCCGACGGACCGGCCACCATGTCGATGCCAACGGTGCCGAAAACGCGGCGCTTGGCGGCGGCGACATAGGCGTTGCCGGGGCCGACGATCTTGTCCACCTGCGGCACGGTTTGCGTACCGTAGGCCAGCGCCGCCACGGCCTGGGCACCACCGATGGTGAATACGCGATCCACGCCGGAAAGGCAGGCCGCCGCCAGCACCAGCGCGTTCTTCTCGCCGCGCGGCGTGGGCACCACCATGATCAGTTCGCCGACTCCCGCCACCTTGGCCGGCAGGGCATTCATCAACACCGAACTCGGGTAGGCGGCCTTGCCGCCGGGCACATACAGGCCGACGCGATCGAGCGGCGTTACCTTCTGCCCCAGGCGCGTGCCGTCGGCTTCGGTGAAATCCCAGGACTCGGACTTCTGTCGCTCGTGATAACTGGTGACGCGCTGCGCAGCGGCTTCGAGTGCCTTGCGCTGCGCCGCCGGCAAACGATCCAGCGCATGCCTCAACTCGGCGCGCGGCAGTTCCAGTTCGGCCATGCTGCCGATGTCGAGCTTGTCAAACCGGCGGGTGTAATCCAGTATCGCCGGATCGCCCTCGCCGCGCACGCGGCCGAGGATTTCCGCGACCGTGCGCTCGATCGCCTCGTCGGTGGAGTTGTCGAAGTGCAGCAACGCGTCCAGCGTCGCGGCGAAACCAGAGTCGGCGCTGGTGAAACGGCGAATCATCGGATCGCGCCCTCGATGGCGGAGATCACGGGCTGCAGCCGTTCGCGCTTCATCTTGAGCGAGGCCTGGTTGACCACCAGGCGCGCCGAGATGTCCATGATTTCCTCAACCTCGAGCAAATTGTTGGCCTTCAGCGTGCTGCCGCTGGAGACAAGATCCACGATGGCTTCGGCCAGCCCGGCCAGCGGAGCGAGTTCCATGGAGCCGTACAGCTTGATCAGATCAACATGCACGCCCTTGCCGGCGAAATGCTCGCGCGCGACCGTGGTGTATTTCGTCGCGATGCGCAGGCGCGCTCCCCGACGCACGGCGGCGGCGTAGTCGAATCCGGCCGGTGCCGCGACGCACATCCGGCACTTGGCGATCTGGAGGTCTAGCGGTTGATAGAGCCCTGCCCCGCCGTGCTCCAACAGAACATCCTTGCCGGCGATGCCCATGTCCGCCGCGCCGTACTGCACATAGGTCGGCACATCCGAGGCGCGCACGATGACGACGCGCACGTCGGCGCGATTGGTGGCGATGATCAGCTTGCGCGACTTTTCCGGATCCTCGGCCGGCACGATGCCGGCCGCCGCCAGTAGCGGCAGGGTTTCCTCGAAGATGCGGCCCTTGGACAGGGCGATGGTTAATCCGCTCATCGACTCATTTTACCCGTCGAATGTCGGCGCCCAAAGCTGCCAGCTTTTTCTCCAGCCCTTCGTAGCCGCGATCGAGATGGTAGATGCGTTCGATCAGGGTTTCGCCCTGTGCCACGAGGCCGGCAATGACCAGGCTGGCCGAGGCGCGCAGGTCGGTGGCCATCACCGTGGCGCCGTCGAGTTTCGGCCGGCCGGTGACGAAGGCGGTGTTGCCGTCGATCTTGATGTCGGCACCTAGGCGGATCAGTTCCACGGCATGCATGAAGCGGTTTTCGAATATGGTTTCGCGCATCACGGCGGTGCCTTCTGCGACCGCGTTGATGGCCATGAACTGGGCCTGCATGTCGGTGGGAAAGGCCGGGTAGGGCGCGGTACGAATGCTGACGGCGGCAAGGCGCCGTGGCGCCTTGAGGCGGATCGCATCGCGCTCGGCGACGATCTCGCAGCCGGTATCCATCAGTTTGTCGATCACGGCGTCGAGCGAGGTCGCCGAGGCGCCCGTCAGCCGTATCGTGCCACCCGTCGCCGCCGCCGCGCACAGGTAGGTGCCGGTCTCGATGCGGTCGGGCATGATGCGATGTGTCGCGCCATGCAGGGCATCGACACCCTGGATGCGGATCACGTCGCCGCCGGCGCCGGAAATGCGGGCACCCATGGCGACCAGGCAGTTGGCCAGATCCACCACCTCCGGTTCGCGCGCCGCGTTCTCGATCACTGTTTCGCCCTGCGCCAGGCAGGCCGCCATCATCAGGTTCTCGGTACCGGTGACGGTCACCATGTCGGTGAACAATCGCGCGCCCTTCAACCGCGCGGCGCGCGCGTGCACATAACCATGCTCCACGCCGATTTCGGCGCCCATCGAGGCCAGCCCCTTGATGTGCTGGTCCACCGGCCGCGCGCCGATGGCGCAGCCGCCAGGCAGCGAAACGCGGGCTTCGCCGGCGCGAGCGACCAGCGGGCCGAGTACGAGGATCGAGGCGCGCATGGTCTTGACCATTTCGTAGGGCGCCACGGCATTGATCAGCCCGGAAGCATCCAGCGTCACCGTGTCGCCGGCGCCGACTCTTGAGTCTTGCCGCGACACTTTGACGCCCATCTGCGCCAGCAGCTTCAACATGGTGCCGATGTCGTTCAGATGCGGCACGTTGGTGAAAGTCACCGGCTCCCTCGTCAGCAGCGCCGCGCACAGCAATGGCAGCGCTGCGTTCTTCGCGCCGGATATCGCCACCTCGCCCGAAAGCGGGATACCCCCGGCGATCAGCAGTTTATCCATTGGCTTTCCATTCCTCTGGGGTGAAGGTCTGCATCGACAGCGCATGCAATTCACCGGAGTCGAAGCGCGACTTCAGGATCGCGTTGATGCGCTGCTGGCGCTTGACGCGATTGAGCCCGGCGAACTCGCTGCTGACAATGACGGCGGCGAAATGGTGCCCGTCGCCATCGACCGAGAGATGTTCGCAACGCAGACCGGCAGCGATCCAGGTCTCGATTTGTTTTGGGTCTAGCATGTTCCAACTCCTCAGGCGCGCAGCTTGTAGCCACGCTTCAGCAGATGCAGGGTAAATGCGGTCAGCAGCGCAAAGCATGCTGCGACCACGGCGAAACTGTGCCACGGCGATGCATCGGACACGCCGAAGAAGCCGTGGCGAAAGCCATCAATCATGTAGAAGACCGGGTTCCAGTGCGACACCTGCTGCCAGAATGGCGGCAGGGAATTGATCGAGTAGAACACGCCCGAGAGAAAGGTCAAGGGCATGATCAGGAAGTTCTGAAATGCCGCCAGCTGGTCGAATTTTTCGGCCCAGATACCGGCGATCACGCCCAGGCTACCGAGGATCGCACCGCCCATCAGGGCAAAGGCCAGGATCCACAACGGCGCTGCGAAGTGGAGCGGAGCGAACCAGCAGGTGGCCAGCAGGACGCCGGTCCCGACGACGACCCCCCGCACCACGGCGGCGAGCACGTAGGCCGAGAAGAATTCAAGGTAGGAAATTGGCGGCAGCAGGACGAAGACAATATTCCCCGTCACCTTGGACTGGATCAGCGATGACGAGGAATTGGCAAAGGCATTCTGCAATACCGACATCATCACCAGCCCGGGAATCAGGAAGGATGTATAGGCCACGCCGTGAATCTTCACGTGGCCCTCCAGCACATGGGAAAAGATCAGCAGGTAGAGCAGCGCAGTGAGCACAGGCGCCGCGACGGTCTGCGACGCCACCTTCCAGAAACGCAGCACTTCCTTGCACAACAGGGTGGAAAAGCCATGGCCCATCTCAGCCGCCCCCGCCCTTCGATTCACCCTGCATCACGCGCACGAAGACCTCCTCCAGGTCGGGTTTGCCGATCTCCAGGTCCTCGATGCCGCATCCGGCCTCGCGTATGCGTGCCAGCAGCAACTCCACCTCCTCGTAACGATCGAAAGGCAACGACCACCAGCCGCCGCTTTGCGCCGCGCCGAGGACCAGGTCCACAGGCATTTCGCCGCGACTGCGCAAGCGCAGGGTATGGGACGAAAAACGGCGCAACAGGTTGGCCGTCGTATCGAGCGCGACCACGCGACCGGACTGGAGCATCGCGATACGGCTGCACAGGCTCTCCGCTTCCTCCAGATAATGCGTGGTCAAGACAATGGTATGGCCGGCCTCGTTAAGGCGTCTGATGAAGGCCCACAGGGTCTGGCGCAGTTCGACATCGACACCGGCGGTCGGTTCATCGAGCACGATTACCGGCGGGCGATGCACAAGGGCCTGGGCCACCAGCACTCGGCGCTTCATGCCGCCGGACAGCATGCGCATGTTGGCATTGGCTTTCGGCGTGAGGCCGAGATTCTCCAGGATCTCGTCGATCCAAGCGTCGTTGTTACTGATGCCGAAATATCCCGACTGTATCTTCAGGGACTCGCGAACGGTAAAGAACGGATCGAACACCAGTTCCTGCGGCACGACGCCGAGTTGGCGGCGCGCCGCGCGGTAATCGGACTGAACGTCGTGGCCCATCACGCGAAGCGTGCCGTGGTCCGCGCGGACCAGACCGGCCAGTGCCGAAATCAGGGTCGTCTTGCCGGCGCCATTGGGGCCAAGCAAGCCAAAGAATTCACCGGGTTCGATCTCGAGGTCGACCCGATCAAGCGCCTGGACTGCTCCAAAGGACTTGGAGACCTGCTGAATGCGGATCGCGACCGACATCACGTCAATCGGAAAGCCGAAGCGGCTGAAATCTCAGCCCTGCGGGAGCAGATCGGCGACGCCGTAAACGGCGGCCAGGCTCAGCAGGCTCTGCGGCGGATTCAGCACGCGCAAGGATTTCCCGGCCGCCATGGCCGCACGCGTCCAGCCGAAGACGACAGCCAGGCAGGACGAATCGGTTTCGGTGACCGCTTTGAGATCAAAAGCCGACACCTCGGCGGCGATCGCCGCCTCGCCTTCCGCGAGCAAGGCGCGCGCTCCAGCCATGGTCATCGGGCCCGATACTTCGACGCAATCGCCGGAGATTCGGATCATTTCTTGACCGACGTCGCCTCGCCGGTTTTGTTCTTTGCCTGCAGGGACTTGATCAGACCGTCGATACCGCCATTGCGAACCTCGGCGGCAAACGATTCCCGATAATTGGTCACGAGACTGATGCCGCCGACCTCGATGTCGTAAACCTTCCAGCCGGAACTGGCCTTTTCAAGGAAATAGTCCAGTTCGATGTTCTTGCCAGCACCGGACTGCTTGATCTCGGTGCGAACCCTGACGTCGGTCTCCCCGGGTTTCAACGCAAACGGCTTGAAGCCTATGGTCTGGTTCTTGTATTCGGTCAGCGCCTTCGAGTAGGTACGCACCAGCAGGAGGCGAAACTCGTCGGTCAGAACCTTTTGCTGAGCCGGATTGGCCTGGCGCCAATCGCGGGCCATTGCAAGCTGGGTCATGCGCGTGAAGTTGAAGTGTGGCAGCACCTTCGCTTCCACCAGATCGATCGCCTTGCGCGTATTGCCGGACTGGATGTCCTTGTCCTTGCGGACGATATCGAGTACTTCGTTGGTGACCGTCTTGATCAGGACATCGGGGGCGGTGGCATCCTGTGCCATCGGCGTCGTGGCAACAATAAAGCCGCAGAGAATTGCAAACAGGTATTTCATGTGGGTTCCTGGAATTTCGGGAACGGGGTGTCACCCCCGGTAGTTGCGCTACTTGGTATCGACGGGTTCCATGCGAACGACCAGAACAGCGCCGCCAGAGGGTGCCTCGGCACGCGGTTCTTCCAATCGAGCATCGACCGAAAGCGATCGATCGGTGTCAAGGCTCGCCTCCGATTCGCGCGGCGGATTGCCGTCGTGAATCAGGTTGCGGCGACGCTGTAGATAGGCGTCGCGCACGTAGGAATACTTGTCCAGCGCGGCTTCCTCGACGACCTTGTCGGCAGCAAGAAGATTGGCGCGACCATTTACCAAGCGCAGCACCTGGGCAAAATCGCGCTCGCCCTTCGGCCTGTGGTTCGCCACCGGATCCGCTTGCACATCCAGAACCAGACCTACCGTGTCGCGCACCGTGCGCGGCCCAAAAACGGGAATCACCACATAGGCGCCGTTGCCGACGCCCCAGCGACCGAACGTCTGGCCGAAGTCCTCATTGTGTTTCTCCAGTCCCGCATCCGTGGCAATGTCAAGAACGCCGAGCAAGCCGATCGTGGTATTGATCGCGACCCGCCCCAGATCGCTAAACGCCTCCGGGATCTTCCCCTGCAACAGGTTATTCACGCCGATGAAAAGGTCGTCAATGTTGCCGAAAAAGTTGGTGACTCCGGTCCGGATGGGAGAAGGCAGTACTGCGTCATACCCCGTGGCAACAGGCTTCACTATCAGCGAATCAAGCCCTTCATTGAAGGCGAACATGGCTCGGTTGAAGCCTTCGATCGGATCCTTGGGATTGCCGGAACTGGCACATCCGGCCAGCAGTCCAGCCGCCAGCAGCGCCAAGGTAGCCGACTTCAGACGGGTGGGCAGCGTTTTATTCATTCTATTCGGTCACCTGTTGACTACTTCTTGCCGCCATCCTCGGCGGCCTTGTTGAACATGAACTGGCCGATCAATTTTTCAAGAACCACTGCGGACTGCGTCTTTTTGATCGTATCGCCCGCCTTGAGCATTTCCGTATCGCCACCCACTTCGAATCCGATGTACTGCTCTCCCAACAAACCTGATGTATTGATTGTTGCAAACGTATCGCGCGGAAACTTGTAACGGGTATCGACGTTGATGGTCACGACGGCGAGGTAAGCCTCCGGGTCAAACCGGATTTCCCCCACCCGACCGACGACGACACCCGCGCTTTTGACGGCACCACGCACCTTCAGGCCTCCGATGTTATCAAATTTGGCCTTGATTGCATAAGTATCTCCACTGCTGGATGACGCCATGTTGCCAACTTTCAGCGCAAGGAACAGCAGCGCCCCCAGTCCGACGGCAACGAAAAATCCGACCCAGAGGTCAAGTGTCGTGCGACTCATGTCATGTCCCTGTAAACATGAAGGCGGTGAGAATGAAGTCGGCAGCCAGAATGGCCAGCGACGATGTTACAACGGTGCGCGTGGTCGCCCCCGACACACCCTCGGCGGTGGGCTCTGCATCGTAACCTTCGAATACGGCGACCCAGCTGACGATGATGCCGAAGACGAAGCTCTTGATCACGCCATTGAGGATGTCTTCCCGAAAATCGACCGACGCCTGCATTTGCGACCAGAACGATCCCTCGTCGACGCCAATCAGTTGCACGCCGACCAGATAGCCACCAAAGATACCCATGGCTGAAAACAGCGCCGCCAGCAAGGGCATTGAAATCACGCCCCCCCAGAAACGCGGCGCTACCACCCTGGCAATGGGATCGACCGCCATCATTTCCATTGCCGACAACTGCTCGGTGGCCTTCATCATGCCGATCTCGGCCGTGATCGCCGATCCGGCACGACTGGCGAACAGCAGGGCCGCGACCACCGGACCCAGTTCCCGCACCAGCGAGAGCGACACCAGGACTCCAAGTGCCTCGGTCGAGCCATAGCGCTGCAAGGTGTCGTAGCCCTGCAGGCCGAGAACCATGCCGACGAAGAGGCCGGACACGAGGATGATGATCAGGCTAAGCACGCCGGTGAAATAGATCTCGCGCATCGTCAGGTGCACGCGCCGCAGCGCCGTGGCGGAATTGAGCATGATTGCCAGGAAGAAGCGGCTGGCATAGCCGAGGCGCCAGATACGGGAGGTCACCCGTCGCCCCAGGCCACGCAGGGCTCCAGACAGGCCGTTATCCATGTCGCGCTCGCCGTTCCATCAGTTCCTCGCCATAGGGACGGGACGGATAGTGGAACGGCACCGGGCCATCTTCCTCGCCCCAGACGAATTGATGCACATAGGGCACCTTGGAGTTCTTGATGTCATCCGCCGTGCCTTCGGCCACGATCTTTCCCGCGGAAACGAAATAGACGTAATCGACGATTTTCAAGGACTCCTGCACGTCGTGGGTGACTACGATGGAACTCGCGCCCAGCGCGTCGTTCAGCTTGCGAATCAATTCGCCGATGATCGACAACGAAATCGGGTCAAGGCCAGCGAATGGTTCGTCGTACATGATCAGCATCGGGTCGAGCGCCACGGCGCGCGCCAACGCCACCCGCCGCGCCATGCCGCCCGACAGTTCCCCCGGCATCAGGTCATGTGCGCCGCGCAAACCCACCGCATTCAGCTTCATCAAGACCAGGTCGCGAATCACGGTCTCGGGCAAATCGGTATGCTCCCGCATCTGAAATGCGATGTTGTCGAACACCGACATGTCAGTAAACAAGGCGCCGAACTGGAACAGCATCCCCATCCGACGGCGCAATCCGTAAAGCCCATCGGCATCAAGCTGATGTACGACCTGCCCACCGACCCTGACCTCGCCGGACGTCGGCTTGAGCTGTCCGCCGATCAGGCGCAGCGTCGTGGTCTTTCCGCAACCGGAACTCCCCATCACAGCCACGACCTTGCCGCGAGGAATCATCATGTTGATTCCAGTCAGGATCGGCCGGCTATCGTAGGTAAAGTTCAGATCGCGGATTTCGACAAGATTGTCCGAGGACATTGTGACGCCGGTGGATTTTCAGCTGGACTTGCGGCTGCGAATTTTAGCAGAATCGCCTTCGGCGACACGTGGGACAATTGCCGAAGTAACGGCTGGAGGACCTTAACAAACCGGAAATTTCGACGGTGATTCGATTTATGATGGTTCGATCAAATTTGCCCGACTCCCCTCCTTGAACTCTCCGCAAGAAAAAACCCCGCTTCTGATCGTCGACGACGACCCCCTCATTGTCGACGCGCTGGGCTATTTTTTGGGCCGGGAATACGCCGTCAGCACCGCTGCCACCCGCAGCGAAGCGGTCAAGCTCTTGCGCGAGCGAGGCCTTGCCCCGGCGCTGGCGTTGATCGACCTGGGGCTGCCGCCGACCCCGCACCGACCCGACGAGGGCTTCGCCTTGATCGCGGACATACTGGCGCACGCTCCAGAAACCCGAATCGTCGTCCTCTCCGGACAAAGCGATGAACCCAATGCCCGTCACGCGCGTGCCTTGGGCGCTACCGAGTTTGTAGCCAAGCCCGCCGATCCCGAAATGCTGCGCCAACTCATACAGCGGGTGTTGTCTTTTAGAGACACCTCTACCGTGGTCGAAGACGGCCTGATCGGGGTCAGCGAACCGTTGCAAAAACTACGTGCCCAGCTTCGACAGTTCGCCGGTTCACCGTTTCCGGTACTGATAGAAGGCGAATCCGGCAGCGGCAAGGAACTCGCTGCCGTCGCACTGCATCGACTGTCAGAGCGGGCGGCCAAGCCTTATCTGGCGCTCAATTGCGCGGCCATTTCGCCCAACCTGGTCGAAGCGACGCTGTTCGGCCATGCCAAGGGCGCGTTTACCGGCGCCAGCGGGCCCCGCGCCGGATATTTCGAGGATGCTTCGGACGGAACCCTGTTCCTCGACGAGATCGGTGAACTGCCCCTGGACTTGCAGCCCAAACTGCTGCGCGTCCTCGAGAACGGCGAATTCCAACGCATCGGCGAAACCCATGCGCGGCGTTCGTCGGCACGCGTCGTCACGGCGACCAACCGTGACTTGAGGAAGGAGGTCCGCGAAGGCCGATTCCGGGCCGATCTTTACCATCGATTATCTGTGTTCACGATCTCGATTCCGCCGTTGCGCGATCTCGGCGACGATCGGATGCTGCTGCTGGAGCACTTCCGTTCGATTTACGCGGCTCAAGCAAATTTGCAACTATTTCAGCTTGCCGCGGCCGCGTCGAAACGGCTGCTTGCCTATTCCTTTCCCGGCAACGTGCGGGAACTGCGCAACATTGCCATTCGCCTGACGACAAAATATGCCGGCAGGGAAGTCGGCGTCGATGAACTGGAAGCCGAACTCGACGTTGGCAATGAACCCCGGGCAAGCGGCATTGCACCGACGCCAACCCTGGCCGGCCGGGCGGAATTGATGGCAATTGCCCTGAACGACCTCCAGACCCGGCACGAGTTCAACCTGGATGCCACGCTGCGGCTCTGGGAAGAGGCTTACATCGAAGCGGCGCAGCAGCTGGCCCACAACAATATGAGCCAGGCGGCGCGCCTGCTCGGTGTGAATCGAACCACGCTCTACAATCGCATCGACGCGCTGACCCGCGAAAAGCGGCCCGGCCCCAACCGCAGCCTTTTCTGACCGGAATACTGCCCCGCACGAACGCCCGACGCCATGTACCTCGAACATTTCGGACTCAACGAGCCGCCGTTCCGCATCACGCCCCATACCGATTTTTTCTTCGACGGGGCCAATCGCGGCGCAACGCTCGACGCGCTCGTCTATGCGATCACCCACGACGAAGGCATAGTCAAGGTCAGCGGTGAAGTCGGCAGCGGCAAGACCATGCTCTGCCGGGTGCTGATGGAACGCCTGCCGCGGAACGTCAACATCATTTATCTGGCCAACCCGTCGCTGTCTCGCGACGACATCCTGTTTGCCATCGCTGACGAACTCGGCCTCAGCATTGCCGAGAATGCGCGGACTTCGGCGGTGATGCGGGCCCTGCAAGACCACCTGATTGCTTCGTTCGGCGAGGGCCGTCAGGTCGTGGTTCTGATCGACGAAGCCCATGCGATGCCAGTGGAAACCCTCGAGGAGATTCGCCTCCTGTCGAACCTCGAAACCAACCGCCACAAACTCCTGCAGCTGGTCCTGTTCGGCCAGCCTGAACTGAATGACGTACTTGCCCGTCCCGACATGCGGCAGCTGAAGGAGCGCATCACCCACAACTTCGGCCTGGCGCCCCTGCTGCGCGATGACATCAGCCAGTACCTCGACTTCCGCATGCGCGCCGCAGGCTATCGCGGGCCGAGCGTCTTCATGCCGCCGGCGCTGAAAATGATCGAGCGCAGTTCGCTTGGCCTCACGCGCCGTATCAACATCCTCGCCGACAAGTCCCTGCTCGCTGCCTTTTCCTCGGGCAGCCACGAGATCGGCCCCAAGGAGGTCCAGGCTGCGATCCGCGACTCCGAATTCAGCGAAGCCACCTATGGCGGAAAAGTCGGCAACATCGGGCGAAATGCCTGGATCGCAGCCGCAATCGGCATCGCAATCCTCGCCGGTGTCGTCTGGTTGCTCTCGGCACAGAGCAATGGCAACTTCCCGGCACCGGCGGCTACGAAATCGCCGGATCCGGTCAGTCCACACACGATCGCCGGCAATACGCCTCCCGCCGCAACCGCCACGCCGGTGACCGGCAGCGGTAATCCTTCCCCGGCTACAGCCACCCCCGTGACGGCCGGATCGGCCACGCTTGGCACCGCTGCGACGACAGGCGCCGCCGCGCCAGCCGCCGTGCCTGCGACCGCCGCAGTTCCAGCCGACGCGAGCGAACCCTCGACACCGGCCACCACGAGCCCGATACCTGCCAAACCCGCCTTCCTGCAACCAGCGGGTATGCCCAAGGTCGGCCCCCTCACCAGCGAGCGCCTTGAGGCGGGGCGCACCTGGCTTGAGCAGGTGCCCAATGATCATTGGTTCGTCCAGGTTTATGACGCGGATGCCAGGCGACACGCCGAGATTGAAACACTGCTGCAAAAGGTGAAGCGCGAGAACGAGGAATTCGGTAACGTCCACGTCTATTTTTCCGAACTCAGCGGAGCGCCGCGCTTCGGCGTCACTTTCGGCAGCTATGCAAGCGGTGCGGCTGCGGCGATGGCGCTGCGCAACTTGCCCAAATCCCTGAAGGCAAGCAAGCCCTACCCCCGCCAGGTACTCCGGTTACGCTAGTGCAAAATCACAACACCCATCAGGCACCTATGCTCCCAATCAAATCATTGAGTTGCCGTGTATACATAATGTGCTATCCTAAGATTGGCTTTTTACTTGATCGGGGATTCGTTTGCGCCCACTTCTGATCCCGCCGTTACGAGTTGCGCTCGTCGCAAGCGCGATGCTTGCAGCATGCGGCAGCCTGCCGCCGCAATCGCCGTCCTCTGGCCACATTCGCGCCGAAGCTCAGGCCGCGCCGAGTCCGGGAATTCCGCAACCTGTTGCCGCCACGGTGAGCCTCGCGCGACCGAAGGCCAGCGCAAAAACCGAGGCCTACTCGGTCGTGGTTCGCAACATCCCGGTTCAGGATCTGCTTTTTGCACTTGCGCGCGACGCGAAACTCAACATCGACATCCATCCCGGAATCAACGGTGTCGTTACCATCAACGCGATCGACCAGACGTTGCAGCAAATCCTGACTCGCGTTGCCAAGCAAGTCGACATGCGCTGGGAACTGGATGGTCCGAATCTGGTAGTGATGCCCGATTCGCCCTTCCTGCGCAACTACAGGGTCGATTACGTCAATATGTCGCGTGAGGTGAGCGGTGCCGTATCCATCAATACGCAGATAGCCTCGACCAGCACCAGTGCGACAGGGGGTTCCGCCGCCGGGGGTGGCGGCAACAACTCCAGCACATCCGTCAAGAGCACCGCGCAGAACAACTTCTGGCAGTCGCTGGAAAAGAACCTGAAGGACATCCTGCGCGAAAGTGACAAGATCCTTCCCGAAGGTTCCAGCGAAACCGTGATAGAGCGCTCGGACCAGCAGGCCACCACGGGTACCGGCGCCCAGGGCGGCCAAGGCGCCGCTCGGTCCGGAAGCACCACCACCAACCTTGCCGGCAGTCCGAATCCGGCAACCCTCCAGCAGCAGGGCACGACCGTCGTCAAGCGAACGACCTTCCGTGAAGCCGCATCGATCATCGTTAACCCGGAAGCCGGTGTCGTCGTGGTTCGCGCCACATCCCGGCAGCACGAAAAAGTCCAGGAATATCTGGACATGGTGCTCTCCAGCGCGCGACGCCAGGTGATCATCGAAGCCACCATTGCGGAAGTCACTTTGAGCGACGCCTACCAACAGGGGATCAACTGGCAGAGCTTGCGCTCCTTGCGTCCCGGCAATCCGCAGGCGGGGTTTTCCGCGGCGCAGAATCCGACCGGTCTCGTTCTCGGCGCCGTGCCGGACCCGTTCGCCACGGCATCCGGTAGTTTCGCGACGCCTCCCGGGGCCTTCGCTTTCTTGCTTAACTTCGTCGCGCCAGGCCTTGGCTTGTCATCGACACTCAATCTGCTGGAGAACTTCGGCAAGGTCCGTGTCCTGTCGAGCCCGAAGATCAGCGTCCTGAACAATCAGACAGCCATGCTGAAAGTGGTTGACAACGTCGTTTACTTCAACATCAAGAACGACACGACCACCACCGCCACGGGTACCGTCAGCATCATTACCTCCACCGCCCAGTCCGTGTCGGTCGGGCTGGTGATGAGCGTAACGCCCCAGGTCAGTGAGAACGGAACTATCCTGCTCAACGTCCGCCCGACGATCTCCAGCCAAAAGGGTGACGGCAAACCCGACCCGACACCAGGTCTGGCGTTTGTGAATCGAGTGCCGGAGATCCAGACTCGCGAAATGGAATCGATGCTGCGCCTTTCCGACGGAGAGGTGGCGGTGATGGGCGGGTTGATGGAGGATAAGGTCAGCAACACCACCAACCAGGTTCCGGGCCTGGGCGACCTTCCCGGGATCGGCAATTTCTTCCGCAATCGAAACGACTCGAGCACCAAAACGGAACTGGTCATCTTCCTCAAGCCCACCATCATTCGCGATCCGAGCATCGACGGCGACTATCGAAGCTTCCGGGGCCAGTTGCCGACCAAGGATTTCTTTGCCGACAGTCCGCGCCGGATGCAACAACCGATGGACACGCAGGGAACAGGCGCGCAATGAGCTTGTTGATGGACGCCCTGAAAAAGGCCGAACTGGCAAAGCGCCAGGGGCATGCCGAGGACACAGGCGATGCCAAGGCGCCCGAGGGCGCTGGCGAATTGAGCCTCAAACCGCTAACCGAGCCCGATTTCACCGACTCGACCTTGGCTCTGCCGGAAGTCGGCGTCCCGACCCCGGCCGTTCCGTCGCAATCGTCGCAATTCGAAGAACTCGACGCGCGATTCCTCGCCGAAGCCGAGCTGGCGGCGACCGCACGCCTGAAGGGCGCCCAGCCGGTGACGCCTGCACCGCAGGCGCCTGGGATCGAGAGCTCACCGCGACCGCTGTCGGTTGCCGCCACCGAGCCGCGAAAGAACGCGCCCGAAAAGAATTCCACGCCGCCCACTGGGAAAACGGCCGCCCAGAACCTTTTCGCCGCCAAGCAGGCGGATACGACGCCGGCGCGCAAGACCTTTGCCGTGGTGGTGGGTGCGATCACGGTGCTTGCCATCTGTGGCATCGGTGGATATTTCTGGTGGCAGTTGCAGCCGAAATCGTCGCTGGTCGCCAGTCGCGGGCCGCTGCCCAGCGCCCCGATAGCCGCAACGGCAGCGCCGGCCGCCGTGTCGTCAGCGCCGACTTCCGTGGCATCGCCGATCGCCGCCGCGCCGGCGGCACCCGTTACTGTGACCGCAGCCGGCAAGCGCGCACCCGACGATGATGAAGAAGATGCTGCGGCGACGACAACCAAACCTGTCGCTCGGGTTCGTCGTCCTTCAACCTTGGCGGTTCCACCGCAAGACGAGGACAGCCCGATTCGCGTCACCAAGGTGCCACTGAAGGTCAACCCGTCGTTGATAAAGGGCTTCGACGCGTTCAACCGCGGCGATCTGGCGGCGGCACAAACTGAATACGAACGCGCGCAGAAGGCGGATCCACGCAATCCGGATGCCCTGCACGGCCTGGCGGCGATCGCCTTGCGCCAGGGACGAATGGAGCAAGCCGAACAGATCTACCGCCGCATCGCCGAAGCCGACCCGCAGGACACGGTGGCTCAGGCAGCATTGATCAACAGCCGGGGCCAGGCCGATCCCGGCGCCGCCGAAAGTCGCCTGAAGACGCTCGCCGCCACCCAACCGGACCTGGCCGCGCCGCATTTTTCCCTTGGCAACCTCTATGCGCGCCATGGCCGCTGGAACGAAGCTCAGCAATCCTATTTCCGTGCCCACACCGCCGAACCCGACAATCCCGACATCCTTTACAACCTCGCGATCAGCCTCGAGCACCTGCGACAGAACAAGCTGGCCGCCCAGTACTATGGCCAGGCCATCGCCGCCGCGCAAAACCGCCCGGCCGGGTTCGACAAGGCACAGGCTGCCGCGCGCCTGAAAGCCTTGCTACCCTGACCAGAAAGCCTGACAACGGCTTGAAACCATCGATGCCGGCAAGCCCCCGGCACAGCGAATCCCGGAGCTGCCCGCTTCCATTCCATGTCCCACGACAAGGGCTTGCCCAAGACGGCAGATGCGGGATAATGAAAGCCGTATGAATTCTCCTTCTGCCCGTCGACCCATAGGCCAGATCCTGATCACGCAAGGCGTGATCAGCGAGGATCAGCTAAGGATCGCTCTGCTCGAGCAGATGAAATCCAACCAGCCGGTCGGCAAGCTGCTGGTCGCCCTTGGATTCGTATCCGAAGCTACCTTGCGCGACGCCCTGGGCGAATCGCTGGGCCACAAGTCGGTCGATCTCGCCAACTCGATCATCGATCCCGATGCCTTGCGCATGGTGCCGCGCGAACTCGCCAAGCGCCACATGTTCCTCGCGCTGAGCTACTCGCAGCGCGAACAGCGCCTGAAGATCGCCATCGCCGACCCAAACGACATCGTCGCGCTGGACAAGCTGCGTACCCTGATCCACCCGGAACTGCTGGTCGACACGCTCATTGCCGGCGAATCGGAAATCGCCCGCGCCATCGACCAGTATTACGGCCATGAACTCTCGATCGACGGCATCCTGCACGAGATCGAAACCGGCGAAATAGACTACCGCAGCCTGTCGGCCTCGCTCGACGAGTACAGCCAGCCAGTGGTGCGCCTGGTCGACGCGCTGCTCACCGACGCCGTCAAGCACGATGCCTCGGACGTCCACTTCGAGCCAGAAGCCAGTTTCCTGCGCATCCGCTATCGCATCGACGGCATCCTGCGCCAGATCCGCGCCCTGCACAAAACCTACTGGGCGGCGATGGCCGTGCGCATCAAGGTGATCAGCGGCATGAACATCGCGGAGACGCGCGCCCCGCAGGACGGCCGCATTTCAATCAACATCAGCGGTCGCGCCGTCGATTTCCGCGTCGCCTCGCAACCCACCATCCACGGCGAAAACATCGTCCTGCGCATCCTCGACCGGCAAAAGGGCATCGTGCCGCTCGACCGGCTTGGGCTCGACGACCAGCAGATGAGCCTGATGAAGCTGATGGTGGCGCGTCCGGAAGGCATCATCCTCGTCACCGGCCCGACCGGCAGCGGCAAGACCACGACGCTCTACTCGGTGCTCAACCACATCAACGAGGAAGGCGTGAACATCATGACCCTCGAAGATCCGGTCGAGTATCCGATGGCGATGATTCGCCAGACCTCCGTGGCGGAATCCGCCAAACTCGACTTTGCCAACGGCATCCGCTCGATGATGCGCCAGGACCCGGACATCATCCTGGTCGGCGAAATCCGCGACGCCGATACCGCCGAAATGGCCTTTCGCGCGGCGATGACCGGCCACCAGGTGTATTCGACCTTGCACACCAACTCGGCACTGGGCGCCATCCCGCGCCTGCTCGACATCGGCGTCCTGCCCGACATCATGGCCGGCAACATCATCGGTATCGTCGCCCAGCGCCTGGTGCGCCGCCTGTGCACCCACTGTCGCAAGCCCTATCCGGCCGAAGCCCATGAATGCAAGCTTATCGGCGTCGGCAGCGGCCAGCCGGCGCCGATCATCTACCGCGCGGCCGGTTGCGACCACTGCGGCTACCAGGGCTATCGAGGCCGCATCGCCATCATGGAGATGCTGCGCCTGGACCACGACCTCGACGACCTTATCAGCCGCCGGGCGCCGCAACGCGAGATTCGCAACTTGGCACACGAAAAGGGATTCCGCACTCTCTCCGACGACGGATTGCGGCGGGTACTCGACGGGTCCACCTCGGTCGAGGAAGTCGGCCGGGTCATCGACCTGACCGAGCGGATGTAAGCGCGGCGAAGCCGGACGCATCATGGCCCTTTACTCCTACAAGGCAATGAACGGCCAGGGCCGCATGGTTCTGGGCCGCCTCGAAGCGATCAACCAGATCGACCTCGAAATGCGCCTGAAGCGCATGGAGCTCGACTTCATCAACGGCGACCCGGTGAAACAGGGCGGACTGATGAATCGCGGCAAAATCAGCCGCCCGGAACTTATCAACTTCTGCTTCCACATGGAACAGCTCGCGCGGGCCGGCGTATCGCTGATCGAAAGCCTGACCGACCTGCGCGACTCCATCGAGAATCCGCGCTTTCGCGAAGTCATCGCCGGAATGATCGAAAGCATCGAAGGTGGCAAGACCCTTTCCCAGGCGCTCGCCGAACACCCGCAGACCTTCGACGAAGTAATGGTCAGCCTGATCCGTGCTGGCGAGGAAACCGGTGCCCTGCCGCAAGTATTGAACAACCTGCTGGAATCGCTGAAGTGGCAGGATGAGCTGGCGGCCCACACCAAGAAGCTCATCATGTATCCGGCGTTCCTCGGCACCGTGGTGGTGGCCATCGTGTTTTTCATGATGATCTACCTGGTGCCGAAGATGGCCGGCTTCATCCGCAACATGGGGCAGGAAATTCCGACCCAGACCAAGATACTGATCGCCACCTCCGAGTTCTTCGTCAACTACTGGTTCGTCGTGATCGGACTGCCCGCCCTCGTAGCTGCCGTGGTCTACTTTCTGGTCAAGCACAGCCATGCGGCACGCTACCGCTTCGACGACTTCAAGCTGCGCATTCCCTACATCGGCGACATCCTGCGCAAGATCATCCTGTCGCGCTTTTCCTCGGTATTCGCCATGATGTACTCATCAGGCATCACCATCCTCGATTCGATCAAATCCACCGAGGCAGTCGTCGGCAACCTGGTGATACGGGAAGGACTGGAAAGGGTGGGCGGCTTCATCGCCGAGGGTCAAAACGTGACCGTCGCCTTTCAGAACGCCGGAATATTCCCGCCGCTGGTCCTGCGCATGCTGCGCGTCGGTGAAAACACCGGCGCCCTGGACACGGCGCTGACCAACGTCAGTTACTTCTACAATCGCGACGTTCGCGAATCCATCGAAAAGGTCCAGGCCATGATCGAACCGGTCATGACCGTATCGATCGGCCTCATACTCGGCTGGATCATGATCGCCGTGCTCGGACCGATTTACGACATCATTACGAAGATGAAGACCTGATGGCCGCCAGACGCATACTCCTGCTCGACGGGTCCTCGCTCACCGCTTACCACTGGAACGGCGGCCGGATCAAGGTCGAAGGCGAATTCAGTCCGGAACCGGTGGGCATCGAAGCCTTCGCCGGCTACCTCAAGAAGCATCGCGCCAGCCTGTTCTACCTGCTGGCCGACACGGGCGACGAGGGTTTCCAGCTGGAGGATCTGCCCTATGTGCAGGGCAGCGACCGCGCCGCGTTGCTGCAGCGCAGGCTCAGCCAGTACTTCTACAATACGCCGCTGGCGACCGCCATCCCGCTGGGCCGCGCGACAGGCGGCCGGCGCGACGAAAAGATCCTGTTCGCGGCGCTCACCCGCATCGAGTCTTTCACGCCATGGCTGGAAGCCATCGAAGCCGCCGAGGCGATGCTTGCGGGCGTCTATTCGATCCCGCTGGTACTCGCCGGATGCGGTCCCCAGGTTGTCGGCGCCGGCGGCACGGTGCTGTTCGTCAGCCTGACCCATGGCGGCGTGCGGCAAAGCTTCCTTGATGGCGGCAGGCTGCACTTTTCGCGCCTGTCGCAGCTTGCGACGCAAAGCGTGGAGGAAATCGGTCGCGCATGCGCCAACGAGTCGGCCAAGATCTACCAGTACCTGGTCGCCCAGCGCCAACTGCCGCGGGGCACCACACTGCGTACCGTAGTCCTCGCGCATTCCGCGCAGATGCAGGCTCTGCAGGATTTCTGCCACAGCAGCGCCGAACTCCAGTTCGAATTCATCGATCTTTCGGCGGCCGCGCGCAAGCAGGGACTAAAGGACCCACTCAATGACAGCAGCGCCGACAAGCTGTTCATTCACTGCCTGATCACCAAGACACCGCCCCAGCAATTCGCGCCGGCAAGAGTTACTCGCTTCCACAAGTTGTGGCAGATCCGCTCGGCGATCACAAGCGTGGGCTGGCTCATACTCGCCGGCTGCCTGTTGTATGCCGGCAAGTCCGCCCTGGAAATCAAGGAAGTGATGGACCGGACCGATACCATCCGGATTGCGACCGGCGCCGACACCCAGCGCTACAACGGCCTCCTCGCGGACCTGCCAAAGATCAACCTGACCCCGGAAAACCTGCGCGCATTGACCGGTCGCCACGAGGCATTGCAGAAGCGCATGCCGGCCATGACGCCGCTGCTGACGCATCTGGGCCGCGCATTGAACGAGAGCCCACGGATCGAGCTCGTGCGCCTGAGCTGGAAACTGGCCGACGTGCTCGACGCGGCGGCGCCAGCACCGGGCAGCGCGGCGTCCGGCACATCCGCTCCGCCTGCCGTCGTGCCGGCGGTCGGAGCGGGATGGGCCATCCTCGAACTCGAGGGGCAACTGCCTCTGGTCATGGTCAGCGACCAACGCGCACAGATCGAACTGATCGAAAACTTTGCCTCGCGGCTGCGCGACGCCAAGACCGATGTCCGGGTACTGAGCCGCCCCTTCGATATCGAATCCGACAAACCATTGCGCAGCGCCAGCGACGCGAACAAGGCGCAGCCCGCCGCAGAGCCGAAGTTCTCGTTGCGCATCGCGCGGACCCTGTGAGAAACCCATGAGCCGCATGTTCCCCTCCCCTGTCGCCATGGCGCTTGCCAACCCATTTCCGGCTTGCCAGCGTGTCGAGGGAAAGACGGGCAAGGAAGCGCAGGACACGCCATGAAACTGGAAGCCAAGGATTTCAGACGCCTGCAATGGGCAATCTCATTCCTCATTCTCATGGGCGCGGTTGGTGGCGGTTCCGTATGGACCGCGCTGCAGATGAAAAAGAGCAGCGACAGGGCGCTCAAGGAGGCCACGGCCGCGCGTGGCGACATCCAGACCAAACTGGCACGGGCTCGTGACGAACAGGCCGAACTGCGCGACAAGATCGACCGCTACCAGAAACTCCAGTCGAGTGGCTATATCGGACCGGAAAAGCGTCTGGACTGGATCGAAGCCATCGCCCGGATCAAGGTGGCGCGTCGCGTCTTCAGCCTGGACTATGAATTCACGCCGCAACGCCCGGTGGAGAGTGCAATACTCCCGGGCGGAGCGGCCGCGGGCGGCCTTCTGTTCATGTCCAGCCAGATGCGCCTGCAGGCCGAATTGCTGCATGAGGCCGAGCTGATTGGCCTCATCGAGGATATCCGCAGTTCGGTGCAAGCATTGATCCAGATCCGGTCCTGCAACATGCAGCGGCTTCCGCCGAGCGCGACCGAACGCAGCAACAGCGCCCAAGTCAAGGCCGAATGCACGCTCGAATGGATTACGCTGAAGGACGCCAAATGAACATCGCATCGCGCATCGTGCCGGGCCTGGCCTGCCTGACCCTGCTCGCACCCGCCGGCGCCGCCGAGACGCCCGAACTGGGCCGCCTGTTCTTCACCCCGGAACGGCGCCTCGCGCTGGAACGCCAGCGTACCCACAACGTCCGGGAGGCGCAGACGCTGCAGGGCACCACAATGAGCCTGGACGGCGTCGTCCAACGCTCCAGCGGAAAATCCACCGTCTGGATCAACCGCCAGGCGCAGAACGAAAACGACGGCGGACGCACCGGCGTCAGTGCGGCCGTTTCGGCGAAGACACCAGGCAGCGCCCTGCTGGCGCCAGGCGAGGAAGCGCCCGCCAGGCTAAAGGTTGGCGAAGCCTTGAACCGGGCCACCGGAGAACGCAATACCCGCCTCGGTGGCGGTGTGGTGGTAACGCCCGGCAACCGCGACACCGCGCGCTGAGCCCAAGGCATCGTGATCACCGGTAGCCATCGGCCATTCCCGCCCAGACCCCAGGTTCCGAATGCCGATTCCGGCATGCGTGCCGCGCCGGAATCGGCCTCCGAGCTGGACACCCCCCTCGAAGTCGGCAGGTAGCGCCGTGACCCACCGTCGTCGCCGCAACTGGCGTGCCGCGCCACGGTCCGGTCGAGGATTCGTGCTGATCACGCTGATCGCACTGCTGACGATCGGCGGCCTCTACTTCTTCATCAGCAACCTGTCGCCGGAAATCCTGCGCGCGAACACCCAGCAGAAAACCGACAAGGCCCTCACGCTGGCGCGCGATGCCCTGCTCGGCTATGCGCTGCAGTACCGCGAATACCAGGCTGGCACCGGCACCGACAGCGTCTACGGCTACCTGCCGATGCCGGACCTCGGCGAAGCGCAGAACCAGAACAGCGCCCTCGTGAATTCCCCCTGCCCCGGCGAAGGCTGCGCCAAGCTGAACCCCGCGGGGCTCACCACCGGCCATACCTACATCGGTCGCTTTCCGTGGCGCACGCTGGGCACGGAACCCTTGCGCGACGGCAACGGTGAATGCCTTTGGTATATCGTGTCCGGTGGCCACCGCAGCCTGGCCAATGCCGGCACGATGAACTGGGACACGCTCGGCCAGATAGACGTCGTCGTCGCCGGCGGCACCTCGTCCGACCTCGCCAGCGCGCTCGCCACCCGCCCGCACGATCGCCCGGTGGCGATCATCTTCGCGCCCGGCCCGCCGCTGACGGGACAGGACCGCAGCGCGTCCGCGGTTCCCGGTGACATCGTGTCGCAGTGCGGCGGCAACTACAATCCGGCCAACTACCTCGACCCATCGATCGCCGCCGTGCAGGGCGGCGCCAGTGTCTATTTCCCCGGCAACCGCAGCGTCGATGCCAGCGTCACTCCGATGGCGGTGGCGATCCAGGGCAGCATCGAAAAGGACGCCGCCAACGTCTTGCACGGCAAATGCCAGCGCAGCGCAAATTGCACCACCGTCGCCAACGACCAGGGCCTCGCCGTAACCAGCGATGACCTGTTCGGCGCGCTGCGCAAGTCGTCGAGTTTCCGCACCGACATCAATGCCATGCTCGATCGCATGACGACCTGCCTGCGCGACCAGATCGCGGCGAGTGGCAGCCTCACGCCCATTCCCCTGACCGGCTTCACGCCGCCGACCGACAAGACCGTCGGTCGCATTCCGGCCAGCACCTGCTACGACAGCACGCAGAATCCGCGCGGCTATTTCAGCCATTACTCGGACCAGATCTTCGTCGCGGTGCAAACCGTGTCGCCCTTTAACGTGACGGATACCAAGAACACACCGGCCGCGGGCGACGACACGACTGCGTCCTGTCCGGGCGTGCTGCTTTTAGCCAGCCAGCGCGACAGCGGACAGTCCCGCAGCACGGCTACCGAAAGGAGTACGCCGGCCAACTACCTGGAAGGCAACAACCTCGCGGGATTCATCACTACAGGTGCCCTGGCCTTTGCCGGGCCCAGCCAGTTTTCCCAGGTAAGCGCGATCGCATCGGCGACGCAAACCGCCGGCCAGGACATCGTGCGTTGCATCCCGTCCGGAGCCAGCCTGACGGTCGTCGCACCGGCCGTGGCGACCGATGCGGGCAGCATCGCCCTGGCAAGCTATGCCCCCGGCACGGGTGTGCTGACCCTGGGCAGCGCGGGCGACGAGTCCAGCTACGGCGCCGTCGCCTCCGCGCTTTACGCTTGTGCCTGGACGCCCGAGATACAGGCCGCCGGTTCGGGCCTGCGCAGCTTCTTCCGTTTCCGCATCCGGCGCGTCGGCGAGGGCTTCACCTTTGCCCTGATCGACGGCGACCGCAACGGCACCAACGTCTGCGGCGCCGCGCGGCAGCACCTCGGCTACTCGGGCGACAACGGCAATGCGGCCACGCCCTACATCCAGGCGCCGAAACTCGCCATCGAATTCGACACGGCGCGGCAGTGCAACTCGCCCTACATAAATGCCGCGGGACGACCGGCCTGCGACTTCGACGAGGGTGGCGACACCCTGCGCAACGGCCGGAATGATCCCTGCTACACGAGCAGTTGCGGTGGTCAGAGCAACGATAACAGCAGCCATATCGCCATCGTTTATTGGGGCTATGGTGCGGCGCTGACCCAACCGACGCAGGACGACAACGTCCATGACCAGGCCGACGACTTCTCAAGCTTTACGCCGGACACGCCGATGCCCACCGACCCGTCGCCGCGCCCGGGCCCGCGCAACCCGGCGCCGGTGCTTCCCTATGTCACCAACCCGGCCGTCATCCCCGGCATCGCGCCACTCGACCGCATGGGCGTCACCGACGTCTCGCAACGCGAATTCCACGCCCGCGTCGAAGTGACCCGCAGCTTCGCCGAGCCGGTCGATGCCAAGGACGGCACCACGGCAGTGCAGGTGCAGTTCTGGATCGAGCCGCATTCCGCCAAGCGCATTTCAGCGATGAGCTACAACCCCGGCTCGGCGCCGACCCTGACGGTCACGGCGGCGGGCCATGGATTGGAAACAGGAACTGCGGCGAACCCGACCTACGTCGTAATCCGGGACGCCGTGCCCGCCGGCTACAACGGCGAGTTCGTGATCACCAAGATCGACGCAGACCGATTCACGGCAACGCTGTCCGCCGGTACCCCGAACCCCGGACCCTACATATCATCCATCACCTGGCTCAACGTCGATGGCACCACGGACCAGGCCACGGTGTATTCGGCCAACCACGGCCTCTCCGACGGCGCCACGGTGGTCATTGCCGGCGCGGTACCGACGGAGTTCAACGGTACCCACGTCATCACCCGCATCGACAACGACACCTACCGTTTCGGCCTTGAGTTGTCGGCCCAGCCCGGCAGCATGGAGCCGGCCGTCGCCGCCCCCAAGGCACTGACCCCGCGACAGATCGCGCTGGCCAACACAACGCGGCCCATGAGCGTGCTAGATGCGACATTCAAGCCCCTTGTCTCGCACTCGGCAACGATTTACGATGAACGGATGGAAGAATGTGCGTCAAGCGGGCAAGCCTGCCCGACCGGACAACGCTGCAGCCCTCTCCCCGAGAACAGGTGCTACCGACCATCATTCCGCAATCTTCGCCTCGGCTTCACCACCGCGGAACGCCCAACCACCAACAATCTCACCGCCCGTGGCCAATTGATCGAAGTCACCAACCGGGCCACCACATGGCTGCCATGAACGATACCGTAGCGCCAGCGACCGAAGGAAGTCCCTGTGGGGCGCCGACTCTTGCCCAGCGTGGTTTCACACTGGTCGAACTCGCCATCGTGATGTTCATCGTCGCCCTGCTGCTGGGCGGCATGCTGCTGCCACTGTCGGCCCAGCAGGATGTTCGCTCCTACGGCGACACACAGAAACTCCTGAGCGACGCGCGGGATGCCTTGCAGGGTTTCGCCATGGCCAACGACCGCCTGCCCTGTCCGGCATCCGCGGCAAGCAACGGCGTAGAAAGTCCAGTGGGTGGCGGCGTTTGCACTAATCCCCATGATGGCTTCTTTCCCGCGGCCACGGTCGGCATGGCGCCTGTCGACGGCAGCGGCTACCTGGTCGATGGCTGGGGCAGCGACATCGACAACCGGGTGCGCTACGCAGTGAGTACCGCCAACACCAATGCCCTGACCACCGTATCGGGCATGAAGACCACCGGCATCACGGCACTGCTTCCTGACCTGGAAATCTGCAACAGTGGCGCTCAAGTCCGCATCCCGCCGGTCATCACCGCGCCCGATACGACCACCATGTACTGCCATCCGTCGGCGCGCCTGGCACAGGATGCCGTCGCCGTCATCTATTCGCTGGGCAAGAATGCCGGAACCGGCGGCGCTGGCGCCGACGAAACCCACAACCCGAATCCGCGATCGATCACCGCCGCCGACCGCGCCTTCGTCAATGCCCAACAGGGTACAAATTTCGACGACCAGATAGTCTGGCTGTCGAAGGGCACCCTTTTGAACCGCATGGTCGCCGCGGGCCGCCTGCCCTGAGCAAAACCGGAGTCGGTGCTAGCTACACGGCGATTTTTCGACGGCTTGCGGCCAGCGCTTATGCCAACCATCACAAATCCTGAATCCCACCCGCGCCGGCGCCGGTAGAATCGCCGCATACTTTTCAGGGAGTTCGCCGTGGCCAGGAATTTCAGGATCGCCCCCAGCATTCTTTCCGCCAACTTCGCCCGGCTGGGCGAAGAGGTCGACAATGTCCTGCGCGCCGGCGCCGACATCGTGCATTTCGATGTCATGGACAACCATTACGTGCCCAACCTGACCATCGGCCCGCTGGTCTGCGAGGCCTTGAAGAAGCACGGCGTCACCGCGCCGATCGACGTGCACCTGATGGTCAAGCCGGTGGATCGCATAATCCCCGACTTCGCCAAGGCCGGCGCCACTTACATCACCTTCCACCCGGAAGCCTCGGAACACATCGACCGCACCATCGCCCTGATCCGCGAATGCGGCTGCAAGCCCGGCCTGGTGTTCAACCCGGCCACGCCTCTGGACGTGCTCGAGTACACGCTGGACAAGCTCGACATGGTGCTGCTGATGAGCGTGAACCCGGGCTTCGGCGGGCAGAAGTTCATCCCCTACGTGCTCGACAAGGCACGCAAGGTGCGCCAGATGATCGATGCCCGCGGGCTGGATGTCAGCCTGGAGATCGACGGCGGCGTCGGCCCGGCCAACATCCGTGAAGTGGCGATGGCCGGCGTAGACACCTTTGTTGCCGGCTCGGCCGTGTTCGGCGCGGCCAGGGATTCCGACCCCAATCGCTACGACACGGTGATCGCGGCACTACGCGCCGAACTGGCCAAGGCCTGATCAGGCCTTGCCGGCGCGGCGTTCCGCCGCCCGCGTGCGCTTGAACTGCGCGCGTGCCGCGGCCAGTTCGGAAATCATGTCTTCGAGGTGGCGCTTGCGCGCGCTCAACTCCGCGATCGTCGCATCGATGCGCGACACCAGGTAGTCGAGCTGGCGGGCATGGCCTTCGCCGTGCTCGCCGTAGAGCGAAAGAATGTGCTCGATCTCGGCCAGCGACATGCCCACCGCCTTGCCGCGCAGGATCAAACCCAATCGCACCTTGTCGCGCCGCGTATACGCGCGGCCGCCGTTGATGCGGCGCGGAGCCAGCAGACCCTTGTCTTCGTAGAAACGGATCGCGCGCAGCGAAATGCCGTGCTCGCGCGCAAGCTCGGTGATGCCGTAAAGCGTGTCATCGGGCGCGGGTGGAAGCTGGCGGCGGGCGGCGGTCATGGCGCCATCCTAGCAAGCAGACATGTCGCATGCAAGATGATCATGCCGCTTACTGACGCCTGTTGACGTTAACGGCACCTGTGGCTAGGATGGCCGACATCAACACCGGCCAGACCAGGAGACTCGTGCATGAGCAGTTCCCCGCCCGACGAAGAAATCCCCTTCTCGCGCTACGCCAGCGTGCTGCGCCCCGGCCTGTTCGCCGGCGAGGTGCACTGGGTTACCGGTGGCGGCAGCGGCATCGGCCGCTGCGTCGCCCACGAACTGGCGGCGCTGGGCGCCACGGTGATCCTCACCGGGCGCACCGAAGAGAAGCTGCACAGGGTCGCCGCCGAAATCGCCGAGGACGGCGGCCGCGCCGAGGTTTCCGCCTTCGACATCCGCGTCGAGGAAGCCGTCAACAGCGCGGTCCATGCCGCGGTCGCCCGGCACGGACGCATCCACGGCCTGGTGAACAATGCCGGCGGCCAGTTTCCGGCGCCGCTGATGGCCATCGGCAAAAAGGGTTTCGAGACGGTGCTGGCCAGCAACCTGACCGGCGGCTTCCTGATGATGCGCGAGCTCTACCTGCAATCGATGCAGGCCCACGGCGGCGCCATCGTGAACATGACGGCCGACATGTGGAACGGCATGCCCGGCATGGGCCACTCCGGGGCCGCGCGCGCCGGCATGGCCAACCTGACCAAAACGGCGGCCGTCGAATGGGCGGCCAGCGGCGTGCGCGTGAATGCCGTCGCCCCGGGCTGGATCGCCTCCAGCGGCATGGACACCTACAAGGGCCCGGTGCGCGAGATGATCCCCAGGCTCAAGCGCCATGTGCCGCTGCGCCGCCTCGGCACCGAATCCGAAGTCAGCGCGACGATCTGCTTCCTGCTCTCGCCCGGCGCGGCCTTCATCACCGGCGTCACGCTGGCCATCGACGGCGGCGCGCCGCTTGACACGCCGCTGTTCCCGATTGCCGACCACAGCCGCTCCGCACCCTTCGACGGCTTCCATCGCGGCGTCACGCCCGACGTGCTGAAGGAGGACTGATGCCGGTCATCGCGTCCCTGATCGACGCTGCGTCGCCCGCTTTCGCCGCCAACGCCGCGCGCATGGCCGAGCGCCTGGCCGAGGTGCGCGCGCTGGAAGCCAGGGTGCGCGAGGAATCCGCCTCCAAGCGCGACAAGTTCGAGAAGCGCGGCCAACTGTTGCCCCGCGAGCGCGTGGCGCGCCTGATCGACCGCGGCAGCGACTTCATCGAGTTCTGCACGCTCGCCGGGCTGGGCATGCACGACGACGACGGCAAGGATGCCGTGCTCGGCGGCGGCTCCATCATCGGCATCGGCACCGTCGCCGGCAAGCGCTGCGTGGTGCTGGCCAGCGACAGCGCGATCAAGGGCGGCACGATCCCGCCGATGGGCCTGAAGAAGAGCCTGCGCGCGCAAGAGCTGGCACGGGAGAACAAGCTGCCGCTGATCTATCTCGTTGAAAGCGGCGGCGCCAACCTGATCTACCAGGCCGAAATCTTCATCGAGGGCGGGCGCAGCTTCGCCAATCAGGCCCGGCTTTCGGCGGCCGGCATCCCGCAGATCGCCGTGGTGCATGGCGCCTCCACCGCCGGCGGCGCCTACCTGCCGGGGCTATCGGACTACGTGATCCTGGTGCGCGGGCGCTCGAGCATTTATCTCGCCGGCCCGCCGCTGGTCAAGGCCGCGATCGGCGAGGACAGCGACGAAGAAACCCTGGGCGGCGCCGAGACCCACGCCACGGTGACCGGCCTGGGTGAGTACCTCTGCGAGAACGACGCCCACGCCATCGCCACGGCGCGCGAGGTGATGGACAAACTGAACTGGAACGGCGTACCGCCAGCGCCGACTTTCATAGCGCCTCGATACGCAACAGAGGAACTCCTCGGCCTCGTCCCTGCCGACGACCGCGAACCCTATGACGTGCGCGAAGTCATCGCCCGCCTGGTCGATGCTTCCGACTTCCTCGAATTCAAGGCCGGCTGCGCGCCCGACACGGTCTGCGGCCACGCGCGGCTGCACGGCCACGCCGTTGGCATTCTCGGCAACAACAGGCCTATCCAGCCCGATGGCTCGACCAAGGCCGCGCAGTTCATCCAGCTCTGCGACCAGAGCGCGACGCCGCTGCTCTTCCTGCAGAACACCACGGGCTACATGGTCGGTGCGGCGGCGGAACGCGCCGGCGCCATCAAGCACGGCTCGAAGATGATCCAGGCCGTGGCCAACGCCCGCGTGCCCAAGCTCACCGTGGTGCTCGGCGGGTCGTTCGGCGCCGGCAACTACGGCATGTGCGGCCGCGGCTTCGACCCGCGCTTCATCTTCGCCTGGCCCTCGGCGCGCACCGCCGTGATGGGTGCCGCGCAGGCCGCCAAGGTCATGGAAATCGTCGGTCGCGGCAAACTGGAACGCGCCGGTCAGCCGGTCAATGAAGCCGCGCTGGCGGCCATGAGCGAAGGCCTGCGCCGCCGCCTCGAATCCGAATCCACGGCGCTGTTCGCCACCGCCCGGCTGTGGGACGACGGCATCATCGACCCGCGCGACACGCGCCGCATCCTCGGCCTTTGCCTCGACGTCTGCGCCGAAGGCGAAGCGCGAACCCTGCGACCCAATACCTTTGGCGTCGCCAGAATGTAAGGAGCCTCCATGCAACTCACCAGCGAACACCGCCAGCTTGCCGACACCGTACTGCGCTTCGTGCGCGAAGAGCTCAATCCGCATGTCGCCGAGTGGGAGGCCGCCGAACAGTTCCCGTCTCACGAGGTGTTCAGGAAGCTCGGCCAGCTCGGCCTGCTCGGGCTCAAGTACGACCCGGCCTACGGCGGCCAGGGGCTGGACTTTTCCTATTCGATGGTGATGGCCGAGGCGCTCGGCGAATGCGCCTGCGGCGGCGTGCCCATGGCCATCGGCGTGCAGACCGACATGTGCACCCCGGCGCTGGCCCGATTCGGCACCGACGAACTGAAACGCGAGTTCCTCGTCCCGGCCATCGCCGGCGACAGGGTCGGCTGCATCGGCGTCTCCGAACCCGGCGGCGGCTCCGACGTCGCCGCGGTGAAGACCACGGCGAAGAAGGACGGCGGCGACTGGGTGATCAACGGCAGCAAGATGTGGATCACCAACGGCATGCAGGCCGACTGGTGCTGCCTGCTGGCCAATACCTCGGCCGAGGGCGGCCCCCACCGCAACAAGTCGCTGATCATGGTGCCGATGGACTCGCCCGGCATCAGCCGGCAGAAGATCATCAAGATCGGCATGGACGCGTCCGACACGGCGCAGATCTTTTTCGACGAGGTGCGCGTGCCGCAGCGCAATGTCATCGGCCAGGAAGGCATGGGCTTCACCTACCAGATGCTGCAGTTCCAGGAGGAGCGGCTGTGGGGCGCGGCGAGCAGCCTGCGCATGATGGACAACATGATCGACCAGACCATCGCCTACACCCGCGAGCGCCAGGCCTTCGGCAAATCCATCCTCGACAACCAGGTCGTGCATTTCCGCCTGGCCGAACTGCGCACCGAGGTCGAGGCCCTGCGCGCCCTGACCTGGCGCGCGGTCGAGGAATACATCGGCGGCAAGGATGTGACGCGCCTGGCCTCGATGGCCAAGCTGAAATGCGGACGGCTCGACCGCGAGGTGGCGGATGCCTGCCTGCAGTACTGGGGCGGCATGGGCTACACCTGGGACAATCCCGTCTCGCGCGCCTGGCGCGACGGCCGCCTGGTGTCGATCGGCGGCGGCGCCGACGAGGTGATGCTGGGCATCATCTGCAAGCTGGAAGGCACGCTGCCGCGTCCATGAAATTCAGCAAGATCCTTGTCGCCAACAGGGGAGAAATTGCCTGCCGCGTCATGCGCACGGCGCGCACGCTGGGCTATCGGTGCGTCGCCGTGTATTCGGACGCCGACGCCGAAGCGCCGCATGTAGCGATGGCCGACGAGGCGGTACGCATCGGCGCCGCGCCCGCCGCCGAGTCCTACCTCAACGTCGCCGCCATCCTCGATGCCGCCCGGCGCACGGGTGCCGATGCCGTGCATCCCGGCTACGGCTTCCTCAGCGAGAACGCTACCTTTGCCCAGGCCTGCGCCGATGCAGGGCTGACCTTCATCGGCCCGCCCGCCGAGGCAATCGCCGCCATGGGCGACAAGGCCGGCGCCAAGCGGCGCATGATCGCCGCCGGGGTGCCGACCGTGCCCGGCTATCTCGGCGACGAGCAGGGCGACGAAAGGCTGATGGCCGAAGCCGAAGCACTGGGCTTCCCGCTGCTGGTCAAGGCGGTCGCCGGCGGCGGCGGACGCGGCATGCGGCTGGCCACTTCAGCGGCGGAACTGCCCGAGGCGCTCGCCGGCGCGCGGCGCGAGTCACAAGCCGCCTTCGGCGATGCGACACTGATGCTGGAGCGATTGGTCGAAGCTGGCCGCCACATCGAAATCCAGGTCTTCGCCGATGCCCACGGCCACGCCGTGCACCTCGGCGAGCGCGACTGCACCGCCCAGCGCCGGCGGCAGAAGCTGATCGAGGAAGCGCCCTCGCCCATCGTCACGCCGGCCTTGCGCGAGGCCATGGGGCGCGATGCCGTGGCCGCGGCCCTTGCGGTGGGCTATCGCGGCGCCGGCACGGTGGAGTTCATCGTCGATGCCCAACTCAGGCATTACTTCCTGGAAATGAATACGCGGCTGCAGGTCGAGCATCCGGTGACCGAAATGCTCACGGGGCTGGACCTCGTCGAATGGCAGTTGCGCGTCGCCGCCGGCGAAGCCCTGCCGCTGGCGCAGGACGAAATCGTGTTCAGCGGCCATGCCATCGAGGCACGCCTCTATGCCGAAGACCCCTACGCCGGCTTTGCGCCGCAGACCGGCGCCGTGCTGCACTTCCGCCCCGCGGACGCGCTGCGGCCGGGGGTGCGCATCGACGCCGGCATCGTCGAAGGCGGCAGGGTGGCGCCTTGGTACGACCCGATGCTGGCAAAGGTGATCGCCCATGGCCGCAACCGCGACGACGCCATCCGGCGCCTGATCGCGGCACTCGAAGATGCACCGCTGCTGGGCGTGGCGAACAACGGCCGCTTCCTGCGCGACCTGCTCGATCACGAACGCTTTCGCAGCGCGACGATGCACACGGCGCTGCTCGACGAGTGGTCTTCCGGCGACGAACCCATCCTGCAACGACCCCATCCGACGGAGGCCGACTGGCGACTGGCCGCGGCCCTGTTCGCGGGACCCAAGGGCTGGCGCCCAAGCAGCGTCGCCGCATTCGACTTGACGCTGAGTTGCGGCGGAGAGGCGCGGAACATGAGAGTCGGCGCTGGCGCTGCGGCGATCGAGTGGCAGGTCGACGCCCATGGCCGCCTGCGCTACACCCAGGACGGAATCACCCGCCACGCGACCTTGCATCGCGACGACGACACGCTTCACCTTGCGCGCGATGCGGCGGTCTTCGTCTTCCGCGAAGCCTCGCCGCTGCCGTCCGCCGCAAAGCGCAACGATCCTGCCATCGCCCGCGCCAGCGTCGCCGGCACCGTCGCGCGCCTGGAAGTCGGCGCCGGTGACACGGTGCTTGCCGGGCAGACGCTGGCCGTGATCGAGGCCATGAAAATGGAAATTCGCGTCACCGCCGGCGCCGCCGGAATCGTGACCGCGGTGCGCGTGCTGGCCGGCACACAGGTGGAGGCCGGCGCGATACTGATGGAACTGGACATCGAGGAAGCCCCATGCCTGCCCATGACAAAGCCATTCTGACCTGCGCCCTGACCGGGGTTCTGACCGACCCGGCGCAATACCCGGTGCCCGTCACGCCCGCACAGATGGCGGCCTCGGCGCGCGAGGCCTACGACGCCGGCGCCAGCATCATGCACGTGCATCTGCGCCAGCAGGTTCCGGGCAAGGGCCACCTGCCATCCTGGGACCCGGAAGTCGCCGCAACCATCGTCGATGCCATCCGCGCCGCCTGCCCCGGCGTCATCATCAACCTCACCACCGGCGTCATCGGCCCCGACATCGCCGGTCCCGCCGCCTGCCTCCGCCGCGTGAAGCCCGAAGTCGCCGCCTGCAACGCCGGCACGCTGAACTACCTGAAGCTGAAGGACGACGGACGCTGGGCCTGGCCGCCGATGGTCTTCGACAATCCGGTGGAGAAGGTGCAGGCCTTCCTCGACGTGATGCAGGAGACCGGCACCCGGCCGGAGTTCGAATGCTTCGACGTCGGCATCGTGCGTTCCGTCGCGATGTACCAGAAGGCCGGCATGTCACCACAACTCGCGGACCACGCCGAATACAACTTCGTCATGGGCGTGGCATCCGGCATGCCGGCCGATGCCGACCTGCTGCAACTGCTGCTGCGCTGGATAGCCCCCGGCTCGCATTGGCAGACCACGCTGATCGGCCGCGCCGAAATCTGGCCCCTGCACCAGCGTACGGCCGAACTCGGCGGCATGCTGCGCAGCGGGCTGGAAGATAGCTTCTACCTGCCCGACGGCAGCCGGGCCGGCGGCAATGGCGCCCTGATCGAGGCGCTGGCGGCCTGTGCGCGTCGCGCCGGACGCGAAGTCGCAACGGCGGCCGAGGCCCGCCAAATGCTGGGATTGAAGCCGGCCTGAAACCCTGTCCGCATGCCCCATAAAACCGGGCTATGCCTCCATCGGCAGGTCATGCCGAAGGTCGGCCGGCACCATGCTATCGTCGCGCCCATGAACCCGATACGCTCCGTCACCGTCGATCTCGACGGTACCCTCCTCGACACCGTTCCCGACCTCGCCGCCGCCGCCAACGCCATGATGCGCGAGCTTGGCCGGCCCGAATACCCGCTGGAAACCATCGCCAGCTTCGTCGGCCGCGGCATCCCCAAGCTCGTGGCCCGCTGCCTGCCCGATCTCGAGGAGGCCGGCGTGGAAGCCGCCCAGGCCATCTTCCGCCACCATTACGCGATCGAGAACGGACGTTGCTCGACGATCTTCCCCGGCGTGATCGAGGGCCTGCAGGCGATGCGCGATGCCGGCCTGCGTCTGGCGGTGATCACCAACAAGGCGGCGGCCTTCACCGAACCGCTGCTGGTCGCCACCGGCCTTGCGCCCTGGTTCGAGTTCGCCGTCTCCGGCGACAGCCTGGCGCACAAGAAGCCGCATCCGGCGCAATTGCTGAACGCCTGCCAGCGCATGGGCACCCAGCCCGGCGAGAACCTGCACATCGGCGATTCCCACCATGATGCCGTCGCCGCGCGCGCCGCCGGCTGCCCGGTGTTCATCGTCCCCTACGGCTACAACGAGGGCGAGGACGTGCAGGGAATCGACTGCGATGCTATAGTCGCGTCGCTGGCCGAGGCGTATCGCCGTATCGCCGGCACCGACTCTCGAAAGACCGCTTGATCCCCATGCTCCACCGCAACCTGCATACGACAAGGAAACACGCCCTCGGGGCGGAGGCCTGGCCCTGGCGGCCCTGGCTCGCCTTCGCGCTTTCGCGCCGCTGATCCTTCCCCGCGCCGGCCCACGGCCCGCGCCCGTCGTTGCAGTACCGTTATTCCGGAGCTTTACCCATGACCGAAATCGAATTCAACCGCCTTGCGGCGGAGGGCTACAACCGCATTCCGGTGACGCTCGAAACCTTCGCCGACCTCGACACGCCGCTGTCGATCTACCTCAAGCTGGCCAACGGCCCCTACTCCTACCTGCTCGAATCGGTGCAGGGCGGCGAGCGCTTCGGCCGCTACTCCTTCATTGGCCTGGCCGCCGGCACGCGCATCGCCGTGGTCGACGGCGCGATCATGGTGCTCAGCGGCAACCGCGTCGCCGAGCGCCGCGACCACACCAACCCGATGAGTTTCATCTCGGAATTCATGGCCCGCTTCAAGGTGCCCGACCTGCCCGGCCTGCCGCGCTTCTGCGGCGGCCTGGTGGGCGTTTTCGGCTACGACACGGTGCGCTTCGTCGAGCCCAAGCTGGCCCGGACGCACAAGCCGGAAGCCGCCGGCCTGGAAGGCGTGCCCGACATCCTGCTGCTGCTCTCGGAAGAAATCGCCATCGTCGACAACCTCTCGGGCAAGCTGAGTCTGGTGGTGTATGCCGAGCCGGGCTTTCCCGGCGCCTGGAAACAGGCGCAGGCGCGGCTCAAGGAACTGCTCGGGCGGCTACGCTCGCCGGTGGCTATCCCCGAGGACGTGCGCGTGCCCTCGGCTCCGGCCGTATCCGAATTCGGTGAAGAGGAATTCAAGGCCGCGGTGCGCCGCGCCAAGCAGTACATCGTCGATGGCGACATCCCATCACCTCGGAAGCCCTCGCCACCCGGCTGGCCCAGGAATCCGACGTGGCCTACGCGGTGCCCGACCGCATCAAGACCATCCGCGCCACACCCAACGACCCGCTGTTCAGCCACCAGTGGTATCTGCAGGCCGCCAGCAGCACCCAGCCCGCCGCCACCGGCGCCCAGAACGCCTGGAGCCTGACCCCAGGCTCGGCCAGCGTCGTGGTGGCCGTGGTGGATACCGGCGTGCGCTTCGACCACGAAGACCTCGCCGCCAAGCTCCTGCCCGGCTACGACTTCATCGCCAGCGATCTGCTCTCGGGCGACAGCGACACCGGCCGCGACGCCGACGCCAACGATCCCGGCGACTACCTCTCGTCGGCCGATCTGGCCAACACCGCCCTGCGCACCCTGTGCGGCAACCCCGCCAGCACCCATGCCAGCTCGTGGCATGGCACCCAGGTGGCCGGCATCATCGGGGCCGAAACCAACAACGGCCGCGGCATCGCCGGCATCGGCGGCGCCACCCGCATCCTGCCGGTGCGGGCCCTGGGCAAGTGCGGCGGCTACGACTCGGACATCATCGCCGGGATGCGCTGGGCCGCCGGCCTTTCGGTTTCCGGCGTGCCCGCCAATCCCAACCCCGCCAAGGTCATCAACCTGAGCCTCGCCGGCAACGGCAGCTGCAGCGCCGCCTACGCCGACGCCATCGCCGAGATCCGCGCGGCCGGCGTGCTGATCGTCGCCGCGGCGGGCAACGAGACCGGCGCCGTGGACGAACCGGCCAACTGTGCCGGCGTGCTTGCCGTGGCCGGCATCCGCCACGCCGGCACCAAGGTCGGCTACTCCAGCTACGGCCCCGAGGTCGGCATCAGCGCCCCGGCCGGCAACTGCGTGAACGTGGGCGTCGGCCAGCCCTGCCTGTACCCCTTCATCAACACCATCAACTTCGGCAGCACCAGCCCCACCACCAACGGCTACACCGGGATCAACGCCGTCACCACCGGCACCAGCTTTGCCGTGCCGCTGGTCTCGGGCACCGCCGCACTCATGCTGGCCGCCAACCCGGCCCTCGGCGAAGCCGAACTGGCCCAGCGCATCAAGCGGACGTCCAATCTGTTCCCCACCGACAGCGGCCTCTCCGCCTGCCCCACCGTCACCACCGACGGCCAATGCAACTGCACCACCGCCACCTGCGGCACCGGCATGCTGAACACCGCCGCAGCCGTCGCCGCCGCCATCGACGGCAACGCCCTCAATCCCGGCGTGGTCATCAGCCTGCCCGATTCGCCGGTCAAGAACACAACCCTCAGCCTGGGCTCGGGCAGCAGCAGTGCCGCGGCGGGCGCGAGCCTGGTCGGCTGGCACTGGAGCCAGCTCGCCGGGCCGGCCACCGGCAGCTTCGGCTCCGACACCCCCAGCACCACCTTCACCGCACCGCTTGCCGGCGACTACCTCCTGCGCCTCGCAATCACCGACAGCGCCGGCCGTACCGGCGTCCAGGACGTCACCCTCAGCGTGCTGGATGCCGCACCCAAGTCCGGCGGCGGTGGCGGCGGAGGCGCCCCGGATCTTGCCAGCCTCGCCGGCCTTGCCACCCTGGCGCTCCTGGCCCACCGCCGCCGGCACCGCGACCACGCAGGCCGGCCATGAAACGACGCCCGGCCCTGCTGCAACTCTCCCGCGAGCACCACGCCGCCCTGGTGCTCGCCAAGCGCATCGCGGCAGCCGACAGCGCCGACGCCATCGCCGCCCAGATGCGCAGCACCACCGATGTCTTCGCCCGCGAGCTCGAACCCCACTTCCAGGCCGAAGAGGCCGACCTCCTGCCCCGCCTCGTGGCCGCCGGTGAGACGGCCGTCGTCGAGCAGACCCTCGCCGAGCATCGCCAGCTACGGGATCTCGCCAGCCGCATCGCCAGCGGCGACACCGCCAGCCTCAAGCCGTTCGGCGTCGCCCTTCACGATCACGTCCGCTTCGAGGAACGGCTACTCTTCGTGACCGCCGAAGCCACCCTCCCCGCCAGCTATCTGGACGCCTCGGGCTAAGCCAAGCCGAGCGATCCGGCAGCAGCCCAAAGGGCTTGCATCGACGACTGTTTATTTATACAGTCAACCCATGCAGGCCGCTCAGACTCCCGCCTTCGCCGAGCTCTACGCCCGGTCGTGCTTCAGCTTCCTCACCGGCGCCTCCCACCCGGAAGAGCTGGTCGACCAGGCCGTCGCCCACGGCTACAGCGCCCTGGCGATCACCGACGAATGCTCCATGGCGGGCATCGTGCGCGCCTGGTCGGCCTGGCGCGCCCTGCCCGAAGGCAGCTTGCACCTCATCATCGGCACCAGCCTCCGCCTGGCCGACGGGCCCGATCTCGTCCTCCTCGCCACCGACCGGGCCGCCTACGGGCGTCT
>NZ_JAFLDR010000020.1 GCF_017302275.1 Sulfuritalea sp.
GGGGCCGGAGCGGCAACCGCCGCGGCTGGCTGCGGCGTGCCGGCGCCGAGCAGTGCGGGATTGACACGCAATGGCGGCAGCGATTGCGCCGCTACCGGGCCCGAAACGAGCGCCAGCAGGACGAGCAGTGAATCCGGGCCGAATTGTCCGCGATGCGATCGAGGCATGCCGTGTCGTCGAGTAGCTGCAGCGGTAACGGAAAATCGCAGTGCAAACCGCGCGTATCACAGGCGGGGTGAGCCATTGCCGGCCGATGCTAGAATCAATAATTCTAACACTTCAACTCCGCGCAAAGCGCTCCAGGACAAAGCTTTTGCGCTGTTCCGGATCTCCAGCGCCATCCCGCCATGGAACGCCAGCAGCAGATCAAGACCTGGCTCGCCGCCCTGTTTCCGGGGCGTGAATTCAGCCTTGCGCCGGCCTCGGCCGACGCCAGTTTCCGTCGTTATTTTCGCGTCACGTTTGCGGACGGCGCAACCCGCATCGTCATGGATGCGCCGCCGGCCAACGAAGACTGCCGCCCCTGGCTCCACGTCCGGCAGTTGTTCGAAGCCGCGGGGGCGCATGTGCCGCAGGTCATCGCGCAGGATCTCGAATGCGGTTTCCTGTTGCTGTCCGACCTCGGCAACGCCACCTACCTGCTGGCACTGGATGCCGACAACGCCAGGCCGCTCTATGCCGACGCAATAGCCGCCCTGGTGGCGATACAGCGGGCCAGCCGTCCCGGCGCGCTGCCCGACTACGATCGCGTGTTGCTGCGCCGTGAACTCGACCTGTTCCCGCAGTGGTACCTCGGCAAGCATCTCGGGATCGTGCTCGCCGATGCCGAGGGCCGGGCGCTGGAAGATGCCTTCGAGCGCATCCTGGCGACCAACCTCGCCGAGCCGAAAGTCTTCGTCCATCGCGATTACCACTCGCGCAACCTGATGCGGATCGCCCCGGCTGGCGGCCGCAATCCCGGTGTCATCGACTTCCAGGACGCCGTCTACGGCCCGATCAGCTACGACATGGTGTCCCTGCTCAAGGACGCCTATATCGAGTGGGACGAGGACCTCGCGCTGGACTGGCTGGTGCGTTACTGGGAACAGGCGCGGAAGGCCGGCCTGCCGATCGCCGGCGACTTCGGCGTGTTCTTCCGCGATTACGAATGGATGGGCGTGCAACGCCACCTCAAGGTGCTCGGCATCTTCGCCCGGCTCTGGCACCGCGACGGCAAGGACGGCTACCTCAAGGACATGCCGCTGGTCGCCCGCTACCTGCGCAAAGCCTGCGAACGCTACAGCGAGCTTTCCCCGCTGCGCAAGATCCTCGACATGGTCGAGGACAAGGTCACGGTGCTGGGCTACACGATGGATGCCGGGAGCCTCGGGAGGCGCAGTGAGTAGTTGCCTTGGTCCGCGCCGAGCGCGGACCCTGACCGGTCACCCCTCTCCCGGAGAGGGGGCCGGGGGGTGAGCCAACTCCTGCTCGCCCCCGGCGAGAATCATCACTTTCATTGGGCGAGTGCCCAATGAAAGTGATGATTCTCGCCGCCGGTCGCGGCGAACGCATGCGGCCGCTGACCGACCACACGCCGAAACCGCTGCTGCCGGTAGGGGGCAAACCGCTGATCGCGTGGCACCTGGAGCGGCTTGCCGTTGCCGGCCTGCGCGAGGTGGTGATCAATCATGCCCACCTCGGCGCGCAGATCGAAGCGGCATTGGGCGACGGCAGTCGCTGGGGTCTGTCGATCCGCTATTCGCCGGAACCACCGGGCGCGCTGGAAACCGCCGGCGGCATTGCCAATGCGCTGCCGCTGCTGGGTGACGCGGCCCCCTTCATGGTGATCAACGGCGATATCTGGTGCGACTGGAACGTGTCGCAGGCGGCGCACCGGCTGCTGCCCGGCGACCTCGCACACCTGGTGCTAGTACCCAACCCGCCGCAGCACCCGCAAGGCGATTTCAGCCTGCTTGGGGCAAGAGTCGGCGCCGACGCCACGGCGGGGGAACGCGGCGCCCGCGCCTGCACGTTCTCCGGCATCGGCATCTATCGCCCGCAACTTTTTGCGGGCATCGCACGCGGCACGCCGGCGAAGCTCGCGCCCCTGTTGCGGGCGGCGATGGGCGCCGGGCGAGTGTCCGGTGAATTCCACCCCGGACGCTGGGAGGATATAGGCACGCCGCAGCGCCTGGCGGCGCTCGACGACGAGCTCAATGTGGCTTCGGCTTCGCTCCCGGCACCCGCGCGACGGGACATATAATCGGCCGATGAACACGACCCCGGCTGTTGCAAACGACGAGTGCGCGCCGTATCGCCAGCGCCGACTCCTGCTGGTCGAACGCATGAAGGCGAGCGGCGGTGGCGTCGCGCTGATTCCGACCGCGCCCGAGCAGGCCCGCAATCGCGATACGCACTTCCCCTACCGCGCCGACAGCTATTTCCAATACCTGACGGGTTTCACCGAACCGGAGGCCGTGCTGGTGATGGCGGTTGGCCCTGGCGCCATGGCGTCGCAGGCCATCCTGTTTTGCCGCGAAAAGAACCTCGAACGCGAAATCTGGGACGGCTTTCGCCATGGTCCGGAGGGCGCGCGCGAGGTCTTCGGCTTCGATGCCGCGCATCCGGTCGCCGAACTCGACGCCAGGCTTTCGGAACTGATCGCCGACCAGCCGGCGCTGTGGTTTTCGCTCGGCCACGACGCGGGCTGGGACCAGCGCATCGCCGCCGTGCTGAACAAGGTGCGCGCCGAAAGCCGCAGCGGCAAGCGCGCGCCGCCCGCCATCCGCGACGTGCGCGCCGAGCTCGATGCGATGCGCCTGATCAAGGATGCGACCGAGCTGGCGACCATGCGCCGCGCCGCGGAAATTTCCGCAAATGCGCATATGCGCGCGATGCGCTTCGTCGCGCCCGGCCGTTACGAGTACGAAGTCGAGGCCGAGTTGCTGCATGAGTTTCGCCGCCATGGCTGCGAGTACCCGGCCTACACCCCGATCGTCGCCGGCGGCGCCAATGCCTGCGTGCTGCATTACGTCGGCAACGACCGGGTGCTGAAGGATGGCGACCTGCTGCTGATCGACGCCGGCGGCGAACTCGGCGGCTATGCCTCGGACATCACGCGCTGCTTCCCGGTCAATGGACGCTTCAGCGGACCGCAGGCGGATGTCTACGACCTGGTGCTGGACGCGCAGGCGGCGGCCATCGCCGCGCTGCGCCCCGGCGCCACCTTCGCCGACCCCCACGACGCCGCGCTCAAGGTGCTGGCCCAGGGCATGCTCGACATGAAGCTGCTCGCGGGTTCGCTCGATGCCGTGCTCGAGTCGGAAAGCTACAAGCGCTTCTACATGCACCGCACCAGCCACTGGCTGGGCAAGGACGTGCACGACGCCGGCGAGTACAAGGAAGGCGAGCACTGGGCGCCGCTCGCGCCGGGCATGGTGCTGACCATCGAGCCCGGCTGCTACATCCGCCCGGCGGACGACGTGCCCGAAGCCTTCTGGAACATCGGCGTGCGCATCGAGGACGATGCCGTGGTCACCGCCGCCGGTTGCGAAATCATCACCGCCGCCGCGCCCAAGAAAATCGCCGACATCGAAGCGCTGATGCGCGACGCCCGTGGCGGCTGACAGCGGCCGGACCGTCGCGATCATTGGCGGTGGTCCTGCCGGGCTGGCCTCGGCCCTGGCCCTGAAAATCCACGGCATCGACGCAGAGATCTTCGAAGCGCGCGAGCGCGCCATGGTGCGCCGCGACCAGCGGGTGCTGGCGCTCTCCGAAGGTTCGCGCCAGATTCTCGACTGGCTCGGCGCCTGGTCAGGCTTGCCGGCGACGGCGATCGAAACCATCCACATCTCGCAGCGTGGCGGCTTCGGACGCACGCTCCTGCGCGCGTCCGAACTCGGTCTGGAAGCGCTCGGCTGGGTGTTGCCGGCGCGCGACCTGATCGTTGCGCTGGACGGCGCGGCGGCAAACGCAGGGATCGTCTATCGCGATTCGATCAAAGTCGGCGCTGGCGACACGGCGAATTTTGCGCTGACGGCCTACGCCGAAGGCATGATCGAGCCCGGCGCCGGCACCCGGCGCGACTATGGCCAGCACGCGGTGCTTTGCAATGTCGGCATTGAAGGATTGCATCGCAATGTCGCCTGGGAACGCTTCACCGGCGATGGTCCGGTCGCTCTGCTGCCGTTGGGCGAGGGCTATTCGGTGGTACTGACCTGCGACGACGCGGTCGTCGATGGGGTCAGGGTTCTCGACGACGCGGCTTTCCTCGCATTGCTGCAAAAGCGATTCGGCATTCGCCATCGCTTCGTGTCGGCAACCCCGCGGGTGTCCTACCCGCTCGGACTGCGCTATCGGCCTGACCCCGTCGGCGTGCGCCAGGTCTGGCTCGGCAATGCGGCACAGACCCTGCATCCGGTGGCCGGCCAGGGGTTCAACCTGGCCCTGCGCGACATCTGGGAACTGGCGCGCCAGCTTGGTGCGGCCGCCGATCCTGGCGCGCCCGGGGTGCTTGCCGAATACGCGCGTGCCCGGCGCGTGGACCGACGTGGCGCGATCGCGTTTACCGACCTCTTGATCGACGGCTTTGCCTCGGATTTTGCGCCGCTCAAGCATGTGCGGGGCGCCGGACTGCTGGCGCTGGACCTGGTTCCGGAATTGCGCGAGTTCGTTGCCAGGCGAATGATTTTTGGTGCCCGCGCCTGGCCGTGATTTATGTCACGCAGGAGCGATGCCTGATAAACATCCTCGATCGCCGGCGGCCCGCTTTGCGCTAAAATCGCGCCCTCCCGATCGCGTTCCCTTCCCATTCCGACATGGACTTCCTCGGCTTTCAGTTGCGCAACAACCTGTTTGTCGCGCCCATGGCCGGGGTCACGGATCGCCCGTTTCGCCAGTTGTGCAAGTCGCTCGGTGCCGGCCTCGCGGTCTCTGAAATGGTCACCTCCAATTCGTTGCTCTACGGCAGCGCCAAGACGCGCCGCCGTGCCGACCATGAAGGCGAAGTCGATCCGATTTCGGTGCAGATCGCCGGCGCCGATCCGGCGATGATGGCGCAGGCTGCGCGCTACAACGCCGACAACGGCGCCCAGATCATCGACATCAACATGGGCTGCCCGGCCAAGAAGATCTGCAACGTCATGGCTGGCTCGGCGCTGATGCAGAACGAGCCGCTGGTGGCCAGGATCCTCGAAGCCGTGGTGGCCGCCGTTCCCGACACCCCGGTGACGCTCAAGTTTCGCACCGGCTGGAACAGTGCCAACCGCAATGCGCCGAGCATCGCCCGCATCGCCGAGGAATCCGGAATTCGCGCCATCGCCATCCACGGCCGCACGCGGGCCGACCAGTACATGGGTTGCGCGGAATACGACACCATTGCCCTGGTCAAATCCCTGGTCGGCATTCCGGTCATCGCCAACGGCGACATTGATTCGCCGCAAAAGGCCCGTTACGTTCTGGAATACACGGGCGCCGACGGCGTAATGATCGGCCGTGCCGCTCAGGGCCGTCCCTGGCTATTCCGCGAGATCGAGCACTTCCTCGCCACCGGGGATGAACTGCCACCGCCGCGCGTCGAGGAGATCCATCGCATCCTGCGCGGGCACCTTGCCGAGCTTTATGGCTTCTACGGCGAAGAAACCGGCGTGCGCATCGCGCGCAAGCACATCAGCTGGTACACCAAGGGCCTGGTCGGGTCGGCGAATTTCCGCCATGCCATGAACAGTTTGCAATCCGTCGGGGAGCAGCTTGCCGCCGCCGACGAATTCTTCCTTGGCCAGGCGGCCGCCAACGAGCGCTTGCGCTACGAGGATCGCAACCGGGAGGTGATGGCCGCATGAGCAGCGAAATCCACGATTGCGTGCGGCGTACCCTGAACCGCTATTTCCGCGACCTCGACGGCCAGGCGCCACATGCCGTCTATGACATGGTGCTCAAGTGCGTGGAGCGGCCGATGCTCGAAGTCGTGATGAAGCAGGCGGAAGGCAATCAGACCATCGCCGCCGAGATGCTGGGCATCAGCCGCGGCACCCTGCGCCGCATGCTGGTTGAGCACGAACTGCTTTGACGCTCATGGCACCGAGCGCCAGCCGCAGAAGATGAAACACGCGCATCGCAGGGGATTTCATACACGATGCTTCACTCCAACTTCCCGAGGTTTACATGAAAGTGACACAGGCGCTCCTGAGCGTATCCGACAAGCGCGGCGCGGTTGATTTCGCCCGCGGCCTGGCCCAGCTCGGGGTCAAGCTTCTTTCCACCGGCGGCACTGCCAAGCTGTTGCGCGATGCCGGCCTCGCGGTCACCGACGTTTCCGACTACACCGGCTTTCCCGAGATGCTCGACGGCCGGGTCAAGACGCTGCACCCCAAGGTGCATGGCGGCATCCTCGGCCGGCGCGACCTGCCCGAGCATCTGTCCGTCATGGCCGAGCACGGCATCGAGGCGATCGACCTCGTGGTGGTGAACCTCTATCCCTTCCGCGAGACGGTCGCCAAGACCGGTTGTACGCTCGACGACGCGATCGAGAACATCGACATCGGTGGCCCGACCATGGTGCGCGCCGCGGCGAAGAACCACGGCAACGAGCAGGGTGGCGTTGCCGTGCTGACCGATCCGGAGGACTACGCGCCGATCCTGGAAGAACTCAAGGCCGGCGGCGCGATTTCCTACGCCACCCGCTTCGCACTGGCGAAGAAGGCCTTCACCCACACCGCGCGCTACGACTCGGCGATCGCCAACTGGCTCACCGCGCTCGACGCCGAAAACAAGCCCGGTGTTTTCCCGGAGAAGCTGCAGCTGGCTTTCGACAAGGTCGAGACCCTGCGCTACGGCGAGAACCCGCACCAGCAGGCGGCGTTCTACCGCGAGACGACGACCGTGCCTGGCAGCATCGCCAGCTACCAGCAGATCCAGGGCAAGGAGCTTTCCTACAACAACATCGCCGACGCCGACGCGGCCTGGGAATGCGTCAAGGCCTTCGACGCCTCGATCGCGCCGGCCGCCTGCGTCATCGTCAAGCACGCCAATCCCTGCGGCGTCGCGGTCGGCGCCGATGCGCTGGAGACCTACCGCAAGGCCTTCAAGACCGATCCGACTTCGGCCTTCGGCGGCATCATCGCCTTCAACGTCGCCATCGACAAGGCGGCGGCGGAGGCCATCGCCGGCCAGTTCGCCGAAGTCATCATCGCCCCGGAGATCACCGCCGAGGCACGCACCGTATTCGCCGCCAAGCAGAACCTCCGGGTGCTGGTGGTGCCCCTGGGCAAGGTGGCCGGCCTGCTCGACTACAAGCGCGTCGGAGGCGGCCTGCTGCTGCAAAGCGCCGACGAGTCGCGCATCGTCCAGGCCGACGTCAAGGTGGTGACCAAGCGCGCTCCCACCGCCGGGGAAATGGCCGACCTGCTGTTCGCCTGGCGCGTCGCCAAGTACGTCAAATCCAACGCCATCGTCTATTGCAAGGACGCCATGACGGTCGGCGTCGGCGCCGGCCAGATGAGCCGGGTCGATTCCGCACGCATTGCCGCGATCAAGGCCGAGAACAATGGCCTCACCGTGGCCGGCTGCGTCGCCGCGTCGGACGCCTTCTTCCCCTTCCGCGATGGTCTCGATGTGCTGGCCAAGGCCGGGGCGACGGCGGTGATCCAGCCCGGCGGTTCGGTGCGCGATGCTGAAGTCATTGCCGCGGCCGACGAGCAGAACCTGGCCATGGTGTTCACCGGCTTCCGCCATTTCCGTCACTGAGCCATGAAGATTCTTGTGGTGGGTTCCGGCGGGCGCGAGCATGCACTGGCCTGGCGCCTGGCCCAGTCGCCGGGTCTGCAGAAGGTTTATGTGGCGCCGGGCAATGCCGGGACGGCGCGTGAACAGGAACTGGAGAACCTGCCGCTGACCGATATCCATGCGCTGGCCGACTACGCGCAACGCGAGAAGGTGCATGCCACCGTGGTCGGCCCCGAGGCGCCGTTGGCCGCCGGCATCGTCGACGTGTTCCGCGCCCGCAACCTGCGCATCTTCGGCCCGACAAAAGCCGCTGCACAGCTGGAGAGTTCGAAGGACTTCGCCAAGCGATTCATGACGCGGCACAGGATACCGACCGCGAAGTTCCAGACCTTCGCCGAGACCAGGGCAGCCCACGACTACATCGACGCCGAGGGTGCACCGATCGTCGTCAAGGCCGACGGCCTCGCCGCCGGCAAGGGCGTGGTGGTGGCGATGGATCTTGCCGAGGCCCACGCCGCGGTGGACATGATGCTTTCCGACAACAAGCTCGCAGTTCACCACACTGAGGCCGGCGCGCGCGTCGTCATCGAGGAGTTCCTCGATGGCGAGGAGGCCAGCTTCATCGTCATGGCCGACGGCAGGCATGCGCTGGCGCTGGCCACCAGCCAGGACCACAAGCGGCTCAAGGACGGCGACCAGGGACCCAACACCGGCGGCATGGGCGCCTATTCGCCGGCGCCGGTGGTGACGCCGGAAATCCATGCCCGCGTCATGCGCGAGGTGATCATGCCGACCATCAACGGCATGGCCGCCGACGGCATCGTGTATACCGGCTTCCTCTATGCCGGGCTGATGATCAAACCTGACGGCAGCCTGCGCGTCCTGGAATTCAACTGCCGCATGGGCGATCCCGAAACCCAGCCGATCATGCTGCGGCTGAAGAGCAATTTCGTCGAGATCGTCGACGCCGCCATCGACGGACGCCTCAACGAAGTCGAGGTCGACTGGGATCGTCGCGTCGCGCTCGGGGTTGTCATGGCCGCCGCCAACTACCCGGACACGCCGCGCAAGGGCGACGTGATCCACGGCCTGCCCGCGCGCACCGAGGATAGCCACGTGTTCCATGCCGGCACCGCTTCGGCGAAGAACGAGGTGGTGACGGCCGGCGGACGTGTGCTCTGCGTCACCGCGCTGGGCGACAACGTCAAGGCGGCACAGAAACGCGCCTACGAGGTGCTCGACCAGGTCAGTTTCGACGGCATGCAATGCCGCCGCGATATAGGTTTCCGCGCAATAAAGAGATGATCCTGCCGCCGGCGACACTGGGCATGCTCGGTGGCGGCCAGTTGGGCCGCTTCTTCGTCATCGCCGCCCATGAACTGGGCTACCGCGTGGTGGTGCTCGATCCCGACCCGCAAAGTCCCGCCGGGCGCATCGCCGACCGGCACCTGGTGGCCGCCTACGATGACGAGGACGCGCTGAACCAGATGGCGGAGTCCTGCGCGGCGGTGACCACCGAGTTCGAGAACGTTCCTGCCGGCAGCCTCGCCTACCTGTCGAAGTTCCTGCCGGTGCGGCCGTCGGCTGAGGCCGTCGCCATCAGCCAGAATCGCAGCGCGGAAAAGGGTTTCCTCAGGCAGCACGGTTTTCCTCACGCACCCTATGCCGACATCCGCAGCGAGGATGACATCGCGCAGGCCAACGCCGGCTTGTTTCCCGGCATCCTCAAGGTGGCGCGCTTCGGCTACGACGGCAAGGGCCAGGTCCGGGTTGCCGGCCGCGACGAGGCCCTGCTGGCGTTCCGCCAGTTGAAGAACGAGCCTTGCGTGCTGGAGCAGCTGCTGCCGCTGGACTACGAGGTGTCGGTGGTGCTGTCGCGCGACGCGACGGGCGGCGTGAAGTGCTTCCCGGTCGCCGAGAACAGCCATCGCCACGGCATCCTCGACGTTTCCATCGTGCCCGCTCGCACCGGCGGCTGCATGGCCGGCGATGCACAGGAAATCGCCGAGGGCATCGCGCAGGAGATGGGCTATGTCGGCACGCTCGCCGTCGAGTTCTTCGTCGTGCGCGGAGGCCTGCTGGTCAATGAAATGGCGCCGCGGCCGCACAACTCCGGGCACTACACGATCGATGCCTGCGTCAGCAACCAGTTCGAGCAGCAGGTGCGGGCGCTGACCGGATTGCCGCTGGGCGAGGCGCGCGCGCATTCGGCCGCCGTGATGGTGAATCTGCTGGGAGACTTCTGGTACCGGCGCGACCCGCATCACGCCCACGAACCCGACTGGGCGCAATTGCTCGCCGTGCCCAATCTGAAACTTCATCTTTACGGCAAGCACCACGCCCGGCCGGGACGCAAGATGGGCCACTTCACGGTGGTCGGCGGCGATGCGCAGGAGGTACAGAAGTCGGCGCTGGCGGCACGGCGGCTGATCGGCATCGGCGATGAATGACGTCGTTCGAGCGGCAGGCCTGCTGCGCGCCGGGGAACTCGTCGCCTTCCCCACCGAAACGGTTTACGGCCTGGGCGCCGACGCGGCGAATCCCCGCGCGATTGCGCGGATCTTCGCCGCCAAGGGGCGGCCCGTCGACCATCCGCTGATCGTCCATCTGCCGGATGCCAGCCAGCTCGAGCACTGGGCCGTCGATATTCCCGAAGCCGCACACAGACTGGCGGCGGCATTCTGGCCCGGACCGCTGACCCTGATCCTCAGGCGCCATCCGTCGGTCTCCGACGCGATCACCGGCGGCCAGGACACGGTCGGCCTGCGCGTGCCGAACCATCCGCTGGCGCTGCAATTGTTGCGCGAATTCGGTGGCGGCGTTGCTGCGCCCTCGGCCAATCGATTCGGCCGCATCAGTCCGACCACCGCCGCGCACGTGCGCGAGGATCTCGGTGATGCCGTGGCGCTGGTGCTCGATGGCGGTCCTTGCGCCGTCGGCATCGAATCCACCATCCTCGACCTCAGCGGCGCCGCGCCGCGCATCCTGCGTCCCGGCATGCTCGACGCGGCGGCCATCGGCAAGGTGCTGGGCGTCGTACCTGCGTTTGGCGGCACGGCGGATGCGCCGCGCGTCTCGGGCAGCCTCGAAGCCCACTACGCCCCGCGCACTCCCCTGCAACTGGCTGCCGCAACGGAACTCGCCGGGGTCACCACCTGCGCGCTCGATGCCGGACAGCGCGTCGCCGTGCTGGCAGCGCAAGCGCCCGGGATAGCCCACGAAAGCCTGGTCTGGCGCGCGGCCGACCTCGATCCGGAGCGATTTGCACACGACCTGTATACCCGGCTGCGCGAACTGGACGCGCTCTCCTGTGACCTGATCCTGGTCGCCGCGCCCCCTGATGACGAGGCGTGGCGAGCCGTTGCGGACCGCCTGCGGCGGGCTGCCGCCACTTCGAAATAGGGGTGAAACTTTAATTTCATCGAGGCCTGAAGTTCTTTGGCTGCGGCCGATAATTTTCCTGAGGGCGGACTTTCCGCCAAGGAGCGAGAGAATGGCTGCCAAGCAACGCGATGGCTTGCATCCGGGAACAGGCCGGCAGGGCGCGGAACGAATCGACAGCGCCATCGCCGGTGCGGTTGGCGCCGCGATCAAGCAGGGCTTTGTGGTCGGACGCGAAGTCCTGGTCGGCAGCATCCCCGGCATCGTCGTCGGCTACAACATCGCCGCAGTCGGCACCTTCCTCGGCAAAAGCTATCCGCTGGTCGTGCGCACCGAACTGGGAGTCACCAAGTGCGCGCTGAAGGAGGTCAGCCTCGTCTGAGGCCGGCTTTCCTTGCCTTGGCGCGATTGATATAATCCACTCCCTTGACGGGGGTGTAGCTCAGTTGGGAGAGCGCGACGTTCGCAACGTCGAGGCCAGCGGTTCGATCCCGCTCACCTCCACCAGTTCACCAAGGTCAGACTTCGGTCTGGCCTTTTTTTTGCCCGGCGAAAGACGAGAGTGCGCCGGGTCTAGTTCAGCGCAAGGATGTGGCCGAGGCGCGGGTCGCCGCGACCGGCGAGCACGTCGGCGTAGGCGGCCGACACCGCCTGCGGTCCCTGGTGCCGCTTCACCACCAGCCAGGGCTGCCCGGGCTTGCCCAAGGTGCCGAGGAAAGCCTGCCATGCCTGAAGCAGGCGCTGGCCAAGCAGGTCCGCGCCCCATTCACCGCTGCGCTTCTTGATCTGCGCCGGGGCGAAGAACAGGGTCGCCCGCGGACCCGGAAGATCGCGCGCGCTGCCGAGTCGGTCGATGTGCGTGCCGCCGATGGAACTGCTGTATTTCAGGTTGGCGAAGCGCGTGTGGATATCCTTGCGCAGGGCGGCATTGCCGGAAAAATCGACGTATATGCAGGCCGCGTCGGCGGCGACCTGTTCAAGCCGTCCATAGTCGAGGACCCGGTGGTAGCACCCCAGGCTCTTGCAGAATTCCACGTTCGCTGCCGAGGTCAGTCCGACCACTTCGATGCCCTTGCGCTGCGCCAGCATGAAGGCAGTGCCCCAGGCGGTCTTGCTCGATGCGCTGGAGAGCAGCACGATGGCGTCGCCGGTATCGTTGGCGCCGAAGAAGTTGTTGTCCGCCAGGAAGTCGTCGATCAGCCACGAGGTAATGAACAACGGTCGCAGCAGCGCTTGTTGGTCCTCGGTTTGCGCGGTGTGGAACGGGTCGCTGGAACAGCGCAGGTAGCTGTTGTAGACCGCATGCAGTGCGGCCCGATGGGCGGCGCCGTCCGAGAAGCCCGCGGTGGATAGTCGGATCGGTTGCAGAACGACGGCGGACGACATCGGGTAGTAGCCGTAAAAGCGCTCGCCGAGCGAGATGCCGGAACAACGGGACTCGATCACGTCGGCGAAGCCCCACGCGGGGATTCTTCCCCAGCCGTCCTCGGCCGGGTAGAAACCCCAGTAGCTCATGGCATCACCGAACGCCGCGTACGTGATGTTGTTGGCGGTCAGCGCGAACTTGTCCACGCGCAGGCGGACCTGCCCGGCGTCGAGGGCGGGTGCCGGCACCGTGCGCAATTCCGTGCGCGAAAGCTGGTCCTTGCGGACGAGGAAGTCTAAGGTGTCCATGATGGCGCGTTCCCTCGGGTTGGTGGCAGGCGGCGGACGACTCGCGGACGAGCCGTCCGCGCAAGTCTGGCACAGGCTACATCGCAGGGATACCGTCCGCGCTTTTGGCGCGGACATGAACGAAAAGGGCCTGCATTGCTGCAAGCCCTTTGGTATTGCTGGCGCGCCCGGAGAGATTCGAACTCCCTACCCCTTGGTTCGTAGCCAAGTACTCTATCCAGATGAGCTACGGGCGCTTGAGAGGGGCGGATTATACCGAAGATACCGATGAAAACAAGGCGCCAAGCCGCCGCCGGTGGTGGCGCGCGCCGACGCCGGTCAATTCTTCTGGGTGGCCCGCACTCGCTGCGCCAGCGCACGCACCTGTTCCGCCGACAGTTCTTCTGGCGTCTTGTCGCGGAAGACCAGCCAGAGCAGCGCGCCGTTGATCAGAACCAGCGCGGCCTCGATATAGAGGATCGGAGTTACCAGTTGACGCTGGGAGTTGTCGCCGAACACGAAGTAGAAACCCTCGAAGGTCGGCAGGGCCGCCTTGGTGATGGCCGAGTAGTACTCGAAGGGCGGGAACAGGACCATTAGCACAAGGTTGATGGCAACCAGCAGGAGTACCGACCGCTGGCGCTTGTTGCCTCCTAGGCGGCGCGCCTGGCTGACTGCCGGAGCGCGCAACAGCAGCACGGCGATGCAGGCGTTGATCAGCACCACGATGACCTCCAGCAGGAGGAAATCCTTGTTCAGCACGCGGTTGAGGTGGGAGCCGAAGGCAAAGTAGAAGCCGTCGAAGGTCGGCACGTTGCCGCGTTGCAGGGAGACGTAGTCGTAAGGCGGGAAGGCCGCCAGCAGAAGCAGGTTGGCGACCGCCACGAACACGGCGATCCGTTGTGAGGTGTTCATGACGCTCGAATTGCGGGCGGAATGCCTGCTCCAGTCGGGAATTCAGGCATAGCGTAATCGACAAGCGATGAGGGTGCAACAGTTTCGGGCCCCGTGTCGTTCGCGTATAAACTCGTTCTGTTTGCTTGAACGAGAGGCGGTCGGATGGGGAAGACAATCGGAATCTTGATCGGATGCTGCATGGCCGGCGCGGCCGTTGCGCAGGACGTCACCCTGCGCCATGACCTCGACGGCCGCGCGCTGGATACGTTGGCGACGCTGGTGCTGCGCTTCAACGATGGACTCAAGGGCAAGGGCCGCGTGCTCTTGCAGGACGCGCGCGGCGTGGAGCATAAGCAGGTGCTGCCGAATCTGGCATTGCTCGATCCCGACGACAGCATGGATTTTTTCGACACGCGGCCGCGCTTTCGCCCGCTGCACGAGGTCATGGGCGAGGCCGGGCAGAGGCTGGACGCGGCGCAGTTCTATCCGCAGGTGGCCGATGCGGTGGACGACGCCGGCGGGCGCATCCAGGCACTGCCGCTGGCATTGACCCTGCCTGTGCTGCTCACCAACCGCACTGCACTGCGCAGGGCTGGCGTCGATCCGGACCAGCCGGTGCGCACCTGGTGGGAGCTGCAAAAGGTGGCCGGCGAAATTTACGACCGCGGTGGCAAATGCCCCCTGACCACCTCGCGTTTCGCCTGGGTGCATTCGGAGAACATCTCGGCGCAGGCCGGCGAGCCGCTGATGGCGAAAAACGGCAAAGTGGATCAGGTGCTGCTCAATGGCATGGCCAACGTCAAGCACCTCGCCCTGCTGGCGAGCTGGCAAAAGAGCCGCTACTTCCACTATTCCGGCCGGGCGCGCGAAGGCGACCGTCGCTTCCTCGCCGGTGAATGCGCGATGCTGACGGGACCGTCATCCCTCTTTGCCGAGGCCAGGCGCGCCGGCATCGATGTCGGCATCCATCCCCTGCCCCATTACGACGACGCCTATGCGGCGAAGCCCAACGATGTCCTTCCCGATGGTGCCGGACTGTGGGTGCTGGCGGGGCACAAGAAGGACGAAAACCGGCTTGCGGCACGATTCGTGGGTTACCTGTTGCGCCCCGAGGTGCAGAAGGAATGGGTGCAGGCGACCAGTTACCTGCCGATGACACCGGGCGCACTGGCCGCGCTCCGCAGTGCGGACATCCCGCCGCATCTGCTGGATGCGGCGCAAAGGCGCCTGTCGGTGTCGCGCAAGGGCAGCACCCGGATCAAGCACGGACCCATTCGCGACCGCCTGCACGAATTCCTCGGCGAGGAAGTGGAGTTCGTATGGACCACCGACCGGGCGGCCAAGGAGGCGCTGGACAACGCCATGCGCCGCGTCAATGCGGCGATTGCGGCGCCGCCCAAGGCGGGATCCGTTCCGGTCCGGCCATGATCTATCCGCGCATCATCGCGCATCGCTGTGGTGGCGCGCTGGCGCCGGAGAACACCCTGGCCGGTTTGCGCATCGCGGCACGCATCGGCTGCCGCGGCGTCGAGTTCGACGCCATGCTCGGCGCCGATGGCGTTCCGGTGCTGATCCACGACGAGACCCTGGAGCGCACCACCTCGGGCCTGGGTGGCGTGGCGGCCGCGGATTCCGGACAACTGCTGCGGCTCGATGCCGGTTGCCGGCATCATCGGGCGTTCGGTGGGGAGCCACTGCCGAGCCTGGACCAGGCCCTGCGGTTGTGTGCCGCCTTAGGGCTGTGGGCCAATGTCGAGATCAAGCCCGCCACGGGTCATGAAGCGGAGACCGGGCGCGCCGTGGCTCGAGCCTCGGCCGCGATCGGCGGCAAGCTGGTACTTTCGTCGTTTTCCGAGGTGGCCTTGCAGGCCGCCGCCGTCGAGGCGCCGCTGCTGCCGCGCGCCATGCTGGTCGAGGCGGTTCCGACCGACTGGCCTGGGCTGTTGGAGCGATCGGGATCGCGGGCGCTGCATTGCGCGGCGAACTCGCTGGCGGAGGATGTGGCGCACGCAGTGTGCAAGGCCGGCTATCCGCTGGCCTGTTACACGGTGAATGGCCGCGACGAGGGCGCGCGGCTTTTTGCGCTCGGGGTCAGCGCGGTCTTCAGCGATCGCCCCGACCTCTGGCAGGCCGAGGAAATGTAAGCCGGCTTACCGCCGCTTACATTTTCCTGTCACCTGGATTGCGGTGCCGGCGTTACTCTGCGCATGGGGTTGTCCCATTCCAGACAAGAGGAGCAACAAATGAAAAGCACATCAAGGCTGCTGCTTGCCGTTTTCGCCGCATTCACCCTGCCCGTGCTGGCGCAAACCGCGCCGGCAAAGGATCCTGCCACAACGCCCGGCATCGACAAGCGCCAGGCCAACCAGCAGCAGCGCATTGACCAGGGTGTCAAGACGGGGGAACTGACGTCCAGGGAAGCGGCGCGCCTCGAAAAGGGTCAGGATCGGGTGCAGGCGATGGAAGACAAGGCCAAGGCCGACGGGAAGGTGACTGCCAGGGAACGCGCGAGGATCCAGAAGGCCCAGGACGGCCAGAGTCGCAAGATCGCCCGCGAAAAGCATGATCGTCAGCATGACCGCAACCACGACGGCAAGAAGGATCGCCCGGCTCGCAACCGCTGAGCATTCGAACCGGACAACAGCCCGCCGCGAGGCGGGTTTTTGTTTTCCCGCGCGGCGCGGTCGGCATCCCGCAGTCGGAACGCGGCCCGCTGTCGGAGCGGGACTTGCCCCGGCGATGCGCCTTCATCGCGTAAAATCCATCTTTTGCCTCTCAGGCTGCGCGCCCGCCATGAAAAGCTCCGAAATTCGCCAGAAATTCCTCGACTTTTTCGCCTCCAAGGGCCACCAGATCGTCGCCTCCAGTTCCTTGGTGCCGCACGAGGATCCGACGCTGCTGTTCACCAATGCCGGGATGAACCAGTTCAAGGACGTGTTCCTCGGCTTCGACAAGCGCAGCTACAACCGGGCCACGACCTCGCAGAAATGCGTGCGCGCCGGCGGCAAGCACAACGACCTCGAAAACGTCGGCTACACCGCGCGGCACCACACTTTTTTCGAGATGCTGGGCAACTTCAGTTTCGGCGACTACTTCAAGCGCGACGCCATCAAGTACGCCTGGGAGCTGCTGGTCGATGTGTACCAATTGCCGCAGGACAAGCTCTGGGTCACGGTGTACGCCGAGGACGACGAAGCCTACGAGATCTGGACCAAAGAGATCGGCGTGCCGGCCGAGCGCGTGATCCGCATCGGCGACAACAAGGGCGCGCGCTACGCTTCCGACAACTTCTGGATGATGGGCGACACGGGTCCCTGCGGCCCCTGCACCGAGATTTTCTACGACCACGGCGAGCACATCTGGGGCGGCCCGCCGGGCAGCGAGGACGAGGACGGCGACCGCTACATCGAGATCTGGAACAACGTCTTCATGCAGTTCAACCGCGACGAAGCGGGCGTCATGCATCCGCTGCCCAAGCCCTCGGTCGACACCGGCATGGGCCTCGAACGCATCTCGGCGGTGCTGCAGCATGTGCATGCCAACTACGAGATCGACCTGTTCCAGGCGCTGATCAAGGCTGCCGCGCGTGAAACCTCGGACGCCGACATGGACAGTCCCTCGCTGCGCGTGCTGGCCGACCACATTCGCGCCTGCGCCTTCCTCATCGCCGACGGCGTGATTCCGGGCAACGAGGGACGCGGCTACGTCCTGCGCCGCATTATCCGCCGCGCCATCCGCCATGGCTGGAAGCTCGGCGCGCGCGGCGCCTTCTTCCACAGGATGGTGCCCGACCTGGTGGCCGAGATGGGCGCCGCCTACCCGGAGCTGGTCGCTGGCCGGGCGCGCGTGATGGACATCCTCAAGCTGGAGGAAGACCGCTTCTTCGCCACCATCGAGCACGGCATGGCGATCCTCGAAGCCGAACTGGAAGCGATGGACAGGGCCGGCATCGCCGCCTTCAACGGCGAAACCGCATTCAAGCTGCATGACACCTACGGCTTCCCGCTCGACCTGACGGCCGACATCTGCCGCGAACGGCAGGTGAGTGTGGACAGCGCCGCCTTCGATGCGGCCATGACGCGACAGAAGGAACAGGCGCGCGCCGCCGGCAAGTTCAAGATGGCGACCAACCTGGACTACGACGGCCCCGCTACCCGCTTCCACGGTTATGAAGGGCTCGAAGCGCGCGGCAACATCCTTGCGCTGTACCGTGACGGCACGGCGGTCAATGAACTGGTGGAAGGCGAAATGGGTGTCGTCGTTCTCGACGACACGCCGTTTTATGCGGAATCCGGCGGCCAGGTCGGCGACGTCGGCGAACTGCGGTCCAGCCACGGCATCTTCGCGGTGGAGGACACGCAGAAGATCCAGGCCAGCGTGTTCGGCCACCACGGCGTGGTGCGCACCGGAACCCTGAAAGTCGGCGGCGGCGTCACGGCGAAAGTCGATACCCTGGCGCGCGCACGCACGGTGCGCCACCACTCGGCGACGCACCTGATGCACAAGGCATTGCGCGAGGTGCTGGGTCCGCACGTGCAGCAGAAGGGCTCGCAGGTCGATCCGGACAAGACCCGCTTCGATTTCGCCCACGCGCAACCGGTTACCGCGGATGAAATCGCCCGCATCGAGCGCATCGTCAATGAGGAAATCATCGCCAATGCGGCGACCCGTTCGCGCGTGATGCCGATCGAGGACGCGCAGAAGACCGGCGCCATGATGCTGTTCGGCGAAAAGTACGGCGACGAAGTGCGCGTGCTGGACATCGGCTCGTCCTGCGAATTGTGCGGCGGCACCCACGTCGCCCGCAGCGGCGACATCGGCCTGTTCCGCATCGTCATGGAGGCTGGCGTCGCCGCTGGCGTGCGACGCATCGAGGCGGTCTGCGGCGACGTCGCGCTGGCCAGCGTGCAGCGGCAACAGGCGCTGCTCGACGCCGTCGCCGCCGAACTCAAGGCGCAGCCGGCCGAAGCGGCGGCGCGCGTGGCGCAGATCATGGACCATGCGAAGGCACTCGAAAAGGAGCTTGCGCGCCTCAAGTCGAAGCTCGCCGCTTCCCAGGGCGACGACCTGGTGAGTCAGGCAGTCGATGTCAAGGGCGTCAAGATGCTCGCCGCGATGCTGGAAGGCGCCGACGCCACGGCGCTGCGCGAAACCCTGGACAAGCTGAAGGACAAGCTGAAGAGCGCGGCCATCGTCCTCGGCAGCAGCGCCGACGGCAAGGTCAGCCTGATCGCCGGCGTCACCGCGGACCTGACGGGCAAGCTCAAGGCCGGCGAACTGGTCAACTTCGTCGCCCAGCAGGTCGGCGGCAAGGGCGGCGGCCGGCCGGACATGGCGCAGGCCGGCGGCACCCAGCCGGCGGCCTTGCCGGGGGCGCTTGCCTCGGTCAAGGGCTGGGTGGAGGCGAAGCTGTAAGAGTCGGCGCTGACGATACGGCGCTTCGCGCCATCACGGCGCCCGCCGCAGGTGCCATTGCCGGTTCAGAAGCCGGTGTCCAGCCCCGGCCAGATGGCTTTCAACGCAGACCGGAATTCATCCTGGATGCGGCGCAGCGCCACCTGGGTGTCCGCCTCGAACCGCAGCACCACCACCGGCGTCGTATTCGAAGCGCGCGCCAGGCCGAAGCCGTCGGCATACTCGGCGCGCACGCCGTCGATGGTGATGAGTTCCTTTGCGTCGGGCAGCAGCTTCCTGCCACCCTGGCGCAGCTTGGCCACCAGCGTGTGCGGTTCGCCTTCCTGCATCTTGACGTTGAGTTCCGGGGTCGAGATGGCATTGGGCAGGTTCTGCAGCGGCCAGTTGGAATCCGTCCAGCGCGAGACGATTTCGAGCAGGCGGGCGCCGGTGTAGAGCGCGTCGTCGAAGCCGTACCAGCGTTCCTTGAAGAACATGTGGCCGCTCATCTCGCCGGCCAGCGGCGCGCCGGTTTCCTTGAGCTTGGTCTTGATCAGGGCGTGGCCGGTGTTCCACATCAGCGGCCGGCCGCCCTGGTGGCGGATGGATTCCGCGACCCAGCGCGAACATTTCACGTCGTAGATGATCTGGGCGCCGGGATTGCGCGTCAGCACGTCGGCGGCGAACAACATCAGTTGGCGGTCGGGATAGATGATCTCGCCGTCCCGGGTGACGACACCCAGCCGGTCGCCGTCGCCGTCGAAGGCCAGCCCGAGTTCGGCGCCGGTTTCGCGCAGGGCGCGCTGCAGGTCGATGAGGTTCTCGGGCTTGGACGGATCGGGGTGATGGTTCGGGAAGTTGCCATCGACCTCGCAGAACAGCGGCGTGACGGCACAGCCCATGCGGCGGAACAGGTCGGGGGCGACACTGCCGGCGACGCCGTTGCCGCAGTCGATGACGATCTTCATCGGTCGCGCCAGCTTGACGTCGGCGACGATGCGGTCGATGTAAGCTTGGCGCACGCTGGCGTGGCGCACGCGGCCGTGGCCCTCGCAATAGTCGGCGCCGACGATACGGCGGCGCAGGTCCTGGATCATCTCGCCGTAAAGCGTCTGGCCATCGAGCACCATTTTCAGGCCGTTGTACTCGGGCGGGTTGTGGCTGCCGGTGACCGAAACGCAGCTTCCGGTACCCAGTTCGTGGGCGGCGAAATAGGTCATCGGCGTCGGCACCCGGCCGATGTCGATCACGTCGGTGCCGGTGGACGTGATGCCGTCCGCGAGGGCGCCGGCCAGTGCCGGGCCGGACAGGCGGCCGTCGCGACCGATGACGATGGACTTGACGCCGCGCGCCACGGCCTCGGTGCCAAGGGCCATGCCGATCTGGCGCACCGTATCCGCCGTCAGTGTGGTGCGCACGATGCCGCGGATGTCATAGGCCTTGAAGATTTCGGGAGCGGGCATTTGCATGACGAGTGATTGGTAAGGGAACAGGCGGGAATTATCGCATGCGGCCGAACTCGGGCCGCTGGCCGGAAAAATGCGCGAGCAGTCGTTGTGGCATCCAGTCGATGCGACCGGGCAGGGCATTGTGTACGAAGCCGACATGGCCGCCTTGGCGATGGATTTCCAGCGTTACCGCGGCGGGCAGGCTTTCGGGGCGCGGCAGTGCCGACCGGGGCAGGAAGGGGTCATTGGCGGCATGCAACAGCAGGGTCGGCGCGCGTATCGCGGCGAGCAGCGGCCCGGCGCTGCTGCGCGCGTAATAGTCGTCGGCGCCGAGGAAGCCGTGCAGCGGCGCGGTGACGGCATCGTCGAAGTCGCGCAGGGTGCGCGCGGACTCCGCGCGGCGCAGGTCGAAGCGGCCCGGAAACCGTCGCGCCTTGGCACGTGCCGCGGGGATCAGCGTGCGCAGGAAATGCCGCGCATAGACGAGGTTGAATCCCGAAGACAGCGACAGGTTGGCGGCGGCCAGGTCGAGCGGCGCGCTGACCGATGCGGCCGCGTCGACCACGTCGGCCGCCGCCGCGCCCTGTTCGGCCAGCCACTTCAGCAGGGCATTGCCGCCGAGGGAAACCCCCGCGGCGAACAGCGCTGGGTGACCGATGTCGCGCAGGCGCCTCAGGATCCAGCCGATCTCGGCGGAATCACCGGAGTGGTAGCCGCGTGGCAGGCGATTGGGTTCGCCCGAGCATCCGCGAAAATGCACAACCACGCCATGCCATCCGCGTTGCGCCGCGGCGTGCATCAGGCGGCGCGCGTAGTGGCTGCGCGAACTCCCCTCCAGCCCGTGGAACAGTGCCACGCAGGGCGTGCCGGGCATTCCGTCGATCCAGTCGAGGTCGATGAAATCGCCGTCCGGCGTCTCCCAGCGCTCGCGCCGGTAGCGCGGCAATGGCCCCTTGATCAGCAGTGGCCAGATGGTCTGCGCGTGGCGGCCGGGCAGCCAGGGCGCCGCCTGGTAGGGCGCGGCGTCGGCGGATGGCCTCAATGCAGGATGCGTGGCGCTTCGCCGACGCTGGCGGGCGGCACCGGCGAAGCATGGTGCGCCACCATGCGCCAGCCCAACGCGCCGCGTACATAGACGTTGGTCGCGGCCACCGGCGCGCTCTGGCTTTCGTTGTCGGCCTTGGCGATGCTTTCCAGCAGCGTGCTGATCATCGCGAACGGGGTGCTGATCGCAGTCTGTTGCGAAAGTCGGACGCGAAGCTTTCCGCCGCCGGAAAAGACGCGCCGCCAGGCCTCGCGGATTTCGTTGTAGCCGACCAGGCGGGGGCCGCCGGGATGCACGCAGACCACCTCTTCGTCCTCGGCCCAGACCGCCATCATGGCTTCCAGATCGGAGTTCTCCAGCGCTTCGTAGAAGGCCGCCTCGACATCCTGGGGGCTGGCAAAGATTTTCTGGCTGGGCATGGTCAGCGCAAGGCCAGCAGGGTTTGCGCGACCTGTTCGGGCGCGATGCCGTTCATGCAGTCGAAATGCCCGAGCGGGCATTCGCGCTTGAAGCAGGGGCTGCATGACAGGTTCCTGGAGACGATGCGCGCCCGTGGCGAGAGCGGCGGCGTGTAGGTCGGCGACGAGGAACCGTAAAGCGCCACCAACGGCCTGTCGAGCGCGGCGGCGACATGCATCAGGCCCGAATCGTTGCTCACCACGCCGGAGGCCGAAGCGATCAGGTCGATCGCCTGTTCCAGCGTGCTGCGCCCGCACAGGTTCAACGCCGCGCCTTTCGCCGCGGTGGCGATTTCATCGCCGACGGCGGCGTCCTTGTCCGAGCCGACCAGCCATGCCGGGTTTTCCGGGCTCGCAACGAGCCGTGCCAGCTCGGCAAAATGCCGCGCCGGCCAGCGCTTGGCCGGGCCGTACTCGGCGCCGGGGCAGAAAACCACGGGCTGGGCTGAGGCGGGTAGGCCCAGCGCCTTGCGGGCCGCCTGCTGTTGTTCGGGCGTCGAATTCAGCCGCGGTTGCGGCAGGTCTGTAGGCAGGGGCCCGGCCAGCGCCGCATAGCGCTGCGCGAGTTGCGGATGGCGGGCGGGATCGAGCCGGTGGCGCTTGTTGAGCAGCAGGTAGCGCGACTCGCCCTGGTAGCCGATGCGGCGCGGAATGCATGCGAAGTAGGGGACCAGCGCCGATTTCCAGGAGTTCGGCAAGACGTAGGCGTGCGAGAAGTCGGCGCTGGCGAGACGGCGTCCGAGGGCGCGGCGTGCGCCGAAACTGAACTCGCCATGGCGGAAGGGGTTGGCGATGACCGCGTCGACGTCGGACATGCGCCCGAGCAGCGGCGCAGACCACGTCGCGGCCAGCACCTCGATGCGGGCCGTCGGGTGATTGCGCCTGAGCAGCGCGAGGAGTGGCTGGGCGAGGATCGTGTCACCGATCCATGACGGTGCGACGACCAGTATCTTCACGCCGGAAGGAAGGGCCGCGTGGCACGGCCCGCCTTTAATGATGGCCCTTCGGCCGCTCGCCGGTGAAACGGTACTGAGTGCCGCAGTAGGGACAGGCCGCCTCGCCCGTGGGGCTCTTCAGGACGTCGATGAAGACCTTGGGATGTCGCGCCCACAGGGGGGCGCCGGGTCGCGGGCAGGCCAGCGGCAGGTCATGGGCGGTCACGGCGACCTGGCGCTGGGTTTCGTCGAGAGTGCTCATATTGGTTCTCCGGAAGGCGATCAGATATAGCTCAGCCAGTCGGCGTGGGCCGGCACCTTGCCGTTCACCACGTCGAAGAACAGGCTCTGGATCTTTGTCGTGATCGGGCCGCGGCTGCCCGTGCCGATGGTGCGGTTGTCGAGTTCGCGGATCGGCGTCACTTCGGCCGCCGTGCCGGTGAAGAAGGCCTCGTCGGCGATGTAGATGTCGTCGCGCGTGAGGCGCTTGGCGATTACCTGGTAGCCGAGTTCGGCGGCCAGCGTGATCACCGTGTTGCGGGTGATGCCCATCAGCGCCGAGGCGATCTCGGGTTCGTAGATCACGCCATCCTTGATCACGAACAGGTTCTCGCCCGCGCCTTCGGCAACGAAGCCATCGACGTCGAGCAGCAGGGCCTCGTCGTAGCCGTCCTCGGTGGCTTCCATGTTGGCCAGGATCGAATTGGCGTAGGTGCCGGCGAACTTGGCGCGCGCCATGTTCACGTTGACGTGGTGGCGCGAGTAGCTCGACGTCTTGACGCGGATGCCCTTTTCCATGCCTTCCTCGCCGAGGTAGGCGCCCCAGGGCCAGGCGGCGATCGAGACATGCGTCGCCGCGCCGCGCGGGCTGACGCCCATCTTTTCCGAGCCGTAGAAGGCGATCGGACGCAGGTAGCAGGATTCGAGCTTGTTGCTGCGCACGACGTCGAGGTGCGCGGCGTTGATCGTGGCCTTGTCGTAGGGCATCGGCATGCGGTAGATGTGCGCCGAGGCGAACAGGCGGTTGGTGTGGTCCTGGAGGCGGAAGATCGCGGTGCCGGAAACGGTCTTGTAGGCACGCACGCCTTCGAACACGGCGAGGCCGTAATGCAGCGAATGCGTCAGCACGTGGGTGGTGGCATCGCGCCAGGGCACGAGCTTGCCGTCGTACCAGATGAAGCCGTCACGGTCGGCCATGGACATGGGGGTTCTCCAGCGTTGCGTTGGTTGAAGCGATGATTTTAGCAGGGGCGCTAAAATGCAGCCATGAATCGTGTCTGGAAACCCAATGTCACTGTCGCCGCGTTGATCGAGCGCGAGGGCCGTTTTCTGCTGGTCGAGGAAGAAACCGAGGACGGCCTGCGCTTCAACCAGCCCGCCGGCCACCTCGATGAAGGTGAATCATTGGTGGCGGCCTGCGCGCGCGAGGCGCTGGAGGAGACCGCCTGGCACTTCCAGCCGCGGCAACTGGTCGGCGCCTATCAGTGGAAGCGGCCGCGGGGCGACATCACCTATCTACGCTTCGCCTTTGCCGGCGAACTGGGAGCGCACGAGGAAGGCCGGGTACTCGATGCCGGCATCCTGCGCGCGGTGTGGATGACGCCTGCGGAAATCGCCGCCTGCCAGGCTCGCCACCGCAGCCCGCTGGTGCTCCAGTGCATCGAGGACTGGCTTGCCGGGCGGCGCTTTCCGCTCGACCTGATCCGGCATTATGGCTAGGGGCAGAATCATCGTCGGTTTGTCCGGCGGCGTCGATTCGTCGGTGGCGGCGCTGCTGCTGAAGCGCGAGGGCTACGAGGTCACCGGCCTGTTCATGAAGAACTGGGAGGGCGACGACAGCGACGAATACTGTTCCGCCAACCAGGATGTGGTCGATGCCGCCGCCGCCGCCGACGTTATCGGCATCGATTTCGAGGCCGTGAATTTTTCCGCCGAATACCGCGAGCGCGTCTTCGCCGATTTCCTGCGCGAGTACCAGGCGGGACGCACGCCGAACCCGGACGTGCTGTGCAATTCCGAGATCAAGTTCAAGGCCTTCCTCGACCATGCCCTGGCGCTGGGCGCCGACAAGATCGCCACCGGCCACTACGCCCAGGTACGCGAGTTCCTTGGCGAGTGGCAGTTGCTCAAGGGTGAGGACGGCAACAAGGACCAGAGCTACTTCCTGCACCGGTTGAATCAGGCGCAACTGGCGAAGACCCTGTTTCCCGTCGGCCACCTGTACAAGCGCGAGGTGCGGCGGATCGCGCAGGAAGCCGGGCTGCCCAACCACGCGCGCAAGGATTCGACCGGCATCTGCTTCATCGGTGAACGGCCCTTCCGCGAGTTCCTCGCGCGCTACCTGCCCCGGCAGCCGGGCGAAATCCGGATGCTCGGCACCGATCGGGTGGTCGGTGGCCACGAGGGCCTGATGTACTACACGCTTGGCCAGCGCGAGGGCCTGGGCATCGGTGGTGTCAGGGGCGCGCCGGAGGAGCCGTGGTTCGTCGCCGGCAAGGACATGGCGCGCAACATCCTTTGGGTGGTGCAGGGCCACGAGCATCCGGCTTTGCTCGCCGGCAGCCTGGAAGCGATGGATCTGTCCTGGGTGTCGGGGCGGGCGCCGCATTCGCACTGGGTCTATGCCGCCAAGACCCGTTATCGCCAGCCCGATGCCGCCTGTCAAGTCGAGCGTGTCGATGCGCAGCGATGCGAGGTAGTCTTTGCCGCTCCGCAATGGGCGGTGACGCCCGGACAGTCGGTCGTGCTGTACGAATCCAGGGTTTGCCTGGGCGGAGGAATCATCGCCAGCAACGCCGCGCCATCCGAATAAAAAACCTTGCACGATGCATGGGCAATGGGTTTAGAATATTTTTTGGGCTGGCTGCCCCAACAATATATCCGGAGGAAACCAAAGAATGAACAAGGCTGAACTGATAGAAATTACCGCCAAGGGAGCCGACATTAGCAAGGCTGCCGCAGGCAAGGCGCTCGATGCCGCAATGGCTGCGATCGTCAAATCCGTAGCGAAGGGCGATCCCGTCACTCTGGTGGGATTCGGCACTTTTAAGTCCGCCAAACGCGCGGCGCGCACCGGCAAGAATCCGAAGACGGGCGCCGCGATCAAGATCGCCGCCACCACCGTGCCGAAGTTCAGCGCGGGCGCCGGCTTCAAGCTGGCCGTGTCGGGCAAGAAGGCGAAAAAGTAAGCGGCTGCTTCCAGCACCGAACAATCCGGGGGCCCGTTCGCGGGCCCTTGTCGTTTCCTGCGCGCCCTTAGTTCGAAGTTCTTCTGCGGATTCACGCGGGTCGCAGGATTGCCATTGTCTTTTTGCTCCCCGCTGATATTCTTCGCGAGAAGGAGAACCAAAATGATCACGACACAGCATCAGGGCCATCTTGTCGAATTCGCCGTGTTCGGCGAGTTCACGCTGGCCGATTTCATGGAATTCGAGGAACTCGTGTTGCACGAGATCAAGTTCTCGGGGCAGGTAGACCTGCTGGTCGATTTGCGCGACATGGCGGATTTCACGCTGGACGTGGCGTGGGAGGAAATCCGCTTTTCCAAGGAGCACTCGGGCGACTTCCGGCGCATCGCGGTCATCACCAACAGCCAGTGGGTGGCGTGGAGCGCTTGGCTGTCGCAGCTTTTCGTCAATGCCGACGTCACCGTGTTCGAGGACGAGGCCGAGGCCCGAGCCTGGCTGGCGGAAGCCAACTCATGAGTGAGGTTGCGTCGCGGCTCCTGGTGACGTCCGCGGAACTCGCCGCGCATCCCGAGTGGCGCGTATTCGATTGCCGGCACGACCTGCGCAACACGCAGTACGGGCGCCAGGCTTACGCCCAGGGCCACATCCCAGGGGCGCTGTTCCTGCATCTCGACGACGACCTGTCGGGGCCGACCAGCGGCAGCAACGGCCGCCATCCCCTGCCGGACGCGGACGCCTTCGCCCGTCGCATGTCCGAATGCGGTGTCGACCAGGAGACGCAGGTGGTGGCCTACGACAATGAAGGAGGCATCTTCGCGTCGCGGCTGTGGTGGCTGCTGCGCTGGCTGGGACACGAACGGGTGGCGGTGCTCGATGGCGGACTGGCCGGCTGGAAGCGCAGCAAGCGGGCACTGGAATCCACCTTGCCGACGGCGACGCCATGCCGGTTCGTGCCGCATCCGCGCGACATGGCGGTCGACGTCGGCCGGGTGCTGGCCGACCTCGGATCGCCGCGCATGCTGATGCTCGACGCGCGCAGCCCGGAACGTTTCCGCGGAGAGAACGAAACGCTGGACCCGGTGGGCGGCCACATTCCGGGCGCGGTGAATCGCTTCTATTTCGACAACCTTGACGACGACGGCTGCTTCTTCAAGCCGGTAGCCGAATTGCGCGCCGAGTTCGCCGCACTGCTCGGTGATCGCTCGCCGGATTCGGTGGTGCAGCAGTGCGGATCGGGCGTGACCGCCTGCCACAACCTTCTGGCGATGGAACTGGCCGGCCTGTCCGGGTCGAAGCTGTATCCCGGTTCGTGGAGCGAGTGGTGCGCCGATCCGGCGCGGCCCATCGCGCGGGGCTAGCTTTCCGCGCCGTGGCGCCGAAGCGCCACGGCTACGTGCTCGCGCACCAAGGCTGACGGGTGGTCGGCGCGTGAGCGCAGCGCACTGATCACTTCGTCGCTGCCCGGTGCGTTACCCAGCGCCACCGCGATGTTGCGCAGCCAGCGCTCATGGCCGATGCGGCGGATGGGCGAGCCGGCCAGCCGTTCGTTGAAATCACTTTCTTCCCAGGCAAAAAGCTCGATCAGTCTCGCCTGGTCGAGGTCATGGCGCGGCGTGAAATCGCTTTCCCGCGTCAATGGCGCGTCGCGGTTCCAGGGACAGGCCAACTGGCAGTCGTCGCAGCCGTAGACGCGGTTGCCCATCTGCGGGCGCAATGCTTCGGGAATGCTGCCCTTGTGCTCGATCGTGAGGTAGGAAATGCACAGCCGCGCATCGAGCTGATAGGGCGCGACGATGGCTTGCGTCGGGCAGGCGTCGAGGCAGGCGCGGCAGGTGCCGCAGTGGTCGGTGACCGGCGTGTCGGGCGGCAGCGGCAGGTCGGTGAATATTTCTCCCAGGAAGAACCAGGAACCCGCCTCGCGGTCGAGCAGCAGCGTGTGTTTGCCGCGCCAGCCGAGTCCGCTGTTGCGCGCGAGGCCGACTTCCATGACTGGCGCCGAGTCGGTGAACACCCGATAGGCGAATTCGCCGATCTCGGCAGTGATGCGATCGGCGAGCTGCTGCAGGCGGTTGCGCAACAGCTTGTGATAATCGCGGCCCAGCGCATAGCGCGAAACGAAGGCAAGTTCGCCGTCGGCGAGTACCGCGCAAGAGTCGGCGCTGGCGCTACGGTAATTCATGCGGGCGGTGATGATGCAGCGGGTGCCCGGCACCAGTTCGGTCGGCAGTGCGCGCTTGTTGCCGGCGTCCGTGACATGCGCCGCCATATAATCCATGTCGCCATGGCAGCCCGCAGCGAGCCATGCGGACAGGTTCTCGGCGGCTTCGTCGATGGCAGTGGCGGAAAAGCCGATCGCATCGAAGCCGAGCTCCGTGCCCCAGCCGCGGATTTTTTCCTTCAGTAGTCCAGAGTCTTCGCCATCGACATGCATGCCGAGCATCTTACGTTAGCCCTCCCCGACGAGGCCGCCACACTGGCCCTGGGCGCCGCGCTGGCGGCGCATCTCAGGCCCGGCATGGTGGTCTGGCTGGAAGGCGACCTCGGCGCAGGCAAGACGACGCTGGTGCGCGGGCTGTTGCGCGCGGCCGGCGAGTCCGGCCCGGTCAAGAGTCCCACTTACACGATGCTTGAAGTTCATCCCCTTTCTGGATTACACTTCTATCACTTTGATTTTTATAGATTCAATCAGGCAGAAGAGTATCTCGATGCGGGGCTCGACGAATATTTTTCAGGAAGCGGCATCTGTCTGGTCGAATGGCCCGACAAGGCCGCGCCTTACCTGCCTGCCGCCGACATGCGAATTGAATTGCAGCTGGCGCCCGCCGCAAGCGGCGAGGGCCGCATCGCCGGCATTTCCGCCGCCACCGACCGGGGACGCGCATGCCTCGCCGGCGTGAGGTCCTCAAGTTCGCCGCCGCCGGCCTGACGCTGCTGGTTTCGAAAGTCGGCGCCGGCGCCACGGCGGCCGGCAGCATCCTCGCGGTGCGCGTCTGGCCGGCGCGCGACTACACGCGAGTGACGCTGGAACATGACCGACCGATCAGCTACAGCCACCTTCTGGTGAAGGACCCGGAGCGACTGGTGGTGGACATCGAAGGCATCGAGTTCAATTCCGTCCTGCAGTCGTTGCCGGCCAAGATCATCGATGCCGATCCCTACATCAGGCTGATCCGCGCCGGACGCAACAAGCCGGGCGTGGTACGCGTGGTGATCGAGCTCAAGAGCGAGGTCAAGCCCCAGGTCTTTGCGCTGAAGCCGGTGGGCGAATACGGCCATCGCCTGGTGCTCGACCTCTTTCCCGCCGAACCGGTCGATCCGCTGATGGCGCTGCTGGATAAGCCCGACGGGTCGGCCCCCAAGGTGGAGACAAAGTCCGCAGACAAGGCCTCGGTTGAAGCCGGCCGGCCCGAGCAGAAGCCCGATGTTGCTCGTCTGGTGACCATTGTCCTCGATCCCGGCCACGGTGGCGAGGATCCCGGCGCGATCGGGCGAGGCGGCAGTTACGAAAAGCACGTGACGCTTTCCGTGGCGCGTCGGCTCAAGGAAAAGATCGATGCCACGCCGAACATGCGTTCCGTGCTGACGCGCGATGGCGACTATTTCATTCCCCTGCAAAGCCGCGTGCAGAAGGCGCGCCGGGTGCAGGCAGACCTCTTCGTTTCGGTGCATGCCGATGCCTTCGTCAAACCGACGGCGCGCGGCTCAAGCGTCTTCGTGCTTTCGGAGACCGGCGCATCGAGTTCGGCGGCGCGCTGGCTGGCGAACAAGGAGAATTCGGCCGACCTGGTCGGTGGGGTCAATCTGGGCGTCAAGGACCCTTACCTCGCACGCACCCTGCTGGATCTGTCGCAGACCGCGACCATCAACGACAGCCTCAAGCTGGGCAAGGACGTGCTGGGCGAACTGGGCCGCATCAACACCCTGCACAAGGCCCACGTCGAGCAGGCCGGCTTCGCGGTACTGAAGGCGCCCGACATCCCGTCCATCCTGATCGAAACCGCCTTCATCTCCAACCCGGAAGAAGAGAAGCGGCTCAACGACGAGGCCTACCAGGAGCAGATGGCCGAGGCCATCCTGCGCGGCATCCGCCGCTACTTCGCGAAGAATCCGCCGCTGGCCAAGTCGAAGCTGGCGCGGCTGGATTGATATAATTCGCCGCTTTCCCTGCGGCCTCAATTTAATGCAGCAGTGACAGGGCTCCCCTGATGATGAAACATGCGAAAAGCGAATTGAACGCCCGCCCCTCCCATCCTCCCCTCACGGGGAGGCTACTGGTCAGCTCGCTTCGCTCGGCTATCACCAGTCGCTCCGAACGAGCTATTTCACGCTAAATCCCATGCTGGTTTTTCGCGGTGTCCCCGGACGCGCAACGACGTCCACCGTACTGACCATCGGCAATTTCGATGGCGTGCATCGCGGCCATCGCGCACTGCTTGCCGAATTGACGGCCAAGGCGCGCGAGCTTGCGCTGCCGGCGACGGTGCTGACCTTCGAGCCGCATCCGCGCGAGCTGTTCGCGCCCGACCAGGCGCCGCCGCGCCTTGCCAGCATGCGCGACAAGATCGAACTGCTGGCCGAGGCCGGCGTCGATCGCGTGCATGTCTGCCGCTTCGACCGCAAGCTGGCCGCGCTGACGGGCGAGCAGTTCATCGAGCAGATCCTGGTGCGCGGGCTGTCGGTCAGGCACCTGATCATCGGCGATGACTTCCGCTTTGGCAAGGCGCGCGGCGGCGATTTCGCGATGCTGCAGCGGGCCGGGCAGGAACACCGTTTCGTGGTCGAGGCGATGCATACGGTCGACCTCGGCGGTATCCGGGTTTCCAGTTCGGCGGTGCGCGAGGCGCTGGCCGCGGGTGACATCGAGCATGCCGAGCAACTGCTCGGGCGCGCCTTCGTCATCGCCGGCCGCGTCATGGACGGCAAGAAGATCGGCCGCACCATCGGCTTTCCCACCGCCAACATCCAGGTCAAGCGCAAGCGCCTGCCCTTGTCCGGCGTGTTTGCCGTGACCGTCTCGGGCATAGACGCGCAGCCCCTGCCCGGCGCTGCCAACATCGGCGTGCGGCCGACCATTGCCGAGGGCCTCAAGCCCGTGCTCGAGGTGCATCTGCTGGATTTCGACCGCGACATTTACGGCCGCCACGTCGACGTGAATTTCCTGCACAAGCTGCGCAGCGAGGCGAAGTTCGATTCCCTCGATGCACTCAAAGCCCAGATCGCCCGCGACGTCGCAGACGTGCGCGCCTTTTTTAAGCTAAACGACGGCAAGACCCATGGCTGATTACCGCAAGACCCTCAACATGCCCGACACGGCGTTTCCGATGCGCGGCGACCTCGCCAGGCGGGAACCGGGCTGGATCGCCCATTGGCAGGAACAGAAGCTGTACCAGAAGATTCGCGCCGCCGCCAAGGGCCGCCCGCGCTTCGTGCTCCACGACGGCCCGCCCTATGCCAACGGCGACATCCACATCGGCCACGCGGTGAACAAGATCCTCAAGGACATCATCGTCCGCTCCAAGACGCTGGCCGGCTTCGACGCGCCCTATGTGCCGGGCTGGGACTGCCATGGCCTGCCGATCGAACACCAGATCGAAAAGGCCCACGGCAAGCACCTGCCGGCCGACAAGGCGCGCGAGTTGTGCCGCAGCTTCGCCGCCGAACAGGTGGAGCGGCAGAAGAAGGACTTCATCCGCCTCGGCGTGCTCGGCGACTGGGGCAATCCCTACCTGACCATGGCCTTCCGCAACGAGGCCGACGAGATCCGCGCGGTGGGCGAGCTCTACCAGCGCGGCTATCTGTTCAAGGGGCTGAAGCCGGTCAACTGGTGCTTCGACTGCGGTTCGGCGCTGGCGGAGGCCGAGGTCGAATACCAGGACAAGAAGTCGCCGGCGATCGACGTCGGCTTTCGCCTGGCCGACGGCGAGCGCCAGCGCGTCGCCCACGCCTTTGGCATCGCGGCGCTGCCGGAGGGCGACTGCTGGACGGTGATCTGGACCACCACGCCGTGGACCATCCCCTCCAACCAGGCGCTCAACATGCATCCGGAATTCACCTACGAGCTGGTGAAGACGGCGCGCGGCTGCATCATCCTCGCCGCCGAACTGCGCGGCGCGGCATTGCAGCGCTTCGGCCTCGACGGCGAGGTGCTCGGCGCCTGCCAGGGCGCGGCGCTGGCCCAGGTGGCGTTCCGTCATCCCATGTACGATCGCGCGTCGCCGGTCTATCTGGGTGACTACGTCACGCTCGACGCCGGCACCGGCATCGTCCATAGCGCGCCGGCCTATGGCCTGGAGGATTACGACTCCTGCAAGAAGCACGGCATGCACAACGACGAGATCCTGACCCCGGTGCAGGGTGACGGCGTGTTCGCCGCCAGCCTGCCCTTCTTCGGCGGCATGTTCGTCTGGAAGGCCAATCCGGTCATCATCGAGAAGCTGGCCGAGGTCGGCGCGCTGTTCGCCAGCAGCGAGATCACGCACAGCTACATGCATTGCTGGCGCCACAAGACGCCGATTATTTACCGCGCGACGACGCAGTGGTTCGTGGGCATGGATCGGGTGGTGGCCCACCCGATCCATGCCACGGCAAGCAAGGACAATCCCCCCGGCCCTCTTTCCGGAAAAGGGGGCGATGAATTCGGGTCGCCTGCGGCGACAGAGAAAATTCAGGCGACATTGCGCGACAAGGCGCTGGCCGCCGTCGAGGCGACCACCTTCTATCCCGACTGGGGCAAGGCGCGGCTGCACGCGATGATCGCCAACCGGCCCGACTGGTGCGTGTCGCGCCAGCGCAACTGGGGCGTGCCGATTCCCTTCTTCCTGCACAAGGAGACCGGCGAGCCGCATCCGCGCACGCTGGAATTGCTCGAAGCCGTGGCGCAGAAGATCGAGCAGGAGGGCATCGACGCCTGGTTCAAGCTCGACGCGGCCGAACTTCTCGGCGCAGATGCCGCGAACTACGACAAGATGCGCGACACGCTCGACGTCTGGTTCGATTCCGGCACCACGCACAAAACGGTCTTGCGCGGCTCGCATGCGGCGGAGAGTACCTACCCGGCCGACCTCTACCTCGAAGGCTCGGACCAGCATCGCGGCTGGTTCCATTCAAGCTTGCTGACCGGTGCGGCGATCGATGGCCGCGCGCCCTACAACGCGCTGCTGACGCATGGCTTCGTGGTCGATGGCAAGGGCATGAAGATGTCCAAGTCGAAAGGCAACGTCGTCGCGCCGCAAAAGATTTCCGACACGCTGGGCGCCGAGATCCTGCGCCTCTGGGTGGCCAGCACCGACTACTCGGGCGAACTGTCGATCGACGAAAAGACCATCCTGCCGCGCGTGGTCGAGGTCTATCGCCGCCTGCGCAACACGCTGCGCTTCCTGCTCGCCAACACTGCAGACTTCGACCCGGCGAAACAGATGCTGCCGCCGGAGCAGTGGCTGGAATCGGACCGCTACGCGCTGGCCCTGACGCGGGCTTTGCAGGCGCAGTGCACGGCGGACTATGCGCGCTTCGAATTCCACAAGGTGGTGCAGGGCCTGATGAACTTCTGTTCGGAGGACCTCGGCGCCTTTTACCTCGACATCCTCAAGGACCGGCTGTACACCGCCGCGGAGAACTCCCGCGCGCGGCGCTCGGCGCAAAGCGCGCTGTGGCACATCCTGCAAACCGTGACGCGCCTCATGGCGCCGGTACTCAGCTTCACCGCCGAGGAAATCTGGACAACGCTGAAACAAGGCGACAGCGTGATGCTTTCCACCTGGCATGCGCTGCCGGAGCAGGCCGAAGAGTCGGCGCTGGCGACACGGTGGCAGGCGATACGCGCGCTGCGCGCCGAGGTCGCCCGGGTGCTCGAAGAACTGCGCTCGGCCGGCAAGATCGGTTCCTCGTTGCAGGCCGAAGTCAGCCTGGGCGTGGCGCCGGATACCTACGACCTGCTGGCTGCGCTGGGCGACGACCTGAAGTTCGTCCTCATCTGCTCGAAGGTGACGCTCGAAAAAGTCGGCGCCGGCGACACGGCGATCTCGGCGACGCCAAGCCCGCACGCCAAGTGCGCGCGCTGCTGGCACTGGCGCGAGGACGTCGGCCACGATGCCGGGCACCCCGAACTTTGCGGGCGCTGCACGTCCAACCTGTTCGGCGCCGGCGAGGCACGCGAGATTGCCTAGGCTGGCTGGCTGGCTGGCGCTGGCGACGTTCGTGGTGCTGCTCGACCAGGCCAGCAAGGCCTGGGTGCTGGGGAGCTTCCGCCTGATGGAGAGCCTGAGCGTGACGTCCTTCTTCAACCTGGTCCTGGTCTACAACTCCGGCGCCGCCTTCAGCTTCCTCGCCGGTGCCGGCGGCTGGCAGAAGTGGTTCTTCGTTGCCCTCGCGCTGGGTATCTCGGCCTGGCTGCTGAGCATGCTGCGCCACTACGCGCAGGAGCGGCTGCTGCCGACCTCCTTGTCGCTGATCCTGGGCGGCGCCATCGGCAATGTCATCGACCGCCTGCGTTTCGACGCCGTGGTCGACTTCCTCGATTTTCACCTAGCGGGCTATCATTGGCCGGCCTTCAACGTGGCCGATTCGGCCATCACCGTCGGTGTGGTACTGATGCTCTGGCATCAGTTCCGCTACGGCAAGGAAACTGAAACGGGCAACCCATGACCGAGACCGTACGCGCCGGCAACCTCATCACCCTGCACTACCGTGTCGCCACCGGCGACGACACGGAACTGGTGAGCACCTTCGATTCGACGCCGGCGACGCTGCAACTCGGCAGCGGCGAATTGGCGCCGACGCTCGAGCACTGCCTGATCGGCGTCAATGTCGGCGAACGCCACGTGTTCCTGCTCGATGCCGACCAGGCCTTCGGCGGCCACAACCCGCAACTGGTGCAGCGCATGGCGCGCGCCACGCTGCCGGCCAACTCCAGCCCCGAACTGCACGGCCTGATCGAATTCGCGGCGCCCGGCGGCGACAAGTTCACCGGCATCGTGCGCGAGCTCGACGACGAGGCGGTGCTGGTCGATTTCAACCATCCACTGGCCGGCAAGCCGGTGCGCTTCGAAGTCGAAATCATCGGAATACTGTGATGCAAATCCTGCTCGCAAACCCAAGGGGATTCTGTGCCGGCGTCGAACGCGCGATCGCCATCGTCGAGCGCGCCCTGGAAAAGTTCGGCGCGCCGATCTACGTGCGTCACGAGGTGGTGCACAACCGCTACGTGGTCGATGGCCTCAAGGCCAAGGGAGCCGTGTTCGTCGAGGATCTCGATGAAGTTCCGGACGGCGCCACGGTGATTTTCAGCGCCCATGGGGTGCCGCAGTCGGTGCGCATCGAGGCGGACAAGCGCGGCCTCAAGGTCTTCGACGCCACCTGTCCGCTGGTGACCAAGGTGCATCTGGAAGTGGCACGCCTGCACAAGCAGGGCTACGAGATCGTGATGATCGGTCACAAGGGCCACCCCGAAGTGGAAGGCACCATGGGCCAGGCCACCGGCCGCATGTACCTGGTGGAGAACGTCGATGACGTCGCAGCACTGGAAGTCGGCGCTGACGGTACGGCGCCGCTGGCCTATGTCACCCAAACCACCTTGTCGGTCGACGACGCGCGGGTGATCGTGCATGCGCTGATGGCCCGCTTTCCGGACATCATCGGCCCGCGCAAGGACGACATCTGTTACGCCACGCAGAATCGCCAGGATGCGGTCAAGGCGATGGCCGGCAAGGTCGACGTGGTGGTCGTGGTCGGCTCGAAGAACAGTTCAAACTCCAACCGGCTGCGCGAGGTCGCGGCGATCGGCGGCGTTCCGGCCTACCTGGTCGATGGCGCGGAGCAGATCGATGGCGCCTGGCTCGCGGGGAACGTGCGCGTCGGCGTCACGGCCGGCGCTTCGGCCCCCGAAGTCCTGGTTAGCGGCGTGGTGGAACGGCTGCGCGCCCTGGGTGCCGGCAGCATCGAAACCCTGTCGGGCGTCGAGGAGCACGTCAATTTTCCCTTGCCGAAGGAACTGCTGGCCGGATAGGCGCCACCGGCGTGAGGCTGCCCGCCACGTTGCCACGCGTTGCGGCCAGCAGGTATAATTCGCGGCCTTTCAGGACGCTGTTGTAGCTCAGTTGGTAGAGCAACTGATTCGTAATCAGTAGGTCGCCAGTTCGATTCCGGCCAACAGCACCAATTCATTGGGCCTGTCTCCTGTTCGGAGGCAGGCCTTGATTTTTTGGGGACGCGCATGCAGATCAAGGACAGTGTTTTCATCGTCACAGGCGGAGCCTCGGGTCTCGGCGCGGGCACCGGGCGGATGTTGGTGGAGCAGGGCGGCAAGGTGGTGCTGGCCGACCTCAACGAAGCTGCGGGAAATACATTGGCTGCGGAACTGGGCGCCAACGCGCGTTTCGTCGCGACCAACGTGGCCGACGAGGCCAGCGCAAAGGCGTGTATCGCGGCTGCGTTGGCGGCTTTCGGCGGACTGCACGGCCTGGTCAATTGCGCCGGCATCGCGCCGGCCGAGAAGGTGCTGGGGAAGAACGGTCCGCATTCGCTGGACGTGTTCGCGAAGACGGTGACGGTCAATCTGGTCGGCAGCTTCAACATGATCCGACTGGCGTCCGAGGCGATGAGCAAGGGCGAGCCGAACGCGGCCGGAGAGCGCGGCGTAATCGTCAGCACTGCCTCGGTGGCGGCCTACGACGGCCAGATCGGCCAGGCGGCCTACGCCGCATCGAAAGGCGGCGTGGTCGGCATGACGCTGCCGATCGCGCGCGAGCTGGCGCGTTTCGGCGTTCGCGTCATGACCATCGCCCCCGGCATTTTCGAAACGCCGATGCTGCTGGGCATGCCCAAGGAGGTGCAGGACGCGCTGGGCAAGATGGTGCCCTTCCCCCCGCGCCTGGGGAAGCCCGCGGAGTATGCGGCGCTGGTCAGGCATATCGTCGAGAACGAGATGCTCAACGGCGAGGTGATCCGCCTCGATGGCGCCATCCGCATGGCGCCGAAGTGACGGCGCCACTCGGCTCCGTCGTCCCCGCGTAGGCGGGGGTCCAGATCCGAGGCCCGACTGGATTCCCGCTTGCGCGGGAATGACAAACTCGTGACCATGGCCGACCAATCCTGCTACCACTGCGGCCTGCCGATTCCGGCGGGCGCGGATTTTCCGGTCGAGATCGACCAGACGCGGCGCGAGATGTGTTGCGCCGGCTGCCAGGCCGTGGCTCAGGCCATCGTCGGCAACGGCCTTGGCGACTACTACCGTCATCGCGACGCCCTGCCGGAAAGCCCGCGCGAGGCGCTGCCGCAGGTGCTCGCCGATTTCGGCCTGTTCGACCATCCCGACGTGCAGAAAAACTTCGTGCGTCGCGCCGAGGGCGCGGCGGGCGAACACGAACGCGAAGCGGCGCTGATCCTCGAGGGCATCACCTGCGCCGCCTGCGTCTGGCTCAACGAATCCCACGTGCGCCGCCAGCCCGGCGTCACCTCGGTCGACATCAACTACACCACGCGCCGCGCACGCGTGCGCTGGGACCAGCGCGCAACCCGTTTGTCGGCCATCCTCGAAGCGATATCCACCATCGGCTATCGTGCCCATCCCTACGATATCGGTCGGGCGGAGGAGCTGGCGCAAAAGGAGCGCAAGACGGCGTTGTGGCGGCTGTTCGTCGCCGGCTTCGGCATGATGCAGGTGATGATGTACGCCGTTCCGGTGTATCTGGCAGATGGCGACATGACGCCGGACATCGAACAGTTGATGCGCTGGGCCAGCCTGATCCTGACGCTGCCGGTGATCGGATACTCCGCGGCACCTTTTTTCGTCAGCGCCTGGCGTGACCTGAAGCTGCAACGCGTCGGCATGGACGTGCCGGTGGCGCTGGGCGTCGGCGCGGCGTTCGCGGCCAGCGTCTGGGCCACGCTGATCGCCGCCGGCGAGGTCTATTTCGATTCCGTCACGATGTTCGTATTCTTCCTGCTGTCGGGGCGCTACCTTGAAATGATGGCGCGGCAGCGGGCGGCGCGCAGCGTCGAAACCCTGGCCCGTGCCATCCCGGCGTTCGCCACGCGCCTTTCAGGTTGGCCGGGCAACGCCGGCGAGGCCGATGGTGAGCGCGTTGCCGTGGCCCGGTTGAACGTCGGTGATACGGTCCAAGTCAAGCCGGGCGAAACGATCCCCGCCGACGGCCGCGTGCTCGATGGCGCGAGTGCGGCGGATGAGTCATTGCTCACCGGCGAAAGCCGGCCGGTGCCGAAACGGGTCGGCGACGCGTTGATCGGCGGCAGCGTGAATACCGCCAGCCCGCTGGTGATGCGCATAGAGCGCGTCGGCGAGTCGACGCGGGTCGCCGCCATACAGCGCCTGATGGAGCGGGCGGCGGCGGAAAAGCCGCGCCTGGTGGAAATGGCCGATCGCGTCGCGGGCCGTTTCATCGTCGCGCTGCTGCTGCTGGCGGTGGCGACCGCCCTCGCCTGGTGGTGGCTGGATCCGTCGCGCGCGCTGTGGATTTTTGTCGCCGTACTGGTGGTGAGTTGTCCCTGTGCCCTCTCGCTGGCGACGCCGGCCGCATTGACCGTGGCGACCGGTGCGCTGGCCGCCCGCGGCGTGCTGGTGACGCGCGGCCATGCGATCGAGGCCCTGGCGCGGGCGGATCGCTTCATCTTCGACAAGACCGGCACATTGACCGTGGGGCAAATGGACCTGGTCGAGGTAAATCCCGTCCGCGGCGAGGCGGGGTTCGCCTTGTCAACGGCTGCAGCCCTCGAGCGCGGCTCGGAACACCCCATAGCGCGGGCGCTGATTGCCGGCGGTGCCGATGCGGGGCTAGTGGCGTCCTCCGTGCGCGCCACGGCCGGGGCGGGAGTCGAAGGCCTGATCGACGGGCGACCCTGGCGTCTCGGGCGCCCGGAGTTCGTCGCCGCCATCCATGGCCTCGCGGTTCCGCTGGAGTTCGAGTCAAAAGTCGGCGCCGGCGACACGGTGGTCGCGCTGGGCAATGCCGATGGATGGCAGGCATTCTTCCGCCTGAGCGACAGCCTGCGTTCGGAGGCCTCCGCCATGACCGCCGGACTCTCTGCCGCCGGCATCAAGCTGTCGATTTTCAGCGGTGACGCGACCGCCGCGGCAAAGCGGGTGGGCGCCGCGCTGGGAATCGCCGACGCTCGTGGCGGATTGTCGCCGGAGGACAAGCATGCCGCGCTGAAAGCCCTGCAGGACGCCGGCGAAACCGTGGCGATGGTCGGCGACGGCGTCAATGACGCGCCGGTACTGGCGCGGGCGCAGGTATCGATCGCCATGGGCGGCGGCGCCGATCTGGCGCGGGCCAACGCCGATGTGGTGCTGCTCGGCAATGATCTCCGCGCGCTTCCCCCCGGGCTGGCGCTTGCGCGGCGCACCGTGCGCATTGTGAAACAGAATCTCGTTTGGGCTTTTGCATACAATTTCCTCGCCATCCCGCTGGCCATGGCGGGCTGGGTAACGCCCTGGATGGCCGGCATCGGCATGTCGGCGAGTTCGCTGCTGGTGGTGCTCAACGCCTTGCGGCTGCAGCGGAGATAATGCTCGGCATGGACATCCTGTATCTCCTGATCCCGCTTTCCCTGGTACTGGTCTTCGTCATCGCGGCCTTGTTCTGGTGGTCGTTGAAGACCGGGCAGTACGAAGATCTTGAAGGCCCCGGTCACCGCATCCTGATGGATGACGATCGGTCTGACGTGCGTGAAACCCGAAATACTATTGACCCAGATCAAGGTGCGACGGAAGAGAAGTAACCATACTGCCGGCGGGTTTTATGGTAATGGCTTCGCGCCGTTGCCGGAAGGCTCTCTGTTGGGGTTAGGGGTGCGCGCTGCGCACCCTTTTTTTTGGCATTCATAAAGTGGCCTCGAGCAAGTGCATTGATCGAATGGCAACAATATGCAAGCTGGCGTGGTGTTGGGCCCTATGTCCCGATTCCCTTTTAGAAGCACGAATCCGAACTTGGCATGATATCTGCTCAAGTTACTCGGGCATGGTGTCATGGTGCCGAGTCCGGTTCCATTTCCGGAATGAGGAACGCATGTTTGTCGGCGTAATGATGCGCTATTGCTAATTGTCATGACCAACGGGGTGGCCCCAGTGGCCGCGACAGACTGCCAAGGTGACCCGAGTGATTCGACTCCTTATTGTTTTGGGACTGCTGGGCGTGAATACAGTGGCCGGCGCCGTCGACACAATTGTGCTGGGTATGGGCTGCTTCTGGGGCGCGGAAAAGCGCATGGCCGAGTTGCCCGGCGTTATTGACGTCGAGAGCGGCTACGCCAACGGCGATATTGCCGGGAACTATCAGGACGTCCTGGCGACCGAAGCCGCCCTGCGGCGCGGACAATCCAGCAAGCGCAATCATGCTGAAGTCGTCAAGGTCACCTTCGATCCGACCAAGGTCAGCCTCGAAGTCGTACTGGCCCGTTTTTGGGAAAACCACGATCCGACCCAGGGAAACCGCCAGGGAAATGATATCGGCTCAAATTACCGCAGCGCGATCTACACGCTCAACGAAGCGCAGCAGGCGGCTGCGATGAAAACACGCGACGTCTATCAGGTGGCGCTGATGCGAGCTGGCTACAAGGCCATCACCACCGAAATCGCACCACTGAAAAAATACTATACCGCCGAGAGCTATCACCAGGATTATTTGAAGAAAAATCCGGATGGTTACTGCGGCCCGGGCGGTACCGGAGTGCGCTATCCGGGCGCAACGCAATCGCCGACAGTTGTCGAGCAGAGCATCAAGCCGCTTGATGTCAAGGCGTTGAACTTCAAGCGGCAGTTGATCATCTTCGAGGCGGAAGATTGCCCCTACTGCAAGCAGTTCAAGGCCGAGGTGCTCGATCGCTGGAAATCCGAGGTTGCGGTGGCGCGTAGCTTCAGCTCCCTACCTCCGGTCGGCTGGACACTGGAGAAGGCACTGTTCGCCACGCCCACCGTCGTGCTGTTCGAAAAGGGCAGGGAAGTCTCGCGCTTCACTGGCTACAACGGCGATCAACCGCGCTTCTGGAAATGGCTGGGATTCCACCTGCTCACGCCCGCGCAGCAGAAAATCGCCTATGAGCAAGGTACCGAACGCCCGGGAACCGGATCGCATCTCGACGAAAAGCGCCCCGGCACCTTTGTCGATCCGATTACCGGCGCGCCGCTGTTCCGCAGTGACTCGAAGTTTGACAGCGGTACAGGCTGGCCGAGCTTCTTCAGCCCGTTGCCCGGCGCGATTACGGAGCATGTCGATGGCTCGCATGGAATGCGCCGCGTGGAGGTGCGAAGCGCCAGCTCGGGCATCCACCTTGGGCACGTCTTTGACGATGGTCCGCCGCCAACCGGCAAGCGCTACTGCATCAACGGCAATGTCCTCAAGTTCGTGCCCGACGCGGCAAAGTAATTCCAGTGGGGATATGTAGCAGGAACGTCGGCATATCTGCCATGATTGCCTGGCGATTGAACCCATTTTCGTGCACCACGGAAAATTGAAGGCTTAACCATGCGACTGCTGCTTGATCGTGTTCGAGGGCAACTGAACCGGACCATGCCCCGGCTCGAGGCGATTCTCTTTCCCTCGGGGCGGTCGTGGGCTTACCGGATCGGCATTGTGCTGCTGCTGGTCTTCACCGCCTTCATGGTTCGACGACTGATCGGCCCGCCCGAGCTGGGCGTGCCATTCCTGACTTTTTTCCCCGCAGCGGCGATATCGGCGGTCTTCGGTGGATTCTGGGCCGGCATGCTGGCGACCGCCATGGGGTCGGTGGTTGCGACCTACTTTTTCATTCCTCCGTACTCGATGTACTTGTTCGAGTTCCGCTACGAGACGGTGTTCAGCAATGTCGTTTACATACTTGACGAGATCGTGGTTTGTTCGGCAATCGCTGCCTTGCATCGTTTTTACCGGCTTAGCAAGGATCAGAATGCGGAACTGAATACGCTGATCGAGACGATCCCCGACCTGGTCTGGCTGAAAAACCCGAACGGTGTCTACCTGGAGTGCAACCCTGCCGTCGAGCGGTTTTATGGATTGAACCGCGACGCGGTGATCGGCAAGACAACACGCGACCTGTTTCCGGACCGGATAGCGGAGTCGGTCCAACGTCAGGACCAGGCGGCGTTGAACGCAGACGGTCCTGCCACCAACGAAATGTGGGTTGCCCGCGCCAGCGACGGGCGCCATATTCTGCTGGAAACCACCACTACGCCCATGCGCACCGCGGATGGAAGCCTGATGGGCGTCCTCGGCATCGCTCGCGACATCACGGAACGCCGGCAACTTGAGGATGAGGTGCGCTCGCGCACAACCGAACTGGAGCGTGAGCGCGCCTTGCTCAAGGCAATTTTCGAGCATACCGGCGACGGCATACTGGCCGTGGACGGCGAGGGTTACATCGCGCTGGCCAACCAGAAGGCGCGGAGCATGCTGGGAGCGGGCGAAGGTGATGCGCCGCATCGTCTGGCCGGGTTTTGGTCGGAATGGCCATTGATCGCCAGAGCGGCTGCCGATCGCGGGGAGGTGCGCCATGATCTCGAAACTGCGGGGCGTGTACTGTCACTTTCGGTCGTGCGCACCGGAGAACCAGGAGGCACCCGCTACGTAATTGTCGCGCGCGACGTGAGTGAAGAGCACCGTCTTGCAGATGAGCGCCGGGAACTCGACCGGCAGATGTTCCAGATGGAGAACATGGCGACCCTGGGCGAACTGGCGATGGGCGTAGCCCATGAAATCGGCAACCCGCTCGCCGGCATGAAAGCAGTGGCCCAGTCACTCCAGTATGAAGACGATCTGCCGGCGGACACCCGGGAGTCATTGCGACGAATGGAAGCGGAGATTGATCGGCTTGGTGACTTCCTGCGCGGTTTTCATGGTTTTGCCACGCCACAGCGCGTGCATCCGGTAGCTTGCCGCTTGCGTGAGATCGTGGATGACATACTGTTCTGGGTTCGCAAGGAGGCCATATCCCATGATGTTGCCATTGGCCTTTCCATCGAGGACGACCTGTGGGTGCGTGCTGATCCGAACCAGGTCAAGCAGGTGCTGCTGAACCTGGTGGTCAATGCCATCCACGCCATGCCGGAAGGTGGTGCACTGCACATTGCCGCCGTTCATGACAGTGACCTTGGCGCCCGTATAGAGGTCGTCGATACCGGCGGCGGGATTGGCGCCGACGTCCTGCCGAGAATTTTCGATCCCTTCTTTACCACTCGTAAGACAGGCTCGGGCCTCGGCTTGGCCGTCGTGAAAAAGATCGTCAGTGAGCATGGCGGGCGCATCGAAGTACAGAGTCAGCCCGGGCATGGCTCCTGCTTTACTTTGCGCTGGCCTGCTGCCCCGAGTCTCAAGGAGTTGCCCGCATGAGCGCCATGCTGATCGTCGAGGACGACACCACCATCCGTGTCACCCTGGGCAAGTTTCTCGCTCGCCTGGGCTATGCCGTTGACGTCGCGGAAGACGCTGCAGGCGCTCTCAAGCAGGCGCGCAGCAAGCGTTACCGGCTGATCCTGCTCGACCTGCACCTGCCCGACGGCAGCGGCCTCGATCTGATCGGCAAGTTCCGCGAACTGGACGAAGACACGCTGGTGGTGATCATGACTGCGTTTCCGGAGGTGCGTACCGCGGTGGCGACGCTCAAGGCCGGCGCCTACGACTACATCACCAAGCCGTTCGATCTCGAAGACGTGCGCGAACTGGTTGGCCGCGCCATGGAAACCAGCCGCTTGCGCCAGGAGGTGGCCTGGCGGCGGGCCCAGTCGAACGTCTGCGAGGTGGAGGGTGTCGGCGGCGAGAGCCCGGCATGGCAGCGACTGACCGAGGTAACGCGCAAGATTGCCGGCGCCGAGCACGTCCCTGTGCTGATTTGCGGCGAATCCGGCTGCGGCAAGGAGCGCGTGGCGCGGACCATCCACTGCGGTTCGCCGCGGGCCAACGGCCCGTGGGTGACGCTCAATTGCTCGGCGCTGCCTGAGAACCTGCTCGAATCCGAAATGTTCGGTTATGAGAAGGGCGCCTTTACCGATGCCCGCCAGATGAAGCGCGGCCTGCTCGAACTGGCCGACGGCGGCACACTTTTCCTGGATGAAATCGGTGATCTTGCCCTGACCCTGCAACCCAAGTTGCTGCGAGTGCTGGAAACGCAGACCTTCCGCAGGCTGGGCGGCAGTCGCGAGATCAGCGTCGACGTGCGTTTTGTTGCCGCGACGCACCGCAATCTGCCGGAAATGGTGAAGAACGGTCAGTTTCGCGAGGATCTCTACTATCGGCTCAATGTCGGCGCCATCGACGTGCCGCCCTTGCGCGCGCGACGGGAAGATATCCTGCCGCTGGCGCGACACTTCCTCGCCGAGGCGGCGCGGGCCGTCGGCTCCTCTACATTGGACCTGGCTCCGGCGCTGGAGCCGCTGCTGGAAAACTACGCCTGGCCAGGAAACGTCCGCGAGTTGCGTAACGTACTCGAGCGCGCCGCGATACTCTGTGTCGAAAGCAGCGTGACCAGCGTGCAGTTGCCGCGCGAGATCGTTGGCCGCGATGTGCCCCTGGTTTCCTCAGAAGTGCTCGACCAGCCCTTCGTAAACTTGGGCGAGATGGAGCGCCGGTACATTCAGCGCGTTCTGGACTCGGTTGGCGGCAACAAGACCCGCGCCGCCGAACTCCTGGGGATCACCCGTTTGACCCTGCGCAACAAGCTCAAGCACCACGACCTCGACGACAGTCCGGCCATTTCCTGACCGGTCTGAATGCAATCGGACGGTCATTTATTGACCGTATCAGCATCGCCCAAATCCCCTGACACCAGCCACTGCCATGCGCCAGTGGCTTTTTTTCGCGCTGGCATAAACCATGCACTAGGAGGGGTGGAACTAATTTGGTCATATCAATTGTGCAAGGAGAGCGGAAATCATGAAAGCATCTCGCAGGGAATTCATCAAGGCTACAGGTGCCACATCGCTGAGTCTCATGCTTGGCGGCGCGTACTCATTGCGCGCATTGGCCCAGACGCAAGGGGCGATGGTTCAGCACGAATACGCCGGGTGGGAAAACTTCCACCGCAATCAATGGAGCTGGGACAAGAAAACACGCGGCGCCCATCTCATCAACTGTACGGGCGCCTGCCCGCACAACGTATATACCAAGGATGGCGTGGTCCTGCGCGAGGAAGCGTCGAAGGACATCGCGCCGATGCCGGGGGTTCCCGAATACAACCCGCGCGGTTGTAACAAGGGCGTCTGCGGCGTGGACTACCAGTATGGACCGCATCGCATCAAGTACCCGCTGATCCGCGTCGGCGAGCGCGGCGAAGGCAAGTGGCGGCGGGCCAGTTGGGACGAGGCACTGGAAATGATCGCCGACAAGATCGTCGATACGATCAAGAACGAAGCGCCCGACTGCATCAGCGTCTTCTCTCCGGTTCCGGCTGTGGCGCCGGTTTCGTTTGCCGCCGGCCACCGTTTCGCCCATTACATCGGCGCCCATACGCATACCTTCTTCGACTGGTACGGCGATCACCCGACCGGGCAGACCCAGACCTGCGGCGTGCAGGGCGACTCCTGCGAAACCGCCGACTGGTTCAACGCCAAGTTCATCATCCTCTGGGGTGCCAATCCCTCGATCACGCGGATTCCCGACGCCCACTACCTGTCGGAAGCCTCGTTGAACGGCACCAGGATCGTCAGCATTTCGCCGGATTACAACGCCTCCTCGATCAAGGCCGACCAGTGGCTGCACCTGAAGCCCGGCACCGACGGTGCCCTCGGCATGGCCATGGCCCATGTGATCATCAAGGAGAAGCTCTTCGACGTGCATAGCGTCAAGGAGCAGACCGATCTGCCCTACCTGGTGCGCAAGGACAACCAGCGCTTCCTGCGCGAGTCCGACGTGGTGGCCAACGGCTCCACTGGCAAGTTCTACGCCTGGGATACGAAGACAGGCAAGGCGGTCATCATGAAGGGCTGCTGGGGCGATGAGCCGGCGCAGAAAGGGCCGCCTATTGGGTTCATGGGGCGCAACACGAATACCTTCCCCAAGGGTTATATCGATCTCGGCGACCTCGATCCGGCGCTGGAAGGAACCTACAAGATTCAGCTCAAGGACGGTTCAACGGTTGAAGTGCAGCCGGTGTTCGACATCCTCAAGTCGCGCATCATGAAGCAGAACACGCCCGAACAGGCCGCCGCCGTCACCGGCATTCCGGCCAAGGTCATCGTGCAACTGGCGAAGGATTACGCGACAGCCAAGCCCGCCATGATCATCAGCGGTGGCGGCACCAACCACTGGTATTACAGTGACGTGTTGATGCGCGTATTCCACCTGCTCAGCGCCCTGACCGGCAGCGAAGGCAAGAACGGTGGCGGACTGCAGCACTACATCGGACAGTGGAAGCCGACTTTCCTGCCCGGTCTGGCCGCCCTGGCCTGGCCTGAAACCCCGGCCAAGCAACGGTTCTGCCAGACCACCATCTGGACCTATGTACACGCCGAAGTCAACGACGAGATGTTGAACTCGAACATCGACACCAACAAGTATCTGCAGAAGAGTATCGCGACCAAGCAGATGCCGCTGCTTCCTGCCAATGGGCGTGACCCCAAGGTCTTCATCGTCTATCGCGGCAACTACCTGAACCAGGCCAAGGGACAGAAATATGTACTGCAGAACCTGTGGCCGAAGCTCGAGTTGATCGTCGACATCAATATTCGCATGGATTCGACGGCGCTCTACTCGGACATCGTCCTGCCCTCGGCCCACTGGTACGAGAAGACCGATCTCAATGTGACCATGGAGCACACCTCCATCAACATGACCGAGCCCGCCATCAAGCCGATGTGGGAATCCAGGACCGACTGGCAGATCTTCCAGGCCTTGGCGAAGAAGGTCGAAGAATCGGCGCGGCGCAAGAAGTTCGAGAAGTTCAACGACGAGCAGTTCAAGTGGGTGCGCGATCTGACCAACCTGTGGAACCAGATGACCTCGGACGGCAAGCTGGCCGATGATGAGGCGGCATGCCAATTCATCCTCGACACGGCGCCGCAGACCAAGGGCATCACCATGGCGATGCTGCGCGAAAAGCCGCAGCGCTTCCGGGGCAATTGGACGTCGCCGATGAAGGAGGGCGTGCCCTACACGCCGTTCCAGAACTACACGGTGGACAAGAAACCCTGGCCTACATTGACCGGACGTCAGCAGTTCTACATTGATCATGACACTTTCTTCGACATGGGCCTGGAACTGCCGGTCTTCAAGGGTCCGATCAACGCCGACAAGTTCCCGTTGCGCTTCAACACGCCGCACAGCCGCTACGCGATCCACTCGACCTTCAAGGACAACGTGCAGATGCTCAGGCTTCAGCGCGGCGGCCCGTCGGTCGAAATGGCGCCGGCGGATGCCAAGGCACGCGGCATCAACGACAACGACTGGGTCGAGGTCTGGAACGAACACGGCAAGGTGATCTGCCGGGTCAAGGTACGCAAGGGCGAGCAAAGCGGCCGCGTCTCGATGTGGCACACGCCCGAGCTCTACATGGACCTGATCGAAGGCAGTACCCAGAGCGTCTGCCCGGTGCGTATCACGCCGACCCACCTGGTCGGCAACTACGGGCACTTGGTATTCAGGCCGAACTACTACGGTCCGGGCGGCACCCAGCGTGATACGCGGGTCGAGGTCAAGCGCTATATCGGCGCCACCCCGATGCCCCTCTGATCGCCACCACCGGACAATAAGGAAGGAAATACATCATGGCAACAGTTATGAAAGCGCCCAAACGGCAGCTCACCTTCGTCACCGATCTCAACAAGTGCATCGGTTGTCAGACCTGCACGGTGGCATGCAAAAAACTCTGGACCAGCGGCCCCGGCCAGGACTTCATGTACTGGCGTAACGTCGAGACCGCGCCCGGCATGGGCTACCCGCGCAACTGGGCAAGCAAGGGCGGCGGTTACAAGGATGGGCAACTGCAGAAGGGCAAGGTGCCGGCGATGATTGACTACGGCGTGCCTTTCGAGTTCGATTATGCAGGCCGTTTGTTCGAGGGCAAGAAGGGCCGCGTGCGGCCCAGCCCGACCCCTCGCACCGCACCGAACTGGGATGAGGACGAGGGTGCCGGAGACTATCCGAACAACTCGTACTTCTACCTGCCGCGCATGTGCAACCACTGCGCCAAGCCTGCCTGCCTTGAGGCTTGCCCCAACGACGCCATCTACAAGCGCGAACAGGACGGCATCGTGCTCATCCACCTCGACAAGTGCAAGGGATCGCAGAACTGCGTTTCGGCCTGCCCCTACGCCAAGCCCTACTTCAATCCATTGCAGAACAAGGCGAACAAGTGCATTGGCTGCTTCCCGCGCATCGAGAAGGGTGTCGCCACGGCGTGTGTCGCCCAGTGTGTGGGGCGCGCCATGCACGTCGGCTTTATCGACGACGTCAATAGCTCGGTGTACAAGCTGGTGAAGCAGTGGAAGGTGGCGCTGCCCCTGCATCCGGAATTTGGCACCGAACCCAATGTGTTTTATGTGCCTCCGGTACTCGGGCCGCGCAAGGAAGATTCCCAGGGCAATGTCTTCGAAGATCCGAAGATTCCCCTCGCGCAGCTCGAAGAACTATTCGGCAAGGGCGTCAAGGATGTGCTGAAGATACTCGCTGCCGAGCGTGAGAAGAAGATCAAGGGGCAGGCGTCCGAGTTGATGGATGTCCTGATCGCGCGTCGCAGCGTCGACATGATGATCTCGCCGATGACCTGAAGCCATGCGGGGGCGGCTCGCGCCGCTCCCGCTCGGTTCCTGACCCCAGACTTTTCAAAATGAATACCAGACTTCTTGTCATTTTCGGCTGGCTGTTGGCGGCCGTTTCGTTCGTAACGCCCGTCGGCGCCCAGACGCCGGGATACACGGGCAACCGCGTTTGCGCCAAATGTCATTTCGACCAAGGTGAAGCATGGCGCAAGACAGGCCACGCCAAGGCCTTCGACTCGCTGAAGCCCAATGTCAAGGCGGCTGCCAAGACCCGGGCCGGACTTGATCCGGCCAAGGATTACAGTGCCGATCCAAATTGCGTCGCGTGCCACGTGACTGGTCACGGCGAAAACGGTGGTTACAAGACTGGCATGAATCCGGACGATGCCAAGTTGGTTATCGGAGTGAGCTGTGAATCGTGTCACGGTGCCGGAAGTATCTATCGCCAGAAGCATGCGGACGCGGTGGACAAGCTGAAGGCCTCTGGTGAAACCACTGATCGTCAGGTGCTGATCGATGCGAAGCAGAACTTTGACTACGAAAGCGCCTGCGTGAGTTGCCACCTCAATTATCAGGGTTCGCCTTGGGCGGGAGCGAAGGCGCCATTTTCGCCTTTTACGCCGAAAGTCGATCCGAAGTACCAGTTCGATTTCAACAAGGCGGTGCGAGCGACCGGCGACAAGAATCCGGTTCACACGCATTACAAGTTGCGCGGTGTATTCAAGGGAGGAACGGTTCCGGCAATCCGGGCTGAGCTCCAACAGAACGCACAGGAACCCGAGGAATGAAGTACCTGACGCAAAGGAGTCGATGCACCGGGTACGGCAATACGAACCTACCAGGACGGAAAAATCATGAATGAAATGAGCTCAGCGATGAACATCGGTCGGATCGAAAACGCGAAGGCGCGAAACCGCATTTATGCATTGCTCGCAATGGGATTTCGCTATCCCGACGAGGAGGTATTCTCGCAACTGGCGGATGGTGCTTACGCCGATGCTATCGTTAATGCCTTGGCGGTATGCGCGGCGGACATCGCCGGTGGGTGCCAGGACAGCCTGGCTGGTCTGTGGGCGACAGGGCCGCGCCAGGAGCTGGAAGCAGCCTACATCAGCGCCTTCGAGACGAACATGCCGGAGCCCAGTATCTCGCTCTACGAGGGAAGTCACCACTTGCATGGCAACAAGCCGGAACTGCTGCTGGAGCTCAAAAGCTTCTACCGCGCATTCGGCCTGACCATGGCCGAGGCGGAAAACGACCTGGAGGATTCACTGACCGCGGAACTCGAGTTCATGCAATTCCTGACGGCCAAGCAGGTGCAGGCCGAGGATGGAACGCTGGACAAGTCGCCCTATTTGCGCGCACAGAAGGATTTTCTGGAGCGCCATCTGGCCGCGTGGTTGCCACCACTGCTGGCGGAGGCAGAGGGCAAGCTGAAGAGTCCCTTCTACAAGGCGCTTATTGCCCTCGCCAACAACTTTGTGGCTCTCGACGCAAAGGCGGTGAAACGTGATGTTGCAGACCGGGGTGCGTAGTGGGCATGTGATTCCATCGACGGCGTGCCGCGAGTCGATACCGTCATCGATATTTGAAGCTTGAACATCAACTGTAAAGGAGCTAGTCATGAGCAAAAAATTCTTCAGAAGTCCGCGAGCGACAGTCGTGATCGGAGCGGCGATTGCCGCCATGGTGGCGGGGATGCCTTCCCTTGCCGCTGCTCAGCAGCCAGCCGCCGACAACATGAACATCGAGCGGGCCAAGATTCTCGTCCAGCCAGGCGTTTTCGGCGTCTTCACCATGTTCAAGCTGCGCCCCGAATGGTCCAGGGTAGCTGCTGCCGAACGCATGAAAGCCGCCAACGAAGTCAAGCAATTGATCGAGAAACACAAGAACAATGTGCTGGTCGATGTTTATCTGACGCGCGGTCTGGAGACTGGCTCCGATTTCTTTTTCCGCGTCCATGCCTATGATCTGGCCAAGGCGCAGACCTTCATGCGCCAGTTCCGCTCGACCAGCATCGGCAGGAATGCGGATGTTTCCGAGACGCTGGTAGGCTTGACCAAGCCCTTGAACTATATTACCAAGACAGACTCGCCCGGACTGAATGCGGGCCTGAGTTCGGCCAGCTATACGGGGCCGGCCCCGCGCTACACGTTGGTTGTTCCCGTGAAGAAGAGTGCCGAGTGGTGGAATATTCCGGTTGACCAGCGGCTGCGGGAAATGGAAGCCCATACAGCGCCGACTCTGGCCTACTTGGTGAATGTCAAACGCAAGCTCTACCATTCCACCGGGATCGATGACACCGATTTCATCACCTACTTCGAGACCAACGACCTCGGTGCCTTCAACAATCTGATGATCTCGCTGGCCTCGGTCCCGGAGAATAAATATCACGTTCGCTGGGGCAGCCCGACGGTGCTGGGCACCATTCACAGTCCGGAAGAAGTAATGAAGGCGCTCGCTGAGTAAGCCTTTGAAGGCCTGTTGACCGGGTATCCACGAATGCGTCCGTCTCATGAGACGGACGCATTCGCCTATAGACCATTCTAATGGTATTGTTATTATGGTTGAAGTCGTATATATTTTGATGTGCATCAAACAACGCTAATATTAAGCGTGTAATCTCCCGAAAATTCATATACTGCACCGCATCAAAAGCAGTATTGCGCACGGTTTCTTTTTTAATGTGAGGTGAATCCATCATGCAATCGCAAGCGACTTACAACTACAAAGTCGTGCGCCAGTTCGCCGTGATGACCGTAATCTGGGGCATCGTCGGCATGCTGGTCGGCGTCATCATCGCCGCCCAGCTGGTCTGGCCGGAGTTGAACGTGCACGAGTTCCTGAGTTACGGGCGCCTGCGTCCCCTGCACACCAATGCCGTGATCTTCGCCTTCGGCGGTTGCGCCTTGTTCGCCACTTCCTACTATTGCGTGCAGCGCACCAGCCATGCACCGCTGTTCGCGCCGGGACTGGCGGCCTTCACCTTCTGGGGCTGGCAAGTGGTCATTGTGCTGGCGGCGCTGTCCCTGCCGCTGGGCTTCACCCAGGCCAAGGAGTACGCGGAACTCGAATGGCCGATCGACATCCTGATCACGCTGGTCTGGGTGTCTTATGCCGTGGTGTTCTTCGGCACCATCGTCAAGCGCACGGTATCCCACATCTATGTGGCGAACTGGTTCTTCGGCGGCTTCATCCTGACCGTCGCCGTGCTGCACCTCGTCAATAGCGCGGCGATCCCGGTGTTTTCAGCCGGCGTCCTGACGCCGAAGTCCTACTCGGCCTATGCCGGCGTGCAGGATGCGATGATCCAGTGGTGGTACGGCCACAACGCGGTCGGCTTCTTCCTCACCGCCGGCTTCCTCGGCATGATGTACTACTTCGTGCCCAAGCAGGCCGGGCGTCCGGTGTATTCCTACCGCCTGTCGGTGGTGCACTTCTGGGCGCTGATCTTCACCTACATGTGGGCGGGTCCGCACCACCTGCACTACACGGCCCTGCCCGATTGGACGCAATCGGTCGGCATGATCTTCTCGCTGATCCTGCTCGCACCTTCCTGGGGCGGCATGATCAACGGCATCATGACGCTGTCGGGCGCCTGGCACAAACTGCGCGACGATCCGATCCTGAAGTTCATGATCACCTCGCTGTCCTTCTACGGCATGTCGACCTTCGAAGGTCCGATGATGTCGATCAAGACCGTCAACGCGCTGTCGCACTACACGGACTGGACGGTCGGCCACGTCCATTCCGGCGCGCTGGGCTGGGTGGCGATGATTTCCATCGGCTCGATCTACTACCTGCTGCCGCGCCTGTTCGGCAAGCCCGAGATGCATTCGAAGAAGCTGATCGAAGCGCACTTCTGGATCGCAACGATCGGCGTGGTGCTCTACATCGCCTCGATGTGGATTGCCGGCGTGATGCAGGGTTTGATGTGGCGCGCAACGAACGTGGACGGCACGCTGACCTATTCCTTCGTCGAGTCGGTCAAGGCGACCTATCCGTTCTGGACCATACGCCTGCTCGGCGGCCTGCTGTTCCTCTCCGGCATGGTGATCATGGCCTACAACATGTTCCTGACGATGGCGGGCGGCAAGGCCGTCGATGCGCCGGTACTCGCACCCGCAGGGGCTCACTGAGCCCGATCGCAAAGATTAAGGAGCCATACATCATGTTGACGCATGACAAAATTGAACGGAACGTGGGACTGATGATCGTCCTCACCATCCTCACCATCAGTGTGGGTGGTTTGCTCGAGATCGTCCCGCTGTTCTTCCAGAAATCCACGACCACGCCGACCAATGAGCTGGTCAAGCCCTACACTCCCTTGCGCCTGGCGGGACGCGACATCTACATACGCGAAGGCTGCTACAACTGCCACTCGCAGATGATTCGCCCCTTCCGCGCCGAAACGGAGCGCTATGGCCACTACTCGGTGGCAGGCGAATTCGTCTATGACCATCCCTTCCAGTGGGGTTCCAAGCGTACCGGACCCGACCTGGCACGCGTCGGCGGGCGCTACTCGGATCAGTGGCACAAGACCCACCTGCTGAATCCGCGCGATGTGGTACCGGAATCGAACATGCCGGCCTATGCCTGGCTGGATCGGCCGCTCAAGGACGATGCGATCGACGCCAAGATGAAAGCGCTGCGCGCGGTCGGGGTTCCCTATACCGACGCCGAAATCGCCGGCGCGAAAAAGGCCATCGAGGGCGCGACCGAAGTCGAGGCTTTGATCGCCTACCTGCAGGGCATGGGCCTCGCGCTCAAGCAGACCAGGTAAGCAAATGGACATCAACGATCTGCGTTCCATCTTCACGGTGCTGGCTTTCATCGCCTTCATAGGCATCGTATGGTGGGCGTATTCGGACCGGCGCAAGGCGACCTACGACGAGGCGGCGATGCTGCCGCTCGACGATGACAGCCCGTTTGTTCCCATGGTGCCGTCCGGGCCGCAGGTTACGAAGAATCAGGAAAGGAAATCATCATGAGTGATTTTGTCAGCGGTTTCTGGAACATCTATGTAATTGGCATCGTGCTCGCAAGCGTCATTGGTTGTGGCGTATTCCTCTGGATGCAAAGCACGGCGCGGCATGTGGAAGGTGAAACCACGGGTCACGTCTGGGACGAGGATCTGCAGGAATTCAGCAATCCCCTGCCCAGCTGGTGGCGCTGGCTGTTCTACATCACGATCGTGTTCTCGCTGTTCTATCTGGCGATGTATCCCGGCCTGGGTACTTTTAAAGGGCAATTTGGCTGGACGTCTACCGGACAATATGACGTCGAGATGAAGAAGGCCGACGATCAGTACGGGCCGATCTTCAAGAAATTCCAGAGCCAGGACATTCGTGCCGTTGCGGCCAACAGCGAGGCGAAGGAAATGGGCCAGCGCCTGTTCCTGACCTACTGCTCGCAGTGCCACGGTTCGGATGCCAAGGGCGCCGTTGGTTTCCCCAACCTGACCGACAACGATTGGCTGTTCGGCGGCACCCCGGACCAGATCAAGGAAACCCTGCTGAAGGGTCGCGATGCCATGATGCCGGCCAAGGGTGTCAAGCCCGACCTCAATGGTGACCAGATCAAGGACTTGGCGAACTACGTGCGTTCGCTGTCGGGGCTGTCGGCCGATTCGATTCGCACTCAGCGCGGCAAGGAACTGTTTGCTGCGGCGTGCAGCGCCTGTCATGGTCCGGACGGCAAGGGCATGGTCGGTGTGGCACCCAACCTGGCGGACAAGGTATGGCTCTACAGCAGTTCCGAGAATTCGATCATTGAAACCATCACCAAGGGCCGCGTCAATCGGATGCCCGCCTACGGCGAATTCCTCGGCGAGGCCAAGGTGCACCTGCTGACTGCCTATGTCTACGGGCTCGGTGGCGGTGAGAAGGACGCCCCTGTGGCGGCTCCGGCGGCGACTGAAGCACCCGTAGAAAAGAAGTAAGCCGCAAGACCGTCCCCGGCATGCGTGCCGGGGACTTTTTACGAAGGTCTATCAGAATATAGTAATACGATAATCATGTCTTCAGCTACCCCCACCCAAGCGCAGGAGACCAAACCGAGCTTTGTCGAAGAGAGCCTCTACGAGGTTCATCAGAAGGTTCATCCACGTGCGGTCAGCGGGATCTTCGCCACTTGGCGCTGGGCGCTGGTCTGGATTACCCAACTGATCTTCTACGGCATGTGCTGGCTACCGTGGAATGGGCGGCAGGCAGTGCTGTTCGATCTGGTGGAACGCAAGTTCTACATCTTCGGATTGGTCTTCTGGCCGCAGGACGTGATTTTTCTAGCTGTCCTGTTGATCATCTCCGCCTATTCCCTGTTCCTGTTCACCGCGGTCGGCGGACGCTTGTGGTGCGGCTATGCCTGTCCGCAAACGGTCTATACCGAAATCTTCACCTGGATCGAACAGAAGATCGAGGGTGAGCGCAATGCCCGCATCAAACTCGATGCCGCGCCCATGAGTGCGCGCAAGTTCTTGCTGCGCAGCTTCAAGTACGGCGCCTGGGGCCTGTTGTCAATTTGGACCGGGTTTACCTTCGTCGGCTATTTCACCCCGGTCCAGACCTTGTGGGGATCCGTGTGGAGTTTCTCCCTGGGTCCCTGGGAAACCTTCTGGATGATCTTCTACGGCGCGTTTACCTATCTGTTCGCCGGGCACATGCGCGAACAGGTCTGCAAGCACATGTGCCCGTACGCACGGTTCCAGGGCGTCATGTTCGATCCCGACACGCTGACCATCACCTACGACACCGAGCGCGGCGAGCCGCGCGGCGCGCGGAAAAAGGGTATAGACCCGAAAGCGATTGCCAAGGGCGACTGCGTCGATTGCGGCATTTGTGTGCAAGTCTGCCCGACCGGCATCGACATCCGCAAAGGACTCCAGTACGAATGCATCGGCTGTGCTGCGTGCATCGACGCGTGCGATCAGGTCATGGAAAAGATGAGCTATCCGAAAGGCCTGATTCGGTACTCGACCGAGCATGCCATCGAATCGCATTGGGGCTGGAAGGAAATCGTCGGTCATGTGGCGAGGCCCCGGGTGATCATCTACACCGTAGTCCTTGCCGCGATCTGCGTCGCCTTTGTCTGGGGCATTGCGACCAAGCCCACCCTGCGGGTCGATGTGATCCGCGACCGTGCGACGTTGGCCCGGGAGGTTGAGGGCGGGCTGATTGAGAACGTGTATCGCCTGCACGTCATCAATATATCCGAGACGGCCCACAGGTATGCTGTAAGTGTTTCCGGGTTGCCGGACATCGATATGGTCGGTGAGCGCATCCTTGAGGTGCCAGCCGCTGGCGCGCGCAGCTTTTCGATCCAGGTGAGGGTGCCTCCGGATGCCGGGAAGAAAGGTTCGAATCAGATTTTCTTCGACGTGAAATCGCTGGCCGACGAAAAGGTAGCCGTGCACGAGAAGGCAAGTTTTCTGCTGCCATGAAGCATGGAAAAATGAACTCGCTCGCCGCGCGTCCCTGGTATCGCGAACCCTGGCCCTGGATCCTGGCCGCCGGACCGTTCATCGTGATAGTTGCCGGCATCTACACCGCCTGGCTTGCAGTCAGTAGCAACGATGGCCTCGTAACGGATGACTATTACCGCAAGGGCCTGGCAGCCAACCAGACCATCGCCCAGAGCGAACGTGCCGTGAAAAGTGGCTTGGGTGCCGGTGTGCGGATTTCGATGGAAACCTTTTCGGTACGGCTGCAAGCCGCCGACCCGGGGTTCACCATGCCGTCAACGCTGTTTCTGACGATTTCGCATCCAACCCGTGCCGGTCTCGACCAGTCCCGCGTCTTGTTGCGCAATGGCGATACGTATTCCGGCGAGGTTCGCCTGCCTGCCGCTGGGCATTGGCTGGTGTTGGTGGAGGATGAGGGCAGAACCTGGCGGTTGATGGGCAATGTCATCCTTCCGGCCAACGGGGAAACCATCATCGGCAACGCCGGCCCGATCCCCGCGCCGGCGGATATCCGGAACTGATTTTTTTGGATAGGAGATAGCGTCATGGAAGCCTGGAAACTTCTGGTCGGTAGCGACATTGGTCTTCTCAGTCTGTTCACTATCGGCTTTGTGATCGTCATGGGCATCTACTTCGTCGTCTATATCAAGAGGAAGTCCGAAGAAGACGCGAGAAACGCCAAGTAGCTTGGGTGACGCCGGATAGGGGAGACACGCAATGCAAAAGATCCTGTGGGTGCTGTGGCCGTCGTTTATCGTTGCCGGAGTTGCCGAGGGCATTTTCTTTACGGTGATCAACCCGCAGGAACTTTATCTGTTCGGCGAACCCGCGCACTTCTCCAAGATCGCCACCTACTCGATCGGTTTTTTCGGATTCTGGATGGTTTGCGCCGCGTCCAGCCTGTTGACGGTTTTTTTGCAGTTAGGTGCCGCCGAGTTGAACAAGGGGGTTGGCAGCACGTCGCCAGATGGCAATAAGCCGGGATAGCACTGGCCCCGCAGGACGGGAGTGATTCAGACTCCGGGTGATCCCCCGCGCGGTGTCGGCGCCAGCTTGAGTATCCGGGAAAAGAGATCGCGGCATTCAAGGTCTGCCGCCGCATCAAAGCGAGGATCGCCGTTTTCCCCGAAAGCGGCGGCGATCTCGACCCAGTCTTCCGCCCTCAGATGTATGCAGGCAAGCGGAAATAGCTCTTGTTCTTCGATGGCCATGTGGGCGAACATTGCTTCGGCGAATGCCTCGGCGGCTGCGGAGAATTCCGCCATTCCCTCCGCCGCTCCAGCTTGGAAACGGTCCAGTGCCCGTTCCAGATCGCGCACCTTCTGGCCGCCTTCCGCGTGATCTAGCTTCAGTAGTTCAATCACGGAATCGGCTTCATGTGTCCGTTCGCGCAGTCGCGCGAACAGGTAGGAGTTCTCCTTGGGGTGGTGTAGTTTTTCCGGAAACTCATTCAGATAGGTGACTATTGCGCGCAGCACCGCGAAGTCGGGATTGCGACAATCCACGCGGCTCTGGTGCACGAGGTAGCGCAACCCGGTTACTACCGCAGCCAGCGAACGGTGCTCCTCCTGAATGATGCTCAGGGCGCCGTTCAGCATATCTTCCCGTTTGCCGTCCTAGTGCCGAAACCAGCCGAAGGCCGGTTCAGTCGGTCACCGATAAACCAGTACGGGAATCTTTGAATGCGTGAGCACCTTCTGCGTTTCGGATCCGAGCAAAAGGCCGCTGATTCCGCGTCGGCCGTGCGAAGCCATGAAGATCAGGTCGGCGCCGACTTGCTCAGCCCCTGCAATGATGGCTTCGTAAGGAATGTCGCTGATCGAAGTCAGACTTGCGCTGGAAACACCGGCCGCCTTGGCCGATGCCTCGTGCGCAGCCAGTATTTCCCTGGCTTGTTGTTCGGCCATTTCCGCAAACTTGTCCGGCGTCGTGGGGTCAATGAGCGCACCCTCACCGTAGAAGGCCACCGGGTAGTCGGGTTTTGCAAAAAAGAAAGTTATCCGCGCTGACGTTTCCTTTGCGAATGCAATGGCGCGCTTCACGGTGTCACCGGACAATTGCGATCCGTCAGTCGGAACGAGTATGTGCTTGAACATAGGATGGATCCTTGTGTTGGTAAATCTAGGCTAGCCCACTAATAAGCGTCAGCGTTGATCAAGATCAATAGCCGCCCGAACTATACCCGAGGAGCATGGGGCACAATATTAGCGGTAGTGCGGCAGGATAGCGCAGCCGTCGGGAAGTGGAGAAAAAATCATGAGCGCGACCAAACAGACCAAGGTACCCGCGACGCCGCAGGCGGCATGGCGGGCGGTGAATCAGGCCGTCGAGGCCAAGGTGGATCCGATCGGCATGGCGACGCCATTGCTGCATGCCCAGTTGGCTTGGCTGAGTCATCCTCAGGAGATGTCCGAGACGCTGACCGGTTTTTCGGCAAAGATGTGGGACTTGCAGGTACATTCATGGCATCGCGCGCTGGGCATGCCGAGCAAGGATGTCGTATCGCCGAATCCTGACGACACACGCTTCGCCTCGCCTGTCTGGAGCGAATCGGCCAGCTGGGACATCGTCAAGGAGTGGTATTTGATGCTCACCCACCAAGTCCAGGACATGCTCTACGATACGCCGGGACTTTCGAGCCGAGATAGACGTCGGGCTGCATTCTGGTGGCGCAAATGGCTCAACGCCGTGGCGCCGACCAATTTCCTGCTGAGCAATCCCGAGGCCATGCAAAGGGCCATGGAGACGCGCGGCGAGAGCCTGTTGAAGGGGTTCAACAACCTCCTGACCGACTTTCAGGCCGGCGACGTCCAGATGGCACGCCCGACGGACTTCGTTGTCGGCAGGGATCTGGCGACGACGCCGGGCAAGGTGGTGTTTCGCAATCGCCTGCTGGAGGTGATCCACTATGTACCTAGCCGGGAAAAGGTCTATAGGACCCCGATCGTCATAGTGACACCCTGGATCAACAAGTTCTACATCCTCGACTTGAACGCGAAGAAGAGCATGGTCAAGTTTCTGGTCGACCAGGGCTTGGACGTCTACATCACCAGTTGGAAAAATCCAGGCGCCGACATGCGCGAAGTATCGTTCGATGACTACCTGATCGATGGCATAGGCAAGCTCGTAGAAACCGCCCAGGGGCTGTCGGGTTCGGACAAGGTGCATGCGGTGGGGTACTGCATCGGTGGCGCGGCGCTGTCGGCCTGGATGGCCTGGGCCAATGCCCGCTATTCCAAAAAGGATGTGCCTGTGGCATCCGTCACGCTGCTGACGACGCTGGTGGATTACCACAAGCCGGGCGACATTGAAGTGTTTCTCGATGAAAACAGCATCAAATGGCTGGAGAAGTCGATGGCCGAGAAGGGCTATCTTGACGGCAAGGAAATGGCCTCCGCCTTCCGTCTGCTGCGGTCCAACAGCCTCGTCTGGCATTACGTGGTTCGTGGCTACCTGTTCGGCGAGGCGCCGCCGCCGTTCGACGTGCTCTTTTGGAACATGGACGCCACTCGCATGCCGGCGAAAATGCACAGCTGGTATCTGCGCAACTTCTATCTGGAAAACCTGCTGATCAAAAAGGATGCGCTCAACCTGGCGGGCGAGGATATCGACCTTGGAAGTATCTCGCAGCCGTTGTACGCCGTCTCCGCCGAGGATGACCACATCGCGCCATGGCGCCAGACCTTTCGCATCAACAACTTTGTCGCCGGATCGCGGCGCTACGTTTTGTCGACGTCCGGACATATACTCGGAATCGTCAATCCGGTCGTAAATCCACCGAAGCGTGATTTCCATGTCGGAAGCGCCGAGCGCCACGATACTCCGGACGACTGGCGCGAACGCGCGGAGTTGCGGCATGGCAGTTGGTGGGAAGACTGGATGGAGTGGATCAAGCCGCAGTCGGGCGCGATGGTCCCGGCGCCCGCCGTCTCGGATCGCAATTACCCTGCGTTGGCTGACGCACCGGGTACCTACGTGCTGGAATACTGACGGTCGCCGCGGGGCGAGAGGATGGCTAGTCGAGTGCTGTCCCGATCCCGCCGCCCGACACCGGGCCGCGCCATCCAGTCGTGGCGATGCCATGTGGAAGGGACTGGCCAATCGCCTCTTGTTTCCCATGCCGCCATGCTGGTAAGCTCGTTTCGGGCGGAAGCCAGGCTTGGCGGTGGTTTCGTTCGACCGCGATTCAATCGAATGGCCGCAGTCGGAATGGCGGTTATGGACTTCGTTGCTCGCCAGGTAGTCCGATGATGGATAACGGAAGGAGCGATTCAGATGAAAACCGCGCAGGTTATCTATCAAGACGGAGACCATAGGTGGCTTGCCCTGGTTCGAGATGCAAACCGCGCGGATTGCCTTGTCGATACGAATGAATATCTGGTGACCAGTGCCGGCGATGCAATCCTCCTCGATCCAGGCGGCAGTGAAGTTTTTCCGGCAATCTTCGCCGCGGTAAGTACCTGCATCGATCCGGCGCGGATCGGCAAGATATTTGCATCGCACCAGGATCCCGATGTCTGCTCGTCCCTGTCCCAATGGATACAGCACAATCCGGCGATCAAGTGCTACCTGAGCTGGTTGTGGCAGACTTTCGTGCCGCATTTCGCCGGACAGGCGCAGAGCCTGGTTCCGATTCCCGACGTTGGCATGGGTATCGGTGTCGGTTCGATCCAGTTGCAGGCGATTCCCGCCCATTACCTCCATTCGCCGGGAAATTTTCATTTGTACGACCCCAAGGCCCGGATTCTTTTTTCTGGAGATATTGGTGCGGCCCTGCTGCCGCCGGAAGAGGACGGCGTGTTCGTCGAGGATTTCGACTGGCATGTGCGGCATGCCGAAGCTTTTCATCGGCGGTGGATGGGGTCCGAGAAGGCGAAGCTGGATTGGTGCGCCCGAGTTTCTGAAATGGACATCGACATGCTCTGTCCACAACATGGCGCGATTTACCGCGGCGCCGATGTGGGGCGCTTTATCGACTGGTTCTCCCAACTGGAAATCGGGTTATTGAGAGCATGAGCCGGTGCCGGACTTGACCGCCATCAATGCTGGGGGCCGATTGCCCATCCAGAATCGGCCAACCGTCACTTTGGATACGCCCTCATGTCGATAACCACTCCGCTGTTTCAGCACCATAAGCACTGCGACGATATATTTGCCGACGCGGAAAGCGCCTGCGGCAACGGTGATTGGGAAGCCGGCGGCAAGCTGTTCGCGCTCCTGCAATCCCAGCTCGAGGCCCATTTTTCAAGCGAAGAGGAGCTTCTTTTTCCGGCCTTCGAGGCAGCTACCGGCATGACCTCGGGTCCGACCGAAGTCATGCGTGGCGAACATCGCCAGATGCGTGACCTGCTCGGACAGATGAGTAGCGGTCTTGCCGAACGGGATGGCGACGCCTTCAGTGGAGCCGCCGAAACCCTGCTCATCCTCATGCAGCAGCACAACATGAAGGAAGAGAACATTCTCTATCCGATGTGCGACAACGCGCTGGGCGCTTCCGACCTTGGCGACAACCTGGCGCAGCGCCTGAAGGCATCATGACAACGGTAATCGACGGGCGCGAAATGCAGCCGCCGGAACCGATGGAACGCACCTTGGAGGTACTGGAACTGCTGCCTGATGGTGACGAAGTCCTGTTGTTGTTGTATTGCCAGCCGTATCCCCTGTTCAATATCCTGAGGAACAACGGATACGAATGGACCGAGAATCTGCTGCCTGAGGGAACGCGCGAGATTCGGATTCGCAAGCAGCCAGGCTGATCGGGCAGGGCGGGATGCATCCCAATCTTTCTTTCGATCAGGCGCCGCCGATTTCGGTGCCGTACCGGTTCTTCCTCACGGCACCTTGGTTCGGCATGCTGGCCGGCCTGCTCCTCGCATGGTCGGGCGGCGATGGGCTGGGCTCACGCTGGACTCCGGAAGTCCTGGCGCTGACGCATCTGGCCGGGGCCGGGTTCATGTTGCAGGCCATGAGCGGCGCACTGTTCCAGTTCATTCCCGTCGCGGTGGGCGGCAACGTCTGGCGTCCGCGGCTGGTCGCCAACGTCATTCATCCCCTGCTGGTGCTGGCGGCGCTGCTGCTGGTGGCCGGGCTGCTGTTCAGCAATCCGGCGCTGCTGTCAGCGGCCGTGCCCGTGTTCCTGCTCGGCGCAGGCGGCCTTGTCGCGGCCGTTGCGCTGGCACTTTGGCGCACCCCGGCAACCGGAATGACCCTGTGGTCGATGCGCATGGCGATCGGCGGACTGGCGATCACGGTCCTGCTTGGTTCGCTGCTGGCGGACGCGCTGGCGCGCGGCCTCAACCTGCCGCTCATCGACTTGACCAACGTCCATCTGGCATGGGCGCTCGGCGGATGGGCGCTGATGCTGCTGGCGGGAGTGTCCTACCACGTGGTGCCGATGTTTCAGCTGACGCGTCCCTATCCACTTTGGTTCGCTCGTGGTTTCGGACCACTGCTGCTGCTGCTGCTGTGCGCGTGGTCGTCACGGCTCTTGCTCGACGATGATCGATGGACGACGCCGATCGCACTGCCCCTGTTGCTGCTGTTTTCGGCCTACGCCGTGATGACCCTGTGGCTGCAATACACCCGGCGCAGAAAGGTCGACGATGCGACCTCGCTTTACTTCCGGGTGGCAATGGTGTCGTTGCTGGGTTTCGCGGTATCCGGTGCGGCCGTTCGCCTGTATCCGCCGTTCGGTGACGATCCGCGTGCCATCGTCTGGCTGGGCGTGCTGGTCTTCGTCGGCGTTTTCGTTTCCGCCACCGCCGGAATGATGTACAAGATCACGCCCTTCCTCAACTGGCTTCATCTGCAGCGGTTGGGCGCACCGATCTCGGCCGTGCCGAACATGAAGAAAATGATTCCGGCGGACGACATGACAGGCCAATTGCGCCTGCATGTGCTGGCATTGCTGCTGCTGCTCGCGGCGGTCTGGCTACCGACTCTGGCGCGCCTGGCCGGCTTCGCCTTCGCAGTTTCCTGTGCCTGGCTGGCCTGGAATCTGATAGGTGCGGCCAGACGCTACCGGATGTTCACAGATCAAATTCGCGCAGTCGCCTTGCATCCTTGATGGTGATCTGTTTGCCGCTGACGCCTATCAGGCCATTGACCGCGAGATCGTGAAAGATGCGCGACAGCGTTTCCGGGGTCAGGTTGAGGCGCGAGGCGATTACCTGCTTCGAGGTCGGCAGCGAGATGTCGAACGAGCCTTCGCAGGCGCCTTCCTGGGGGCATTGTTGCAACAGGTAACCAACCACGCGTTGTGCCGAGGAGCGCAGGGAATAGGTCTCGACGTCCTGAACCAGAGAATGCAGGCGCATCGAAAGGCCGGCCAGCATGCGGCGGGCGAACAGCGGGTCGGATTCGAGCAAGGCGAACACCGGTCCGCTACCGATATGAAGCAACAGGCTGTCGACCAATCCCTCGGCAAATACCGGGCAGGGTCGATTGAGGAACATGATCGCCTCGCCGAAACTCTGGCGCGGGCCGACGATCTGCATGACCTTTTCGTTTCCCTGCGAGGACGGAAAGGCCAGTTTGATCTGGCCGAAAACCACGACGTAGAAACCCTTGGGAAGGTCGCCCTTCTGGAACAGCATCTCGCTCTTGGCAAGTCGCCGCTCGCGACACGCCGGTTCGAGCGCGGCGATCTGCTCCGGTACCAGTTCCTGAAACAGGGGCAGGCGGAAAAGAATCTGCGGAATGTCGAGTCGGGTTTCGGGCATTGCGATGCTCTCGGTTGGTCGGTAGCGGCATGAATCGCCTGCCAGTCTTCTTTGCCGCACCGCACCGGGTGATGTTCCTTGGCGGAACGGTGCAGGCGTTGCTGGCGATGGCCTTCTGGTCCTTGCAGACAGGGGGGCATTATGCCGGACTCTGGTCGCCGCCGGCGTGGCCGCTGTTGTCACGGTTTCCACCGTCCGTGTTGCACGGGATTCTGATTGCCTCTGGCGTGTTCCCTTTTTTCATCTTCGGCTTCATTCTCACCGCCGGGCCGCGCTGGCAAGGCGCGGGCGACTTGCCGCGGCGTGACTTCGTTCCTGCCTTTCTGCTGCTTGCCGGCGGCTGGCTGCTGGTCTGGGTGTCGCTGTTGCTGCCCATTCTGCTAATGCCCGGCCTCGCGGCAGCCCTGGCGGGCTGGATCTTGGTGGCGTTGACGCTGACCCGCCTTGCAACTCGCCGCGCCGAGCAGCGCGAGCACATTGCCTGCATCGCTGTCGCCGCCTGGCTTGGTGCGCTGGGCCTGGGGGCCTTCCTGGTATTCGCGGCGGGAGCCGGCGCGACTTGGGCGCGAGCGGGAATTGCCTTGGGAGTATGGGGGTTCCTGTTGCCGGTGTTCGTGACGGTCGCCCATCGAATGTTGCCCTTCTTCACCAGTTCTGCGCTGCGTGGCTATGTGGTGCATCGCCCCGCCTGGGCCTTGCGCATCCTGCTCGGTGCCAGCTTCGGTCACGGCCTTCTGACGACTTTGGAATTGCCTCAACTGCTGTGGCTTGCGGACCTCCCGGCAATGTTCGCGGCAGGCCGCCTGAGTTGGCTATGGTGGGCTCGTAGCGCGATCGACAACCGGATGCTCGCCGTCCTGCACGTGGCATTCCTGTGGGTTGCGCCGGCATTTGCGCTGTTCGCACTGCAAAGCATTTCCTGGCGCGCGATGCCGGGCTTGCTCGGGCAGGCGCCGCTCCATGCACTGACGCTGGGCTTTTTTTCTTCGATGCTGATCGGCATGGCATCGCGGGTGACGATGGGCCATTCCGGTCGGCCGGTCGCCGTCGATGCCGCCATGTGGTTGGCGTTCTGCATGATGCAGGTGGCGGCGCTATTGCGGGTCGCGAGCGAGTTGCCGGCCCTGCCCGGCGGGTACTTCGCAATGTGGTTGTCGTCCGTGCTTTGGCTGGGCGCTTTCGCGCTGTGGGCGTGGCGCTTCGCGCCGGCATTCTGGCGGGCACGACTGGACGGCAAGCCCGGATAGCTCATGTACCTCGCCGTCAAATACGTGCATGTGGTCAGCGTGGTCCTGAGCCTGGCCGGATTCTTCCTGCGCGGGATCCTGATGATGCGGGATTCGCCGCTGCTCGCCGCGCGCTGGGTCCGGGTGCTACCCCATATCAACGACACCGTGCTGCTGATCGCGGCGTTGACGCTGGCCGCGATGTCTGATCAATATCCCTTCGTCGTCGACTGGGTCACGGCAAAGGTATTCGGGATCATCGCCTACATCATCCTCGGTGCGCTGGCGTTGCGCGAAGCGAGCACCCGGCGTTTGCGCATCGCCTGCTGGCTGGCGTCGATGGCGGTGTTCGGCTGGATCGTGTCGGTGGCTTTGACGCGCCAGCCGCTCGGCGTTTTCGGGATGATCTAGCCGATACGGCCGTCAGGCGGCGCGAGCAGCGCCTTGAGTCCGGGAATGTCGACGATCCGGACATGCTTCTGCTGCACCGAGATCAGGCCTTCTTCCTGGAAGCGCGAAAAGGCGCGGCTGACGGTTTCCAGCTTGAGTCCCAGATAGGAACCGATTTCCTCGCGCGTCATGCGCAGGTGGAATTCCGCCGGGGAATAGCCGCGGGCGCTGAAGCGTTGCGACAAGTTGAGCAGGAAAGCGGCCAGGCGTTCCTCGGCGCGCATGGTGCCGAGCAGCATCATCACGCCGTGGTCGCGCACGATCTCGCGGCTCATGACCTTGTGCAGGTGGTGCTGCAGGGAGTGAATTTCGCTGGAAAGCATTTCCAGTTCGACGAACGGGATCAGGCAGACTTCGCTGTCCTCCAGTGCCACGGCATTGCAGGTATGCGCTTCGGTGCTGATGCCGTCCATGCCCAGGATCTCGCCGGCCATCTGGAAGCCGGTGACCTGGTCGCGACCGTCCTCGGTCAGCACATCCGTCTTGAAGAAGCCGGCGCGGACGGCGAAGATCGACTCGAACCGGTCACCCGCGCGATACAGATGCTGGCCGCGCTTGAGTTTGCGGCCGCCGCCGATAAGGTGGTCGAGCCGCGACATGTCGTTGTCCGACAGGCCGAAAGGCAGGCACAACTCCCGCAAGTTGCATTGGGAGCATGCGACCTTGAGGCCGGGCGTGATGAGCGGAACTACGTTCTGCTTGACGTTTGCATGCACGCTGGTTCGCTACCCTGTTCGGGGTATCCCTTTGATATTTGTCAATGCAACCAATTCGCAACTGCGGCATCTTACGACCCTGCGGTAAACCGCGCCGCGTTTTGCCGCAAACCCGTACTATTCGGCCCATGGATTATCAGGAACTCATCTTCGACCCCGAGGTCATCCGGCGCTTCGACGTCAACGGGCCACGCTATACCTCCTATCCTACCGCTGACCGTTTCGTCGAGGCGTTCGGCGCCGACGATTACATGCGCTGGCTCGGCAAGAGGACAGTGGGCGGCATAGGTCGGCCCTTGTCATTATACGTGCACATCCCCTTCTGCAATACCATCTGCTATTACTGCGCCTGCAACAAGATCATCACCAAGGATCACGGCCGTTCCGCCAAGTACATCAAGTATTTGGGCAAGGAAATCGCGATGCAGGAAGCCGGGCTGGATGGCAGTCGCGACGTGGTCCAGCTGCACTTCGGCGGTGGTACGCCAACCTTCCTCAGCGACGACGAAATGCGCCGGCTGATGGACATCATCCGCAAGCATTTTCGCCTGCTGCCAGGCGGCGAGTACTCGATCGAGGTCGATCCGCGCAAGGTTGACCGCGACACCGTGAAGTTGCTCGGCGAACTCGGTTTCAACCGCATGAGCGTCGGCGTGCAGGACTTCTCGCCGGAAGTGCAGGTCGCGGTGAACCGGGTACAAAGCCTGGAGGAAACCAAGCTGGTCATTGATTCGGCGCGCGAGTTCGGTTTCAAGGGAATTTCCGTCGACCTGATCTACGGCCTGCCCAAGCAGAACGTGATCAGCTTCAACCATACCCTGGACGAGGTCATCAAGCTCGATCCCGACCGCCTCTCGATCTACAACTACGCCCACCTGCCAAGCCTGGCCAAGCCGCAACGGCGCATCAACGAAGCCGACCTGCCGAGCCCGGATGCGCGGCTGCAGATACTGCAACTCGCGATCCGCCGCCTGACGGAAGCCGGCTACGTCTTCATCGGCATGGACCACTTCGCCAAGCCCAACGACGAACTCGCCGTGGCCCAGCGCCAGGGGCGCCTGCACCGCAATTTCCAAGGCTACTCGACCCATGCCGAGGCCGACCTGATGGCCTTCGGCGTTTCCGCCATCGGCAAGGTCGGGCCCAGTTATTGCCAGAACGTGCGCACGCTCGACGAGTATTACGACAGCCTCGACCAGGGTACGCTACCGATCTTCCGCGGCATCGAACTCAACGCCGACGACCTGCTCCGGCGCAGCATCATCCAGGCTCTGATGTGCCATTTCGAGGTGTCCATCGAATCGATCGAGATCGCCCACCTGATCGATTTCAAGTCCTACTTCGCGTCCGAGCTTGCCGACCTGCGCGACATGGAAAAGGGCGGCCTGCTTACCATCGACGACCAATGGATCAGCGTGTTGCCGCGCGGTCGTCTGCTGGTGCGCGGCATCGCCATGGCCTTCGACCGCTACCTGCGTACCGACCGCGAGCGGGTACGCTACTCAAAGGTCATCTGAGCTCCCCGGCGCCGTACCGCCAGCGCCGACTTTCGGTTGCCACGTGATGCCGGACAGCGGATTCCTCGCCGTGTTCCTTGTCGGCCTGCTCGGCGGCGTGCATTGCGCCGGGATGTGCGGCGGCATTGTTTCCGCGCTCACGCTTCAGGTGCCGAACAAACCGGGTGCCGGCGGTCCGGCGTGGCTGCTGCACCTCGCCTACAACCTCGGCCGTATCAGCAGCTATGCCACGGCCGGCGCGCTGATGGGCGCCCTGGGCAGCCTCGGGCTCCTGCTCAACAACGCGCTGCCGGTGCAGATGGCGCTGTATGTGGCGGCCAACCTGATGATGGTCGCACTCGGCGTGTACCTGACCGGGATCACCGGCGCGCTGGCCTTCGCCGAGCGCGGCGGAGAGTGGCTGTGGCGCCGCGTGCAGCCTTTGACCGGGCGCTTCCTGCCGGTGCGCGGCCCGGCGCAGGCCTTTCCGCTCGGTCTGCTCTGGGGCTGGTTGCCCTGCGGCCTGGTCTACAGCGTGCTTGCGATGGCCCTGCTTACCGGCAGTGCGCTGCGCGGCGCTGCGACCCTGCTCGCTTTCGGCCTTGGGACCCTGCCCAACCTGATGCTGGCCGGCCTGCTGCTGGCGCGCTTTCGCAATATCGTGCAGGGGCGCGCTTTGCGCATCGGCTCGGGACTGCTGGTGCTCGGCTTCGGCGTCTATGGATTGCTCAATGCAGCGACGCTGGGTGGCAAACTTTGGCAGGGTGTGGCCAGCCACGCTTGAGCGGCGGGGGTGGCGGGGATCAGGGCGTCAGCGCCATGCGGATGATCGGGCAGGGCATGTCTTGGCCACCGCACTCGCAGCGATGCACGAGTTGGCGCAAGGCGCCGGCCACCTTGTTCAGTTGCTCGATGCGTGCCTCGATGTTGCGGATCTTGTCGGCGGCGAGGCTGCGCGCCAGGCGGTGGTCGCGGGTGTCGTTGAGCGTCATCAGCTCGGCGATTTCCTCGAGCGTGAAGCCCACGCCCTGGGCGCGCTTGATGAAATTCAGGCGCTCCAGGTGGGCGGCGTCGTAGCGGCGGTAGCCACCGCCTGCGGCGGGTTCCGCCAGCAGGCCGCGACGCTGGTAGTAGCGAACTGTTTCCACGCCGACGCCGGCCTGTTTCGCCAGCGTGCCGATGGTAAACGTCGGGTCCGAAAGTTTTTTCATGGCCACCCCTTGACTCTGTACCAAGGTACGGAGTTTAAACTTCTCCGCAATGAACAACGTCGCCAATCCTGAATCGAGGTCCGCGCAGTCCATCGATCTGCCACTGGCAGGCATGACCTGCGCCGCCTGCGCGGCGCGCATCGAGAAGCAGCTCAACAAGCTGCCTGGGGTCGAGGCGGCGGTCAACTTCGCCACCGAGCGCGCCAGCATTCGCTACTCCGGCGCCGACGTCACCGCCACCAGACTCGTCGAGACCATCCGCAAGACCGGCTTCGAGGTGCCGCCGGCGACGCTGGACATCGCCATCGGCGGCATGACCTGCGCCGCCTGCGCCACCCGCATCGAGAAGCAACTCAACAAGCTCGAAGGCGTCGAGGCGGTGGTCAATCTCGCTGCCGAGCGGGCACATATCCGCTACGTGCCTGGCCAGGCCAGCCCGGAGCAATTGGTGGCGACCGTGGTCAAGACGGGATTTACCGCCACGGTATCGAGCAACGACACACGGGCCGAGGAGAAGGCGCGCAAGCTCGCGGTGTATCGCGACGAGCTGCGCCGCTTCTGGATATCCGCCGCGCTGACCCTTCCGCTGGTGGCGCAGATGGCCTTCATGTTTGGCGCGAATGGAAGTGCTGCGGCGCACGACGATGTGCTGCCGCGCTGGCTGCAACTGCTGCTGGCGACGCCGGTGCAGTTCTGGATCGGCTGGCGCTTTTACGTCGGCGGCTTCAACGCGATCCGCGGCGGCGCCGGCAACATGGACGTGCTCGTCGCGCTCGGCACGACCATGGCCTGGGCCTACAGCGTCGTCGTCACCGTGGCCGACCTGCATCACCACCATGTCTATTTCGAGGCCTCGGCGACGGTGATCACGCTGGTGCTGCTGGGCAAGATCCTCGAGGCCCGGGCCAAGGCCAAGACCTCGTCGGCCATCGAGGCGCTGGCGAAACTGCAGCCGCAGACCGCGCGCGTCGAGCGCAAGGCCGGCGAAGCCGTGCAACTGGTCGACGTGCCGGTGGCGACGCTGATTCCCGGCGACGTTTTCGTGGTCCGTTCCGGTGAAGCAATGCCGGTCGACGGCGAAGTGATCGAAGGAACGTCGTCTGCCAATGAAGCCATGCTGACCGGCGAGAGCCTGCCGGTATCGAAGGCTATCGGCGACCGGGTCTTTGCCGCCACGATCAACGGCGACGGCCTGCTGCGCTGCCGTGCCACCGGTGTCGGCAGCCACACCTTGCTGGCCGGCATCATTCGCCTGGTGGAAGAGGCGCAAGGCTCGAAGGCGCCGGTGCAGCGCCTGGCCGACAAGGTGGCGGCGATCTTCGTGCCGGTGGTGGTGGCCATTGCGTTGCTGACTTTCGTCGCCTGGTGGGCGCTGGCCGGTGATTTCACCCAGGCGCTGGTGAATGCCGTGGCGGTGCTGGTGATCGCCTGCCCCTGCGCGCTGGGCCTGGCGACGCCGACGGCGATCATGGTCGGCACCGGGCAGGGCGCAAAGGCCGGTGTGCTGATCCGCAACGCCGTGGCGCTGGAAATGGCCGAGAAGCTGAAGGTGCTGGTGGTGGACAAGACAGGCACGCTGACCGAGGGACGCCCCGTGGTGACCGAAGTCGAAACAGTCGGCGCTGGCGACACGGCGTTGCTGCAACTTGCGGCCAGCCTCGAACAGGGCTCGACCCATCCGCTCGCAGCGGCCATCGTGGCGCGCGCCAAGGCGGACGGGCTTGCGCTGGCAACGCCGCAGAACGTCGTGACAACAGCCGGTCGCGGCCTTGCCGGCGAGGTCGACAGCCGGCGCGTGCAACTGGGCTCGGTGACCTGGCTGAAGGAGCATGGCCATTCGGCGCCGCAGGCGGACGAACTGGCGCAGGCGGGTCGCAGCGTGGTCGCGGTGGTGGCCGACGATGCCTTGCTCGGCTTCATCGGCATCGCCGATCCGCTGCGTGCCACGTCGCCTGCCGCCGTTGCTCGCCTCGGCCGGCTTGGTGTCGACGTGGTGATGATCACCGGCGACAACGCCGGCACCGCAAAGGCCATTGCGCAGCAGGCCGGAATATCACGCTTTGAAGCCGAGGTACTGCCGGCGGGCAAGGCCGAGGCCGTCAATCGGCTCAAGTCCGGCGGCCGTCTGGTCGGCATGGCCGGCGACGGCATCAACGATGCACCGGCGCTGGCGGCGGCCGACGTCAGCTTCGCCATGGCCGCGGGCTCCGACGTGGCCATGCAGGCGGCGGACGTGACGCTGATGCGCGACGACCTTGGCAGCGTGGCCGACGCCATCTCGCTGTCGCGCGCGACGCTGTCGAAAATCCGGCAGAATCTCTTCTTCGCCTTCATCTACAACGTGCTCGGCATACCGCTCGCGGCGCTGGGCATGTTGAACCCGGTGATCGCCGGCGCGGCGATGGCGGCAAGCTCGGTGTCGGTGGTCAGCAACTCGCTGCTGCTGCGCCGCTGGCAACCCAACAAGGATTGAACATGGAAACGACGACGATCAGGGTAGACGGCATGTCCTGCGGCGGCTGCGTGAAAAGCGTGACCGGCGTGCTCACCGCGCTCGAGGGCGTGGCCAAGGCGGAGGTCTCGCTGGAGCTGAAGCAGGCGGTGGTCGAGTATGACGCCGGGAAGGTGACGCGCGACCGGCTCAAGGCCGTGATCGAGGACGCCGGTTTCGACGCCGCGTAGCGGATACGCGCTTCAGGAATCCCCGCCTTCGCCGACTTTCTTGAAGCAACGCTCGCAAGTCGGCGAACCTTCACGCATGGCGTGGCCGTATTTCCGGCACTGCCGTTCCAGCGCGAACAGCGCGAACGCCGGCCGTTTCATGGCCAGCATGACGATCAGCAGCGTGCCCGCGATGAACGGAAACTGTTCGCCCGTTGCGCCCCCCAACCACTTCATCGTGTAGGGCTGCAGCCACGACGCAGAAAACATGATCACGCCCGCGCCGACCACGAATACCGTGTTGGCGAAGTGTTTCGCTTTGTCCTGAAGTTCCTGTTTCGAAGGTGTCACGGCGGTTTCCTGGCGATGAAGCGCCAGCGGTAAACGGTACGGGTGCCCAGTTTACCGCTGGATGGTGCCAAGGTGGCCTGCCTTGCCTTACTTCAGTCGAAGCGATCCAGGTTCATCACCTTTTTCCAGGCGGCGACGAAGTCATGCGCGAACTTTGCCTTCGCGTCGTGGACCACTTTGCCTTGCTTGTGGTGCGGCCGCTGCCGCTCACCTGCACGGAATTCAGCCTGCCCGAAATGCTGGCGCGGGGGGGCAGCCGGTGAGCAAGGCCGATCTTTCCGAACAGGCCCTGGGCCGGCCGTTCCCGCGCTTCGATCGCAGCATCGATGTCCATGTCAGCAGCATCGGACACAAGCTGGGCCCGTCGGCCACGCTGGCGGACGGGCGTTCCATCATCCAGACGGTGATCCGCAAGGGCCAGCAACTGGTGGCGGGGTGATGGGCCGGCTGTTCTGGAAGGTTTTCCTGGCTTTCCGGCCGGCGCATGTCGTCACCTCGCTGGGTGTCGGTGTCGCGATATGGGCCTTGCGGCCGACCCGGTTCGATGCCGGCGTCGATGATGGCCGGATGGAAAGCCTCGACCTCGGCGAACCGGTCGGCGGAATCGCCGAAGACGTGGGCGTCGAAGCCGAAGCGCTGGGCGTCGACCTGCGGCCTCGGCCTGGCCATTGCGAGAAGCGACATGCAGCCGCATCGGGGAACGGTCGCGGCAGGCAACTGTTTCGGTGGCGGGCTTGTCGTCAGCCTCTACCTGCCGCGCGGCTGAATGGAAAAGTCGGCGCTGGCGGGACGGCGATCATCATCGGGCGGGTGAAATATCCGGGCTAAAGGTTTATCGCAATACTTCGAAGATGGTTTCCGAACGACTGCGCGCGGCCGATGATCTCGTCGGCTGGCGACTTTGGCCGCTGCCTGCCGCTTGCGCAGTTTCAGCCCGATGCGGGCATTCCGGCAGCGATTGCCGCGATCAGTTCTACCCGGTGCTTGACCCCGAGCTTGGCGTAGATCTTCTGCAGGTGGTTGCGTACGGTAGCCGGCGCGAGTCGCAGTTGCTGCGCAATCTGCTTGTGGCTGGCGCCGTCGGCAAAAAGGCCGGCGATGGCGCGCTCGCGTGCGCTCAGGCAATCGAGGCGGCTACCGGGCTGGACGCGCAGCAGCCAGCCCGCGGCCTCGCGTTCCGCGCGCAGGACGTGAATGCCGTCCGGCAAGGGCCAGCGTCCCCCGCGCCTGATCGCATCCAGGCATTCGGCGTCCAGTTGCGTGGTTTGCGGTGCCTGGCCGTTCCAGAACAGGCGGACAAAGGCCGACGTCGTCTGCACCATGGCGCCGCTGGCATCGGCCAGGGCCAGGGGTATTTGGTCGATGCCCAACTGCGGGCTGCGCAACAGCGCCATGCCGCGATTGATCGCCGAGGCCTCGGCCAAATGCGGCGCGAGTTGCTCCAGCAGTTGCAGTTCGTCGGCGGCGAAGCGAGAGCCGTTCTCGTCGCGGACCAGGATCAGCACCGTCATGCCGCGCCCGTCATCGACTGGCACGGCGATGCATATCGAATAGATGAAGCGGAAGCGCGCCAGGTGTTCGCGCAAGGGCGCATGGCGTTCGCCGGCAATGCGTGGATCGTCGATGTCCTGCCGTTGCGCGCGCAACGGGTTGGCCAGCAGCAACGGGCTGAGCGAGTCGAGGTGCTGCACCCGGCTCCAGCTTTCAAGCGTCGCGGCCGGATCGGCAATGCCCTGGAAATGCGCATCGACATATGCCGGCCGGTCGACGAAGGACGTCACCAGCGTGCCGGCATCGAAGGGCAGCCGGGAGCTCAGCCAGGCAAATGCGGCGGCCGCAAAATCCGCGCCGGGCAAGGTGCGCGCCTGGCGGTAAAGACCGGCGAGCTCCGCGGGGCAGGAAAAGGATCGGCTGGGCATGGTGCGCTCTCGACAAGAACGGGACGCCATGCTACAGGATGGGCAGGCCACCTGCCAGAGCCCTCACCCGCCAGAAAACCTTACTGACGCCCCGGGTTCACCACTTCGTTGATTTGCAGCGCGGCGTCCCAGTTGATGCGGCCCGCGCTGGTGTCCTTGACCACGCCAAGCTGTTCGTTGCGCTGGGCCATCATGCCGCCGCCGCTGCCCGCCGCCTGCTGGTCGGTGCGACCGTCGCCGGCACCGCCCGCGGCGCCGACTTTGGCCCCGATCGCGCGTTCAACGCCACGGATCTCGTTGCCGAACTGGCCACTGCGCACGTAGAGCGGGACGCCGCTGCCGCCGCCTTGTGGGTCTTCTACCGGACGATTGATTGGTTCTGTTAGTTTTGTTGGACGACCCCTCCCCAACCCGCCGTCGGCGGCGGGCTTGATCTCGGGCAATTTCGATGGCCCACCCGTCACTACAGTGTCGAACGTCGTGCCTCCCCTGCCGCTCATGGTGGTGCCGCTCGCTGTTCCCGTGATGACGCCAGCGTTGTCGCCACTGCTCACTGGCACCGATACCGACGGCGTTCCCGTTCCTTGTGCTGGCTGTCCTCCGACTGGATTCCCCTGTGAATCGAACATGGATGCCTGCTCGCCGCGACCGGTGACGATTCCGCCACCAAGATCACCGCCCAGTGTGATGTCGCCGTCAGGATTGACCCGCCCGCCGCCGAAGGTATCGGCATGGCGGCCGCCGACCAGATTCTGCTGGCCCTGCAAACGTCCGGCACCCGCCAGTCCTTTGCCGCGCGCGGCTTCCTCCATTGTCGAAAAGCGGTTGGCGAAATCCGGGCCGAAGCCCTTGCCCTTGCCGCCGGGCGAATCGGGGCCGCTCGTATTGATCGTCGGCTTGCCCGGATCACCCTGGATTTCCCCACCGCTCAGGCGGATGCGGCTGGCGTCGAAGGCGGCGGCGCTGGCAGCGCTGCCGCGCGGTGCCGCGGCGCGGTTCGGCACCGATTCATCCGGGCGGCAGACCGGCGCGCCGGTGGCGACGTTCAGTTTGAGCGCGCCGGTGCCCGTGACGCGCGCGCCGCGGC
>NZ_JAFLDR010000021.1 GCF_017302275.1 Sulfuritalea sp.
CAGAGCCTGCCGCGGCCGCCGCCGCACCGGCGCCAGCCCCGGTCGCCGCGCTGCCCACGCTGCGCATGGCAGACGCCTTGGTTGCGCTTCCGGAAACGAAGCCGGAGCCGGTGCGCAAGCAGTCCGAGGTACCCGCCAGGCCTTCGCCGCCGGTGCTTCCCGCGGTCGCCACCGTGTCGCCAGCGACCGAAGGAAGTCCCCGTGGGGCGCCGACTTCCAAGCCACCCATGGCCGAACCGACGCCACGGCCTGCCCCCGTCGTCGCGGCCAAGGCGGCGCCGCCGGCCGAGGTTTTCATCGAAAAGCAGCTGCGCCAACCGAGCGCCGCGGAACGTGCGGAAACCACCTATCGACGGGGCCTCGCGGCAGCCCGCCAGGGACTGACGGAGGATGCGATCGGAATCTATCGCGCGGCTCTCGCCGACCAGGCCGAACATGCCGCGGCGAGGCAGGCGCTGGCGGCGCTGCTGATCGAGGCGCGGCGTTACGACGAGGCGGAGGAGGTGTTGCGCAAGGGGGGCGACATCGCATCGGCGCGCCTTTCCTCGGCGCTGGCGCTGGCCCGCCTGCAGGTCGAACGCAACCAGGCGGCGGCGGCCCTGGAAACCCTGCAGAAACATGCGGCGGCGGGTGATCGCAGCGCGGAGTTCCAGGGTTTTGCCGCGGCGCTGCTGAATCGCGCCGGACGTTCCGCCGAAGCCGTAACGCACTACCAAGCCGCCACCCGGCTGGCTCCCGGCGAAGGTCGTTGGTGGGCGGGGCTGGGGATCGCGCTCGATGCCGCAGGCAAGGGCGCCGAGGCACGCGACGCCTACCAGAAGGCTCGCAGCCTGCCGGGGCTGCCGGCCGACCTGGCGCAGCATGTGGAGCAGCGCTTGCGCTGAGGGGGCAGGTGGCGGCCGCTACGGGCTGCCGCCGCTCATTCGCCCTGCTGCTCCGCCGCGACTAGCTTGCTCTGCGCCCATGTTCGCAGGTGTGCCAACGGTCCGGTCAGGTTGGCCCAGGCATCCAGCATGGCGCGCCTGAGCTTTTCGCGCTGATTCTCGTCGGCGCGGACATAGTTCTGCAACTGTTCCTGGACCAGTTCCCGCGCCCGGTCCTCGGCGCGCATCTTCACCACGCGCAGCGCGTCGCGTGCCGTGTCGTCGCCGGAGAGCGAAAAGGGCAGGGTGATCAGGGTGGCCAGCCGCGCGACTTCGCGCAGGGTGTCGGCGCGCTCGATCAGGGAGACCTGGCCGTCGCAGCGCGTGGCGAAGCGACGCGCTTCCATGCGCAGCATGTTCCTGTCGACCGGATCGCGGAATGCCATGGGATGCCCCGGATTGGATATGCGCCGATTGTAACGTTGTTGCCGCCGCTCAGTCCTTCAGCGCCCGCGCCAGCACGCGATTCTCGACCCGGTTCGCGCCGTGCGCCTTCAGCGTGCGCGCCAGCTCGTCGAGCGTGGCACCGGTGGTCATGACATCGTCAACCACCAGTACGTTCATTCCGGCGAGGTCGATGTCGCATTCGAAGGCGTGGCGGATGTTTTTCGCGCGCTCCTTCCAGGGCAGGCTGGCTTGCGGCGTGGTGTCGCGATGGCGGCGGACGTGGCGAATATCCAGCGGAGCGCCGCAGGATCGCGCCAGCGGCCGGGCGAGTTCCAGCGCCTGGTTGAAGCCGCGCTCGGCCAGCCGCGGCGCCGCGAGCGGAACCGGCAGGATCAGGTCGGGGGCAGGCGAGGGCCGGAGCATGCGGGCGATTTCGCGCCCGAGAAAGTCGGCGCTGGCAAGACGGTGCGCGTACTTCAGCGACTGGACCAGGCGATCGAGCGGGAACTCGTAGCGGAATACGGCCCGAGTGGCATCGAAGTGCGGCGGGTGCCTGAGGCAGGCGCCGCAGGTTTGCGCACCCGGGGTCGGCAGCGCGCAGACGGGACAGCATTCGGGCGACAGGCGCGGCAGGGCCTCGGTACATGCGGCGCAGAGCAGGCTGTCGCCGGCGGCGGCGCGGCAAAGCAGGCAATTCTGCGGGATGACGGCGGCGAAGCCGTGGCGCAGGGCCTTGGCCACACGGGCTGCAATTGACAAGCCGGGCTCCTTCCACCAAGATTCGCGCCTCCCCGCATTCTAGCGAGTCCCCTGCGATGACTGCCACCGCCACTGCCCAACCTGCAGCCCAAGTCCACGCCACGACGCCGCTTCCGGCGCTGCGTTGGAGCACTGATGCCCTGGTCGCCCTGTTCGAGCTGCCGTTCAACGACCTGCTGTTCCGCGCGCAGGAAGTGCACCGCGAGCACCACCAGCCCAATGCGGTCCAGTTGTCGACCCTGTTGTCGATCAAGACCGGCGGCTGTTCCGAGGACTGCGGCTATTGCTCGCAATCGGCGCACCACGGCGAGGCCGAGCGCGAGGCGCTGCTGGACGTTGACGCGGTGGTCAGCGCGGCCAAGGCTGCCAAGGACAAGGGCGCCACGCGCTTCTGCATGGGCGCGGCCTGGCGCGGTCCCAAAGACAAGGACCTTGATCAGGTGGCGGGCATGATAGCCGCGGTCAAGGCGCTGGGCATGGAAACCTGCGTCACGCTGGGCATGCTCAAGCCCGGCCAGGCCGACAAGCTGAAGGCAGCCGGGCTCGACTATTACAACCACAACCTCGACACCGCGCCGGAGTTCTACGGTCAGGTGATCAGCACGCATAGCCAGCAGGATCGCTTCGATACCCTGGATCAGGTGCGCGCCGCCGGCATCAATGTCTGCTGCGGCGGCATCGTCGGCATGGGCGAGACGCGCCGCGCGCGCGCCTCGCTGCTGGCGGAACTGGCCAACCTGGCGCCGCCGCCTGAATCGGTGCCGATCAACCAGTTGGTGCCGATGCCCGGCACGCCGCTGGAAAATGCGCCGCCGCTGGACCCCTTCGAATTCGTGCGCACCATCGCCGTGGCGCGCATCATCATGCCGACTTCATTGGTGCGCCTCTCTGCCGGGCGCCAGGAGATGAGCGACGAACTGCAGGCCCTGTGCTTTCTCGCCGGCGCCAACTCGATCTTCTACGGCGACAAGCTGCTGACGGCCGACAATCCCGAAGCGGGGCGCGACGAGGCCTTGTTCAAGCGCCTGGGACTGCACGCCGCCTGAGAATAAATCTACTGCGCGTGCCGGATCGGGGCTTGGGCGGTGCTCACTATCCTCATGCACGACAAAGTACATTCCGGTAGCTGCGCTCCGGCCGCACCCCGCTGCGGCCCGCTCGCTACGATTTCTTCACAGGCTCTGGCATCGTAATGCGCGGCGACTTCTCCACGGCCGCCGCGACTTACCACTCTGCGGCGGTCCTCGCCCGCGAAGTGGGCGCTCGCATGGCGCAGCGCCTCGACCTGGTAAAGATTGCTCCGCAGCGGGTTGCCGACATCGGCTGCGCCACCGGCGACGGCATCCGCGAGCTGCAGCGGCGCTACCCCAAGGCGCAGCCGCTGGCGGTCGATTACGCCTTGCCCATGCTGCACGCCGTGCGCCGCGGCACCCCGCGCCTGCAGCGCCTCATGGGGCGCGGCCCGCGGCTGCTGAATGCCGATGTGCGCGCCCTGCCGCTGGCAGCGGGCAGCGTCGGCCTGGTCTGGTCGAACCTGATGCTGCACTGGCTGGACGAGCCCCTGCCCGCCTTCCGCGAACTGCACCGTGTGCTGGAAGTCGGCGGCCTGCTGTGCTTCGCCACTCTGGGGCCGGATACGCTCAAGGAATTGCGCGAGGCGGCTGCAAGAGTCGGCGCTGGAGATACGGCGAAGCGCTTCCTCGACATGCATGACCTGGGCGACATGCTGGTCGGCGCCGGCTTTGGCGACCCGGTGATGGACATGGAAATGATCACCCTGACCTATCCCGGCCCGCGCGCCTTTCTCGCCGACCAGCGCCACCTCGGCGTGCGCGACGGATTGCTGGGTCGCCAGGGCTGGCGCGACTGGCGCCGCATCTTTGCCGCCTGGAGCCGCGATGCCGACGGGCGCTTGCCGGCGAGCTTCGAGATCGTCTTCGGCCATGCCTGGAAACCCGAACCGCGGCAGATCGCCGATGGCCGTGCCGTGATCCGGTTCCAGTCGCGATGAAGCGCGCCAGGCAAAGGCACCTGAAGCCGCGCAACCCGGTGGCGATAGCCCCGCTGCTGAAAAAGGGCGGCGCACACCAGCGCAAGGACAAGCGCGCCAGCCGCGCGCGGCAGAAGTCCGCGTTGCGGCGGCACGACACCGAAGCCTGAGCTTCTTTCCTCCGGAATCCGACCGTCCCGTGCGGCCCGGCGATGGCGCTCGCGCCTTTGCGCCATTCACCTACGTGAAATCCACTATTGCGCATTGTGAAGATACATTTTACAATGCGCAACATTCGCAGCCTGCCCGGGCATCAAACCGGACTATGCTGCGAAAGAAAAACGTTGTGGATGCCGCTGTGCAGGCCGATCCCTGCGACGCATCCATGGCGTGACGAGCAGGACGTCGGCGGGACGATCTCCCGCTGGCGCTCACCAACAGACGAGGAGATTTCATGTCAGCCGCGCCCCAGCTCGCGTCATCCGACGCCGACCCGCAGGAAACCCGTGAGTGGCTCGAAGCACTGCAGGCCATCATTGCGCACGAAGGCCCCGAGCGCGCGCATTTCATACTCGAGCAGCTGATCGCGCTGGGCCACCAGACGGGCATCAACATGCCCTACAGCGCCAATACCGAATACATCAACACCATCCCCGTCGAACAGCAGCCGGTGGCGCCGGGCGACTACGACCTCGAGCACCGCATCCGCGCCTATGCACGCTGGAACGCGCTGGCCATGGTGCTGCGCGCCAACCGCGACGACTCGGGCCTCGGCGGCCACATCGCCAGCTACGCCTCGGCGGCCACGCTGTATGACATCGGCTACAACCATTTCTGGCACGCGCCGTCCGAGAATCACGGCGGCGACCTGGTGTTCTCGCAGGGACATTCCGCGCCCGGCACTTATGCCCGCGCCTTCATGCTCGGGCGGCTTTCCGAAGAGCAGATGGACAACTTCCGCCGCGAAGTCGACGGCAAGGGCCTCTCCTCCTATCCGCATCCCTGGCTGATGCCCGACTTCTGGCAGTTCCCTACCGTGTCGATGGGCCTCGGGCCCCTGCAGGCGATCTACCAGGCGCGCTTCATGAAGTACATGCAGCACCGCGAGTTGATCCCCACCGACAACCGCAAGGTCTGGGCCTTCATGGGCGACGGCGAGATGGACGAACCAGAATCGATGGGCGCCATCGGCATGGCCGGGCGCGAGCGCCTGGACAACCTGGTCTTCGTCATCAACTGCAACCTGCAGCGGCTCGACGGTCCGGTGCGCGGCAACGGCAAGATCATCCAGGAACTCGAATCCGATTTCCGCGGCGCCGGCTGGAACGTGATCAAGGTGATCTGGGGTTCCTACTGGGATCCGCTACTGGCCCAGGACAAGACGGGCCTCTTGCAGAAGCGCATGATGGAATGCGTCGACGGCGACTACCAGACCTTCAAGGCGCGCGACGGAGCCTATGTGCGCAAGCATTTCTTCGGCAAGTATCCGGAACTGCTGAAGATGGTCGCCACCTGGTCCGACGACGACATCTGGCGCCTCAACCGCGGCGGCCACGACCCGCACAAGGTGTATGCCGCCTACGCGGCCGCCGTGGCGCACAAGGGCCAGCCAACTGTCATTTTGGCGAAGACCATCAAGGGTTACGGCATGGGCGAAGCCGGCGAAGCGCAGAACATCACCCACCAGCAGAAGAAGATGGGCACGACTTCGATCAAGTCCTTCCGCGACCGCTTCAAGCTGCCGGTGAAGGACGAGGACCTCGAAAAGCTGCCTTACCTGAAGTTCCCCGAAGGCTCGCCGGAACTCAACTACATGCGCGAACGGCGCATGGCGCTGGGCGGCTACCTGCCCTCGCGCCGGCCGAAAGCCGAAGCCCTGCCGGTGCCGCCGCTGACCGCCTTCGACGCCCTGCTCAAGGCCGGCGGCGAGGGCCGTGAATTCTCGACGACGATGTCCTTCGTGCGCGGCCTCAACGTCATGTTGAAAGACAAGGTCATCGGCAAGCGCGTCGTGCCCATCGTGGTCGACGAATCGCGCACCTTCGGCATGGAAGGCCTGTTCCGCCAGATCGGCATCTGGAACCAGGACGGCCAGAACTACGTGCCGCAGGATGCCGACCAGATGATGTTCTACAAGGAAACCAGGAACGGCCAGATCCTGCAGGAGGGCATCAACGAAGCCGGCGCCATGGCCGACTGGATCGCCGCCGGCACCAGCTATTCGACGCACGGCGTGCAGATGATCCCGGTCTATGTCTGCTATTCGATGTTCGGCATGCAGCGCACCATGGACCTCGTCTGGGCCGCGGGCGACCAGCGCGCACGCGGTTTCCTGGTCGGCGGCACCGCCGGGCGCACCACGCTCAACGGTGAAGGCCTGCAGCACGAGGACGGCCATTCGCAGATCCTCGCCGGCGCCGTGCCCAACTGCATCTCCTACGATCCGACCTTCGCCTACGAAGTCGCCGTGATTGTGCAGGACGGCCTGCGCCGCATGGTCACCGAGCAGGAGGACGTGTTCTATTACCTGACGGTTATGAACGAGAACTACGAGCATCCGGCGATGCCGGAAGGCGCGGCGGAGGGCATCCTCAAGGGCATGTACCAGTTCCGCAAGGGCGCCGCCAGCAACGGCCCGCGCGTGCAGCTCCTGGGCTCTGGCACGATTTTCATGGAAGCCGTCGCCGCCGCCGCGCTGCTGAAGAAGGACTGGGGTGTCGAAGCCGACCTTTGGTCCTGCCCCAGCTTCAACGAACTGGCGCGCGAAGGCCAGGACTGCGCGCGCTGGAACCTGCTGCACCCGACCGGGAAGCAGCGCGTCTCCCACGTCGGCGCCTGCCTGGCCGAGACCCGCGGCCCGGTGATCGCCGCCACCGATTACGTGCGCGCCTTCGCCGAGCAGATCCGGCCCTTCGTGCCGCGCCCCTACACGGTGCTGGGCACCGACGGCTTCGGCCGTTCCGACACGCGCGAAAAGCTGCGCCATTTCTTCGAGGTCGATCGCCACTGGATAACCCTGGCGGCGCTCACGGCGCTGGCCGAAGAGGGCGCGCTGAAGAAGGAGAAGCTCGCCGAGGCGATCAAGAAATACGGCCTCGATCCGAACAAGCCCAATCCGGTGAAGGTGTAAGCCATGGCCAACATAGTCGAAGTGAAAGTCCCGGACATCGGCGACTTCAAGGATGTGCCGGTGATCGAACTGCTGGTCAAGGTCGGCGACACCGTGAAAGCCGAGGATTCGCTGATCACCCTGGAGTCGGACAAGGCGACCATGGATGTGCCCTCGCCGGTTTCCGGCGTGGTGACCGAGTTGAAGCTGAAGGTCGGCGACAAGGTGGCGGAAGGCAGTCTGGTCGCACTGATCGACAGCGCCGCCGCGGGTCAGGCGGCCGCTCCCGCTGCGGCCCCGGCTGCGGCCGCGCCTGTAGCGCCGGCCCCGGCAAGTCCGGCGGCGCCGGCAAGCTCGGCGGCCTCGGTGGTCGAGGTTCGTGTCCCCGACATCGGCGACTTCAAGGACGTGCCGATCATCGGACTGCTGGTCAAGGTCGGCGATACGGTGAAGGCCGAGGATTCGCTGATGACCCTGGAGTCGGACAAGGCGACCATGGACATTCCCAGCCCGGTCTCCGGTGTCGTCAGCGAGCTCAAGGTGAAGGTCGGCGACAAGGTGGCCGAGGGCGTGCTGCTGGCACTGGTAAAGGTCAGCGCTGGCGCTACGGCGGTTGCGGCTCCCGTTGCCGCGGCGCCAGCGGTCGCGGCTGCAGTTACTGCGGCCGCAGCCGTCGCGGCCCCTGCGGCAGCGCCGGCAGCGAGCTCAGGCGCCGGGGCGGATTATCGTCCGGGCGATAACGAACTGATTTCCTCCCCGCCCCGCGTCACCATGCTGACGCCGGCCGACCGCCTGACCGGCAAGGCGGCCCATGCCAGCCCATCGGTGCGCCGCTTCGCCCGCGAGCTCGGCGTCGATGTGAGCAAGGTGGCGGGCAGCGGGCCGAAGGGCCGCATCCTGCAAAGCGACATCCAAGCCTACGTCAAGGGTATGCTCAGCGCACCGCCGCCGGCAGCACCCGCGGCGGCGGCTTCCGGCGGGGGCCTTGATCTCCTGCCCTGGCCGAAGATCGACTTCAGTAAGTTCGGGCCGATCGACGTCCAGCCGCTGTCGCGGATCAAGAAGATTTCCGGCGCCAACCTCTCGCGCAACTGGGTGATGATTCCCGCCGTCACCTACCACGAGGACGCCGACATCACCGACCTCGAAGCCTTCCGCGTGCAGATCAACAAGGAAAACGAGAAGGCCGGCCCAGATGGTAAAACCAGCAAGCTGACCATGCTCGCCTTCCTGATCAAGGCTGTTGTCCGGGCGATGCAGAAGTATCCCGAGTTCAACTCGTCCATCGATGGCGACAATCTGGTGATGAAGAAGTACTTCAACATCGGCTTCGCCGCCGACACGCCCAACGGCCTGATGGTGCCGGTGATCAAGAACGCCGAGAGCAAGGGTGTCTTCGAGCTGGCGAAGGAAAGCGGCGACCTGGCCAAGCAGGCGCGCGAGGGCAAGTTGAAGCCTGCCGACATGCAGGGCGCCTGCTTCACCATTTCCAGCCTCGGCGGCATCGGCGGCACCTACTTCGCGCCCATCGTCAATGCGCCGGAAGTGGCGATCCTCGGCGTCAACAAGTCGGCGATGAAGCCGGTGTGGGACGGCAAGCAATTCGTGCCGCGCCTGACCCTGCCGCTGTCGCTGACCGCGGACCACCGCGTGATCGACGGCGCGCTGGCTACGCGCTTCAACGTCTATCTGGCGCAACTCTTGGCCGACATGCGGAGAAGCATGCTGTGACCACGCTCACCGTGGTCAAGAAGGGGGAGGCCGTCGCCATCGCGGCGGACGGTCTCACCACCTTCGGCGACACGCGCCTGGCCCGCAGTTACAAGGGCGAGCACGACAAGATCCTCGACATCGCCGGTTCGAAGATCGGCATCTGCGGATCATCGGCGCACCATCTGGTTTTGCTGAGTGCGTTCTCGAAGCTGGAAAACATCAGTCTCGGCTCGCGCATGGAGGTGTACGAGACATTCCGCCGCCTGCATCCCATCCTCAAGGAACACGCCTTCCTCAATACCAAGGAAGACGAGGACGATCCCTACGAGAGCTCGCAGATCACCGCGCTGATCGCCAATCCCAGTGGCATCTACGGCGTCTATTCGTATCGCGAAGTGTTCGAGTTCGACCGGGTCTGGGCTGCCGGTTCCGGCCGCAGCTTCGCCCTCGGTGCGATGCACGCGCTGTACGACGGAGCAATGTCGGCTGCCGAAATTGCACGGGCCGGCGTCGCCGCGGGCATCGAATTCGATACTTCATCCGGACCGCCGATCGTGGTCCATGAGTTCAAACTGGAAGGAAAGCCAAATGAGTGACGTCGTTGAAGTGAAGGTACCCGACATCGGCGACTTCAAGGATGTGCCGGTCATCGAAGTCCTGGTCAAGGTCGGCGACACGGTCAAGGCCGAGGATTCGCTGATCACCCTGGAATCGGACAAGGCCACCATGGATGTGCCTTCGCCGGTATCCGGCGTGGTGACGGAGCTGAAGATGAAGGTCGGCGACAAGGTCGCAGAGGGAACACTGGTGGCATTGGTGAAAGTCGGCGCTGGCGCCACGGCGGGGGCGCCCGCTCAGGCGGCACCAGCACCGGCCGTCGCCCCTGCAGCTCCGGCCGCACCGGTTGCGGCTCCGATTGCCGCCAGCGCGACTGGCAAATTCGCCGGCAAGGCCGACCTCGAATGCGAAATGCTGGTGCTGGGCGCCGGTCCCGGCGGTTATTCCGCCGCTTTCCGTGCTGCCGACCTCGGCATGAAGACGGTCATCGTCGAACGCTATGCGACGCTGGGCGGCGTCTGCCTCAATGTCGGCTGCATTCCCTCGAAGGCGCTGCTGCACGTCGCAGCGGTGATGGAAGAGGCAGAACACGCGAGCGACCTCGGCATCAGCTTCGCCGCACCCAAGGTTGACATCGACAAGTTGCGCGCGCACAAGGAGAAGGTGGTCGGCAAGCTGACCGGCGGGCTGGCCGGCATGGCCAAGGCGCGCAAGGTCGAGACCGTGCGCGGCTATGGCCACTTCCTCGACGCCAACCATCTCGAAGTCGAGGAGACCACTGGCGCCTCACAAGAAAAGACCGGCGCCAGGAAGGTGATCCGCTTCCAGAAATGCATCATCGCCGCCGGCTCGGCGGCTTTCCACCTGCCGTTCATTCCCAGGGATCCGCGTATTGTCGATTCCACCGGTGCTCTGGAACTGCGCTTCGTGCCCAAGCGCATGCTGGTCATCGGTGGTGGCATCATCGGCCTCGAAATGGCGACGGTGTATTCGACGCTGGGCACGAAGGTCGATGTGGTCGAGATGCTCGACGGCCTGATGCAGGGGCCGGATCGCGACTTGGTCAAAGTCTGGGAAAAGCAGAACGCCAAGCGTTTCGACAAGGTCATGCTGAAAACCAAGACCGTCGCTGTCGACGCCAAGCCGGACGGCCTCTGGGTCAAGTTCGAGGGCGAACAGGCGCCGGCGGAGGCGCAGTGCTACGACATGATCCTGCAATCGGCCGGACGCGCGCCGAACGGCAAGAAAATCGGCGCAGAGAAGGCAGGTGTGGTGGTGAACGAGCGAGGCTTCATCCCGGTCGACAGCCAGATGCGCACCGGCGTGCCCCACATCTTCGCCATCGGCGACATCGTCGGCAACCCCATGCTGGCGCACAAGGCGGTGCATGAGGCCCACGTCGCGGCCGAAGCCGCGGCGGGGCAAAAGGCCCACTTCGACGCCACCGTGATTCCCGGCGTGGCCTACACCCATCCGGAGGTGGCCTGGGTCGGCGTCGGCGAGGACGAGGCGAAGAAAGCCGGGCGCAAGGTCAGCGTCGCCAAGTTCCCATGGGCGGCCTCCGGCCGGGCGATCGCCAACGGCGCCGACTATGGCTTCACCAAGCTGGTGTTCGATGAAGAAAGTCACCGCGTGATCGGCGGCAGCATCGTCGGCCCCAACGCCGGCGACATGATCGGCGAAGTCGCCCTGGCGATCGAGATGGGCGCCGATGCGGTGGATATCGGCAAGACCATCCATCCGCATCCGACCCTGGGCGAAACCATAGGCATGGCGGCCGAAGTCGCGCATGGCTCTTGCACCGACCTGCCGCCGATGCGCAAAAAATGAGCTGATCATCGGGTAGACTCCCTGGTACTGTGTTCGACAAGCTGATTTCACGGTTCCACGGAAACAAGGTGCCCGACCATCCACTGGCGTCGGACGCGGGCCTTGATGCCCTGCTCGCGGTGCTTCCCGAGTCCGATCCGGGGCGCCTGCTGTTCGAGATCGACGGGCGCCTGGCGGACATGGAGCCGACCGTGCGCGAGATCGGTCCGACGCTGGCGTTGCGTGCCCTCGACCGGCTGGACCAGTTTTCACATTCCGCCGCGCGGTATTTGCTGACCCGCTACCTCTCTCCCTCGGAACGCGAGTACCTGGCGGATTCCGTCTGGTCTGCGCTGGAGTCGCATGCAGCGCACCTGTTTCGCAGCTATCGCCTGTTCCTGACCCCCGCCCTCGAACTGTCGACCGACGACGAAAAACTGCGCGTGGCGCGCTGCGCCGCGAGGGCGATGATGGCCTGGGCCTTGCGCAAGAAACTGCAACACTTCCGCTATCGCGCCCCGGGCGCCGAGCTTTGGCAGGATGCCCATGATCTGGCCCAGGTGCTGGCCCGCCTTTCGCTGCTGAAGACGAAGGTCACGCCCTATCGCAACGAAGTGGAAACGACGCCCCTGGGCGAGTACCTGATCGGCCTCTACCTCGAATTTGTTCCGATCAGCAACCTGGTTCCGCAGCAACTGGAATTCGTCGAGGCCTTCCTGCGGTCCTGTGACTCGCTCGACCTCAGCAACGAGCCCCACAACCAGAGCACGCATCGCATCGACCTGGCGCGGGGCGCGGGGCCGCAACGCCTGACGAGCGACGACACGGGCGGTGACAAGCTGCGCTACTGCTCGGTGCCGAAACTGCGTGGCGCCCTGATCAATCTGGCGAAACAGATCAAGGGCAAGGAGGGTGCACCCGTCTGGATGGGACTGACCCCCGCCAGCGCGGAGCAGGTCGAGAGCGCCATCGGAATCCTGCTGACCCATTGGGCGTCGAAGCCGCCCAAGCGTGGCGGCGATCGGGTCAGCGGGCGCGGTGGCTTGCGCGTGATGTTCGGCTTCGACCACGCGCGACGCATGGTTGCCGCCGCCCAGTTCGCCCGCAAGGGACGTTCCATGAAGTACGAGGGGAACGACTTTGCCAGGATGATTCGGCAGTTCGAGGAGACGCGCTTCGGCAGGGTTGCCGCGCCGGAATCCGCCGCATCGGAGAAAGCCGCGCCGCCGGATGCCGAGGAAGTCGTCAGCCCGATGGACATCCTGCTCAAGCTCGAAATCGCGGGCGCCCAGGCGCAGATGGAGCAATGGATATTGGTCGACCAAAGTGCCACCGGCATCGGTGCCATCGCGCCGGCCGTGTTGTCTCGTCACCGCATCGGTGTCCTGGTCTGCGTGCGCGAGTCGGACGGAACCGACTGGCGGCTCGGCTTGATCCGCCGCATCGGCCGCGACAGCGCGAATCGGCCCAGCTTCGGCCTCGAAGCCCTGGCGTGGCCGTCGATCTGCGCCATGGCCAAGCCGGTCGGCGAGGAAAGCGCATGGGCCCGCATCGTCGATGGCGGCGGCGATGGCTGGTACGATGCGATCATCGTCAGCCTCGACGGCAACCAGATCGTCCTGCCCGCCGGGACCTTCGTCGATCGGATGCAGGTCGATGTGCGCAGCGAAGTCGGACGCTGGCGGGTGCGGCTCGACACCCTGCTCGACCGCGGTGCGGATTACGACCGCATGGAATTCACCCGCATTTCCTGAGGCTCCAATGACGCAAGACGAACTCAAGCAGGCCGTCGCGCGAGTGGCGCGCGACTACGTGGCGGACCGGTTGCCGGTCGGGGGCATCCTCGGCGTCGGCACCGGCAGCACCGCGAACTTCTTCATCGACGAGATCGCCAAGATCAGGGACCGCATCGGCGGCACCGTGGCGAGCTCGGAGGCCACGGCGCGGCGGCTGCAAGGGCACGGCATCCGAGTGCTCGACCTCAACGACGTCGATGCCATGGGTATTTATGTCGATGGCGCCGACGAGATCGATGCCAGCATGGCGATGATCAAGGGCGGCGGCGGCGCATTGACGCGCGAGAAAATCGTCGCGGCGGTGGCGGAAACCTTCGTCTGCATTTGCGATGCGTCCAAGCGCGTGCCGGTGATGGGCCGCTTTCCGTTGCCGGTCGAGGTGATCCCGATGTCCCGCGCCCATGTCGGTCGGGAACTGGAGAAACTCGGCGGTACGCCCAAGCTGCGCGAGGGTTTCGTCACCGACAACGGCAACCTGATCCTCGACGTGCATGGCCTGTCGATCATCGACCCGGTCGGGCTGGAGGATCACATCAACCAGATTGTTGGCGTGGTCACCAACGGACTGTTCGCTCGACGTGGCGCGGACGTTTTGTTGCTGGCGGCGCCGCAAGGAGTGGAAACTTATACGCGCTGAATCCAGCGCGCTGAAACATTTCCGTCACACGCGACGGCTATAGTCGCGAAATCGTAACCGGGACCGCACCATGAACCAGGAACACATCAGCCGACAATTCGATGCCGACCTAGAAGGCTTGCGCACGCGCGTGCTGGCGATGGGCGGTCTGGTCGAGCAGCAATTGATTCGCGCCATGGATGGCCTGGAATCGGGCGAACTGGCCCTGATCGAGCAGGTGATCGCCAACGATCGCCAGGTCAACCGGCACGAGGTCGAACTCGACGAAGCCTGCAATAACGTCATCGCCCGACGCCAACCGGCCGCGATCGACCTGCGCATGATCATGACGGTGGTCAAAACCATCACCGACCTCGAACGCATTGGCGACGAGGCGAAGAAGATCGCCAAGATGGCGCGCGACATCCACGGCAGCGATACCCGCTTCGTTCCCCGCGTCGACCTGCGGCCGCCGGCGGATATCGCGGTGGCCATGCTGCGCAAGGCGCTCGATGCCTTCGCCCGGCTCGACGTCAATGCCTCGGCCGAGGTGGTGCGTCAGGATCGCGACGTGGATGCCGGGTTCAAGGCGGCGATGCGCCAGCTGATCACCTTCATGATGGAAGATCCGCGCACGATTTCCAGCTCGCTCGACCTGCTGTTCGTCGCCCGCTCGATCGAGCGCATCGGCGACCATGCGAAGAACATCTCCGAGTATGTCGTCTACCTGGTGCGCGGCCGCGACGTGCGCCACATCGGACTTGAAGCGATGGAGAAGGAAGTCGCTTCCGGCTGACGGACGGCTTTGGGCGGCTTCCGCCAGCAGCGCCGGCATGCCCATCCGCCGCCCTTGGGATGCGCTTACTTCGGCGGAACGTAGCCGCCGACCTGGTCGGCGCCGTCGCCGAAGAAATGCTTCGTCACCTGCTCCGCGAGGTATTTTCGATGCTGGGCATCGGCGAGGCTGAGGCGGTTCTCGTTGATGATCATCGTCTGCAGCTTGATCCACTGCTGCCACGCTTCCTTGGAAACGTTTTCGTAGAGCTTCTTGCCCATTTCGCCGGGCATGGGGGGCAGATCGAGGCCTTCGGCCTCGCGTCCGAGCTTGATGCAATTGACCATGCGTGCCACGGTGTTTCCTTTCGCTAAGGCTGCAACAGAAGGCGCACAGTTTACTTGAGTTCCCTATCCGTGCGTCGCCCGCCAAGCATTGCTTCCTGCGCTGTCGGCAGGGGCTGTGAGGGCAGCGCCCGGAATCAGCTTCTCGCCGCGGTGTTTTCCAGGGCGCGCAGCCTGGAAAGTATCCTGTCGGGAATCGATTGCAGGCTGGCGATTTCGTCGAGGGCGCCGATTGCGGCCGCTTCGCGCGGCATTCCATAGACGACGCAGGAGGCCTGGTCCTGGCCGATATTCCATGCCCCTGCCTCGCGCATGGCAAGCAGCCCCTTGGCGCCGTCCTTGCCCATCCCGGTAAGGATCACTCCCAGGGAGCTTTTCCGCACCAGTTCGGCGATTGACCAGAACAACACGTCGGCCGAGGGCCGATGGCGATTCACCGGTTCGTCCCGGGAGAGCTCCAGCACCAGGCCGCGGGCACTTTTCTTCACCCGCATGTGGGAATGGCCCGGCGCCAGATAGGCCATGCCGGGTTGCAGGCGCTCGCCGCCCTGGGCTTCGATGACCGTCAGCAAGGACAGGCTGTCGAGTCGGCGCGCAAAGGAAGGGGTGAAGGTTTCCGGCATGTGCTGGACCATGATGATGGGTGGCATTTCCCCGGGCAGGGCGCTCAGGACGTCCTTGATGGCCTCCGTGCCGCCCGTCGAGGCGCCAATGGCGATCACCGTTTCCGTAAGCAGGCGTGGCGAAAATGCGACCTTGGGCGGGACCGCGGCCGGTGCCGCCTGGCGCGCCACACGCGGCGCCGATTTCACCTGCGCGCCGCTCGCGCCCCGAATCTTGTCGCGGATTTCCAGGCCATAGCTTTGCATCGAGATTCTGTCGGCGCTCGGCTTGGGCAGAAAGTCGACAGCGCCGAGCTCCAGGGCCTTCAGGGTGACTTCGGAGCCGGCTGCGGTCAGCGACGAAATCATGATTACCGGCATGGGCCGCAGGCGCATCAGGCGATCCAGGAACTCGAGGCCATCCATGCGCGGCATCTCCACGTCCAGTGTCAGGACGTCGGGGTTCAGCGCCTTGATCATCTCGCGCGCGACCATGGGGTCAGGCGCCGTGCCGACCACTTCGAGATCCGGCGCGCCGTTGATGATTTCGGTCAGCAACGCACGCATCAGCGCGGAGTCATCAACCACAAGAACCTTGATGGGCATGGCTGGCTCTAGAACAACTCGACGTCGCCCGATATCGGCGCTTGTGTCAGCCGGGCGGCGTATTCCGATTCGCGGCGCAGCAGGGTGTCGTTGTGCAGGCGCGTCAGCTTTTTGACCAGCACGCGGCCGGTCGCCGGGAAGAAATACACTTTGCGGGGATGAATGTCGAGCAGGTCCCTGGCTGAAACCGGAATGCCTTCGGTGCGCAGGAACTCAAGCACGAAGCTGCAATTGCGCTCACCGACGTTCGCGCTGGCGAGCGCAGACATCACCCGGCCGCCGCCAAATACCTTTGCCTCGAGGTTGGATCGCCGGGCCCCGAGCTTGAGCAGGTGGTTGATAAGTATCTCCATGGCATAGGTGCCGTAGCGCGCCGAGGACGAGTTGGGCCCGGCCTCGCCCGAGTCGGCGAGCATGAAGTGGTTCATGCCGCCGATGCCCTTGGCCTTGTCGCGAATGCAGGCCGAGACGCAGGAGCCGAGCACGGTCACCAGCAGCATGTCGGTGGTGGTGACGAAGTATTCGCCCGGCAGCACCTTGACCGCCTCGGCGCCGAAGGTCGGGTCGAAGTAGCGGTTGCCGGCCAGGTGTTCGATGAATCCGGCATCCATGCTCAGAGCCTCGGCCGATGGCCGTGCGCGGCCCGGTCGGCGCGCTCATACACGGTGCGGCCGAGTGAATGGAACAGATCGGCGGCATGGAGAAAGCTTTCCGAATGGCCGGCGAAGAGCAGGCCGTCCTCGCGCAGCAGCGGCACGAATTTCTTCAGGATCGCGTACTGCGTCGGCTTGTCGAAATAGATCATCACGTTGCGGCAGAACATCACGTCGAAGGGCCCCTGCAGCGGCAGCCGGGCATCGAGCAGGTTGATGCGCGTGAAGTTCAGCAGCTTTTGCAGTTCCGGGCGCACCCGCGCCTGGCCGGCGTTGGGTCCGGCGCCCTTGAGGAAGAAGCGGCGCAGGCGCTCGCGGCTCAGCTTTTCCACCCGCTCCATCGGGTACACGCCGCGCTCGGCGGTCGCCAGTACATTGGTGTCGATGTCGCTGGCGACGATGGCGACCGGCGGCGCCAGCGTGTCGAAGGCTTCGCAGGCGGTCATCGCCAGCGTGTAGGGCTCTTCGCCGGTCGAGGCCGCCGAGCACCAGATGCGGATCGGCCGGTGCATCACGGTTTGCAGGTGGCGCAGCAGGATGTCGAAGTGATGCGCCTCGCGGAAAAAGGAGGTAAGGTTGGTGGTCAGCGAGTTGACGAAGGTTTCGCGCTCGGTGTCGTCGTTGGCCTCGAGGTGGGCCAGGTACTCGCCGAAGCTGGCAATGCCCAGCGCGCGCAGGCGCCGCGCCAGGCGGCTGTAGACCATGTCGCGCTTGATCGGCGCCAACGATATGCCGGCGTGCTTGTAGATCAGCTTGCGGACGCGCTCGAAATCGGCGTCGGTGAAATGGAACTCGCGTTCCCGTGTTTCGACTGCGTTCGCCATGGGCTTGGGTCTTTGACACCTGCTGCGGCGGGCGATGGCGCCTGCGCCATCGCCGTCTTGCCAGCGCCGACTTTCAGGAATTGGATGAAGTGATCAGAACTCTTCCCACTGTTCGGTGGAATCGGCGAGATGGGGAGGGGGCGTCTTGCGGCCGGCGGAAGGGCGTTGCGCCGGGCGGGAAGCCGGCGGCAACTGGCGCGGCGTCGCATCGCGCAGCACCGGAGCCGGCAGCGTGGAACGGTGGGAGGACGAAGCGCCCTCGGCCAGCTTGAACATGCTCACCGTCTGCACCAGACCGCGCGCCTGCTCTTCCAGGCTCTCGGCGGCGGCGGCGGCTTCTTCCACCAGCGCCGCGTTCTGCTGCGTCACCTCGTCCATCTGGCCCACCGCCTGGGTGGTCTGCTCGATGCCGGAGGATTGTTCCTTCGAGGCCGAGGCGATTTCGGTCACCAGCCCAGCCACCTGCTGGAAGCTCGCCACCACCCCGTCCATCGTCGTCCCGGCTTCCTGCACCAGCTTGGCGCCGGACTCGACCTTGTCCACCGACTCGGCGATCAGGGTCTTGATCTCCTTGGCCGCCGTGGCACTGCGCTGCGCCAGGTTGCGCACTTCGCTGGCCACCACGGCAAAGCCGCGGCCCTGCTCCCCGGCACGGGCGGCTTCCACCGCCGCGTTGAGCGCCAGGATGTTGGTCTGGAAAGCGATCGAATCGATCACGCCGATGATGTCCGAGATCTTCTTCGAGCTGGCCTGGATCTCGCCCATGGTCACCACCACTTCCTTCACCACCCGGCCGCCCTTGACCACCCCGGCGTTCGAGGTCTTGGCCAGGTCATTGGCCTGGCGCGCGTTCTCGGCGTTCTGGCGCACCGTGGCGTTGAGCTCTTCCATGGCCGACGAGGTTTCCTCCAGGCTGGAGGCCTGCTCTTCGGTGCGGCTGGACAGATCGGAATTGCCGGCGGCGATTTCCTGCGAGGCGATGTTGATCGCTTCGGTCGCGTCCTTGATGCGGCCCACCACTTCGCGCAGCCGTTCGATGGTGGTGTTGGTGTCGTCCTTCAACTGGCCGAAGATGCCTGAGAAGTCGCCCTCCATGGTTTGCGTCAGATCGCCGTGGGCTACCCGCGAGAGTATTTCAGAGGTGGATTTCAGCGACTTCTCGGTCGCTTCCAGCATGCCGTTGATGCCTTCGGAGAGCGTGGCAAAAAAGCCATTCTTTCCCGAGAGCGCAATGCGGCAATCGAGCTTGCCAAGGCTGGCGCCATCAACGATGGTGGAGATTTCGCGTTCGATGGCAATTTCATCAGTACGATCCAGCCACTCCCCGACCGAGCCCAGCCTTTCATTATTGGCGGTAAACACCGGGTTCGTGATGACGCGATAGGTGCGTCCACCAATGTCCATCTCGGTTTGCACGGTCGTTTCAAGCGCCGACAGCCGTTTCAATGCCGCGTCCGGATCGGCATACAGCGTGCCGATGCTGCTGCCGACGAATCCGTCGACGCTGAAATTGGCGTTCTGGGCCTTGAGTTGCGGTTCGATGCGCCGCAGGGTCTCCAGAAGCTTTCTGTTGGCGTAAATGACGCGACCTTCCGGATTGGCGATGCGGACCGGAGTGCTGACATTGTCCAACGCAATCTTTACCCTAAGGGTTTCGTCGGCCTGGCGCTTGGTTTCGGCGACTTCGAAGCCCATGCGCGTCTGGAGAACTTGCAGGCCTTGCATGGCCTTGCCGATCTCGTCGTTGCGTGCAATGTCGATTACGTTGGAGTAGTTGCCGCGGACGATGTTGGCAAACGTGTCGGTAATTTCGGCGATCGGTTGGCGGATGGCGCGCTCGATGCCGACGACCGTGAGTGCTGCCAGCGCAAGCGTCGACATGCCGGCGAGCCAGGCCACCAAGGGCAGCCCGAGCAATACGCCGGCGAGGGTTCCGCCGCCCGCGACCAGGATCGCCAGCATGCCCGCCCAAAGCTTCATGCCAATGTTCCAGTCCTGAATCCGGATGCCACCGGGCTTGACGGCCTTGCCGAAGCGGATGACGAGTTGCCCCTGGCGCTTTTCACGGAACAGTCGATAAGCCGCCTCGTGGGCCTCTATGGCTTCCCTGGCAGCCTTGCGACGCACCGAGATGTAGCCGGCGACCTGGCCGTTTTCGACAATCGGCGCCGCGTTGGCCAGCACCCAGTAGTAGTCGCCATTTTTGCAACGGTTCTTGACGTAACCGGTCCATGGCCGCCCCGCCTTGAGCGTATCCCACAGGTCCTGGAAGGCCTCCACCGGCATGTCGGGATGGCGCACGAGGTTGTGTGGTTCGCCGATCAGCTCGGCCTCGGTGAAGCCGCTGATGTCGAGGAAGTCCTTGTTGATGTAGGTCATGCGTCCCTTGAGATCGGTCTTGGAAACGATCAAGGTCGCGTCCGTGAGCTGGACCTCATTGGTGGTGACCGGCAGATTGGTACGCATGGCAAAACTCCTTGGCTACTGTGCGTTGCTGGCGCCGTCTTGCCAGCGCCGACTTTCAGGAATTGGATGAAGTGATCAGAACTCTTCCCACTGCTCGGTGGAATCGGCGAGATGGGGCGGGGGCGCCTTGCGGCCGGCGGAAGGGCGGGCAGCCGGACGTGAACCGGCCGGCGGCAACTGGCGCGGCGTCGCATCGCGCAGCACCGGAGCCGGCAGCGTGGAACGGTGGGAGGACGAAGCGCCCTCGGCCAGCTTGAACATGCTCACCGTCTGCACCAGACCGCGCGCCTGTTCTTCCAGGCTCTCGGCCGCCGCCGCGGCTTCTTCCACCAGCGCCGCGTTCTGCTGCGTCACCTCGTCCATCTGGCCCACCGCCTGGGTGGTCTGCTCGATGCCGGAGGACTGTTCCTTCGAGGCCGAGGCGATCTCGGTCACCAGCCCCGCCACCTGCTGGAAGCTTGCCACCACCTCGTCCATCGTCGTCCCGGCTTCCTGCACCAGCTTGGCCCCGGACTCGACCTTGTCCACCGACTCGGCGATCAGGGTCTTGATCTCCTTGGCCGCCGTGGCCGAACGCTGCGCCAGGTTGCGCACTTCGCTGGCCACCACGGCAAAGCCGCGGCCCTGCTCTCCGGCACGGGCGGCTTCCACCGCCGCGTTGAGCGCCAGGATGTTGGTCTGGAAAGCGATCGAATCGATCACGCCGATGATGTCCGAGATCTTCTTCGAGCTGGCCTGGATCTCGCCCATGGTCACCACCACTTCCTTCACCACCCGGCCGCCCTTGACCACCCCGGCGTTCGAGGTCTTGGCCAGGTCATTGGCCTGGCGCGCGTTCTCGGCGTTCTGGCGCACCGTGGCGTTGAGCTCTTCCATGGCCGACGAGGTTTCCTCCAGGCTGGAGGCCTGCTCTTCGGTGCGGCTGGACAGATCGGAATTGCCGGCGGCGATTTCCTGCGAGGCGATGTTGATCGCTTCGGTCGCGTCCTTGATGCGGCCCACCACTTCGCGCAAGCGCTCGATGGTGGTGTTGGTGTCGTCCTTCAACTGGCCGAAGATGCCTTCGTACTCGGCGTCGATCTTATGCGTCAGGTCGCCGGCGGATACGCGCTGCAGCACGCTGGCGACATCCGTGAGGCCGCTCTGCGTTACCTCCGACAGGCGGTTGAGGCCTTCCGACAACTGCCTGAAGAAGCCTTCCTTGCCTTCCAGCGGCAGCCGGGTTTCGAAGTCGCCGCGCAAGGCGCCATCGACCATGCCGGCGACTTCCTTTTCGATGCGCACTTCGTCGGTGCGGTCGAGCCACTCGGCGACGGCGCCCAGGCGCTCGCCCTTGTCGTTGATCACCGGACTGGCGGTAACGCGCAGGAAGCGGTCGCTGATTTCCAGGTTGGCGACGTAGGTGTTGGTGAAGCTCCCCAGCAGTTTTGCCTGGTGCGCCGGGTTCTTGTGGAAGGTGTCGATGTTCGCGCCGATCATCCTGTCGGCGTCGAAGTTGGGCAACTGCTTGCGGATCGCGGCTTCGGCGCCCTTGAGGATCTTCTTCACCGAGTTGTTGGCGTAGATGATCGTGCGTTCGGTGTTGGCGATCATCACCCCGGTCGACACATTGTCCAGCGCGATCTTGATGCGCAGGGTTTCGGCGGCTTGTTGGCGCTCGGTTTCAATGCTGTCGAGCAGGCGACCCTGCATCGACTTGAGTGCGCAAAGCAGCGATACCATCTCGTTGCGGCCATCGATCTCGATGTCGTTGTCGAGCTTGCCCTCGGCGATCGCGTTCGCCACCTCGACCGAACGCCGCAGCGGCAGGGTGATGCCGCGCGCCACCAGATAGCCGAAGCCGGCCATGAGAACCAGCGCCAACAGGCCGATGCCGACGATCAGCTTGCGTTCCAGGGCGTAGTCGCGCAGCCCGGTCTCGAAATTGCTCTTGCCTTCGTCGGCGATGAATCGGGTATAGGCGTCGGCAGCGCGCGTGGCCTCGGTGTAGAGCGGGTTGATCTTGCTCAGCAGAATGTGGTTGGCGCCGTCGAAATCCTTGGCCAGGATGGCTTCGCGTGCCGGGTTGAGGCCTTCCGCGACGTAGCGCCCCCGGGCTGCCGCATAGGCATCGAAGGGCTTCTTCTCGTCCGGGTCCATTGAATGCTTCTGTATCTCGGCGACGACGGCGCTGATTTCGTCGCGGTTCTTGACCATCTGGTCGAGATGCCTGCCAACCGGATGGTCGTGCAACTTCGCATACTTGCCCGCCGGATCGTGTTGCAGCGCCAGCATGATCTGGGCCCGATTGTCGCCCATCAGCCACTGGATCCGGCCAATCTGCTCGGTCCGCCGCAGATTGTGGGAATACAGCTCCTCGACCGAGCTCAGCATGGTCGAGATGCCCGAGATGCCGATGGCCGCGATGCCGGCAAGCGCCACCACGCCAAAGGTGATGAGGATCAGCAGGCGTTGTCCTACGTTCAGATTCTTCATGATTCGTCTTTCTTCAAGCCAGGGTTTCGTCGACCAGCGCCATTTCGGACGAGAGCATCAGGCGCTCGATATCGACCACGATCAGCATGCGCTCGTCGAGGGAGCACAGGCCCTTGATGTAGCGGGTGTCGACGCTGGCCGAGAACTCGGGTGCCGGGCGGATGTTGTCCTGGCGCAGCATGGTCACGTCGGAGACGCTGTCGACCACCATGCCGACCACGCGCGTGCCCAGGTTGAGGATGATGACCACGGTGAAGGGCGTGTATTCCGCGGTGCCGACGCCAAACTTGATGCGCAGATCGACGATGGGCACGATGGTGCCGCGCAGGTTGATCACGCCCTTGAGAAAGGGCGGCGCGTTGGCGATCGTGGTCGGCGCTTCGTAGCCGCGGATCTCCTGCACCTTGAGGATGTCGATCGCGTATTCCTCGGTGCCGAGGGTGTAGGTCAGGTATTCGTCGGCCTGACCGCCTTCGCCCGCCATGTCCTTGCGCGTCGTTGCCAGTTCCTGTGCCATCATCATTTTTGCTTTCCTAGGGTCGTACTCAGGCCGCGGCCGGCAGGCTGGCCCTGGCCATCTGCGCCAGCGCCGCGATGTCGAGGATCAGGGCGACGTGGCCGTCGCCCATGATGGTGGCTCCGGAGACGCCGGCCACCTTGCGGTAATTGGTTTCCAGGCTCTTGATCACCACCTGGTGCTGCCCGAGCAGGGCGTCGATGAACAGTGCGGCCTTGATGCCGTCGGCTTCGACCACCACCATGATTCCGTGCTCAAGGCGCGTCTCGGCGCCGGGAATGCCGAAGATTTCGTGCAAGGCCACAACCGGGAGGAATTCGCCGCGCACCTGGATCAGGCGCTCGACGCCGGCGATGCCGCGCACCATGTTGCGCTCGACCTGCAGCGATTCGACCACGTAGCCCAGCGGGATGATGTAGGTTTCCTTGCCGGCGGCCACCGACATGCCGTCGAGGATGGCCAGGGTCAGCGGCAGGCGCACCGTCATGCGCGTGCCGATGCCGCGCATGGATTCGATGTCGACACGGCCGCCCATGGCCCCGATGTTGCGCTTGACCACGTCCATGCCGACCCCACGACCGGAGACTTCGGTCACCTGCTCGGCGGTGGAGAAGCCGGGTTCGAAGATCAACTGCCAGACTTCGCCGTCGCTCATCTGCTCATTGACGTTGAAGCCGCGTTCGCGCGCCTTCGACAGGATGCGCGGGCGGTCGAGGCCGGCGCCGTCGTCGGCGACCTCGATGACGATGTTGCCGCCCTGATGGTAGGCCTTGAGCGTGATATTGCCGACCGGCGATTTGCCCTTGGCAATGCGCTCGTCGGGCATTTCGATGCCGTGATCGAGGCTGTTGCGCACCAGGTGCGTCAGCGGGTCGGCGATGCGTTCGATCAGACCCTTGTCGAGTTCCGTGCCCTCGCCGATGGTCTTGAGCTCGATCTGCTTGTTCAGCTTTTGCGCCAGGTCGCGCACCACGCGCGGGAAGCGCGAGAACACCACCGAGATCGGCATCATGCGGATCGACATCACCGATTCCTGCATGTCGCGGGTGTTGCGTTCGAGTTGCGCCAGCCCGTTGTGCAGGCGTTCGAATTGCACCGGGTCGAGCACCGAGGCGGATTGCGCCAGCATGGCCTGGGTGATCACCAGTTCGCCGACCAGGTTGATCAGCTTGTCCACCTTGGGAATGTCGACGCGAATCGAGGACTCGGTGGCGCCGCCGCGCGGTGCGGCGCGGCGGTCGCCGCGCTCACGGTCGCGCCGCTCGACGGCGGGCGGCGCGACGGCGAGCGCGGGGGCCGGGCCATCGGTTGCAAGAGTCGGCGCTGGCGCTACGGCGGCGTTGGCCGGTGGCGTCGGAAGGTCGACAAAAAAGCCGTGGGAGTCGTCCGTCGCCACGGTGGGTTGCGGCGTGCCGGCGGGCGCGTCATCGAACAGGCCCCAGGCGGCGTCGGCAGCGGGTACCGGTGTAGACGATCCGGTGGGTGCGTCGTCGAAGAGACCCCAGGCATCGCCATTCTTTGGTTCGGCGGCAGGGGCATCATCAAAGAAGCCGTAACTGTCGTCGCCGGTCGCGTCGTCGCCGATCCGTATGCTGTCGCTGCGGGCGACGAACTCGACCATGCCGCGCAGCACCGCCGGGTCGGCCTCGGTGGAGACTTCGATGCGCCAGGCGCCGGAAGCGTCGCCGGGCCTTGCCACCACGCGCGCCGGCCACTGGGTCGAAATCTCGTCGACCAGGTTTCGTACCGCGGATGCGGCGGCGTCGGCGTCGCCTTCGTCAAGGGCGAAGCTGACCGCGACATTTGTGCTGACGGTGGCGTCGGGCGTCGGTTCGCCGTTCTCCGCCGCGGAATCGCGCGGTGCATCGTCGGCCAGGGCGGCCAGGCGCGTGCAGGTGTTGCCGACCCGTGCCGGATCGGCGGCCTCGCCTCCGCGATGGGCCGCCAGCAGGTCCTTGAGCAGGTCGCCGGCATCGAGGAAGGCATCGATCATGGCGGCGCGCAAGGCCAGTTCGCCCTTGCGGATGCGATCGAGAAGGTTTTCCAGCACATGCGTGACTTCGGCCAGGTCGGTGAAACCGAAGGTTCCCGCTGAGCCCTTGATCGAATGCGCCGCGCGGAAGATGGCGTTGAGTTGTTCCGGGTCCGGGTCCTCGATATCGAGATCCAGCAGCAGCGCTTCCATGCCGGCGAGGTGCTCCTGGGCTTCCTCGAAGAAGATCTGATAGAACTGGCTGAGATCGACTGACATTGCGGCTTATGCCTGGGTCTGATGGACGTGTCAGCCGATGACCTTCTTGACCACATCGAGCAGCTTTTGCGGGTCGAAGGGTTTGACCAGCCAGCCGGTTGCGCCGGCGGCCTTGCCCTGGGCTTTCATCGCGTCCGATGATTCGGTGGTCAGCATCAGGATCGGCGTGCCGCGGTATTGGGTGACGCCGCGCAGGTTCCTGACCAGGGTCAGCCCGTCCATGCGCGGCATGTTCTGGTCTGTGAGGACCAGGTCGAATCCGCGTGCCTTGGCTTTGGCCAGACCGTCCACGCCGTCGGCGGCTTCCACCACGTCATAGCCGGCGTTCTTCAAGGTAAACGCCACCATCTGGCGAATGGAGGGTGAATCGTCCACTGCAAGTACGGCTTTGACCATTTTCTGCTCCCTCAGGGTTTGCTGAGCCTATCGTTCAAAACAGTTCGACTTCGCCGCGCTTCATCTCGGTCTGGCTCACGGGGCAGTTCGCGGTGCCCAGCGCCATCTGCTGCAGTCTCTCGGATATGCGGCGGGTTTCGGATTTCAGTGCGTCAAGGGCATGCGGGGCGTCGGGTATCGCCGCCTTGTCGTGGAGGGATTGCGCGAGCGCGCCGAGGTGTCTCGACACGTCATCAATGGCATCCGCGCGGCGGCCGACATGGCCTAGGAGTTGCGAAACTATGTCCTGGAACTGCAGCGCGGTGACCGCTCGTCCGACCTGGACATCGACCTGATCGGCAATCGCACCGAGTTCTTCGATGGCGACTCCGCGTTTCTGGTTCTGCGTCTCCATAATGGTGATCACCCGCTCTACGTTAGCCTTCGATTCGAGCGCGAATGTCATGTCGTGACTGGCCAATTGCTGGATTGCCGCTTCGGTCTGCTTCACCGTGACCTGCATGCTCTGGATCACCATGTTGATCTGCTGGCTGAACTGGGCGGTTCGCCCGGAAAGATCGCGAACTTCATCGGCAACCACCGCGAAGCCGCGTCCGGCTTCGCCGGCACGGGCCGCCTCGATCGCGGCATTGAGCGCCAGCAGGTTGGTCTGCTTCGCAATCGAGCCGATCTCGGAAAGGAATGACTGCACGTCCTTGGTGCGCGCCACGATGTTGTCGGTCAGATCGACAAGTTCCATGCCGATTTTGCTGCTCTCGACGATGCTGTCGACCACGCGTTGCATCACCGACGAAGTGCCCTTGACGAAGTTATCGAACTTGTGGCGCTCGACGCCGTCGTCGTCGCCATCCTGGGTGACGGAAATGGACACATCGCGCTGGTGCCGGGTATGTTCCTGCATGGTGGTGAAGCTGCCGGTCAGACCGACGATCGCCTCCGACAACAGGCTCTGCACCTGCCCGAGTTCGCCGCGCAGGGAGCCCAACTGCGCGGAGAACTGGTTCGAACATTCGCTCAGCAGGCGGTGGAACTCCTCCAGCAAGTCTTGCTGTTCCTGTTTCGGATTTTTCCGGCCTTCGGCATCGCGCATTGTCTTCCTTGCGACCAGGACGGCAATGGCCTGCCATCCGATTGCCGCCGGGATCAGGGCAAGCCACACCGATGGACTGTGCCCGGCGCTGGCTGCCATCGAGGTGCCGGCACCGATCAGCAAGACCCAGCCAAATCCGAGCATTGAGCTCTTGTCGAGGAATTTCATGACGTGTGCGACCTGCCGGGGAGATCTCGCATGCGTTCCAACAGGCACGGCACGAGCGTCCAATGCGGTCGGTCCGCGAATGTCGATCGACAACCGCCGCGAAGCTTGCTTGCATAGTCGAGTGCCAGCCGGCATGTGCCCATGAAAATCCCCACGATCTGTAAATGATTGGGTTCCAGTCCGCCCCGTGGCTGGAAAGGAAATGTCTCCGCATCCCGGGAACGCATCGTCTCAAATCGCCGGGAAATTGTTTATCCGTGAAATACGCGACAAACTGCGGAATCTACGTAGATCGACATATATGCGCCTCAATTTGTTGCATCATTCGCGCAGGACACATTAGGGAGGTTTCGCCATGCAGATCACACTGAAGACGGAGAGAAATCGCGCGACCGTTCGCCTGGTCGGACGATTCGAATTCAGCATGCATAGGGAGTTTCGCGAAGCGGTGGACACGGCGCTGCAGAACAAGGACGTTGATGCGCTGGTGATCGACCTCGCGGGAGTGGAGTACCTTGATAGTTCGGCGCTGGGAATGCTCCTGATGTTGCGTGATCGGGCCAACACCTCCAAAAAGGTTGTGTCCCTGGCCAACCCGCGGGGAATGGTCAAGCAGGCGCTGGATATCGCCAAGTTTGACAAATTGTTCCCGATCGTCTGATCCCGGCAGGGGTTATGCATATGGCAACGCCCGCTGATACACCGATCAAGGTACTTGTCGCGGACGACCAGAAGTCGAACCGGCACATCCTGGAAGTGTTCCTGCGCCAGGAAGGGCATACGGTGATCGTCGCCAGCGATGGCCGGGAAGCGGTGGAGTTGCATCGCAGGGAACAGCCGGACCTCGTGCTGCTCGATGTCGTGATGCCGGTCATGGATGGCCTCGAGGCGGCGCGCCTGATCAACGCCGAGTCCGGCGAGGTACATACCCCGATACTGTTCCTTTCCATGGCAAAGGATCAGCGGACGGTGCTCGACGGCCTCGAATTGGCGGACGACTTCATCTCCAAGCCGATCAACTTCGGCTTGCTGCGAGCCAAGTTGCGTGCCTTCATCCGCCTGGTAAGGACGCAGCGCACACTGCGGGTGCAGCAGCGGCGGATCGAATCGTTCAACGACGAAATGCGCCGTGAGAGCGAGGTGGCGTCGTTCATCCTGAATCGGGTGCTGGCGCACACCGAGCAACCTGATGGGCATTCCCTGCAATACAGGGTGGTCCCCGCAGCCCTGTTCAGCGGTGACGTGGTCTTTGCCCGGCGCACACCCAGCGGACGCTTGCATGTGCTGCTGGCGGACGCCGTTGGCCATGGCTTGCCGGCGGCCATCAATATCCTGCCCCTGTACTTCCCGTTCGAAGCCATGTCGCGCAAGGGCTACCCGATATCCACACTGGCACGGGAACTCAATCGGCGGGTGCGCGATCTGTTTCCCCGCGATCGCTTCGTCGCGGCGATCCTGGCCAGCATTGATGCCGAGGCGGGGGTCGTCGAGGTCTGGAACGGGGGGAGTCCGCCCGCCCTGATGGTTCGGCCGGACGGACGGATCGCGGAGCGTGTCGACTCGATGCAGATGGCGTTGGGTATCAACGACGACGACCCGAAGTTGTTCGAGACGCGGCGGGTGGATTTTTCGGTGGGCGACCAGTTGATCCTGTTTTCTGATGGCATATGGGAAAGTCCGACCTTTGCCGGCGACGATCCAACGCTTCCGGTTGAAGCGTTGCTCAGGGCTACGCCTCCCCCGACCAGGATGGACGCCCTGGTCGAGAGGGCGCTCGCCGCGGGGCAGTTCGATGACCTATCGGTAATGGTGCTGACCCAGCGCGAAACGGTAACCAGGGAGGCACGGCCACGCGCGGCCCAGGTCGGCGTGGCGACCGACCGTCTTGCCTTGCAACTCGGTGCCGAGGCGCTGCGCAATCCGGGCGTCATCGATGACGTGCTTTCCATGGCCGGCGCGCTTGGCTTCGTCGGCCACTTTCCCAAGCTCCCGGCCATATTTTTCGAGCTGTTCGCCAATGCGCTCGAACATGGCGTATTGAACCTGGCATCCGGGAACAAGTACCTGTCGAGCGAGGGCTACCTGGAATATTTCGCGGAAAAGCAGCGTCGCCTGGACGTTCTGGCCGACGGCTTCATAGCGGTCGAAATGGCGCTGGATTCCATTGCCGGCAAGCAGGTATTGCGACTCATGGTGTCCGACAGCGGCAGAGGTTTCAGGGTATTCGACTTCGCCCCGGAGGGACCGGCGGACGATTGCGTCTCCGCCGGACATGGTCTGGCACTGGTGCGTGGCATGGCGTTGCACCTGACGCACAACAAACAGGGCAACGAGGCAATCGCCCTCATAGGCCATGTGGACGGCGGCGTGCCGGAACGATGATTGATATTGATGAAGCACGATCCGAGCTCGTGCATCGAGTCATCCCGCCCGGCAGGGGATGCCATGCCGCCGGTTCGCTGGAACCGGGATCGGGCTGAATCGGAGCAATGGAAATGACGGCGAGTTTGTTGATTGTTGATGACGATCCGTTGATCCGCATGGTGACGCTGGAGCTGTTGGAGTCCTCCGGTTACGTGCTTGACGCCGTACCGGATGGCATGGCAGCGTGGGAGAAGCTCGATCTCGCCCCCAACCGATTCGACCTGGTTTTGCTGGACAAGCAGATGCCGCGACTGGACGGCATTTCCCTGCTGAAGCGGCTCAAGTCCGATGCTCGCTTCAAGGACCTGCCGGTGATCATGCTGACCAGCGATGACCGTCAGGAGGACATCATCGAAGGCCTTGCCGCGGGAGCCCATTACTACCTGACCAAGCCGTCGACCGAGGATGTGCTGAAAGCCGTCATTGGCAGCGCGTTGGAGGGATTGCACCAGAAACGCGAGTTGCGCGAACTGGTTGGCCGCCAGGCAAGCAACCTGACGCTGTTGCGCCGGGCGGAGTTCTGTTGCCGAACGCTGTCCGAGGCGCGCGACCTTGCGCTGTTGCTGGCCGACGCCAGCATGTACCCCGAGCGAACGGTCAGCGGGTACTCGGAACTCCTGATCAATGCGATCGAGCACGGCAACCTTGGCATTTCATACGCGGAAAAGAGCGTGTTGCTGACCGAGGGCCGTTGGCTGGAGGAGGTCGAATCGCGCCTGCGGAGCCCCGACTACTCGCGTCTTCTGGTCAATGTGACCCTCGAGAAGACGGCTGATTCATGCCGCGTGACCATCGCCGATCAGGGCAAGGGCTTCGATTGGCAACTCTACGTCGAATTCAGGCCGGAACGGGTTTTCGACCTTCATGGCAGGGGTATCGCGATGTCGAGGGCCATCAGTTTTGACAGCCTTGAATACCTCGGCAATGGCAGCCGCGTGGTAGCCACTGTTCTCTTGCCCGGGGCGAAGCAGGGAGCGCAGCCGGCGGGTGCCTGATCGGGCGTCGAGCGCCTTCCGGGTAGCTCCGCGTGGCTCGTTAAAGCGCCTTCACCAGCACCTTCGAGCGCCGCTGCAGGTTGTACAGCTCGCGCCGCGCGGCCGGCAGTTCGTCGACGCCGGCTTCGGCAAAGCCGCGCTCGATGAACCAGTGCGCGGTGCGGGTAGTCAGGACGAACAGGCGCTTGAGCTTGAGCTTCCTGGCGCGGGCCTCGATATGGTTGCACAACTGTTCGCCGTAGCCGCTGCGGCGAAAATCCGGCATCACGGCGAGGCAGGCGAGTTCGGCGGCCTTCTCGGTCGAAAACGGATAGAGCGCGGCGCAACCGACGATGACGCCATCGTGTTCGACCACCGAAAAGCGCGGGATCTCCATTTCCAGCCGCTCGCGGCCGCGTTTGACCAGGGTGCCGTCGGCCTCCAACGGCTCGATCAGGCCCAGTATCGCCCCGACGTCGTCGATGGTGGCGTCACGCAGCCGCGCCAGCGGGGCGCTGGTCATCACGGTGCCGACGCCGTCGCGCGTAAAAAATTCCATTAGCATGGCGCCGTCGGCGCGGGCGTCAAGAAAATGCACGCGGCCGATGCCGGCGCGGCAGGCGCGCACGGCGCTGGGCAGCACGCGCGCGATTTCCGGCGCCTGCGCCGCGAGGTGGCGGCTGGCCAGTTTTTGCGCTTCGTCGGCGGTGAGCGCGTCGAGCAGGGCGCCCTTGGCATTCACCAGTCCGGGGGCGTCGCACAGGTAGATCAGCTTGTCGGCCTTGACCGCCACGGCAACGGCTTCCGCCACTTCTTCCCAGGCGAGATTGAAGATCTCGCCGGTGGGCGAGGCGCCGATCGGGGTGATCAACACGACGTTCTCCTGCGTCAGGTCAGCCTGGATCTCCTCGGCGATCACCTTGCGCACGGCGCCGGTGTATTGGAAATCGATGCCATCGACCACGCCTACCGGGCGCGCGGTGATGAAGTTGCCGCCGGTGACGCGCAGGAAGGCGCCGGCCATCGGCGTGTTGGGCAGGCCCTGCGAGAGCAGCGCCTCGATCTCGATGCGGGTCACGCCCATCGCCCGCTTGACGCATTCGAGCGCCCCCGCATCGGTGATGCGCAAGCCCTTGTGGAATCTCGGCGTCAGTCCGCGCGAAAGCATCTCGGCATCGATCTGAGGCCGCGCGCCATGCACCAGCACCAGGCGGATGCCCATGCTGTCGAGCAGTGCAATGTCATGGATCAGCGCCTGCGCCGCGCCGGCCTGCAATACCTCGCCGCCAAAGGCGATCACGAAGGTACGGCCGCGAAAGGCGTGGATATAAGGGGCGGCCTGGCGTACCCAGGCAACCAGGCGGGCGTCGGTATCGGGCTGGCTGCTGCGGGTCTCCAGGGTCATTGGGCAGGTTTGCCTTTCTTCGGTGGGGCCTTCGGGATCGGTACCCGCTTCACCGGAGCGGACGGTCGGGGCGGGCGCCGGGAGGCGGCGGACTTTGCCGCCGGTTTAGGCGCGGGCGCGCCCGCCTTGCCTTCCTTGCCAGTCGCGGCGACCTTGCCCGGCTTGGGGGACTTTTTGGTCCTTGAATCCTTGGCAGGTTTTTCGGGTTTGGCGCGCGGCACCGCCTTGCCTTCCAGTTCCGCTTCGAGACGTTCGCATATCGTGCGCAGCACCTTGACCCGGGCGTATCCCTTGTCATTGGCTTCGACCAGGGTCCACGGCGCGATGCCGGTGCTGGTGCGGTCGACCATGTCGCAGATCGCTTCCTGGTAGGCGTCCCACTTCTCGCGGTTGCGCCAGTCTTCCTCGGTGATCTTGAAGCGCTTGAACTCGATCTTCTCCCGTTCCTTGAATCGCTTCAGCTGCTCTTCCTGGCTGATCTGCAGCCAGAATTTGACGACGATGACGCCGGCATCGGATATGTCGTGCTCGAAATCGTTGATCTCGGAATAGGCACGCAGCCAGTCGGCTTCGGCGCAAAAGCCTTCGACGCGCTCCACCAGCACGCGGCCGTACCAGGTACGATCGAAGATCGCCACCCGGCCCTTGCGCGGGATGTGCCGCCAGAAGCGCCACAGGTAGGGCTGTGCGCGCTCTTCCTCGGTCGGCGCCGCCACCGGGATGATCTGGTAGTCACGCGCATCCATGCTGGCGGCGATGCGGCGAATGGCGCCACCCTTGCCGGCGGCATCGGCCCCCTCGAAGGCGCACAGGAGGGCGCGTCCCTTGAAGCGCGGGTCGCGCACCAGTTCGGACAGGCGGCCCTGCCATTTTGCAAGCTGCTCCTCGTAATCCTTTTCACTCATCGCGTGTTTCAGGTTGAGCTCGGAAAGCACGTTGCGCCCGTCGATATTCACCCGCATGGGAGGCGCCACTGGAGTCGTGTGCTTGTCGAAATTGCCCAGGCGCTGGCGAATCGATTCGAGCAGGATCTTGCCGGTCGTCATCGAGCGGTAGCGGTCGTCCTCGCCCTCGATGATGGTCCACGGCGCCCACGGCGTGTTGGTCATGCGCAGCACATGGCCGACCACGTCCTGCAGCTTGTCGTAGGTCTTGAGCCGGTCCCAGTTCCACTTGGTGACGCGCCAGGCGGTCTTCGGATCCTTCTCCAACGCCTTCAGGCGACGTTTCTGGCCGTCCTTGGTGAGGTGGAACCAGAACTTCAGCACCAGCGCGCCTTCATTGACCAGCATGGCCTCGAAGCGGTTGATCTGGTCGATGCGCGCGTCCATGTCGGCCTTGCTCATGGTGCCGTCGAGACGGTCGTGGATCGGGCTGGAATACCAGGAACCGGCGAAGATGCCGACCCGTCCCTTGGGCGGCAGGGCGCGCCAGTAGCGCCACATGAAAGGCCGCGCGCTTTCCTCGTCGGTTGGCGCCGAGAAGGCCAGGGTGGAAATGAAGCGCGGGTCCATCCACTCGTAAAGGATGTTGATGGTCTCGCCCTTGCCGGCGCCGTCCTGGCCGCTGACCAGCACGATGACCGGGATCTTGCCGTTTTCCTTCAGGTCGTACTGCGCATCCTGGAGGGCGGCGCGCAGCGCCGGCAATTCCTTCTTGTAGGTTCCCTTGTCGATCTTGTGACCGATTTCCGCAGATTCGAACATCACCAATCTCCCCAAAGTGCCATCATTGCCGCCACCGCGCCGGGTCCGGCGGTCTCGGTGCGCAGCACCCGCGGTCCCAGCCTAATCGCATGGAAGCCGGCGGCATGCGCAGCGAGCAACTCGCTTTCCTCGAAGCCGCCCTCCGGGCCAACCAGCAGGCTGATCGGCGCATCCGGCGCGGCGACATCGCGCAGAAAGCCGCCGGCGCCCGGCGCACAAATGAACCGCAGCCCATTCTCCCGCGCCGCGATGCCGAGGTATTGCGGCAGATCAAGGATAGGCGCCACGGCCGGAATGCGGTTGCGCCCGGACTGCTCGCAGGCGGCGATGGCGATGTTGCGCCAGTGTTCGACGCGACGCTCGGCGCGCTCGCCGGAAAGCCGGATGACGCTGCGTCTTGCCGCCACCGGCTGGATGCGCGCGATGCCGAGCTCGACGGCCTTCTGCACCACGAAATCCATCTTGTCGCCGGCGGGCAGGGCCTGCACCAGCGTCAGCACCAGCGGCGGCTCGCATTCCGCATCGTCGAACTCGACCAGGTTGGCGCGCAGGGCCTTGCCCGCCGGATGCAGGGTCGCGCGCCATTGGCCGCCTCGACCGTCGAACAGGATTGCCGTGTCGCCGGCGCCGACTCTGAGGACTTTCAGGGCATGATGTGCCGCCACGGCCGCCAGTTCGACCGTGGCGCCGGGGTGGAGCGGAAAGGGGCAGAAGAATCTCGGTATCATTGGCGGATTATCGCCAAAACAGGGTTTTGGTGCTGCCCGGAATGCACACGCGAATCCTTGCGGAACCCGGGCCCCGGTTTCGACGCCGGCCGAGCCGAAAGCCGTCGGCGGTGCGGCGAGCGGCCGGAACCACGATCGGAGACAAATCATGGTCAGTATTTCCCCGCCCGTATGCGACTTCGGCCGCCCGGCGATCGATTTCGACCTTCCCGGCGTCGACGGCAGGCGGCACACCCTGGGCAGTACACGCGGCCCCCAAGGATTGCTGGTGATGTTCATCTGCAACCACTGCCCCTACGTCAAGGCCGTGATCCATCGCATCCAGCGCGACGCGCGGGAGCTCGCCACGCTGGGAGTGGGCTGCATTGCGATCATGAGCAACGACCCGACGGACTATCCCGAGGACTCGTGGGAGAACATGCAGCGGCTGGCGCTCGACCTGGCGTTCCCCTTTCCCTATGTGCTGGATGCCACGCAGGAGGTGGCGAAGGCCTACGGCGCGGTATGCACGCCGGATTTCTTCGGCTACAACGCCCGCCTCGAACTCCAGTACCGCGGCAGGCTCGACGAGTCGCGCAAGGAAACCGCGCCCGAAGACGTCCATCGTGACTTGTTCGAGGCGATGCGGCAGGTGGCCTTGACCGGGCAGGGGCCAGCGCGACAGACGCCGGGCATCGGCTGTTCGATCAAGTGGAAGACGGCATGAAAGCCTTTCGCGGCCGGTTTGCGGCAGGCCTCCTGCTGGTCCTTTTGATGGGGTCGGCCGTGGCCCAGAACGACAACCTGCTGATACAGATGCTGCCGGCGGGAGGGTTCCGGGTCTGGCACGGCGACGGGTCGTCCGTGCTGAGTGACGACGAAGTGATGCTGCTTGATTCCCTGGCCGAACCGCAGGGCAGCGCGCCGATCACTACATCGCTCGGCGCGGCGCGTGCGCGCAGCACCGAACAGGGAGTGGTCATCGAGCTCGCAGACGCAACTGCGGACAAGGCGCTGCTGGTCGATCGAGACGCCTGCGGTCATCTCAAGACCTGGCATTCCGAGGGCAGGATGCAGATCAGCGAGAATCAGGCAATCGACCTGGTGATGGCGGCGGTGCCCGGCGGTGGTCCGCGCATGGTGCTGGACGAGCAGCACCATGCCAAGAGTTTTCTGACCAACCTCGGCGTCATGGTCGCAATCTGGCGTCCGCGGAGCGCCGCGAGCCGGGCGCAGGATGTGCCGGCGGCTATCGATCCACCTGCGGGCCGACTTGCGCCGCAATAAGGCGCGAGCCCTCGCTGTCCATGAACTCGACGAAGGCGGTGGCCGCCGGCATAAGCCGCTTGTCGGTGCGATAGACCAGGCGCCACTGTCGCTTGACCGGCGTGTCCCGAACATTGAGTACGACAAGGCGACCGACCGAACGTTCGAGGCCGATGGTGTGCTCCGAAATGAAGGACAGGCCCAGCCCGGCCATCACGGCCTGCTTGATGGTCTCGTTGCTGCCCAGTTCCATGAACGCCGCGGGCGCCACCTTGTGTTCGTCGAGGAAGCGCTCCAGCGCAACGCGCGTGCCGGACCCGGGTTCGCGGATCAGCAGGGCTTCTTCTGCAAGCAGCTTCGGGTCGATGCGGCGCCTGTCGGCAAGCCGGTGGTCCCGCGCCGCGATGAAAACCAGCGGATGCTCGGCGAATATCTTGGCGACGGTTTCGAAATCTCCCGGAGGCGTACCCATGATCGCCAGGTCGATGTCGTTCTCCGCCAGATGACGGACGACGGTGCCGCGATTGCTCACGGTCAGGCTCAGCTCGACCCCTGGGTGGCGGCGGCGGAATTCGGCCAGCAGCGAAGGTGCGAAATACTTGGCGGTGCTGACCACGCCGATCTTCAGGCGTCCGGCTTCGACGCCCTTGAGCGCCGCCATGGCTTCGCCGGCTTCGCGCAACTGCTCGGCGATGCGCCGCGCCTGGCGGGCGATCTCCTCGCCGGCAGCGGTCAGGCGCACCTTCTTTCCCGCCTGCTCGGTCAGTGGCAGGCCGGCCAGGTCTTCCAGTGCCTGCACCTGCATCGATACCGCCGGCTGCGTCAGGTGCAGTTCTTCGGCGGCGCGCGAGAACGAGAGGTTGCGGGCAACCGCCTCGAATATTTTCAGCTGGCGCAGGGTGACGTTTTTCATGCTGAGAGGGCTCCCGGGAAACGGATGGGCGGCTTCGCAAACTTGCCTCATCTTATCATCGCCATAAGAAACCATGACTGGCGCTTATGGGTTACCGGCAGCTATGCTGTCGTCCATGCTTGAAGCCCTGATCTTCGATGTCGATGGCACGCTGGCCGATACCGAGCGCGACGGCCATCGTCCGGCTTTCAACGCCGCCTTTGCCGAGATGGGGCTGGATTGGCACTGGGACGCGGCCCTCTACGGCGAACTGCTGGAAGTGACCGGAGGCAAGGAGCGCATCCGCTTCTTCTGCGAACGGCATGAGCCGGAGTTTCTGCAGCAGGCGGATGCAGAGGTCCGCATCAGGGAGCTGCATGCCGCCAAGACGCGGCATTATGTGGAACTTTGCGCGCAGGGCATTCCGCTGCGCCCCGGGGTCGAACGCCTGTTGCGCGAAGCGAGGGCAGCCGGCCTGCGTTTGGCCATTGCCACCACCACCACGCCGGAAAACATCAGCGCCTTGCTGGCCCCGGACTTGCTGGCGCTGTTCGAAAAAGTCGGCGCCGGCGATACGGTGCCGAACAAGAAGCCGGCGCCGGACATCTACCAGTGGGTGCTGGCCCAACTGGGCCTGCCGGCTGCGGCCTGCCTCGCCATCGAGGATTCCGCGAACGGCCTCAGGGCCAGTCGCGGCGCCGGCCTGGCGACCGTGATCACGCGCACGGCCTACACCGATGACCACGATTTTTCCGGCGCCTTGGCGATACTGCCCGACCTCGACGGGGTGACGCTGGAGACCCTGCGCCGGATCCACGGCAATGGAATTGATATAAGTGCAAACTTATCATCGTAATCAGAATTAGTGAATTGTATTTATGATCTGTTTTCTTCATCATTCACCGATATCAGGCATTTCGAACCCGACAGCACCCTTTTTCTAGTCAAACCATTCCCACCGCATTGGAGGACCACATGGCCGCAAAGACTTACAACGCTGGCGTCAAGGAATATCGCCAAACCTACTGGACACCGGAATACACCCCGAAGGACACCGACCTGCTGGCCTGCTTCAAGGTCACCCCGCAGCCGGGCGTGGCGCGCGAGGAAGTCGCCGCCGCCGTGGCCGCCGAGTCGTCGACCGGCACCTGGACCACGGTGTGGACCGATCTCCTGACCGACCTGGACTACTACAAGGGCCGCGCCTACAAGATCGAGGACGTGCCCGGCGACGACACCTGCTTCTACGCCTTCGTCGCCTACCCGATCGACCTGTTCGAGGAAGGTTCCATCGTCAATGTGCTGACCTCGCTGGTCGGCAACGTGTTCGGCTTCAAGGCCCTGCGCGCCCTGCGTCTGGAAGACGTGCGTTTCCCGATCGCCTACGTCAAGACCTGCGGCGGCCCGCCCCACGGCATCCAGGTCGAGCGCGACATCATGAACAAGTATGGTCGTCCGCTGCTGGGCTGCACCATCAAGCCGAAACTGGGCCTGTCGGCCAAGAACTACGGCCGCGCCGTGTATGAGTGCCTGCGCGGCGGCCTCGACTTCACCAAGGACGACGAGAACGTCAACAGCCAGCCCTTCATGCGCTGGAAGCAGCGCTTCGATTTCGTCCAGGAAGCGACCGAGAAGGCGCAGCGCGAAACCGGCGAACGCAAGGGCCACTACCTGAACGTGACCGCGCCGACCCCGGAAGAGATGTACAAGCGCGCCGAGTACGCCAGGTCGATCGGCGCCCCGATCATCATGCACGACTACCTGACCGGCGGCTTCTGCGCCAACACCGGCCTGGCCAACTGGTGCCGCGACAACGGCATGCTGCTGCACATCCACCGCGCCATGCACGCCGTGCTTGACCGCAACCCGCACCACGGCATCCACTTCCGCGTGCTGACCAAGTGCCTGCGCCTGTCCGGCGGCGACCACCTGCACTCGGGCACCGTCGTCGGCAAGCTGGAAGGCGATCGTGACGCGACCCTGGGCTGGATCGACCTCATGCGCGACGACTTCATCAAGGAAGACCGCAGCCGCGGCATCATGTTCGACCAGGATTTCGGCTCCATGCCCGGCCTGCTGCCGGTCGCCTCGGGAGGCATCCACGTCTGGCACATGCCCGCGCTGGTCACCATCTTCGGTGACGACTCGGTGCTGCAGTTCGGTGGCGGCACGCTCGGCCACCCCTGGGGCAATGCCGCCGGCGCCGCCGCCAACCGCGTCGCGCTGGAAGCCTGCGTCGAGGCACGCAACAAGGGCGTCGCCGTCGAGAAGGAAGGCAAGACCGTCCTGACCGAAGCCGCGAAGAACTCGCCCGAACTGAAGATCGCCATGGAAACCTGGAAAGAGATCAAGTTCGAGTTCGACACCGTCGACAAGCTGGACGTCGCCCACAAGTGAGCTTGCGACAAGGTCGCAAGCTCATCCCGGACTGCGATCCGGGATCTAGTTAGCCAAATCGAAAGGAATTCAAATGTCTGACGTAATGGATTACAACTCCCGCCTTTCCGACCCCGCCAGCCGGAAATTCGAAACCTTCTCCTACCTGCCCGCGATGGATGCGGCCAGCATCAAGAAGCAGGTCGAGTACCTGGTGAAGAAGGGCTGGAATCCGGCCATCGAGCACATCGAGCCCGAGTACCTGATGGACTCCTACTGGTACATGTGGAAGCTGCCGATGTTCGGCGAGACCGACGTGGATCGCGTGCTGGCCGAGGCCGAAGCCTGCCACAAGGCCAATCCCAACAACCACGTGAGGCTGGTCGGCTACGACAACTTCAAGCAGTCGCAAGGCGCCGCCATGGTGGTTTATCGCGGCAAGACGGTTTAAGTCGCACGGCGGTTGGCAGTATCCGGCCCCCCGCTGCGCGGCAAGCGCAGTAGGGGGCCTTTTGTTTTCCGGGAATTCGCCGATGCACGGTACGCCAGGTTTCAGCGTGCCGTCAGCGGTCCGGCCGAGTACTTGTCAAGGAGCACCGAGATGAGCAAGATCATCGAGCAGTACCGCATCACCCAGCAGCCTTACTATCGCGCCGTCGCCGACGAGGTGGAATTGTTCGAGGCCGCCTACTCCGTGCGCATGCCGATGATGCTCAAGGGCCCGACCGGCTGCGGCAAGACGCGCTTCGTCGAATACATGGCGCACAAACTGAACAAGCCGCTGATCACCGTGGCCTGCAACGAGGACATGACCGCCTCCGACCTGGTCGGCCGCTTCCTGCTTTCCGCCTCAGGTACCGAGTGGCAGGATGGCCCGCTGGCCATCGCCGCAAGGCATGGCGCGATCTGCTATCTCGACGAAGTGGTCGAGGCGCGACAGGACACCACCGTGGTGATCCATCCGCTGACCGACAACCGTCGCGTTCTGCCGCTTGAAAAGAAGGGCGAACTGGTCAAGGCCCATCCCGATTTCCAGATCGTGATTTCCTACAACCCGGGCTACCAGTCGCTGATGAAGGACCTCAAGCAGTCGACCAAGCAGCGTTTCGGCGGCCTCGACTTCACCCATCCCGAACACGCCATCGAAGCCGAGATCGTCGCGCACGAATCCGGGGCCAGCCCGGAAATGGCCGACAAGCTGGTGTCGATCGCCGAGCGCTCGCGCAACCTCAAGGGCCACGGCCTCGACGAAGGCTTGTCCACCCGCATGCTGATCTACGCCGGTTCGCTGATCGCCAAGGGCGTGAATCCGCAGGCGGCCTGCCGGGTGGCGCTGGTGCGCCCGATTACCGATGATCCTGACATGCGCGACGCGCTGGATGCCGCAGTAACCACCTTTTTCTGATCCCGCCGGAAGCCGTCTGCCATGTCCTTCAACCTCGCCGACTACGCCGAGCTTCTGGAAGACCTGTCGCCGCACAGCCAGGAGGCGTTGCGCGCCAACTGGCACGAAGCGACCAAGGTGTTCTCGCCGCGCGGCCTGGACAACTACCTGAAGGGTGCGGCCGCCATTCGCGGACTCGGCAAGGGCGATTCGCTGGTGGAAACCTGGATCGAGGAGGCGCCGATGGTCGCCAAGGAGGTCGGTGAGGATGTCGTCGGCGACCTGGCCACCGCTTCCCTCGAACTGGCCTCGCGTACCTCGGGAACGGTGATCGAGCTGCTGCTAGCCACCTCGGCCACGGCCGCCAACCGGCTGGGCGATGCCGAACTTTTCGTCAAGTACCTGCGCTTCATCAACACCCTGATCGCGCAGGCGCCGCGCGGCGTGCGGCCGATGCTGGACAAGATTGAAGTGCTGTTCCAGCACCTCACCCTCGGCGGCCTGCGCCGCTGGGCGCTGTGGGGCGCCCATGCCCACCGCACCAACTACGAGGAGCAGATCAGGTATTTCAGCCTAGATTCCAAAGAGTCGCTGGCGATGCTGCAGAAGGAACGCAAGGGCACCTTGCTGGTCGACGTGCAGCGCCGCATCAACATGTACCTGCGCGCCTTGTGGGCTCGCGACTTCTTCATGCGCCCCACGTCGGGCGACTTCGAAAGTCGCGAAGGCTACCGCCCTTACATCGAGGACTACCTGCTGCACGTGCCGGATGCCTTCGACGATTTCACGCCGGAAGGCCGCGAGCCGGTATCCGGCCTCGAGCTGTATCGCGCCACGGCCGCGCATTGCGCCGCGCACGTGGTCGAAACGAAGCTGCCGATTTCCGCCGAGGCACTGAATCCCATGCAGATGGCGGTGATCAGCGTGATCGAGGATGCGCGGGTGGAAACCCTGTCCATCCGGCGCTTTCCCGGCCTCAAGCAACTCTGGAGCAAGCTGCACACGGCCACGCCCGGGATGAAGGACAGCATGGGCGATTATTTGAATCGTCTGGCCCGCGCCCTGCTCGACGACGGTTATCAGGACGACGATCAGTGGATCGCCGAGGCCCGTGCGCTGTTCGCGCTGGCGCAGACGCAGGATAGGCTCGACAGCAACCAGACCTCCTGGGAAATCGGCGTCCAGCTCGCCCACAGCTTCGGCCAGAAACGGATTCCGTTCAATCCGCGTACCGATCTGCTCACCGCCCCCTATCGCGACGACAACCGCTACTTCTGGGAGTTCGAGGAATTCGACTTCGACAAGGCCGCCGGCGCCGGCTACGAGACCGTCAAGCAGGTGCGCAAGTACGTCAACGTGATGGAGATGGCCAACGAGATCGACGTCGAGACGGCCGGCGACGATGCCGAGGAAATCTGGGTGCTCGGCACCGAGCTCTTCCCCTATGAAAACATCGGTGACCAATACCCCGGTGGCGGCAAGAGCTTCAACGAGCTGGAAGGCAAGGAACCGGTCTCCGACCCCTTCCATTATTCGGAATGGGACTACCAGATCCAGCTCGAACGTCCGGCCTGGGCCACCGTGCTGGAAAAGCGTGCCAAGTCGGGCGACCTGCAGATCATCGAGGCCATCACCGCGCAGTACAAGCGCGAGATCCATCGCATGAAGTTCCTGCTCGACGCCATGCAGCCGCAGGGCGTGCAGCGCATCCGCCGGCTCGAGGACGGCGACGAGATCGACATCAATGCGGCGATTGCCAGCCTCACCGACATCCGGCTCGGCAACCAGCCCAACCCGCGCATCATGATGCGCAGCGTGCGCAAGACGCGCGACTTCTCGATCCTGGTGCTGCTCGACCTGTCGGAATCGACCAATGAAAAAGTGCAGGACCAGGAATACTCGGTGCGCGAACTCACCCAGCAGGCCTGCGTGCTGCTGGCCGACGCGATCAACAAGGTCGGCGACCCGTTCGCCATCCATGGCTTCTGCTCGGACGGCCGCCACGATGTCGAGTACTACCGCTTCAAGGACTTCGACCAGCACTGGGATGAAGTACCCAAGGCCAAACTCGCCGGCATGACGGGACAGTTGTCCACCCGGATGGGCGCGGCGATCCGGCATGCCGGCCACCACCTGCACCTGCAGCGCTCTGCCAAGAAGTTGCTGATCGTTATCACCGATGGCGAGCCGGCCGACGTGGATGTGCGCGATCCGCAATACCTGCGTTACGACACCAAGAAGGCGGTGGAAGAAGTGGCGAAGTTCGGCGTCACCACTTACTGCATGAGCCTGGACCCGCGCGCGGACAACTACGTCTCGCGGATTTTCGGCCAGAAGAATTACATGGTGGTGGATCATGTGCAGCGCCTGCCGGAGAAGCTGCCTCTCCTATATGCTGGTCTGACGCGATAGGAGAGACGCCATGAATGATGCTTACCCCGGCCTCAACAATGACAAGCACGGACTCACACAACTGGGCCGCATCGTGCTCGACGGCTGGCTGTTTCGCCTGATCCCCGAAACCGAGGACTGCACGGGCTGGAGCGGTGGCCGTATGCAGGCCCTGATGGAACAGGTACAGACCGAATGGGACAAGTACGCCAACCTGCCCAGCCGCCTGCCGCCGGATCTGCTCAAGCGCCACGGCGAACTCTACGATCAGGCGATCCGGACGGCACGCGCCAAGGGCTGGGACCCGGAACTCGGCGAAGACGAGTGATCGCCTTGCGGCCGGCACCCGAATGAGAATCTGCACCGGGGTCTAGCCGGTCCTTTCCTTGCGTTCGAAGAACAGCACCCGCGCCGGGCCGGCGACGCGGTCCCTGGCCGCCAGTCCCTGCATGGCCTTGAACAGTTCCGGTTGCAGCCTCGCCATGAGTTCGCGCGCGTCCTCCCGGTAGTACAAGGCTTCGTAGGCGACGGGCTGGTCGAGCCCTGTCCGTTGCTGCGGCCGGAAGCCGCGCCAGGCGAGTACCGCCAGCTGCTTCTCATGGGCATCGAGGAAGACGAACTCCTCGGCGTCGAGGATCCCCAGCATCTGCATGCTGCGTATGGGGACGAAGGCGACGCCGCGCGGGCTGCGCGCCTGCAAGCCGCGCGCGAGGTTGTAGTGTTCCGCGGGCAGGGCGCGCTGCTCGCTGGCGAGCGGCGGGTTGCGATAGACGATGATCTCCATGGTGTTCCTGAAACAATATATTGCCACCATACGCAACCGCCGATACTGCAAGAGTCGGCGCTGGCGGGACGGCAAAGAGCCACCTTATCGATGAAATAAGAAAAAGTGAATGGTACTTATAGGTTGATCCGATTACATTGTCCGTCAGGCCAACGGGGTCATCCGGGCGGACTATTCGCGGCGGATGATCCGGCATAAATCAGGGAGCAGGATCCATGCACTTCGGACGCAAGACGCTGACGCGTTACACCATCGAGCAGGAACACCGGCACCCTGGCGTTTCGGGCGAGTTTTCCAGCCTGCTCAACTCGCTGGCGACGGCGATCAAGATCATCTCCAACCAGGTGAACAAGGGTGCGCTGATCGGTGCGTTGGGCAATGCCGGCACCGATTCGGCGTCGGTCAATGTTCAGGGCGAGGTCCAGAAGAAGCTTGACGTCATGAGCAACGACGTCATGCTCCAGGAAAACGAGTGGTCCGGCAACCTTTCCGGCATGGCCTCGGAGGAAATGGAAGACGTGTATGTGCTTCCCACCCATTGCCGGCGCGGCAAGTACCTGCTGGTCTTCGATCCGCTGGACGGCAGTTCCAACATCGACGTCAACCTGACGGTGGGAACCATCTTCTCGATCCTGCGCGCGCCGAACCCAGGCAAGGACGCCACGCTCGAGGACTTCCTGCAGCCCGGCACGCAGCAGGTCTGCGCGGGCCTTGCGCTCTACGGGCCGTCGACCATGCTGGTGCTGACCACCGGCGACGGCGTCGACGGCTTTACCCTGGATCGCGACATCGGTGCCTTCATCCTGACGCATCCGCAGATGAGGATTCCCGACGATACCCACGAGTTCGCCATCAATTCCTCCAACTCGCGCTTCTGGGAGCCGCCGGTGCAGCGCTATGTCACCGAGTGCCTGGCCGGCCAGACGGGTCCGCGCGGCAGGGATTTCAACATGCGCTGGGTTGCCTCGCTGGTCGCCGAAGCCTTCCGCATCCTGACCCGCGGCGGCATCTTCATGTACCCGAAGGACAGCAAGGACGCCACCAAGCCGGGCCGCTTGCGGCTGCTCTACGAGGCCAATCCGATCTCCTTCATCATCGAGCAGGCGGGCGGCAAATCGACCACCGGACGTGAGCGCGTGATGGAGATGTCGCCGACGGAGCTTCACCAGCGGGTGCCGCTGATCTTCGGTTCGAAGAACGAAGTGGAGCGCGTCGCCGGCTACCATGCCGAGTATGCCAGCGGCAAGGAACCGGATACGTTCAATTCGCCCTTGTTTTCTACCCGTTCGCTGTTCCGGACCCAATAAACGCTAACTTTCATGACAGTGATTTCACCCGCCGATGATGAAACACGTTAAAGGCGAATTGAAGGCCCGCCCCCCCATCCCCCCTCACGGGGGGCTACTGATCAGCTCGCTTCGCTCGACTGTCATCAGTCGCTTCGAACGAGTTATTTCACGTTAAGCCAGGAGACCACCATGTCGGTCAAGCATCCCGTCGTCGCCATCACCGGATCTTCCGGTGCCGGCACATCCACGGTCACCAAGTCCTTCGACCTGGTTTTCCGCCGCGAAAAGCTGAAGGCGGCCATCGTCGAAGGCGATTCCTTCCACCGCTACGACCGCAAGGCGATGAAAGCCGCGGCGGAAGAGGCGCGGCTCGCGGGCAACAACCACTTCAGCCACTTCGGTCCCGAAGCCAACCTGCTCGAGGAACTGTCCGACCTGTTCAAGACCTACGGCGAGACCGGCAAGGGCAAGCTCAGGAAGTATCTGCACAATGCCGACGAGGCGGCGCCCTACGGCCAGCAGTCGGGCGAGTTCACGCCCTGGGAAGACATCCCGGCCGGAACCGATCTGATGTTCTACGAAGGCCTGCACGGCGCGGTCGTCACCGACAAGGTGAATGTCGCGCAGCACGCCGACCTGCTGGTCGGCGTGGTGCCGACCGTCAACCTGGAATGGATCCAGAAGCTGATCCGCGACAAGTCGGCGCGCGGCTATTCGACCGAAGCGGTGGTGGATACCATCCTGCGCCGCATGCCGGACTACATCAACTACATCACGCCGCAGTTCTCGCGCACCCACATCAATTTCCAGCGCGTGCCGACGGTCGATACCTCGAACCCGTTCATCGCCCGCGACATCCCGACGGCGGACGAGAGTTTCGTCGTGATCCGCTTCGCCAATCCCAAGGGCATCGACTTTCCCTATCTGCTGTCGATGATCCACGATTCCTTCATGTCGCGGCCGAACGTCATCGTGGTGCCGGGCGGGAAGATGGAGCTGGCCATGCAGTTGATCTTCACGCCGCTGATCCTGCGCATGATGGAAAACCGCAAACGGGCCTGACCCCAAGCGAATCAAGTACCTGGCTAGCCTGCTAGCGCGATTCGCCCGGTTTCGCCGATAATACCGGGCTACCCGGACGGAACCCGTTCCGTCCCTTCAAATCAGAGCCGCCATGACCAATCTGTCCTCCGTTGCACCCGCCTCCGTGGGCTCCAATCTTTCCAACGCCATTCGTGCCCTTGCCATGGACGGGGTGCAAAAGGCCAATTCCGGCCATCCGGGCGCGCCGATGGGCATGGCCGAAATCGCCGAGGTACTGTGGAACCGCCACCTGCGCCACAATCCGGCCAATCCCAAGTGGGCCGACCGCGACCGCTTCGTGCTGTCCAACGGCCACGGCTCGATGCTGATCTATGCCCTGTTGCACCTCACGGGTTACGATCTTTCGATCGACGACCTGAAGAACTTCCGCCAGTTGCACAGCAAGACGCCGGGCCACCCGGAGTACGGCTACACCGCCGGCGTCGAGACCACTACCGGTCCGCTCGGCCAGGGCATCACCAACGCCGTCGGCATGGCCATGGCCGAAAAGCTGCTCGCCGCGGAATTCAACCGTCCCGGCCACGAGATCGTCGATCACCGTACCTATGTCTTCCTCGGCGATGGCTGCCTGATGGAAGGCATCTCGCACGAAGCCTGTTCGCTGGCCGGCACCTGGGGCCTGGGCAAGCTGACCGCCTTCTGGGACGACAACGGGATCTCCATCGACGGCCACGTCGAAGGCTGGTTCACCGACAATACCCCGGAGCGCTTCCACGCCTATGGCTGGCAGGTGATCCGCAACGTCGATGGGCACAACCCGGCCGCCGTCGATGCCGCGATTCGCGAAGCCAAGGGCGATCCGCGGCCGACGCTGATCTGCTGCAAGACGGTGATCGGCATGGGCGCGCCGAACAAGCAGGGCACCCATGACGTGCATGGAGCGCCGCTGGGCGACGCCGAAATCGCCGCCGCGCGCGCGCATATCGGCTGGTCGCACGGCCCCTTCGAGATTCCGCAAGAGGTGTATGCCGGCTGGGATGCAAAAAAGAAGGGCGCGGAACTCGAGTCCGGTTGGCAGCGGAAGTTCGCCGCCTATGCCCAGGCCTTCCCGGCAGAGGGTGCCGAGTTCAAGCGTCGCATGGCCAACGAACTGCCGGCCAACTGGGCCGAGCACGCAAGGAAGGCCGTCGAGGCAGTCAACGCCAAGGCCGAGACCGTCGCCACGCGCAAGGCTTCGCAGATCGCCATCAACGCCCTCGCGCCGGCCCTGCCCGAGTTCCTCGGCGGTTCTGCCGACCTGACCGGCTCCAACCTGACCAACTGGTCGGGTTGCAAGCACGTTTCAGGCAAGAGCACGGGCAACTACATTTCCTACGGCGTGCGCGAGTTCGGCATGGCGGCGATCATGAACGGCATGGCGCTTCATGGCGGCGTCCTGCCCTTCGGCGGCACTTTCCTGATGTTCTCCGAATACGCCCGCAACGCCCTGCGCATGGCCGCACTGATGAAGCAGCGCGTGATATTCGTGTTCACCCATGATTCGATCGGCCTCGGCGAAGACGGACCGACCCACCAGCCGGTCGAGCAGACCGCCACACTGCGCATGATTCCGAACATGGACGTATGGCGTCCCTGTGACACGGTGGAAACCATGGTGGCGTGGACCTCGGCCGTGGAGAAGTTCACCGGCCCGACCTCGCTGTGCCTGTCGCGGCAGAACCTGCCCTTCGTGCCGCGCGACGCGGCGGCGCTTGCCAATATTGCGAAGGGCGGCTACGTCATTTCCGAGGCGAAGAACGGCAAGCCCAAGGCGGTCATCATCGCCACCGGATCCGAGGTCGATCTTGCCCTCAAGGCGCAGGCGGCGATGGAAGCCGAGATTCCGGTGCGCGTGGTGTCGATGCCCTGCACCAACGCTTTCGATCGCCAGGACGCCGCTTACCGCGAGTCCGTGCTGCCCAAAGGCGTGCCGCGCGTCGCCATCGAAGCCGGCGTCAGCGACGGCTGGCACAAGTATGTCGGCGCAGCGGATGGCGGCCAGGGTGCGGTCATTGGTCTGAACCGTTATGGCGAGTCGGCTCCGGCCGGGGCCTTGTTCAAGGAATTCGGCTTCACCGTGGCGAACCTCGTGAAGACCGTCGAGCAATTCATTTAAACGCAACCAGGAGATATTCACATGGCTATCAAAGTTGGCATCAACGGTTTCGGTCGTATCGGCCGCATGGCATTTCGCGCCATCGCCAAGGATTTCCCCGGGATCGAAGTCGTCGGCATCAATGACCTGCTTGAGCCCGACTATCTTGCCTACATGCTCAGGTACGACTCGGTGCACGGCAACTTCAAGGGCGACATTGCCGTCGAGGGCAATACGCTGGTGGTGAACGGCAAGAAAATCCGCCTAACGGCTGAGAAAGATCCGGCCAACCTGAAGTGGAACGAAATCGGTGTCGACATCGTCATCGAATGCACCGGCTTCTTCCTGACCAAGGAAACCTGCCAGAAGCACATCGACGCCGGCGCCAGGAAGGTCGTGCAGTCGGCGCCGTCGAAGGACGACACGCCGATGTTCGTCTATGGCGTGAACCACAAGAAATATGCCGGCGAGAATATCGTCTCCGCCGCATCCTGCACCACCAACTGCCTGGCCCCCGTCGCCAAGGTGCTGAACGACAAATGGGGCATCAAGCGCGGCCTGATGACCACGGTGCATGCCGCTACCGCGACCCAGAAAACCGTCGATGGCCCGTCCAACAAGGACTGGCGCGGCGGCCGCGGCATCCTCGAGAACATAATCCCGTCCTCCACCGGCGCCGCCAAGGCCGTCGGTGTGGTGATTCCGGAACTCAACAAGAAGCTCACCGGCATGGCCTTCCGCGTCCCCACCTCCGACGTATCGGTGGTCGACCTTACCGTGGAACTGAACAAGGACGCCTCCTACAAGGACATCTGCGCCGCGATGAAGGCCGCGTCGGAAGGCGAGATGAAGGGTGTGCTTGGCTACACCGAAGAGAAAGTGGTTTCCACCGACTTCGTCGGCAACACGGCACCTTCGACCTTCGACGCCGAAGCCGGCATCGCGCTTGACGGCACCTTCGTCAAGGTCGTGGCCTGGTACGACAACGAGTACGGCTACACCTGCAACATGCTGCGTTTTGTCGAGCACGTCGCCGGCTAAGTTTCATGAAACTTAGCGGCGCCCACACTTTTTTGCCCCCCACCCCCAACCCCCGCCCCGGGGCGGGGGCCTGTGGTCGCTCGCTTCGCTCGAAATGGTAGGGGGTCCATTGTCACTGCTTCCAAGGATCATGTCATGACGTTCAAGCGCCTTACTGATTTCGACCTCGCGGGCAAGCGCGTCTTCATCCGCGCCGACCTCAACGTTCCGGTCAAGGACGGCAAGGTCACCTCGGATGCCCGCATCACGGCATCGATGCCGACCATCGAGCTCTGCCTCAAGGCCGGCGCCAGGGTGATGGTGACCTCGCATCTCGGGCGCCCGGAAGAGGGCGTGTATGCCGAGGAAAACTCGCTGAAACCCGTCGCCGACGTGATGTCGGCCAAGCTGGGCAAGCCGGTACGCGTGGTCCGGGACTGGGTCGATGGTGGATTCGAAGTGGCGGCCGGCGAGTTGGTGCTGCTGGAAAACTGCCGCTTCAACAAGGGCGAGAAGAAGAATGTCGAAGGCACGGCGAGAAAATACGCCGCGCTGTGCGACCTCTTCGTCATGGATGCCTTCGGTACGGCGCATCGTGCCGAAGCCTCCACTTACGGTGTCGCCCAGTATGCTCCGGCCGCCTGCGCTGGCCTGCTGGTGGCCGAGGAACTCGAAGCGCTGACCAAGGCGCTGGCGACCCCGGCGCGGCCGATGGTGGCCATCGTCGGCGGCTCCAAGGTGTCCACCAAGCTAACCGTACTGGAGGCCCTGTCGGAAAAGGTCGACCAGATGGTGGTCGGCGGCGGCATCGCCAACACATTCCTCAAGGCTTCCGGCAAAAACGTCGGCAAGTCGCTGTGCGAGGACGATCTTGTTCCCACCGCCCAGGCGCTGATGAAGAAGATGACGGCGCGCGGCGCGACGATCCCGATCGCCGTGGACGTGGTCTGCGGCAAGAAATTCGACGCCGCCGAGCCGGCGGTGGCGAAGGACGCAGGTGCGGTTGCCGATGACGACATGATTTTCGACATCGGACCGAAGTCGGCGCAGGAACTGGTCGACATCATCATGAAGGCCGGCACCGTGGTCTGGAACGGCCCGGTCGGCGTGTTCGAATTCGACCAGTTCGGCGAGGGCACCAGGGCGGTCGCCATGGCCATCGCCAAGACCAAGGCCTTCACGCTGGCGGGCGGCGGTGACACCATCGCGGCGATCCAGAAGTACGACATCTACGACAAGGTGTCCTACATTTCGACCGCGGGCGGAGCATTCCTCGAGTTCCTCGAAGGCAAGAAACTGCCGGCCGTGGAGATGCTCGAACAGCGGGCGGCTGGATGACCGTTTCGCGCCAGCGCTCGACCAAGATCGTCGCCACGCTGGGCCCCGCGTCCAGCAGCCCCGAGCGCATGCAGGAGCTGGTCGCTGCCGGGGTGGATGTGGTTCGCATCAACTTTTCCCACGGCACGGCCGATGATCATCGCCAGCGCGTCGAAGCGCTGCGTGTCGCGGCACACGATGCCGGGCGGACCGTTGGCGTCATGGCGGACCTTCAGGGCCCCAAGATACGCATCGGCAAGTTCGCGGACGGTCCGGTGCAGATCAAGGCCGGGCAGGACTTCGTCCTCGATGCCGCCTGCGCCCTGGGCGACGAGGGGCGGGTCGGCCTCGACTATCCCGATCTGGTCAAGGATGTGCAGGCCGGCGACGTGCTGCTGCTCGACGACGGGCGCACTGTGTTCGACGTGTTGCGGATCCACGGCACGGAGATTCTGTGCCGCAACCGCCACGACGGCGAACTGTCGAACAACAAGGGCATCAACAAGCAGGGCGGCGGACTCACGGCGCCGGCACTGACCGCCAAGGACATGGAGGACATCCGCACCGCCGCCAGCCTCGGCATCGATTATGTTGCGGTGTCATTCCCCAAGTCGGGCGACGACATGCGCCTGGCGCGGGCTCTGCTGCAGGCGGCGGGATCGAACGCGCTGCTGGTGGCCAAGATCGAACGTGTCGAGGCGATCGAGAACCTGAACAACATCCTCGAGGCCACCGATGGCGTCATGGTCGCGCGCGGCGACCTCGCGGTAGAGGTCGGCGATGCCGCGGTGCCCGCGCTGCAAAAACGCATCATCCGCACCGCGCGCGACTTCAACAAGTTTTCGATCACGGCGACGCAGATGATGGAGTCGATGATCCACAGCCCGGTGCCGACCCGCGCCGAGGTGTCGGACGTCGCCAATGCGGTGCTCGACGGCACCGATGCGGTCATGCTCTCGGCGGAGACGGCAACCGGCGACTACCCGATACCAGCTGTGGAAGCCATGGTGCGCATCTGCGTCGAGGCCGAGAAGTCGTCCGATTTCCCGCTCGACACGCATTTCCTCAATCGCGTATTCACGCGCATCGACCAGTCGATCGCCATGGCCGCGCTGTTCGCCGCGCATCACCTCAAGGTCAAGGCGATTGCTTCGCTGACCGAGTCGGGTTCCACCGCATTGTGGATGTCTCGGGTCAACACCGGCATTCCGATTTACGCCCTGACCCAGGAAGTGCGGACGCGCTACAAGGTCAGCATTTTCAAGGGCGTGTTTCCGCTCATGTTGCCGCAAAGCGGCCACGATCGGGATCGGATACTCTTTGATGCCGAGGAAGCGCTGATTGCCGCCGGGGCGGTGGCGATCGGCGACCTGATCGTGCTGACCATCGGCGAGCCCATCGGCAAGTCAGGCGGCACCAACACCATGAAAATCGTCAAGGTCGGCGAGCACCGTTCCAATCATTAAACCCAGCAAACCAGTCACAGCGAATCCATTTTTTCCAGGAGATTGCCATGCCCCTAGTATCCATGCGCCAACTGCTCGACCACGCCGCCGAAAACGGCTACGGCCTGCCAGCCTTCAACGTCAATAACCTGGAACAGATCCAGGCCATCATGGAAGCCGCCCAGGAAACCAACAGCCCTGTGATCATGCAGGGCTCGGCCGGCGCCCGCAAATACGCCGGCGAGCCCTACCTGCGTCACCTGATCGAAGCGGCGATCGAGACCCATCCCGACATCCCGATCGTGATGCACCAGGACCACGGTGCCAGCCCGTCGATCTGCATCCAGTCGATGCGCTCTGGTTTCTCCAGCGTGATGATGGATGGTTCGCTGATGGAGGATGCCAAGACCCCGGCGACATTCGAGTACAACAGCAAGGTGACCCGCCACGTGGTGGACATCGCCCACGCCATCGGCGTGTCCGTCGAAGGCGAGCTCGGTTGCCTCGGTTCGCTCGAATCCGGCATGGGAGAGAAGGAAGACGGCCACGGTGCCGAGGGCGTCCTGTCGCACGACCAGCTGCTGACCGATGTCAACGAAGCCGCCGAATTCGTCAAGGCCACCGGCGTCGACGCGCTGGCGATCGCCATCGGTACCAGCCACGGCGCCTACAAGTTCACCCGGCCGCCTACCGGGGCCGTGCTGCGCATCGACCGCATCAAGGAAATCCACGCACGCATCCCCAACACCCACCTGGTGATGCACGGATCGTCGTCGGTGCCGCAGGACTGGCTCAAGATCATCAACGAGAACGGCGGCGACATGGGTGCGACCTACGGTGTGCCGGTCGAGGAAATCGTCGAAGGCATCAAGAACGGGGTACGCAAGATCAACATAGACACCGACCTGCGCATGGCATCGACCGGATCGATTCGCCAGTACTTCAACAAGGATCGCAAGAACTTCGATCCGCGCAAGTATCTGGCCGAGGCGCGCAAGGCCATGAAGGAAATCTGCAAGGCACGCTACGAGGCCTTCGGCTGTGCCGGCCAGGCGGCGAAGATCAAGCCGGTCTCGCTGGAGAAGATGGCCGAGCGCTACAAGAAGGGTGAGCTCAACGCCATCGTGAAGTAACAAGCGTTTTGGAGTAAAGTTTCTGGCCGCCGGAACAACCGGCGGCCTTTTTTCATCTGGTCTCCCATGGATATCAAGTCCCACGCTTTCGATCGCCTGCGCAAGGTTTTCAGCGGCAGCCTCGATGTCGTCGAGTACGCCGGCCTGATGGTGATCGCCATCGCCACCACGATCGCCATGTACCAGGAGGCGATGGTCATGGTCGAGGCCAGGCGCGTGACGCTGGCCGACCTGCTGCTGATGTTCCTTTACCTCGAGGTGTTGGCGATGATCGGCCAGTACTTCAAGTCCGGCCAGTTGCCGGTGCGCTTTCCGCTGTACATCGGCATGGTGGCGCTGGCGCGTTACCTGATCCTCGACATCAAGGACATGAGCGAGTTGCGCATGCTGGCGGTCTCCGCCGCAATCTTCCTGCTCACCGTGGCCGTGCTGGTGATCCGCTACGGCCACGTGCGCTACCCTTACCGCGAAGACGCCGAAAAAGAACCCGGCAAAGCCTACGTCCGCGAATAAATCTTTTCCAGAGCACCGCCATGCCCCTTGTCGTCACGCCCCCCCTGTTCGAATCGACCATCAAGAGCCTTCCGCTGCTTGGACGCGGCAAGGTGCGCGACATCTACGCGGTGGGCGACGACAAGCTGCTGATCGTCACCACCGACCGGCTGTCGGCCTTCGACGTGGTCCTGCCCGATCCGATTCCCGGCAAGGGCGCGGTGCTGACGGCGGTGGCGAATTTCTGGTTCGGCAAGCTGGCCCATGTCATCCCCAACCAGCTGACCGGCATCGATCCGGAAGCCGTCGTTGCCGACGCGCAGGAGAAGGCCCAGGTGCGCGGCCGGTCCCTGGTGGTGAAGCGCCTCAAGCCCCTGCCGATCGAGGCGGTGGCGCGCGGTTACCTGATCGGATCGGGCTGGAAGGACTACCAGGCCACGGGTTCGGTTTGCGGCATCGCCCTGCCCGCCGGACTAAGCATGGCGCAACAGTTGCCGGAGCCGATCTTCACCCCGGCGACCAAGGCCGAGATGGGTGATCATGATGAGAACATCGACCACGCGACGGTGGAAAGGATGCTCGGCGCGGAGCTGGCGAAGACGGTACGCGACACCACGTTGCGCCTGTATCGCGAGGCCGCGGCCTTCGCCCGCGTGCGCGGCATCATCATCGCCGACACCAAGTTCGAGTTCGGTCGTGACGACGAGGGGCGCCTGCACCTGATCGACGAAGTGCTGACGCCGGATTCCTCGCGCTTCTGGCCGGCCGATCGCTACAAGGTCGGCATCAGTCCGCCCAGCTTCGACAAGCAGTTCGTGCGCGACTACCTGGAAACCCTGGACTGGAACAAGAAGGCGCCCGGACCCAAGCTGCCGCAGGACATCATCGACAAGACCACCGCCAACTACCTGGAGGCGCTGACCCGCCTTACGGGCATTGCGGCGACGTGATCGCGGCCTGGGCCCGGGTCCGATGAGCGATTCCTTCGCCGTGCCGCCAGCGCCGACTTCCGGTGGCACGTCCTTGCCGGTTGTGCGCCGGATCGGATTTGCCGCGCCCCTGCGCTGGCTGGGGCTCGGTTGGCGGGATCTCTGGCGGCAGCCGGCGGCGAGCCTGTTCTACGGCATTGCGATCATGGTGGCCGGAGTCGTGATACTCGGTGTCACCGCCAGCCTGCCCTATCTGTTCGCCGCCGCCGTAACGGGCTTCCTGCTGGTGGCGCCGATGCTCGCGGCGGGACTTTACGAACTTTCCCGACGCTACCTGGCCGGCGAACCTGCAGCGCTGACGGATTCCATGCTGGCTTGGCGGCGCAATCCCTCGGCCCTGGTCGGCTTTGGCCTGCTCTCGATCCTGGCCGGCACCGCCTGGCAGGTGGCTTCCGTGGTCATCGTCGCCTTGTTCTACCAAGGCCCGGCGCTGGCACCGCAGGCGATGATCATCGAGGTCCTGGTCAATCCGCGGCATTACCTGATGTTCTTCATCTACATGTGCAGCGGCGGTTTGCTCGCGGCGGTGGTGTTTGCGCTAAGCGTGGTATCGATGCCGATGCTGGTCGATCGCCGCGGCGACCTGCTGGCCGCCTTGTCCACCAGTCTCAATGCGGTGGCGGAGAATCCCTTGCCGCTGGCCTTCTGGGCTGCGCTGCTGATGCTGCTGACCGGCATCGGATTCGCCACTGCGCTTCTGGGACTGATCGTGATCATGCCCTGGCTCGGCCATGCCAGCTTCCACGCCTACAAGGAACTGGTCGAGTAGGCTGCAAAGGCAGCAACGCCGGGAGGCGCGCGAAGGGCGCTCTTGCGTTTTCCGGGGACCGCCCCAACCTGTCTTCCGATTCCCCACCTCAGGACCGACATGAATCCATTGCTCGATTTCTCCGGACTGCCGCGTTTCGACGCCGTGACCCCGGACCACGTGGCGCCCGCGATTCGCCAGCTCGTTGCCGAGAATCGCCACCTGATCGAGCATCTGATCGCAGCGGAAACTCCCGCGACATGGGATGGCTTCGTACAGCCCATGCTGGATGCCGGCGAGCGCCTGTCGCGTGCCTGGGGCATCGTCGGCCACCTGCACTCGGTCAATGACGTACCGCCCTGGCGCGACGCGTACAACGCGCTCTTGCCCGATGTTTCCAGCTTCTACGCCGACCTCGGACAGAACCTTGCGCTGTTCGCCAAGTACAAGGCACTTGCGGCGGGGACGGAATATCCCGCGCTCGCACCGGCGCGTCGTCGCATCATCGATAACGAATTGCGGGATTTCCGCCTCTCGGGTGCCGAGCTGCCCGAGGACAGGAAGCCGCGCTTCAAGGAAATCCAGGAAGAGCTGTCGGCGCTGGGTGCGAAGTTTTCGGAGAACGTGCTCGATGCCACCAACGCACATGCCGAGTGGATAGACAGCGAAGCCGACCTTGCCGGCCTGCCCGAGGATGCGAAAGTCGCGGCGAAAGTGGCGGCGGAGAAAGACGGGCGGCAGGGATGGAAGATTACCCTGCACGCACCGTCCTACCTTCCGGTCCTGCAGTTCTGCGACAACCGCGGCCTGCGCGAGCGCCTGTATCGGGCCTATGCGACGCGCGCGTCCGAGTTCGGCCCCGCGGAACGCGACAACGGTCCCTTGATCGAGCGCCTGCTGGCCCTGCGCCACGAAGAAGCGCAAATGCTCGGTTACGCCAGTTTCGCCGAGGTGTCGCTGGCGACCAAGATGGCCGACACACCGGCCCAGGTCGCTGCCTTCCAGCGCGACATGGCCGCCAAGGCCCGTCCTTTTGCGATCCGCGACGTCGCCGAGCTGCGCGATTTCGCCCGCCAGGAACTGGGCCTGGAAACGCTGGAAAGTTGGGACCTGGCCTGGGCCTCGGAAAAGCTCAAGCAGCAGCGCTACAGCTTTTCCGATGACGAAGTGAAGCAGTACTTTCCCGAACCCCAGGTGCTGGCCGGACTGTTTCGGGTCATCGAATCGCTGTTCGCGGTCCGCGTCATGCCCGATACCGCGCCGGTCTGGCATCCGGCCGTGCGCTTCTTCCGAATCGAGCGCGCGGGCAAGCTCATCGGCCAGTTCTACCTCGACCTGTACGCTCGCGAAACCAAGCGCGGCGGGGCGTGGATGGACGAGGCGATCACCCGTCGCCGCGTCCAGGCCGGGGTGCAGACGCCGGTGGCCTACCTCAACTGCAACTTCCCGGCCCCGGTCGGCGAGGGTAGCCAGGCGCGGCCCGCCACCTTCAGTCACGACGATGTCATTACGCTGTTCCACGAGTGCGGCCACGGCCTGCACCATCTGCTGACCCAGGTCGATGAACTGCCGGTATCGGGCATCCACGGTGTCGAATGGGATGCCGTGGAACTGCCCAGCCAGTTCATGGAGAACTTCTGCTGGGAATGGGATGTGCTCACCGGCATGACGGCCCACGTCGACACCGGTAGCCCGCTGCCGCGTGCCTTGTATGACAAGATGATCGCCGCGAAGAATTTCCAGAGCGGCCTGCAGATTCTGCGCCAGATCGAGTTCGGCCTGTTCGACCTGCTGCTGCACAGCGAGTTCGTGCCCGGTGCCGGGCGCGGGTTCCTCGACCTGCTGGGCGACGTGCGCCGCGAAGTCGCGGTACTGGTGCCCCCCGAATGGAACCGCTTCCCGCAAAGCTTTTCGCATATCTTCGGTGGCGGCTACGCGGCCGGCTATTACAGCTACAAGTGGGCGGAAGTCCTCTCGGCCGACGCCTACGAGGCCTTCGAGGAAGCCGCGAAGACCTCCGGCAGCACGCTCGATGAGCAGATCGGCGAACGCTTCTGGCGCGAAATCCTGTCCGTCGGCGGTTCGCGCCCGGCACTGGAGTCCTTCAGGGCCTTCCGCGGCCGCGACCCGCAACCGGACGCCCTGCTGCGGCATAACGGGATGGTTGCTACGACCTGAATCGCCGTTCCGGCAGCGCCGCTGGCAGGGAATACCGCCCTCGGCCTTGCCGTCGGCAATGCTTTCGCGGCGGTTAGGCTGCCCGGATCAGGGCGGCGAATTCACGGTCGAGCAACGCCGCGTCGCCACTGTTGAGCTCCACCAGGCGGCGCAGGTGGGTGATGCTATCCACGTCGATAGTCCGGCAGCGCAGGCCAAGTTGCCGCCCCTCGACATGCATCACCTCGGCATCCATGGCGATCACCGTGCCGGGCGCGAGTTCCAGCGAAAGGCGGCATTCCTCGCCCGGGCTGCCCTGCCAGGCACTATGGGTCTCGAGCAGGGCGCCTTTCAGGGAAATGTCCAGTAGTTGCGCCGAAAAAGTACCACGCTCCGTTGTCAGTCGCACCGGGGAATGAAACGCGGCGCGCCAGAAATTCCGGCGCTCAGTAGCCTTTGTCACGAAGTTTCTCCTTTGGCTGCTCGATGCTGAAGTCGATTCCGGTAAAAAAGTCCTCCAACGGGCACGGTGAACTTGTGCTGCAATCATGTTCCCGCGCGCATTCCGCCTGCGTCTGGTCGAGCACTACGTACTGACCGCAAATCCTGCATTGTGCTATCGGCGAATCGAACATGATCGACCTCCCGTTTCGTAATGGTCGGCCTCCCTGTCTTGATTATAGACGGTGGCCTTGCTCAGGTATCATCGGCGCATGAAGATCGCCACCTGGAACGTGAATTCCCTCAAGGTGCGCCTGCCCCATGTACTCGACTGGCTGGCGACGACGCAGGCGGACGTGCTGTGCCTGCAGGAAACCAAGATGGAGGAAAAGGCCTTCCCCCATGGCGAGCTCGAGGCCGCCGGCTATCGCGCCGTGCATAACGGGCAGAAGACCTACAATGGCGTCGCCATCCTCGCTCGCACCGCCTTGGACGAGGTGGCTTGCGACATCCCGGGTTTCGCCGACGAACAGAAGCGCGTGCTGGCCGCCACGGTCGAAGGCGTCCGCGTGGTCTGTGCCTACATGCCCAACGGCCAAGCCGTCGGAGCCGACAAGTACGGGTACAAGCTGCGCTGGCTGGCGGCGCTGGCCGACCATTTGCGCGACGAACTGCAGCGCTTCCCGAAGCTGGTCCTGCTCGGCGATTTCAACATCGCGCCGGACGATCGCGACGTGCATGATCCGGAGGCGTGGAAGGACCAGATCCTGTGCAGCGAACCCGAGCGTGCCGCGTTCCGGCGCTTCGTCGACCTCGGCCTGGCCGACGCCTTCCGCCTCTTCGAGCAGCCGCCGAAGCTATACTCTTGGTGGGATTACCGGCAGATGGGTTTCCGCCTCAATCGCGGCCTGCGCATCGACCACATCCTGCTGTCCGTGCCGCTCGCCGCCGCGTGTACCGCCTGCAGCATCGACAAGGCGCCGCGCAAGCTGGAGCGTCCGTCCGACCACGCGCCCGTGATTGCCACGCTGGATGCCGCGCCGTGAGCGCGGACGCGCTGCTGGGGCTCTACCCGGTGCTGGCGCGACTGCCGGTGGGATTGCTGCAACGCATCCGCGAAGCGCTGCAGCCGCTGTCGATCGCACCGGGCACGGTGGTGTTCGACGAGCGCCAGCCCTGCCTCGGCTTTCCCTTCGTCCTCGAAGGCTCGATCCGCGTCGCCAAGATCAGCGGCAATGGCCGCGAACTGCCGCTGTACCGCGTGCTGGCCGGCGAAAGCTGCATCATTACCTCGAGCTGCCTGCTCGGCCACGCCGACTACAACGCGCGCGGCACCAGCGAGGGGCCGACCACGCTGGCCCTGCTGCCGCGTCCGCTGTTCGACGAAATGCTGGGCGAACCGGCCTTCCGCGATTTCGTCTTTGCGCTGTTCTCCGAGCGCATGGCGGAGCTGATGCAACTGGTCGAGGAGGTCGCCTTCCGCAAGCTCGACCAGCGCCTTGCCGCCCTGCTGCTGGGCAAGGGGCGGGTGGTGCATGCCACGCACCAGCAACTGGCCGACGAACTGGGCAGCGTGAGGGAGATGGTCAGCCGCCTGCTGAAGGGATTCGCCGAGCAGGGGCTTGTGCGCCTCGGCCGCGAGCAGGTGGAGGTGCTGGACGCCGCGGGTTTGCGCAAATTGGCCTCTGTGACTTAGGTTACAGTCAGGCGCCTAGGGAACGGGTCTAATGCACCCACTGTTGCACAACCCCTCAAGGAGAAAACCATGAAACTGAACGTCGGCGGAATCGATCGTGTATTGCGTATTGGCGCGGGTCTAGGACTGGTTGCCTGGGCCGCCATGGGTGGTCCGGTGTGGGCCTGGATCGGCATCGTGCCCCTGGCCACCGGTGCCATCGGCTGGTGCCCGGCGTATCCCCTGCTCGGCTTCAGCACCTGCTCGATGAAGAAGTCGACCTGAGGAGTCATCGCACAAAGCCCGCAACCGCTTGAATGCGATGCGGGCTTTGCGCTTTTTGCGAGGAGCAAACTCGGGGGCCGTCAGAACTCCATTCCCAGGTTGATCGAATCAAAGGTCTGGCGCCCGCCGTTGCCGTTGGCGGTGAAGAACTCCTCGCTGCGGCGCACCCGCGTCAGCGAGAACCGCAGCGCATCGATGCGCACGCTGACGCCCGCGGTGAGGTCGTACACGTGCGGCCGTCGTTGCACGGAGGGACTGTCCCGAAACACTGTCCCGTCGAGGAAGATGTTGTGGGCAACGACCCGATGGTCGAGGCCGGCGAAAATCCACCACTCGATGCCCTGGGCGCGCGCCGGCTCGATGTCGCGGCGTATGTTCTTCAGCATCGCGCCGCCGGGCTCGATGGTGTCGGTGCCGAAGCCCGTCATGTTGCGGCCCAGTCGCAGCATGCCGCCGGCGCGGGCCAGGGTCAGGGTGGTGCCGACTGTGGCGCCGCCATGCGGAATCAGTTCCAGGTCCAGGCCATGCATGTCGCCGACCTTGTGCTTGCCCTTGGCGAGCCAGGAGACGAGGAAGGCCGGCTCGTTCGGAATCTGGTTGTGCCAGCCCATGGGTTTCGGCGAATCGATCAGCTTGTGCCAGCCGGACTGGATCTCCCGCCCCAGCGCGGCGGGGCCGACCACGCCGAGGTCGATCTCAACCGTGTCGAGGCGGTTCTGCGTGGCCCGCTGCGCCACGCCGCCGAGGTAGAGCCAGGCGGCCCATGGCCGGTCGAATGGCTGCGCGGCGCTGACCGTGATCGCCCTCGGCGTGTATAGGTTCTGGCCGAGGAAGAGGCCGAAGCGGACTTCGCTGCTGGCCTTGGGCGCGATGGCCTCGAGGATTTCGTTCGCCGGAAACTGCAGCAGGTCAAAGGAAGCGCCGCCGCCGAACTTGATGCCGTTGGTGTAGTAGCGGTCGGTGCGCGCCAGCAGGTCGTTTTCGATGAACAACTGCAATTCGCTGCCCTCGGGCGGACGCGCCTGGGCCGCGCCGATGGCGAGCGAGGCGAGAGTCGCGATGACGGCAATGGCGCGAAGCATCGGGTGGCGAGTGGCGGAGTGGCGGAGTGTCGTTGGCCCGCGCATTATCGTCCTGGCGCGGCGGCGCTGGAGGCCAGCCAGCGCAGCGCGCCGTGACCGGCGGCACGCCCGCTGGCAAGGCAGGCGGTGAGCAGGTAGCCGCCGGTGGGCGCTTCCCAGTCCAGCATTTCGCCGGCGCAGAAGGTGCCGGGCAGATCACGCAGCATCAGGTTTTGATCGACCGCGGTGAACTCGATGCCTCCCGCGCTGCTGATCGCCTCGTCGAGCGGGCGTGGCGCAAGCACCGGGATCGGCAAGGCCTTGATCAGCGCAGCGAGGGTTTCGTTGCCGGCGAGCTGCTCCGGTGTGGCGAACTCGCGCAGCAGAGCCGCCTTGACGCCATCGATGCCGGCGCGGCGGCGCAGGTGGTTGGCCAGTGAATCGTGCCCGCGCGGGTGGCTGAGATCTTCAGCCAGCCGCCGCGGGGTGCGCCCCGGCGCGAGGTCGACCTGCAGCAGGGCGCTGCCGGTGGCTTCGATGCAGTCGCGCAAGGGCGCCGACAGTGAGTAGATCAGGCTGCCCTCGATGCCGTGGCGGGTGATGACGAACTCGCCTTCGCGCCGCGACGGCGATCCGTCGGAAGCAACGAAACTTATGGCGACGGACTTCACCGGCGTGCCGGCAAAGCGACTGCACAGGTGTTCGCTCCAGGCCACGTCGAAACCGCAGTTGGCCGGCCGCAGCGGCGCCACGCCTACGCCGCGCTGGCGCAGCAGGGTAACCCAGGCGCCGTCCGAGCCCAGCCGCGCCCAACTGCCGCCACCGAGGGCCAGCACCGTGGCGCCAGCGCCGACTTTTGTTTCGCCGGCAGGTGTCGCAAAGCGCAGTGCGCCAGTGGCATCCCAGCCCAGCCAGCGATGCCGCGCACGGACCGTAACGCCGGCGGCGCGCAGCCGATGCAGCCAGGCGCGCAGCAGCGGCGCGGCCTTCATTTCGCGCGGGAAGACCCGTCCCGAACTGCCAACGAAGGTTTCGATGCCGAGCTCGCCAGCCCAGCGGCGCAGCTGCTCCGGGCCGAAGCCCTCCAGCCATTTCCCGACCTGCTCGCGGCGGGTGCCATAGCGAGAAAGAAACCGGTCGCCCGGTTCCGAGTGCGTCAGGTTTAGGCCGCCGCGACCGGCCAGCAGGAATTTGCGACCGACCGAGGGCATGGCGTCGAACAGGTCGACAGGCCAGCCCGCGCCGCTGATGATTTCCGCCGCCATGAGGCCGGCTGGTCCGCCGCCGATCACGGCGACGCCGCGCCCGTAGATGGCCGATTCAGCGTCGTCCAAGGTCGGCCAGCGAATTGGCGAGGCGCACGTAGTCCGCCACCGGGATGTCCTCGGCGCGCGCCGTCGGGGGAATGCCCAGCGCCGCCAGCGCGGCCTCGTCAAGATAGCCGCGCAGGGTGTTACGCAGCATCTTGCGGCGCTGGGAGAACGCCGCCGTCACCACCCTGGCGAACAACTCGGAGTCGCTTGCCGTTCCGCCAGCGCCGACTCCTGAGAAATCGACCGGAATCATGCGCACGATGGCCGAGTCGACCCTGGGCGGCGGATTGAAGGCGCCCGGCGGCACGACGAACATGCGCTCCATGTGGAAGCGGTACTGCAGCATCACCGAGAGTCGGCCGAAATCCTTGCTGCCGGGTTCGGCCACCATGCGGTCGACCACCTCCTTCTGCAGCATGAAGTGCATGTCATACACCAGCGGCGCGAACCGGACCAGGTGGAACAGCAGCGGGCTGGATATGTTGTAGGGCAGGTTGCCGACGATCTTGAGCCGCCCTTCGTCCTTGAGCCTGGCGAAGTCGAATACCAGCGCGTCGCCCTCGTGGATCGTCAGCCGTTCGGGCGGAAAGCGTTGTTGCAGGCGCGCGATCAGGTCGCGATCGATCTCGATCACGTGCAGGTGGTCGCAGCGCTCCAGCAGCGGTTCGGTGAGGGCGCCGAGGCCGGGGCCGATCTCGACCACGGTGTCGCCGGCGCGCGGTGCGATCGCGTCGACGATCCTGCGGATCACGCCGTCAGAGACCAGGAAGTTCTGCCCAAACCGCTTCCGGGCGACGTGCCCGGCGACGGACTTCATGCGGTGCGCGCCTCGGCCGCCGGCATGCCGTCCTTGAACACCATCAGGGTGCCGGGTTCCATCGTGATCCACGGTTCGTTGTCGGTCAGCGGCAGCGTGGCTATGACGGCGACTCGGTCGGACGGATTGGTCACTTCGCTGAAGTCGATGCTGATGTCCTGGTCCTTGAGGTGGGCGACGGCGAACGGGGCCTGGCGCAGGATGTAGGCGAGCTTTGTGGCGCAGTGCGCGTACAGGCAGTTGCCGTTGCTGAGCAGGAAATTGAACTCGCCGTGCGCGGCGATTTCACGCGTGATGCCGGCGAGGAAATCGAACATCGGCTGCCTGAGCGGCATTGCCTCGCCGAACTCCGCGCGCAGGCGTTGCAGCAGGAAGCAGAAGGCCAGCTCGGAATCGGTGTCGCCGACGGGGACGAAACTGCCGTCGAGCGTGGGTGCGAATTCCTTCAGGTTGCCGTTGTGGGCGAAGATCCAGTAGCGACCCCAAAGTTCGCGCTGAAAGGGGTGGGTATTCTCCAGCGCGATGCGCCCCTGGGTCGCCTTGCGGATGTGGGCGATGACGTTCGTCGAATGGATCGGGTAATGGCGCACCAGTTCGGCTACGGGGGACTGTGCCGATGGCTCGACATCGATGAAGACGCGGCAACCCGGCCCTTCGAAGAAGGCGATGCCCCAGCCGTCCTTGTGCACGTCGGTCAGCCCGCCGCGCGTGCGGAAGCCCTCGAAGGAAAAACAGATGTCGGTGGGCGTGTTGCCGTTCATGCCCAATAACTGGCACATTTCAGCGATTCCGGCGCGCGGCCATGTCGATCGCGGCATCGATCGCGGCGAACAGGCTGGTCGGCGAGGCCTTGCCGGTGCCGGCGAGATCGAGTGCGGTGCCGTGGTCGACCGAAGTGCGGATGACCGGCAGGCCGAGCGTGACGTTGATGCCTTCGTCGAAGGCTGCGTACTTGAGCACCGCCAGGCCCTGGTCGTGGTACATGGCCACTTGGGCATCGGAGCCGGCGAGGACACTTTTCGTGAAAAGCGTATCCGCGGGCAGGGGGCCGACCAGATCCATTCCCTCGTTGCGCAGCTTGTCCACTACCGGGCCAATGACCTCGATCTCCTCGCGCCCCATGTGGCCGCCTTCGCCGGCATGGGGATTGAGTCCGGCCACCAGGATGCGCGGCGCGGCGATGCCGAACTTGGTTTGCATATCGGCATGGAGGATGCGCAGGTTGGTCTCCAGGTCGTCGCGCGTGATCGCGGCGGGAACGTCCTTGAGCGCCAGGTGGGTGGTCGCCAGCGCCACGCGCAATCCCGCGCCGGCCAGCATCATCACCACCCGCGGCGTGGCGGTGCGTTGCGCAAGGTATTCGGTATGGCCGCTGAAGGTGATGCCGGCATCATTGATGACGCCCTTGTGCACCGGCGCGGTGACCATCGCCGCGTAGTCGCCGGCGACGCATCCGTCGAGCGCGGTGTCGAGCATGTCGAGTACGTAGCCGGAATTGGCGGCGTCGAGCCGTCCCGCCAGCGCCGACTTTCGCAAAGGGACATGGCGAATCTCGATATGGCTTGCGTCGAGCCCCAGTTGCCGCGCGCGTTCGGCGAACAGGTCGCGGTCGCCCAGCACCACCAGGCGCGCCGGCCACTGCCGCCGTGCCAGGCGCAGGCAGATGTCGGGCCCGATGCCGGCGGGCTCGCCCGACGTTACGGCGATGAGCGGCGGTTCAGCGCTCTTCGTTGCGGTATTCGACATAGGCGCGGTCGCGCATTTGCCGGACCCAGTCCTGGTAGGCCTCGTCGGACTTGCGCTCGCGCAGCACCTGGCGCGCGGTCAGGCGCTGGCGCTCCGCCGTGGCGTCCTCGGTGCGGCGTTCCAGGACCTGGATCAGGTGGAAACCGAAGGGCGACTGGATCGGCTCGCTGACCTGGTTGACCTTGAGTGCATCCATCGCCTTCTCGAAATCGGGCACCGTATCGCCCTGGTACATCCAGCCGAGGTCGCCGCCCTTGGCGGCGGACAGGTCGTTGGAATGCAGGCGCGCCAGATCGGCGAAGTCGGCGCCGTTGTCCAGCCGCTCCTTCAGGCCGACCAGTTTGCGCCGGGCCTCCGCTTCGGAGACGAGTTCATTCACCTTGATCAGGATATGTCGGGCGCGTGTCTGCTTCAGCGCGACTGCCTGCGTCGGACCGCCACCACCCTGGCGCGCAACCAGTTTGACGATGTGGAATCCGGCGGGGCTGCGCAGGATGTCGCTGGTCTCGCCCGGCTTGAGCTTTTTCACGGCATCGGCATAGAGTGCCGGCAGGCGGTCGAGTGGCCGTGCGCCCATGTCGCCACCGCTCAGGCCGTCCGGTGCGTCGGAATAGCTGGCCGCCACCTTGGCGAAATTCTCTCCGCGGCGGAGCTGGTCCAGTGCCGCCTGGGCGCGCGCACCGATCCGCATCAGCTGGTCGGGCGAGGCTTGCTCGGGTACCCGCAACACGATGTGCGCCGTCTGCACCTCGACGCTGGCGAGGCTTTCGCCCTGTTCCGGATTGGCCAGGTAGTTGTCGATCTCGCCGTCGGACACCACGATGCGGCTCTCCACTTCGCGGTCGCGCAGCCGCGACAGCACGATTTCGTCGCGGATCTCCTCGCGGAACTTGGACCACAGGATGCCATCCCGTTCCAGCGCGGCACGGAAGTCCTGCAGGGAAAGCTTGTTGCCCTCGGCAATGCGGCGCAGCGCCGCGTCGAGCTCGATGTCGGAGATGCGCAGGCCGGTGTCGCGGGCGAACTGCAGTTGCACGCGGTCGGTGATCATGCGCTCGAGCAGTTGCCGTTCGAGGATGTCGCCCGGCGGCAGCTGCACGTTCTGGCTGCGCAACTGGCGTTCGACAGTGGCCATCCGCGCGCGTAGCTCGAACGCGGTGATGGCTTCGTCATTGACCACGGCGACGATGCGGTCGACTTCGAGCGGTTGGGATCGTCGCCCCTGGGCCTGCGCCTGGGCAATGGTGGAAACGAGTAGCAGGCACAACAGCAGGAAGCGGGAAATCATGGTGGGGTGAGCGGTGCGGCCTGGTCTTGTTGGTTGATCGCGCCGTAGCCGGGCACGTTGCGTTTCAGGATGTCGAGAGGATTGGATCCGACCTTGGCGAATCCGTTCAGTTCGAGCTGGAAGAACAGCGCGGTGTTGGAGCGCTGCGTCAGCGTCGCCAGGCGCTGCATGACGACGCGTCCCACCCAGCAGCCGCCGTCGTACTCGAGGCCGGCCACGGTTTCGATCATGCGCCGGTCCTTGGTTGAATAATTGAAGCGCCCCACCGCATGCCATCCGCCGAACATCGGCCATTGCCCGGACAGGTCCAGCTGGCCGAGCTGGTCGCGCGAGTAGCGGTAGCCGGCGTTGAGCACCTTGCCGGTTTCCGGCTGGTAACGCCCGCCGACGTTGAGGCGTTCCATGCGGTTCAGGCGCGGGTTGTACTGGATGCCGGTATCGACATAGGTCTTGGGCAGGATGCGGCCGGACAGCGAGGCGAGGAAGTCCGTCTGGCGATCGCTGCGCAGGATTTCGCCGGGCAGGCCGACCTTCTGGGTGGTGAAATAGAAGCGCTGGCCGAAGGCCGCGCGCAGGATCTCGGCTCCCGTGGCGGGATCGATCAGGCGCGACGTCAGCATGGCCGTGGCCTGGTTGGCATCGCCGAAGCGGTCACCACCGCCGTAGCGGTTCTCGCCGAAGATCTGGGCGAAGTTGAAGTCGGTCAGGGCGCTGTCGAAAACCGGGATAAGGCTCTGGTCGCGCGCCGGTGCATAGAGGTAATAGACGCGCGGCTCGAGCGTTTGCGTCAGCGCGGTACCCAGCCAGCCGATGTCGCGCTCGAAGGTGACCGACGAATCGACGCTGAAGATGGGCAATTCGCGGGTCAGTCTTTCGGGGGTGCCGGCCGCCTGGCGATCGAGCACGTAGCGCGTGGAATGTATGCCGATCTTGGGCGTCAGGCTCAATATTTCGGTTTGCAGCGGCAGCGATAGCTGGGGATAGAGGGTCAGGCGCCGCCCCTGCACCAGTGTCGGGTTGCGGAAATTGACGTGCTCGCCGTTGAAGGCGAAATGCATGCCCAGCGGCAGGTCGCCGCGACTGGCGTTCACGGTCAGTTGCGGCAGGCGCCGGTACGGCTCGGTGACCGCCGGAAGGGACGGGTCCTGCAAGGTCTGGTAACTCTGTGCCAGCAGGTTGGCGGACCACCAGCCGCCACCATAACTGAGCGTGCCCTGGCGCAGCAGGTTGGTCTGCGCGATCACGGTCGACCCGCTGGCCAGGTCGCTGAAATAGGTACTGTCGGATGCCCGGTTGAGCGCCAGCGAGCCGGTGAAGCCGTTGCCGAAGTTCTGGTTGTGGTTGAGTGAATAGGATGAGCGGCTCTGGTGGGCCAGCTTGTCCTTGGGCAAATACTGACCCTGGAAACTGCCGCCGTAATTCGGCTGCAGGTAGCGATACTCGCCGTTCCACATCGTGCCGCGCTTGGCCATGATGCGCGGCGCAAGCGTCGCGTCCATGTTCTGCGCGATGTTCCAGTAGAAGGGCTGGGTGAACTCGACACCGCCGCTGCTGGTGGAACCGAAGGTGGGCGTCAGCAGGCCGCTCTTGCGCTCGTTGTTGAGCGAGAAGCTCATCCACGGTGCATAGAGGATCGGCGTGCCCATGAAGACCAGCGTCGCGTCGCGCGCGCTGCCCTCCTCGGTGTCGTAGTCGAGGCGCAGGTCGGTGGTGCGCGCGAACCAGTCCGGATCGCGGCCGGCAACCGGGGTGCAGGTGCTGTAGGTGGCATCGGTCAGGCGGTATTTGCCCTCGCCTTCGAACTCCATGCGGGCGGCAGTGCCGTGTCCGGTGGTGAGGTCGGCCGAGGCGCGCTCTTCGTTCCCGGTCCACAGCGTGGCCGCCGAGCCGTTCTTGATGCGGCGAATGCTGTATTCCGGTTGTTCGAAGAAGCCGGTGCTGTCATCCATCTTCATGCGCATCCGGGGGCCCTGCACGCGGTCGCCATCGCGCGAAAGGCGCACGTTGCCCGACGCCTCCAGTTCGTCCGTCCCTTGCCAGTAAGTCAGCTTGTCGCCGTGCAGGACGGAGTTGCGCTTGCGCAGTTCGACGTTGCCTTCGGCGACCACTTCCACGTCGTTCCTGCCGGCGATCTGGTCCGCGGCGATGAAGGTCGGCAGCACGTCGCCCGGTTGCCGCAGGTAGGGCATCACGGCGGGAGAGGCGCGCAGCGTCGGTTCCGGCAGCGCGCCCGAGGCGACATGGGCGGAATACAGCGGCGGCAGCGCGGGGCGTTCCGCCACCAGCGGCGGTTCCTGCGGTTCGACGATCGCCACGGCCGCCGTGCCGACGGCGGGCGCCTTGGCCGGCGCGGCAGGCGCCTCGGTGGCCGGGGGCGTGGGCAAGGGGGGGGCGGCTTGCGCGGATCGGGTTGCCAT
>NZ_JAFLDR010000022.1 GCF_017302275.1 Sulfuritalea sp.
TCCGCCAGACGCGCCGTTGGGGGCCGAAACCGGCTGCGGGCTACGCCCTCCGCCGCTTCCCGCCCCCAACAGAAAAAGCGGACAATTCATGTGCTACAGAACCGGACAAGTCTAAAAACCCGCGACAGACTGCGGCCACGTGGCCGTTGGTTTGCGGCCAAGTTGGCCGACATCCGGCCGGGCCGGCCAGCCGCGTTTGACACAAGTCAATAGCATCACCCGCAAAGCGCCGATACTTTCGACCCAACAACCACGAATACCTCCAGGGTGGGCTCAATGAAAACCATATCGACCGACGTCGCCATCATAGGTGCCGGAGGTGCCGGTTTGCGCGCCGCGATCGCGCTGGCGGAAAGCGATCCAAAACTTCGAGTTGCGCTGATCTCGAAGGTCTACCCGATGCGCAGCCATACCTGCGCCGCCGAAGGCGGCGCCGCCGGGGTGATCAAACCCGATGACAGTTTCGACCTGCATTTCGACGATACGGTGGGCGGCGGCGACTGGCTTTCCGATCAGGATTGCGTCGAATACTTCATCCACGAGGCACCCAAGGAACTGCTGCAACTGGAGCACTGGGGCTGCCCCTGGAACCGCGATGCGGACGGCTCGGTGGCGGTGCGGCCCTTCGGCGGAATGAAAAAGAAACGCACCTGGTTCGCCGCCGACAAGTCGGGATTCCACATCCTGCACACCCTGTTCCAGACCTCGCTGCAGTTCCCCTCGATCACCCGCCACGACGAGTTCTACGCGCTCGACCTGCTGGTCGATGACGGCCGTTGCCAGGGCGTCACCGCGCTCGAAATGCGTAGCGCCGAATTGTGGCAAATCCACGCCAGGGCGGTGATCATCGCCGGCGGTGGCGCCGGCCGCATGTTCCCCTTCTCCACCAATGGCGCGATCAAGACCGGCGATGGCATGGCCATGGCCTACCGCGCCGGCGCGCCGCTGAAAGACATGGAGTTCGTCCAGTACCATCCGACCGGGCTACCCAACACCGGCAGCCTGCTGACCGAAGCCTGTCGCGGCGAAGGCGGCATCCTGGTGAACAAGCATGGCCGCCGCTACCTGCAGGATTACGGCATGGGCCCTGAAACCCCGGTCGGTCAGCCGCAGCTGAAGACCATGGAACTGGGGCCGCGCGACCGCGTCAGCCAGGCCTACTGGCACGAGCTGCAGAAGGGCAACACGGTGACGACCCAATGGGGCGAATGCGTGCTGCTCGACATGCGCCACCTCGGCGAGAAGAAGATCAACGAGCGCCTGCCGCTGGTGCGCGAACTGGCCGAAAGCTACCTCGGCGTCGATATCGTCAAGGATGCGGTGCCGATCCGCCCCGTGGTGCACTACATGATGGGCGGCATCTCGACCGACACGAAAGCCGCCACGCCGCTGCCCGGTCTCTTCGCCGCCGGCGAGTGCGCCTGCGTCAGCCTCAACGGCGCCAATCGCCTCGGGTCGAACTCGCTGGTGGAACTGCTGGTGTTCGGCCGCCGTGCCGCGCTTTCCGCGATCGAGCACGTTCAGGGTGTGGCGGCACCGAATGCAGCCGCGCTGAATGCTCACGCACAACAGACGCAGTCGCGCATCGACGAACTCATGACCCGCACCGACGGCAGCGAATCGATGTCCGGTCTGCGCAAGGAGATGCAGGACACCATGGAGAAGAACGTCGGCATCTACCGCAGCGAGGAAGGCCTGCAGGAAGGCGTGAGCAAGATCCATGAACTGCGTCAGCGCTACCGACGCGTCAAGCTCACGGACAAGAGCAGTGTCTTCAATACCGACCTGTTCCAGTTGCTTGAACTCGGTTCCATGCTCGACTGCGCCGAGGCCGTGACGGTCGGCGCGCTGGCGCGCAAGGAGTCACGCGGCGCCCACCAGCGCCTCGACTTCGTCGAACGCGACGACCGGAAATTCCTCTGCCACACGATGGTCTATCACCAGGGGCTGGACCTTCCCCGTGTCGACTACCTCGACGTGGTGATCACCAAGTCGCCGCCCGGAGTGCGCGATTACTCGGGAGACCACAAATGACGCCGCTGAAAGAGCGCCTGGTTCAGCTGGAAGTCCTGCGCTACAACCCCGACACCGACACCGAAGCCCACTTCCAGCATTACGAAGTGGTGTGCCAGGAAGAATGGGTGGTGCTCGACGCCTTGAACAAGGTCAAGGCCGACATCGACCCGACGCTCAACTACCGCTGGTCCTGCCACATGGCCGTCTGCGGCAGTTGCGGCATGATGATCAACGGCGAACCGAAGCTGTCCTGCCACGCCTTCCTGCGCGACTACCAAGGCGTGATCCGGGTCGAGCCGCTGGCGCACTTCCCGGTCGAACGCGACCTGGTGACCGCGCCCGACGACTTCATGGACAAGCTCAAGCGTGTCAAGCCATACGTCATCCCGAAGGAAATGAAGCCGATCAGCGAGGGAGAGTACAGGCAGACCCCGGCGCAACTCATGAAATTCCGCCAGTATTCGATGTGCATCAACTGCATGCTGTGCTATGCGGCCTGCCCCCAATATGGCCTGACGCCAAGCTTCATCGGTCCGGCGGCGCTGACCCTGGCCCACCGCTACAACCAGGATTCGCGCGACGGCGGTCGCAAGGAACGACAGGAAGTCGTCGCCACCCATGAGGGCGTCTGGGAATGCACTTTCGTCGGCGCCTGTTCCGAAGTCTGCCCGGCCCACGTCGATCCGGCCAGTGCGCTGCAACAGATGAAGATCACCAGCTCGATCGACTGGATCGTCGAACACCTGATTCCGGGAGGCAAGCCATGAGCCGCAATCCATTGGTCAGAGCAGTTCCGCCAACTTCCTGGTTCTTCCGCCAGCCACGCTACCTGCGCTACATGTCGCGCGAGATCACCAGCATCTTCATTGGCGCCTACTGCGTGCTGCTGGTGGTCGGTCTGCAGCGCCTCTCTGCCGGCCAGACGGCATGGGAAGGCTTCCTGCTGGCACTGCGCAGTCCGGCTTCGATCGTGTTCCAGTTCCTGTGCCTGGTCGCGGCCGTCTATCACGCCGCGACCTGGTTCAATGCCACGCAGAAGGCCATGCCCTTGCAGATCGGCGAGAATTTCGTGCCTGGCAACGTGATTTCCGGCGCGCATTACGTGGTCTGGATTCTGCTATCGCTGGTCGTGCTTTACTTTGCCGGAGTGTTCTGACCATGACCAAATCGCACAAGCCTGTCGTCTGGTTTCCCTTCGCCGCCGGCGGCACGGTCATCGCGTTCTGCATCCCGGTGATCGTGGTGCTCACCTTCCTTGCCGCGCTCGGCCATATGCCGGCCGGCCTGAGCTACGAAAGGCTGCATGCCTTCGCCGCCAACGGCGTTGGCAAACTGGTCCTGTTCGGCGTGATTTCCCTGTCGCTCTGGAGTTCGGCGCACCGGCTGCGCTGTACCTGCTATGACTTCGGCCTGCGTGCGGACACACTGGTCGCGACGGTGCTTTATGTCGCCGCAATCCTTGGCGGTATTGCGGCCGCATTGTTCCTGCTGCGAATCTGACCCACCACATTCCCGAAGAAGACCAAGAATCCGATGGCACCTCCCCCACTGGCCGCGCGCGAAGCGGTACGCGAAAAAAGGCTCGGCGACGTCTGGAGCAACGAACTGAACGACGTCTTTGCCGACGTCGCCCCTTACTACGACCGCGCCAACAACATCGCCGCGCTCGGCCAGTTCGGCAATTTCCTGCGCCGCTTCATGCAACTGGTCGTGCTCAAGCCGCAGCAGAAGGTTCTCGACGTATGCGCCGGAACCAACGCCATCGGCATAGCCCTGCTCAAGCGCGAACCGACGCTCGACGTGCACGCCATGGACCGCAGCGTCGCCATGCAGACCGTCGGCCAGCAGCGGGCGGCCGCCCAGGGTTTCCAGATCAAGAGCACCATCGGCGACGTGCATGTGTTGCCCTTCCCCGACAACCACTTCGACGTGGTCACGCTGCAATTCGCCTCGCGCCACCTGCGCGTGCGCGAGGTATTCACCGAGGTCTTGCGCGTACTCAAGCCCGGCGGGCACTTCCACCATTCGGACATGCTGCGTCCGCGCAATCCGATCGTGAAGAACCTCTACTACACCTACCTGCGCAGTTGCCTCGGCATCACCGGCCTGATCGTTGGCAGCGGCCCGGCCGCGGTGAAGGCCAAGCAGTATTTCCTCGATGCCCTGGAGCTTTTCTATACCGCCGAGGAGCTCTCGATCCTGTTGCGCGAACTGGGCTACGTCGAAGTGGCGGTCGATACGGTGTTCCATGGCATGCTGGGTTTCCACCGCGCGGTCAAACCCACTGCCGGTCCCTGAACCGCCCACGGGAATACGCGCGAAGTGAAGCGGGCGAAGGCGCTCGCCCGGCTTAACGGCCGGATGCTCCATACCTACAGCCGGCGCACCACCGCCGCGTTGCGCGCGGCATTGCCATTGCGGCTCGCCCTGCCCCATCTCGAACCCGTGCTGGCGCTCAACGTCGGCAAGGAGGTCGAAAAGGACACGCTGGTCATACTGCGCGCGGGTGAAACCGGCAACATCGACGCGTCGGATCAGGAGGCGATCCTGACGCACTTGATGCTGGCCACCAAGGAAATCGACCGTCAGTTCCTCGCCCGAGTTGGCGACTTCCCGGTCGAGATCGTGGTTCGCTACGACGAGATCGTGCCGATCCGCGCCCGGCGCATCAAGCTGCTGCACGACGCCGCGCTCAAAGTCTTTGCGGCTGGCGCGGGCCGCCTGCGCTTGCGTGGCGCTCTGCAGGCCTGCTACTCGCGCGACGAATTTGCGCAACTGCTCTACGAATTGTTCCGCCTGTACGCCGAAGAAACGCGATCGTTGAGCCGCTCGGTGCGCCTGCCGCGACCACTGGTTCCGCTGCGCGAAATCATCGCACAGGAGTTGCTCAACGTAATGCTGCGCGTTGCCTGGTCGCTGGCGAAGGAAATCGCCGCCGCATCCTGCCCTGCGCAGGCCCCACCCCGAAACCCGGGACCCGATTGACGGCGTGCGGCGTGGCGATGGATACTTGCGCTGGGTTACGTTGGACCTCAATTACTTGGATCGACACCCGCAGGAGGGACGCATGAAATCTCCCCGACACGTTCCGACAGCAGGGGCCGCCCGACGGCCGCTGGCGACCCTGCTCGCTGCCCTTGCCGGCCTGTCCGGCGCACTGGCGATGTTGCCAGCCGCATCGGCAGCGGAACCGAAGCTTCCGATATTCGACGCCCACGTGCATTACAGCCACGATGCCTGGGACCGCACGCCGCCGAAGGAAGCCATCGCCATATTGCGCAAGGCCGGACTCAAGCGCGCCATGGTCTCCAGTTCCAGCGACGATGGCACGCAAAAACTCTATGCCGAAGCGCCGGACCTGGTGGTGCCCTCGCTGCGGCCCTACCGCAAGCGCGGCGAGATTTCGACCTGGGTGCGCGACGAGACCGTCATCCCCCACCTCGAAGACCGCCTGCGCAAGTTCCGCTACGCGGCGATCGGCGAATTCCATGTCTATGGCTCGGACGCCGACCTGCCGGTGGTGCGGCGCATGGTCCAGTTGGCGAAACAGTACAAGCTGTGGCTGCACCTGCATGGCGACAGCGACGCCATCGAGCGCGTGCTGGTCCAGGATCCCGAAGCGCGCATCCTCTGGGCGCACTCCGGCTTCGACCGTCCGGAAGCGGTGCGCGCGATGCTGAGGAAGCACCGCAAGCTGCATGCCGACCTGGCCTTCCGCAACGACCACGCCACCGGCGGCAAGATCGATCCCGCCTGGCGCGAGGCCTTCATCGAATTTCCCGACCGTTTCCTGGTCGGCACCGACACTTTCACACCGGAGCGCTGGTACTACATCGCCGAGCACGCCGACTGGTCGCGCGCATGGTTGGCCGACCTGCCCAAGGACGTCGCAGAACGCATCGGCTGGCGCAATGGCGAAAATCTGTTCGCCTCGATGATGGCGACGAAATGAACCCGGTTTCGGCACAGATTGAAAGTCGGCGCCGGCGCTACGGCAATTTCCTGCGCCGCGCCTTGTTCGCGGCGGCACTGGGAGCAAGCACCACCTCGGCGAATGCGGCCTGCCCGCCCGCTGCAGCCGACGGCACGACGATCACCCGGGGCGATGTGGTCCTCGCCTGGCGGGTTCTGCTTCCGGACGGTGCCCTGAAAAGCGGCCGGATCCCCATGGCCAGGCATTTCTCGCTGGATGTCCAGTTGTGCGACAGGGGCGGTGTCTCGGGCGCGCAACTGGCAAAGGCGGATGCCGACATGCCCGCGCACAAGCACGGCATGAACTATCGACCGACGATCAAGCCGCTGGGCAACGGGCGCTTTCGCGTCGATGGCATGATGTTCCACATGGCGGGCGAGTGGCAACTCGCCTTCGAAGTGCAGGCCGGCAAAGAAATCACCCGACTCACCCATGGCGTTCAGGCGGACTGAGCACCACCGCGGCCGGCGCGTTCTCGCGACGCTGCTGTTCCTGCTGGCGCCTGCCGCCGCCGCAGAGCCCGACCGATTCAGCGCCAGCGAACTCGAGCGCATTGCTTCACACGGCCCGTGGCCGACAGCATGGATGCGCGACCCGGGCAACCGGGTTTCCGCCAACCCGGCGGCGGTCCATCTTGGCTACCGCTTGTTCTTCGAGCCGCGCCTGTCGGCGAACGGTCGCGTCGCCTGCGCCACCTGCCATGACCCGGCTCGCGGCTTCCAGGACGGACGCGCCACGGCGCGCGGATTGACCGATGGCGTGCGCAACACGCCCGGCCTGTTCGACGTGCGCCAACAGCGCTGGTTCGGCTGGGACGGTGGCCACGACAACTTGTGGTCGGCCAGCCTGCGTCCCATCCTCGACCAGGGCGAAATGGGCGGCAGCGCCGGACGTACCGCACATGTGTTGCGCGGCTCGGCCGCACTGGCCTGCCACTACCGGCAAGCCTTTGGCAAGGCGCCGACCGCCGGCGATTCCGACCTGCTGGTCAATGTCGCCAAGGCCATTGCCAGTTGGCAGGAAACCCTGCTTTCGCCACCCGCACCCTTCGATCACTTTCGCGATGCGCTCGAACGCAAGGATGTCGCGGCTGCGGCGGCTTACCCTGCGGCGGCGCGTCGCGGCCTGAAAATCTTCCTCGGCCGTGGCCAATGCGCGACCTGCCACGCCGGCCCGAACTTCACCAACGGCGAGTTCGGTGACATCGGCGTGCCCTTCTTCATCAAGCCCGCGGGAGTCGATCCCGGTCGCCAGGGCGGCATCAAGCGCCTGCTGGCCAACCCCTGGAACCTGCTCGGCGCCTATAACGACGACGCCACAGGTGGCAACACGACGGGAACTAAGTTCGTGAGGCCGGAACATCGCAACTTCGGCGAATTCAAGGTGCCGACCTTGCGCAATCTCACGCTCACCGCGCCCTACATGCACAACGGCAGCCTCGCCACCTTGCGCGACGTGGTGCGGCACTATTCCGACCTAGATGAAGACCGCCTTCACGCCGACGGCGAACGCATCCTCAGGCCGCTCAATCTCAGCGAAGCGGAAAATGCTGACCTGGTGGCCTTTCTCGAATCGCTGTCACCCGCGACACCGTTGCCGCCGCCAGTGGTGCCGGCGCCTGTTCCGGCCTGTCGTGCGCCGTAGTACCGGCGCCGACTCTTGATCGGACTAACCGAACCTTCCCGTGATGTAGTCTTCCGTCGCCTTCTTCTGCGGCTTGATGAAGACCTGATCGGTAACGCCGAACTCGACCATCTCGCCCAGGTACATGTAGCCGGTGAAATCGGAAATCCGCGCCGCCTGCTGCATGTTGTGCGTGACGATCAGGATGGTGACCTTCTCCTTCAACTCGGTGATCAACTCCTCGATGCTCGCCGTCGCGATCGGATCGAGCGCCGAGGTCGGTTCGTCGAACAGGATGATTTCAGGATCGGACGCCAGGGCGCGGGCGATGCACAGGCGCTGCTGCTGTCCGCCGGAGAGGTTGGCGCCGAGTTCCTTGAGGCGGTTGCTGACCTCGCCCCACAGGGCGGCGCCCTTCAGCGCCGATTCGACGCGGTCGTCGAGTTCGCTCTTGTTCGTCATGCCGCGCACACGCAGACTGTAGGCGACGTTCTCGTAGATCGACTTGGGAAAGGGGTTCGGCTTCTGGAACACCATGCTGATGCGCATGCGCACTTCGATCGGATCGACCCCGGGCGCCAGCAGGTTGGTATCGTCCGGGTGGAGCACGATGCCACCGCCGGCATAGCGATTGCCGGGATAAAGATCGTGCATGCGGTTGAAGCAGCGCAGCAGCGTGGACTTGCCGCAGCCCGAGGGGCCGATCAGCGCCGTTACCTTGTGGTCGTAGATCGGCATCGATACGCGCTTCAGGGCATGAAAGGCGCCGTAGAAAAAGTCGAGGTCGCGCACTTCCGCCTTGAGCAGGGTGCCCTCGACACCTGCCTCCATGACGCTTGGAACTTGCATATCGTTCACCACTTGATGTTTTTGCGCAGTTGATAGCGCAGGTAGATGGCCAGGCCGTTCATGGCCAGGGTCATGAAAACCAGGACGAAGCCCGCTGCCGCGGCGTTGACGGTGAAGGCCGCCTCGGGACGCGAAGTCCAATTGAACATCTGGATCGGCATCACGGTAAAGGGCGCCAGGATCCAGTCGAACAGGCCGGCCGGCGGATCGCCGGCAAAGGGCGCGGTGGGCAGGAAGGCGATGAAGGTCAGGGCACCGATGGTGATGATGGGCGCCGTCTCGCCGATGGCGCGTGCCATGCCGATGATCACCCCGGTGAGGATGCCGGCGCTCGAATACGGCAGGATGTGGTCGCTGACCGTCTGCCAGGTGGTCGCGCCGCAGGCGTAGGAGCCTTCGTGGATCGACTGCGGGATGGCGCGGATGGATTCGCGCGTGGCGACGATAATCACCGGCAGGATCAGCAGCGCCAGCGTCAGGCCGGCGGAAAGGATGCTCTGGCCGAAACCGAAGTAATAAACGAACAAGCCCAGCGCCAGCAGGCCATAGACGATTGACGGAATGCCGGCCAGGTTGCTGATGTTGATCTCGATGATGTCGGTGACCCAGTTCTTCGGCGCGTATTCCTCGAGGTAGACACCGGCGGCGACTCCCAGCGGCACGGCGGACAAGGCCGTCACCAGCATCACCAGGATGGTGCCGACCCAGGCCGAGAGGATGCCGGCATTTTCCGCGCGGCGCGAGGGAAACGAGGTGAAGAACTCGTAGCTCAGACGCGGCACGCCCTGTATCGCCATGTCGACGAAGAGCACGGTGAAGGTCAGCACCCCCACCATCAGCGAGAGGATGCCGAGCATGGAGAAGAACAGGTCCCAGCGCTTGGCGCGGGTGATGATGGCGCGAATGGCGTCGAGGTCGGCGGCTTTCAGCATTTCAATAGACCTCGCGGAAGCGCTTGCGCAGCCAGTAGCCGAGCAGGTTGAAGAACAGGGTCATCAGCAGCAGCGTGAGGCCGGCCGCAAAGATGGTCTGGTAGCCGATCGAGCCGTGCGGCAGGTCGCCCAGTGCCACCTGCACGATATAGGACGTGATGGTGGCGCCCGGCTCGGTCGGGTTGAAAGTCAGGTTGGGCTGCATGCCGGCCGCCACGGCGAGGATCATGGTCTCGCCCACCGCGCGCGAGATGCCGAGGATGTAGGCCGAGGCGATACCCGAGGTCGCCGCCGGGGTCACCACCCACAGCGCCGTCTGCAGGCGCGTCGCACCCATCGCGTAGGACCCTTCGCGCAGCGACATGGGCACCGCGCGCATGGCGTCTTCCGAGAGCGAGGCGACGTAGGGAATGATCATGATGCCCATCACCAGGCCCGCCGACAGCAGGTTGAAGCCCGGCAGGTCGGGATAGATTGTCTGCAGGATCGGCGTCAGGAAGGTCAGCGCGAAGTAGCCGTAGACGATGGTCGGCACGCCACCCAGCAGCTCAAGGAAAGGCTTGGCGATCTCGCGCACCTTGAAGCCGGCGAACTCCGAGAGGTAGATCGCGATGATGGTGCCTAGCGGTATCGCCACCAGCAGGGCCACCGCGGAGCTGGTCAAGGTGCCCGACAGCAGCACCATGATGCCGTAGTGGGCGTCGTCGAACAGCGGTGTCCATTGCGTATCGAACAGGAAATCGGACAGCGGAACGGTCTCGAAGAACACCCAGGATTCCTTGACCAGCACGTAGACGATGGCGATCGTGACGAAGACCGAGAATGCCGCCGCACTGAACAGCAAGCCCTCGATGATGCGTTCCTTGACGTGGCGCGACGCCTTCTTGCTCAGCCGGTCGCTGATACCACTGCCAAGCGGCAGCGGTTGGGACGGATGGGATGCGCTGGCGGTCATTGCAGGATTCCGGAACTATTGGATTCGGAGCATTGCGGCATTGTAGAAACGCGATACGACCAGAACGGACGCGGGGAAAAAACCGGCGTCCGATCTGACGATCACGGACTCTTACTCTTTCGGATCACGCTTCAGCAGGTCGGCGACCTTTACGCCGACTTCGGCCTCACCACCGAAAGCCGTGCCGGTCTTCTTCTTGCGGAAATTATCCTGCGCATGCTTGTAATCGGCGGCTCCCAGCGGCACGTACTTGACTTCCTTGGCCAGCTTGCCGCCTTCCTTGAGGTAGTACTCGACGAAGTCCTTGACCTCCGGCTTGTCCATCGACTTGGCACTGACATAAATGAAGATCGGGCGCGCCAGCGGCTCGTACTCGCCCGCCATCACGGCATCGATCGACGGCGTCACGGCCTTGCCCTTGGGGTTGACGATCTGCACCGCCTTCAGCTTGCCCTTGTTCTCGTCGTAGTAGGCGAAGCCGAAGAAGCCCAGCGCGTTGTTGTCGCGCGAGACGCCCTGCACCAGCACGTTGTCGTCTTCCGAGGCGGTGAAATCGCCGCGGCTGGACTTGGATTTTCCATTGACGGCCTCGGTGAAGTAGTCGAAGGTGCCCGAATCGGCCCCCGGTCCGAACAGCTTGAGCGGCGCATCGGGCCAGGCCGGATTGACATCCTTCCACTTCATGACCTTGCCTTGGGCGGCGGGTTCCCACATCTTCTTCAGCTCGGCCACGGTCAACTGATTGATGAAGGTGTTCTTCGGATTCACCACCACGGTCAGGGCGTCGAAGGCCACCGGCAGTTCGACATACTTGATGCCGGCCTTGGCGCACTCCTCCATTTCCTTCTTCAGGATCGGACGGGAGGCGTTCGAGATGTCGGTCTCGCCGCGGCAGAACTTCTTGAAGCCGCCGCCCGTGCCCGAGATGCCTACGGTCACGCGAACGGAACCCTTCTTGGCTTTCTGGAAGTCCTCGGCAACCGCCTCGGTTACGGGAAACACGGTCGAGGAGCCGTCGATCTTGACCAGCGCCTGTGCATGAACAGCCGTGGCGGCGAACACACCGGCGACGACGGCGGCAATTTTCAGGGATTTCATATACAGACTCCTTTGTGCGGTGCGATATAAGAAGCCCGAAGTCTAGGCAGCGAATGTTACAGAGCCGTGAAAGCTGGCGAAATCGACCAACCCGAGCAGGGGCCATGGTCATCCCCCTGTAACGATGAACCGCCAAGCTTGATCCATGCCGACTTTTCGATTGCCAGCCAGCCTGGGCCTGTTGCTGGTAGGGCTACATCTCCTCTATGGCGCCCTGCAAGTGGCCCTGCTCTTTCCGCTGGCCGGCGCCAGCCGCCGACAGCGGCTGCGAAGGCGCTGGTCGCAAGGCCTGCTGGGGGTGCTGGGCATCCGCATCGAAGTCGCCGCAGACATTGCCGCCGGCCTGGAGGGTGGCCTGCTGGTCGCGAACCACATTTCCTTCGTTGACATATTCCTGATCAACGCCCTGCTTCCATCCGCCTTCGTCGCAAAGGGCGATGTCGCGCGCTGGCCCCTGATCGGCTGGCTGGCCCGGCGCAACGGCACGGTGTTCATTGAACGCGGCAACCGCCAGGCCGCCCAGCAAGCCCGCGAGCACCTGCTCGCCGCCCTAGGCAAGGGCCAGCGGCTGGCGATCTTCCCCGAGGGCACCACGACGGCGGGCGATCGCGTCCTCCCGTTTCACGGCGCGCTATTCCAGGCTGCGATCGACGCCGCCGTGCCGGTATACGCCCTGGCGCTGAGTTACCACGATTCGAGTGGGGTTCGCTCCGAAGCCCCCGCCTACATCGACGATGTCACGCTGATCGATTGCCTGGGCGCCATTCTGCGCACCCGCGGCCTCGTCGCCCGGGTGCACTGCGCCGCCAGTTTCCGGCCACCGCTGCCCAACCGCCGCCATCTAGCGCACCATGCCCACCAGGCGATCGTCCGCACGCTGGCACATCTGCCCGATCCGCGAAACAGAGGGGCAAAGCCGTTTCAAGCCCCTCGGCAACCTCTCCGTAACGAAGTGGAAATCAGGCAGTAACGCAGGCTCTTGAAAATTCAGGCGAACCCAAGAGAGCAAAGGAGAACGCCATGCAAGAACGCCTGAACGAAAACACCGCCGCCCGGGAAAAGATCGGCTACAGCCTGACGCTGGCGCGCAGCGAGGAGGAAGTCCGCGAGGCGCAGCGCCTGCGCTACAAGGTGTTCGTCGAGGAACTCGGTGCCCGCGTGCAGACCCGCATCCCGAACCACGACATCGACCTCTATGACGCCTTCTGCGAACACCTGATCGTGCGCGAAAACGACGGAGATCGAGTGGTCGGCACCTACCGCATCCTGTCACCGGCCGCCGCGCGCCGCGTCGGCAACTACTACTCGGAAAACGAGTTCTACATCAACCGGCTGCAGAACCTGCGCGGGCGCATGGTGGAAGTCGGCCGCTCCTGCATCCATCCCGACCATCGCAGCGGCGCCGTCATCACCCTGCTCTGGGCCGGACTCGCCGACTACATGGTGCGCAACAACTACGACTACCTGATCGGTTGCGCATCGATCGGCATGGCCGATGGCGGACACAATGCCGCCAACCTGTTCAGCCAGCTCGCACAGGAACACATGGCGCCGGCCGAATACCGTGTATTCCCTCAGCATGGGCTGCCCTTCGAACGTCTCGCCGACGGACGCACGGCGATGGTCCCGCCCCTGATCAAGGGCTACCTGCGCGTTGGCGCCTGGGTCTGCGGTGAACCCGCCTGGGATCCGGACTTCAATACCGCCGACCTTTTGCTGCTGCTGCCCATGTCGCGCATGAATCCGCGCTACCTGCGCCACTTCGTCAAGCCGAGCGCGGCGCTCGTTCCGTGAGCCGGGCATTGGTCGCGCAGAGCGATGCCAGTCGCCTAGCCGCCAACGACCTGACCCCGTTCCAGGGACACCGGCTGCATGTACTGATGCTGACCGATGTCTTCCATCCGCGCATCAATGGCGTTTCGACTTCCATCGAAACCTTCTGCTCGGCGCTCTCGGCACAGGGCGTCCGCGTCACCCTGGTCGCCCCGGAGTATCCCGACAGCGCGACCGCCGCAGACGCCTCCACCAATGCGTTGCCCGCCGACATCATGCGCCTGCCCTCGCGCGCCGTTCCGCTCGATCCGGAAGATCGGCTGATGCGCTGGAAGCCCCTGGCCGAGCTCGATCGCCGGCTCGCCAGCGACCGAAGAAAGTCCCCGTGGGACTCCGACTTTCGCGACATCGACCTGGTGCATGTGCAGACGCCGTTCGCAGCCCACTATGCGGGGCTGCGGCTGGCCCGCAGGCTGGGCATTCCCTGCCTTGCGACTTACCACACGCATTTCGAGGAATACCTGTTCCATTACATCCGCTTCCTGCCGAAGGCTGCCTTGCGCTTCGCCGCGCGCGCCCTGGCCCGCCAGCAATGCAATGCGCTCGACGCCGTCGTCGTGCCCTCGCCGGCGATGGCCGAGACGCTGCGCGGCTACGGCATCCGCAGCCCGCTGCACGTGATCCCCACCGGCATGCCCGAAAGCCAGTTCGTGCGCGGCAATGGCGAACGCTTTCGCCGGCAGTGGGGGATCGCCACCACCCGCAAACTGGCCCTGTTCGTCGGCCGCGCCGCCTTCGAGAAGAACATCGGCTTCCTGCTTCGGGTGACGGCGCTGGCGTGCAAACTGCAACCGCGGTTGATGCTGGTCATTGCCGGCGAAGGGCCGGCCCTCCCTGCCTTGCGTCGCCAGGCTGCGGAATTGCGCATCGAAGACCACGTCCGCTTTGTCGGCTACCTGCCGCGTGCCAGCGGTTTGCGAGACTGTTATGCCGCGGCCGACGTGTTCACTTTTGCCTCGCATACGGAAACGCAAGGGCTGGTGCTGCTCGAAGCCATGGCGGTCGGGCTGCCGGTACTGGCGATCCCGGCGCTGGGTGTGGCCGGCATCGTCGCGCCACGGCGTGGCGCGATCGCCGCGGCGGATACCGTGGCAGCGTTTGCAGGGCAGTTGCTAAGCCTGTTCGAGCGCCCGGACAGGCTTGCCGCAATGTCCCGCGACGCCATCGCCTTTGCCCGCGAATGGGATGCCGATGCTCAGGGAGCGCGTCTGGCGGCGCTGTATCGGTCGCTGCTGCGCGCGCCACCGCCCATCTACGCCGCCAGGCAGCAGGCAGTCGCGCAATGAACAGCGAGCCCCTGGCAAAGGAAAGCCCGTTCAAGGGTCAAACCGGCTTGCGCCGAATCTGGAATGCCTTCAATTACTCCCTCGCCGGCCTGCGTGCCGCTTTCAAGAACGAGGACGCCTTCCGCCAGGAATGCCTGCTCGCCGCTGTCCTGATTCCCATCGCCCTGCTGCTGCCCCTGCCCAGCGTGGCGCGGGCCCTGATGGTTGCCAGCGTGATGCTGGTGCTGATCGTCGAACTGCTGAATTCGGCGATCGAAGCGGCCATCGACCGCATTTCCCTGGATCGGCATCGGTTGTCCGAGCGCGCCAAGGACATCGGCAGCGCGGCAGTACTGATAGCGCTGATCAATGTGCTGGTGACCTGGTCGCTGGTATTGCTGGGCTGAGCATGAATACTCCACTGCATGTCGCGGTCGTCACGGAAACCTTCCCGCCGGAAATCAACGGCGTCGCCATGACCATCGGGCGCATGGTGCGCGGATTGCTGGCACGCGGACATCGCGTCAGCCTGACAAGACCCCGCCAGGCCGGCGAACAAACGCCGGCAACCAGCGCCCGGCCGCCGACCACGCTGGTCCGCGGCTTGCCGATTCCCGGCTATGCCGGGCTGCGCTTCGGTTTGCCGGCACGGAGATTGTTGCTGCGCCAATGGAGCGCGGAACGGCCCGATGTGGTCCAGGTCGTGACCGAAGGCCCGCTCGGCGCGTCGGCGGTGAGTGCCGCGCGCGAACTGGGCATCCCCGTGGTGTCGGAGTTCCACACCAATTTCCACAGCTACAGCAGGCACTATGGCTTCGCCTGGCTGGAAGGCCTGGTCGCCTTCCATTTGCGCCGCCTCCACAACCGCAGCCGATTCACCCTGGTGCCTTCACGCCAGCTCGGTGGGGAACTGGAGCAGAAGGGTTACCGCAATCTGCGCGTGGTCGCCCGCGGCGTCGATACCAACTTGTTCAATCCTTCCCGGCGCAATCCGGGCCTGCGCGCCGTCTGGAACGTCACCGAAAACGACCTGGTCGTGGCTTATGTCGGTCGCCTGGCTCCGGAAAAGAACCTGTCACTGGTGCTCAGCACCTTCGCGGCGATCCGCCGCCACGCCCCTGGCGCACGCCTGTTGTTCGTCGGCGACGGACCGGCGCGGGCACGGCTGCAGGCGGAGCATCCACAGCACATCTTTGCCGGCATGCGCCACGGTGAGGACCTCGCCCGCCACTATGCCTCGGCCGACCTGTTCCTCTTTCCCAGCATGACGGACACCTACGGCAACGTCACGCTCGAAGCCCTGGCCAGCGGCCTGCCGGTGGTCGCCTACCGCATGGCCGCCGCCGCCGAACTGGTCCGTCACGGCAGCAACGGCATGCTGGCCGAACCCGGCGCCGGCGACCAGTTCGAGCGCGCCGCCCTCGATCTGGTGACCCGCCCCGGCGCCCGGCGCCGCGCCGCCAGCGCCGCCCCCTACAGCGTCGCCATGCTCGACTGGGACAGCATCCACGACCAGCTCGAAGCCGCCTTGCGCGAGGCGATCGCCGGCGCGGCGCAGCCGGTGGATGGCGACTCCGCGCTACAAGTGTTCGCCGGCCGATGAAGGTCCGTTCCATATTCATTTCCGATGTCCACCTCGGCACCCGCGGCTGCCAGGCCGACCGCCTGCTTGATTTCCTGCGCGACTACGAAAGCGAGAACCTGTTCCTGGTCGGCGACATCATCGATTTCTGGTCCATGAATCGATCCATACACTGGACCCAGGCGCAGAACACCGTGGTGCAGAAGATCCTGCGCCGAGCGCGCCACGGCGAGCAGGTCATGCTGATTCCCGGCAACCACGACGAAGCCATGCGCGAATACGACGGGCTTTCCTTCGGCGACATCGTCGTCAAACGCGAACATGTCCATATCGCCGCCGACGGCCGCCGCTACCTGCTGCTGCATGGCGACGAGTACGACCAGGTGACGCGCTACCACCGCTGGCTGGCGGTCGTCGGCGACATCGGCTACAACCTGCTGGTACGGCTCAATGCCACGCTCTCCCGCCTGCGCCGCCTGCTGCGCCGCCCGGGCTACTGGTCGCTGGCGGGCTATGCCAAGAACCGGGTCAAGCGTGCGGTGTCCTTCGTTTTCGATTTCGAGGACTCGCTGATCCGGGCCGTGCGCGAACGCGGACTGGACGGCGTGATCTGCGGCCACATCCACAGCGCGGCGATACGCGCCGTGGATGGCGTGGTGTATGTCAATTGCGGCGACTGGGTAGACAGCTGCACTGCCATCGTCGAACATCACGATGGACGGCTGGAACTGGTGCGCGCCTGGCAGCCGATCGCCGTTCCGTCAGCGCCGACTATTGATCCATTGCCCGACATGGCCCTCGGCTGTAAAGAACTTGCAACGAAATCGTAATACTGCCGCCGATCCCAGTAGCTACACTTGGGACCCACTCTGTCGATACCCACCCGATGAACCAGCAAGTCGTCCTCAAACTGGCGGTCGCCGAGGAACGCCATGCCGGGCTGCTCAGGCAACCTTGCCTCGCCTCCGCTACGACCCGCACGCAGCAGTCGCTCGTCAGCATCTATTACGACACCGGCCGCCTGGCGCTGCGCCGTGCCGGCGTCCTGCTGCGCCTGCGCAAGCAGGGAACATCCTGGCAACAGATGGTGAGGCGCCAGGACCAGTCCGCAGGAGGGCTGACGATGCGGCCGGAGTGGCAGGCGCCCTATCTCAATCATTTCGATTTTGCGCACATCAACGATGTCGATCTGCGCGAATGGCTGCAACGCGACAAGATCGGCGGCCGCCTCGGTGCCGTGTTCGAGACCAACCTGCGCCGAACCGTCTGGGAACTGGACCCGACACCGAACACCCGCATTCAGGTCAAGCTCGACCGCGGCTGGATCGCCTCCAACGGCCGTCGTGAAACGATCTCCGAAGTGGAACTGCAACTGGTCACCGGCAGCATCGACAGCCTCTACCAGATCGCCCTGCAGCTGGCGCAACGCGAAGCCCTGCCGCCGCTGCTGCTATCGAAGGCAGAGCGCGGCTACCGCCTGTTTCGCGGCACCCTGCCCGCACCGGTGAAAGCAGGCGATGTCGCGATCGATGCCGCCGATACGCCGCTGGCCGCCTTTCGCCTGATCGGGCTGGATTGCCTGACCCACCTCCAGCTGAACCACGACGGCGCGGCGCACCTCGACGATCCCGAGTACGTGCACCAGATGCGTGTCGCCATGCGCCGCTTGCGCGCGGCGCTGCGCATGTTCCGCCCGGTGCTGCCGGAGGGCTTTGCCGAGCAGCTGGTGCTGCCGATGCGGGAACTGATGTCGGCACTGGGGCAGGCTCGCGACCTCGACGTGCTGATGGGTGAGATCGTCGCGCCGGTCGCCGTCGCCCTGCCCGACGAGCCGCGCCTGGCCGACCTCGCCGGCGCGATCACCAACCGCCTGTATGCCGCCCGCGCCGAGATCCGCCGGGTGCTGCGCCGACCGGCCTATGGGCAGTTCCTGCTTACGGCATCCAGGCTGCTGCAGCAGGCGCCCTTCATCGAGCCGCCCGGCGGGGAAGCCGACGGACCCTCGCTGCTCCAGTTTGCCGACCGCCGCCTGCGCCGCCTGCTCGGCGCGATCCATCGGCTTGCCGCGGCCGCGCGCGCGGAAAGCCCGCCGTCACTGCACGCGCTGCGGATCGCCATCAAGCGCCTGCGCTATGCCATCGAGTTTTTCGACACCATGATCCCGGGCAAGTCCGGCGCCACGGCGATCAAGCGCCTTGCCGCGTTGCAGGACGAACTGGGCCAACTCAACGACCTGGCCAGCGCCGGCACGCTGCTGATGGTTTGCGCCGGCCGCGACACGCAATTGCGTGAGGCGGTGACGCTGGTCGGCGGCTGGCACGGGCAACGGCACGCGGCGCTGCTTGACGACATTCCAGAGAAACTCAAGAGGGTCCGCGACCTGACGCTGCCGCGCCTGGTCTGATCGCCGGGGTCGGCGGCGCTCCTGAAAGTCGGCGCCTCGCGGGGACTTCCTTCGGTGGCCGGCGAGACGGCAAATCCGGCCCGGTGCCCTCGCGGAGGGGCAACGTCACACAAACGCAACAGGCTCGTCACATTGGCTCCCTAGACTTTCGATCACTTCCCGCATGCGGGCGGTGCCGCGTGCAGTGACCGACCACGTGGAGTCATTGCGGCGATTCAAACCAGTCCATTTTTTTGGAGCAATAAACAAATGCAAAAAAAACTACTCGCACTGGCGATTGCCGGCGTGATCTCCGGTGGGGCATACGCCCAGTCGAACGTCACGATTTCCGGCCAGGTCCGGATGAGCGTCAACCAATACAAACTCAGCAATGTCGGCGCGGCCTTTGCGGCTTCCGCCGAAAACCATGTCACCGACGAATCCTCCCGCTTGTTCATCCGAGGCAAGGAAGACCTCGGCGGCGGTGGCTACGCTTCGTTCCAGATCGAGAACCGCTTCTCGCCGGATCTCGGCGCCTTCAGCGCCGGAGGCAATACCAACCTCACGCTGGGCGGCAATTGGGGCTCGCTGGCCGTAGGCCGCCAGGATCTGCACTACGGCACGGCGTTGGAGTCCTACCTGGCCTTCACCAACCAGAACTTCCTCGGCAATGGCCCGCTATCCCAGGTCAATGGCACCGTCATCGCCCTCGCCAGCCGCACGGCAAACAGCGTCTGGTATGACAGCCCGAACATGTCTGGGTTAACGCTGCGGGTTGCCGGCTCGACCGCATTCGCCGGCGCCGAGGGATCCGGCGTGCGTGCGGCCGGCGCAGCCGATCCGGGCAAGGGTGGCGCTACCAACCTTGCACTGAACTATGCCAATGGCCCGATCAAGGCTGGCTACAGCTATTGGAACGCCACGGTCGAAGGCGGCAAGACCGCGGCGGTGGGCGACCAGCGTGGCGATACGCTGCAATTCGGCTACAGTTTTCCGATGGGCCTCAAGGTGGGAATCGCCTGGAACAAATCCAAGCTGGGTCTCACCACCGGCGACCGCTCGCGCACGGCCTGGCTGTTGCCGATCTCCTACGATTTCGGTGCCAACCGGGTCAACTTTACCTACCTCAGCGCAGGCGATACCACCGGTGTCGCCAGTTCGGATGCGAAGGCCTTCACGCTGGCATTCGGCCACGCACTGTCGAAGCGCACCAACGTCGGCATCAACTACAGCAAGCTGACCAACGAAGCAGGTGCAACCTACAACCTGTTCGGTGGCGGCACGAGCACTGCGGCCACCCCGGGTGCGGACGTCTCCCAGATTGCGCTGACCGTCTATCACTCGTTCTAAAGACGAGTACCGAACCAGAAAGAGGGCATTGCCTCCCTTGCAGCCGCCTTCGGGCGGCTTTTTTCCATTTGGCCGGCGCCTGATCCGAATCAGGATCGGGCGCCCTCTAACCAGCGCCGCAGATGCGCCAGCACCCAGGCCGCATCGTCAAGTACGAGATCGTGTCCGGCTCTCGGATGCACTGCGACCGGTGCGCCCCATTGCCGCGCAAGTCGCAGCGTACAACTTGCATGAACCAGCGCATCGCGCTCGCTGGTTAGCAACAACAGGCGCTCCAGCGGAGGCGCCGATGGGGCGCGGTAGCGTACCGCTGCCATCAATTGGCGCAGGGCATTCTGCCGCGATACCGGATTTTCGCGTCGCCATTGCAGCCATTGCGCGATCACGACATCAGGATCGGCGACAAGGCGCGTGGTCATGCGCAGAATCTCCGCCTCCACCTCGCGCGCGCTGACGGGCAGGGCGAACAGACGCAAAAGGCGTGCGTAATTGGCCGGACGCAGCCGCTGGAAAAACGGGCTGAACGGCTGCAGGCTGGTATTGATCAGCACTGCCGCCGTCAGGTCTTGCGGGTGGCGTTGCGCCCAGGAAACGGCGACCATCGCGCCCAGCGACATCGCCAGCACCCGGCAGGGTCCTGCAATCCGCTGCCGCGCAACTTCGGCATGGCAGAAGTCCGCCATGTCTTCGACGCTGGCGGGACTCGGCCGCGCATTGAGCTTGCCGTTGCCCGGCAGATCCAGAGAGATCACCGGAGCGCCGGCGAAGGCTTCGCCCAGGCGGCGCGGAAAGTCGCCCCAGTGTCGCGCTTCGCGGGTCAGGCCGCGAAGCAGAATCCAGGGCTGCCCGGGCTTCACGCCGCCCGCCCGCCATACCAGCGCTGCATGGCGGCCGCGCGATGCCTTTCACGCGCCTCGCCAGCGGGCAGCCAGAGTGCGCTGCCGCTGGCAGCGCGGGTCATGAATTCCAGCCACGCCAGATGCCGCCGCAGCACGCGCTGGCGACGGTGTTCGATTTGCGGATTGAACATGCCGAGCCGGGAAAACAGTTGCCGCGGATTTTTCTTGACCCACAGCCAGGATCCCATTTCCAGTGTCAATGGCAGGAACAGCCTTTCGGCGTTCTCCAGCGAACGCAAGTAAAGGTAGTCCCACAGGTCACCGTGCGCAAGGTACTGCCGACTCTGTGGCTCGAACACGTAACGATGGTGACTGTGGCTCTGATCCAGAATCTCCAGCAAGGCATGCATTTCCGCCAGATGCGGTATCGGCTGCACCGTGTGCGCATAGGGAAACCAGATTCGATCGCTGAGGCCGAAGCCGGAATGGCAATCGACGGCCATGCTGAACCGGTGGCTGAGCAGTTCGTCGTCGACCACGCGGCACAGGGCGTCGGCTTCGTCCTCCAGGGCGGCCCCGCCGGGCCCCCGGTACCAGGGCAGGCGCGGCCCCAGGCGATGCCCGCCGATCAACAACGGCGTCTTTTCCTTCGCCTCCAGCGGCGCGTTGCGCATCAGGTCCACACCCTTCGGATTGGCCCGCGTGCGCCGCAACATGCCGCCGGGATTGAGCGCGGGAACGAACACCAGCCGCAGCCGATCGAGCTGGTGAAGCAGCGTGGTATCCCAGCGCAGCCTTCCGACGATGCTTTGCAGGTAGGCCAGCACCACCTGGACACCGATCCGCTCCAGGCCATGCACGCCGCCGAATATGCCGATCGCCGGTACGGCTGGATCACGATTTCCAATGGATATGGCATGGATCGGCAGTCGCCGCGAACCGCAATCGACTTCGCGCAAGGTACGTACCTCGATTCCCGGGGCGCCACCAGCAACGATTTGTTCCAGTTCGTCGAGCTCGTCAATATCGTTCCACGTCATCGCCACAGCCCTGATTCAAACCGGATGTATTTCACCGACAGCATAACGCAGGAGTATGTCGGAGGTGCCTCCCGAGCGCGGTTGCGAATGCCATGGTGCAATTTGTCATTTCCGCGCAATCGGGTTGAAACATCGACTGCGTAGGCTGTTCCGACATCGCTCCAACCAAGGTGACCGCCATGAGATTCCTGATCGACCGGTTGTTCGGAGAACTTGACCGCCTGTTCGACGAACCCTGGGTGCTGGTCTGGCAACTCGACGAGTTTTGAGCCCTGGCCACGCCCCTTATCCACGCGAAATGACCTTACCCGCAAGGAGAACACCATGCGCGGCCCGATCGCCCAGCGCTCCCTGGTGCTGGCCAGCGCACTGCTCTGGGGAATGATCGAAGTCCTGGCATTGCTCCGCTCCCGGAGGGCGGACTCTCGCCATTCGCTCCGCAACTAGCGCGGCGAACGACCTATCGGTCGGCCGCGCCGTGCCGCCAGCGCCGACTCCTGACCAAACGAAGCGGTCGCGCGGCGCTGTCGCCACCACACCTGTCATCCGCCTGTCACGAAGGACGCATACCCTGCCGGCCTCGACAACAGGGGAGGACCCGGTGGACTTGATACTGTGGCGTCATGCCGATGCGAAAGATGGCGACGGCCCGGTGCCGGACGCGGAGCGGGAGTTGACGGCGCGGGGAAGCAAGCACGCCCGGGAAATGGCGGATTGGCTGCGGGAACAGAAGCTGGCCAAGGTAACCGTATTGTCCGGCCCCGCCAGGCGATGCATTCAAACGGCGGAAATGCTTGGCCTGCCGGTCAACGTCAAGAAGCAGCTTGGCGTTGGTGCCAGCACCGCCGACCTGCTGGGCGCCGCCGAATGGCCGGATCAGTCCGGCGCGATCATCCTGGTCAGCCATCAACCCGCGCTGGGCCGCCTGGCCGCCGTGCTGCTGGCAGGCAGCGAGGCCGACTGGACCATCAAGAAAGGCGGCGTATGGTGGTTTACCAACCGGGTGCGGGACGACGAAACGCAAACCGTGCTGCGCGCGGTGCGCAATCCCTGACGCCGGCCGCGCCGCGCGACGCGGCGAGGGATTCGATCAGGCGCCGAACGCCCGCCTTACCGAACCCGCGATGGCCTCCGCCTGGCCCAGAACCAGCGCGGCATCGCGCCCCTCGACCATCACGCGCAGCAAGGGTTCGGTACCGGAGGGGCGCAGCAATACGCGACCGCTGCCGTCGAGCGTGGCCTCGGCGGCGCTCACCGCCGACTTGATGCCGCTGTCGGCGGCCCAGTCGAATCCGACCGGCATTTTCACGTTGATCAGCTTCTGCGGATACAGGGTCAGGTCGGCACAGGCATCGGCCAACGTCTCGCCCGTCGCGCGCAGCGCGGCGAGGACCTGCAGGGCGGCGATGATGCCGTCGCCGGTGGTGTGCCGATCGAGGCAGATGATGTGGCCCGAGTTCTCTCCACCGAGAATCCAGCCTTTGTCCTGCATCATTTCGAGGACATAGCGGTCTCCGACCTTGGCCCGGCCCAGGACGATACCAAGGCGACCCAGTGCGTGCTCGAAGCCAAGGTTGCTCATCAGGGTACCGGCCACGCCGGGCACGGCCTGGCTGCGCGCACGATGGCGGGCGATCACGTAGAGCAACTGGTCGCCGTCGTAGAGGGTTCCGGCCGCATCGACCATCACCAGCCGGTCGCCGTCGCCGTCGAGCCCGATTCCGCAGTCGGCCCTGTGCTCCAGCACCGCCTGGCGCAACGCCGCAGGCGCGGTGGCACCGACCTGGTGGTTGATGTTGAGCCCGTTGGGCGCGTCGCCAACGCCGACTATTTCGGCGCCGAGTTCATGGAAAACGTTCGGCGCGACGTGATAGGCCGCACCATGCGCGCTATCGACCACGATCTTGAGGCCGCGCAGGTCGAGGTCGTTGGGAAAGGTGCTCTTGCAGAACTCGATGTAGCGCCCGGCGGCATCGTCGACCCGGCGCGCCTTGCCCAGTTGAGCCGAATCCATGCATGCCATCGGTTGCTCGAGTCGCGCCTCGATGTCGAGTTCCACCGCATCGGGCAGCTTGGCGCCCTGGGCCGAGAAAAACTTGATGCCATTGTCGTCAAACGGATTGTGCGAGGCGGAGATCACCACGCCCGCCTGCAGGCGCAGCGCGCGGGTGAGGTAGGCCACGGCCGGCGTCGGCATCGGGCCGCACAGCATCACGTCCACCCCGGCCGCGGCGAATCCCGATTCAAGTGCGGCTTCAAGCATGTAGCCGGAAATGCGTGTGTCCTTGCCAATCAGTACCGCGGGGCGATCCTGCGGCCGCAGGCTGTCGCGCGCGACCAGTGCGGCCCCGGCGGCATATCCCAGGCGCATGACGAAATCCGGGGTGATCGGCGCCTGGCCGACACGACCGCGCACGCCATCGGTGCCGAAATATTTGCGTCCCATCAGTAATCCTCCACAGCTTGCAATACGGCGACAGCGTCGCGCGTCGCGGCGACATCATGCACCCGAAGAATCCTTGCGCCGCGCAATACGGCAAGCACATTCGCCGCGATGCCGGCATGGACCCGATCGGGCGCCGCGCGACCGGTGATCAGGCCCAGCATCGACTTGCGCGACATGCCGACCAGCAAGGGCAGACCCGGCACCACCAGTTCGTCGAGTCGACGCAGCAGTTCGACGTTGTGTTCCAGGGTCTTGCCGAAGCCGAAGCCCGGATCGACGGCGATGCGGTTGAGCGCAATGCCGGCCGCCTCGGCGGCGGCAACCCGCTCGGCAAGGAAAGCGGCGACCTCGCCGACGACGTCCGCATAGTGTGGATGCTCCTGCATCGTTCGCGGCTCGCCCTGCATGTGCATCAGGCCGACCGCGGCGCGGCTGGCGGCGATCAGTTCCATGGCGCCAGGCGCCCGCAAGGCGTTGATGTCGTTGATCATGTCGGCGCCGGCGGCAAGAACCGCGCGCATTACCTCGGGCTTGACGGTATCGACGGACAGCGGCACACCGCAGCCCTGCAGCCCCTCGATCACCGGCAGCAGGCGGCCGATCTCCATCTGCGTCGGCACCGGCATCGCGCCGGGGCGCGAGGACTCGGCACCCAGGTCGAGGATGTGCGCCCCCTCCTCGACCAGCCGCCAGCCTTGCCCGATCGCGGCAGCGGCATTGCCGCACAGTCCGTCACCGGAAAAGGAATCGTCGGACAGGTTGACGATGCCCATGATGAGCGGACGCTCAGCGTTCAGGACATGGCGGCCGCAGTGAAAGTGCTGGGTCATGAAATGAGAAAGCCGCCGAACTACGAACTATTCGGCGGCAGGTAGCGTGGCGAAGCTATCAGGCCGGCGCCGGCGCTGTCGGCTCAGGGCCCGGCGAGTTGTCGCCGCGAGGGGTTGGAGCCGCACTGGAAGGCTTCGGCGGACGGGGCGGCAGGCCGGCCATGATGTCGTTGATCTGGTCGGAATCGATGGTTTCCATCTCGAGCAGGGCGGCGGTCATGGCTTCGACCTTGTCGCGATTGTCTTCGAGCAGACGGCGCGCCACGGCGTACTGCTCGTCAAGGATGCGACGGATTTCCAGGTCGACCTTCTGCATGGTCGATTCCGAAACATTCTTGTGCGTCGTGACGGAGCGGCCGAGAAAAATTTCGCCTTCTTCTTCGCCATAGACCATCGGGCCCATGATGTCCGACATGCCCCATTGCGTCACCATGCGCCGCGCCAGGTCGGTGGCACGCTGGAAGTCGTTCGATGCGCCGGTAGTCATCTGGTCCATGAACAACTCTTCGGCAATGCGGCCACCAAACAGCACCGTGATGGTGGACAGCAGCCGGGTGCGGTCCTGGCTGTAGCGATCCTCGGTCGGCAACTGCATGGTCAGGCCGAGGGCGCGGCCGCGCGGAATGATGGTGACCTTGTGCACCGGGTCGGTCTTGGGCAGCAGCTTGGCGACCACCGCATGGCCCGACTCGTGGTAGGCAGTGTTCCGGCGTTCTTCCTCGGGCATGACCATTGAACGGCGCTCGGCACCCATCATGATCTTGTCCTTGGCACGCTCGAAGTCTTCCATGTCCACCAGGCGCTTGTTGCCACGCGCGGCGAACAAGGCCGCTTCATTCACCAGGTTGGCCAGGTCGGCGCCGGAGAACCCCGGGCAGCCGCGCGCGAGAACGGATGCGTCGATGTCCGGCGCCACCGGCACCTTGCGCATGTGCACCTTGAGGATCTGCTCGCGGCCGCGGATGTCGGGCAGCGGGACGACGACCTGGCGGTCGAAGCGACCGGGGCGCAACAGGGCCGGATCGAGCACGTCGGGGCGGTTGGTGGCCGCGACCACGATGACTCCGGCCGAGCCTTCGAAACCGTCCATTTCGACCAGCATCTGGTTCAGCGTCTGCTCGCGTTCGTCGTTGCCGCCACCGAGGCCGGCACCGCGCTGGCGGCCGACGGCATCCAGCTCGTCGATGAAGATGATACAGGGGGCCGCCTTCTTTGCCTGTTCGAACATGTCACGCACGCGCGCCGCGCCGACGCCGACGAACATCTCGACGAAGTCGGAGCCGGAAATCGAGAAGAAGGGCACCTTGGCCTCGCCGGCGATGGCCTTGGCCAGCAGCGTCTTGCCGGTGCCCGGGGAGCCCACCAGCAACACGCCGCGGGGAATGCGGCCGCCGAGCTTCTGGAACTTCGAGGGATCGCGCAGGAAGTCCACCATCTCGGTAACCTCCTCCTTGGCTTCATCGCAGCCGGCAACATCGGCGAAGGTGATGTTGTTCGACGATTCATCCATCATGCGCGCCCGGCTCTTGCCGAAGGAGAACGCACCACCCTTGCCGCCACCCTGCATCTGGCGCATGAAGAACACCCAGACGCCGATCAGCAGCAGCATCGGGAACCAGGAAACGAAGATGCTGGTGAGGAAGGACTGCTCCTCCTCTGGCTTGGCGACCACCTTGACGTTGTTCTTCAGCAGGTCGGACACCATCCACAGGTCGGGCGGCGCGTAGGTCGTGATGCGCTTGCCCTCGGTGGTAGTCGCTTCGAGCGTGCGGCCCTGGATCACCACCTTGGTGATGCGGCCCTGTTTGACCTCTTCGAGGAACTGCGAGTACTCGAGCGACCCGAGCGCGACCTGGCGCGTGTTGAACTGGTTGAATACGGTCATCAGGACGATGCCGATCACCAACCAGATCGCCATGCTTTTGAACATGTTATTCAAGTGGAGCCTCTCTTTCCCGCAACCGGGATTACGAATCGAATCATTGTAGTGCCGAATGCACCGCCCTGCAAACCACGAGCCTCAGGCGTTCAAGCACGTTTCCCCCGCGCCAGCAGGTAAATCTCCGCACTGCGATTGCGCGACGCCGCGGGCTTCCTCATCTGCAGGTTGGCGAACTGCTCCTGCAGCGCCTTGCGCAATTCCATGAAACCGTCGCCCTGGAACACCTTGACCAGCATGTCGCCGCCGGGTTTCAGGTGTTGGGCACAAAATTCCAGCGTCAGTTCCGCCAGGAGCATCACGCGCGCCTGATCCACCACCGCGATCCCGGACATATTGGGGGCCATGTCCGACAATACAAGATCGACCTGGCGGCCGCCCAAGGCAGCCGCCAGCGCCCGCAGGACCGAATCCTCGCGAAAGTCGCCCTGGATGAACTCGATCCCGTGCATGGCATCCATGGGCAGGATGTCGAGTGCGATCAGGCGGCCGCCGGGCGCCACGCGCCGCGCCGCGACCTGCGACCAGCTGCCCGGCGCGGAACCGAGGTCTACCACCGTCATGCCGGGCTTGAGCAGTTTGTCCTTGTCGTCGATCTCGGTAAGCTTGAACGCCGCACGCGAGCGCCAGCCTTCGGCACGGGCACGCTGCACGTAGGCGTCATTGACGTGCTCGTGGATCCAGGCCTTGTTGGTCTTGTTCTTCTTGTTGCTTTCCACCTTGCTGCCCAAGTTACAATCCCGCCATGATCGATATCTCCTCCACCCAGCGCCGCGCCTTGCGGGCCGCCGCGCACCATCTGAAACCTGTCGTCTCCATCAGCCAGAAGGGCCTGACGCCTTCGGTGCTGGCCGAGATCGACCGCTGCCTCAAGGCCCACGAACTGATCAAGCTCCGACTCTACGGCATTGACCGGGAAGTACGCGAGGCCCTGTTCCTCGAAATCCGCACGGCGCTCGACTGTGCCGAGGTTCAGCACATCGGCAACCTGCTGGTGCTGTGGCGCGAGAATCCCAAAGAGACCCGCATTGAAAAGTCGGCGCCGGCGGTACGGCGAAAAGCGGAACCGGCGACCAAGAAGCAGGCTGCCGCACGCAGCGAAGCCCGCAGCCAGAAACGTTAACGTCCCCTGCCCCGCTCCTGCAGCACCACCAGTGCAATACCCAGCAGCGACTGCACCAGGTAGAGCACGCTGGAAACCCCGTGCCAGGTCGCAAAACGGCTCCGTAGCGCGCTTTCCATGACCTGGCGTGGCAGAGTATCGGCCTTCAACTGGGCCAGCAATGGCTGCACGCCGAAATGGCCGGCGGCCGCCAGCGCCAACATCAGCACCACGATCCAGAACACTCCCGACTGGATCGCCCGCCATCCTTTGGCGCCCAACAGGTAGAGGAGCAGATAGGCGCCGCAGCCCATTCCGATCCAGGCCGTGTAGGTAAACATCGCGCCCGCGAGGTTGCCGGCCAGGCCGCGATCGGACAACTGGGCAAACAGCACCGGCGCGGCGAGATATCCGATCGCCAGCAGGCTTCCGACCCAGACGGTCACCGCGACGCTGTACAGCGCGGAGAAAAAGCTCCTCATTCAGAGCTTACGAAGAAATCGTCCCCCAAGGGGACTTCCTACGGGGCGTAGCCGCTGGGCCGCAGCGGAGTGCGGCCGGAGCGCAGCTACCCCAATGTACGTTTCTGTACATGAGGGCGAGGCGGGGTTTCGCAAAGCATGCTTTGCGCCGCCGCAGCCGGCCCGCTGTGCAAAGCGGGCCGTGGAAAAGCACCGCCCAAGCCCGGATCCGGCACGCGCAGTAGATTTATTCAAAAGCGCTCAGACGTATTTGACGTCGAGGATTTCATATTCCCGGCGTCCGCCCGGAGTTTGCACCTCGGCCACGTCGCCGGCGAACTTGCCGATCAGCGCCCGCGCCACCGGTGAATTCAGCGAAAGCATGCCGGATTTGATGTCGGCCTCGTCGTCGCCGACAATCTGGTAGGTGACGACATCGCCGCTGTCCGTGTCTTCCAGCTCGACCGTGGCGCCAAACACGACGCGGCCATCGGCATCGAGCGATGCCGGATCGATGATCTGCGCGTTGCCGAGCTTGCCTTCGACCTCCTTGATGCGGCCTTCGATGAAGCCCTGGCGTTCCTTGGCCGCATCGTATTCCGCATTTTCGGAAAGGTCGCCGTGTGAGCGCGCCTCGGCGATTGCCGCAATGACAGCCGGGCGATCGACCGATTTCAGGCGCTGCAATTCCTTGCGCAACAGTTCCGCGCCGCGCAGGGTAATGGGAAATTTTCCGCTCATGCCGGCAACTCTGCGTGGAGGGACTGCAAGGAATAGGTTTCGAGGCCGGCGTGGCGCATTCCTGCGCAGGCGGCCCGGCCACCCTCGATGGTGGTGAACAGCGTCACCTTGGCCCCCAGCGCCGATGTACGGATGGAGCGCGAATCCGCAATCGCGGTGCGCTTCTCCTCGACCGTATTGATGATCAGGACGATTTCACCGTTCTTGATCATGTCGACCACATGCGGCCGGCCCTCGGTGACTTTATTGACCAGGCCCACCGGGATCCCAGCCGCCGCGATCGCGCCGCCGGTGCCGCGGGTAGCCACCAGCGAAAAGCCCAGTTCGTGCAGCTCCCGCGCGACATCGACGGCCTTCGGGCGATCCGCCGGCTTGACGCTGAGGAACACCTTGCCGGATTTCGGCAAGCGGGTACCGGCGGCAAACTGCGACTTGACGAAGGCTTCGCCGAAGGTCCGGCCGACGCCCATCACCTCGCCGGTTGATTTCATCTCGGGCCCGAGGATGGTATCGACACCGGGGAACTTGATGAAGGGGAACACCGCCTCCTTCACCGAGAAATAGGGCGGGATGATCTCGCGCGAAACGCCCTGGTCGGCCAGGCTGCGTCCTGCCATGCAGCGCGCCGCGATCTTGGCCAGAGGCAGGCTGGTCGCCTTGGAGACAAAGGGGACCGTGCGCGATGCGCGCGGATTGACTTCGAGCACGTACACCACGGCTTCGTGGCCGCGACCCTGGATGGCGAACTGCACGTTCATCAGGCCGACCACGTTGAGGCCCTTGGCCATCATCTCCGTCTGGCGTCGCAGTTCGTCCTGGATTTCCGGGCACAGCGAGAACGGCGGCAGCGAACAAGCCGAATCGCCCGAGTGCACGCCGGCCTGCTCGATGTGTTCCATGATGCCGCCGATCAGTACCTGCCTGCCGTCGCACAAGGCATCGACATCGACCTCGGTGGCGTCGTTGAGGAAGCGGTCGAGCAGCACGGGCGAGTCGAAGGACACCTTGATCGCGTCGCGCATGTAGCGTTCGAGATCCTTCTGCTCGTGGACGATCTCCATCGCACGGCCACCGAGCACATAGGATGGCCTCACCACCAGCGGATAGCCGATTTCCGCGGCAAGGCGAATCGCATCTGGCTCCGTACGCGCCGTACGATTCGGCGGTTGCTTGAGGCCGAGGTCGTGCAGGAGCTTCTGGAAGCGTTCCCGATCCTCGGCGGCATCGATCATGTCCGGACTGGTGCCGATGATGGGCACGCCGTTGGCCTCAAGTTCGCGCGCCCGCTTCAGCGGGGTCTGCCCGCCAAATTGCACGATAACTCCCGCGGGCTGCTCGACGTGCACGATTTCGAGGAGGTCTTCGAGGGTCACGGGCTCGAAGTAGAGGCGATCCGAGGTGTCGTAGTCGGTCGACACGGTCTCGGGGTTGCAATTGACCATGATGGTTTCGTAACCGTCCTCGCGCATCGCCAGCGCAGCATGCACACAGCAGTAGTCGAACTCGATGCCCTGGCCGATGCGATTCGGCCCGCCACCGAGGACCATGATTTTTTTGCGTGCGGTCGGTCGCGCCTCGCACTCGTCCTCGTAGGTCGAGTACATGTAGGCCGTCGCCGTCGAAAATTCGGCGGCGCAGGTATCGACACGCTTGTACACCGGGCGGATGCCGAGAGCATGGCGCCGCTCGCGCACCGCCGTCTCGCCGCTGGCGCCGGCGGCCGGATCCTTGCTCGCATTGACCAGCGTGCCGATGCGGCGGTCGGAAAAACCCTTGCGCTTGAGTCCGCGCAGCGTCGCGCGATCGAGGTCGTCCAGGTTCTGCGAACGCATCCAGGACTCCGTGCTGACGATGTCCTCGATCTGCACCAGGAACCAGGGATCGATGCTGGTCAGGTCGAATACCTGCGCCAGGGTGTAGCCCTCGCGGAAGGCCTGGGCGAGGTACCAGATGCGCTGCGGCCCCGGACTCGCCAGCTCGCGATTGATTTCCTCGCTGTCGGCATCGATGTCATCGAAGCCATAGACGCTGACTTCCAGCCCGCGCAGCGCCTTCTGCATCGACTCCTGGAAGCTGCGGCCGATGGCCATGACCTCGCCCACCGACTTCATCTGCGTCGTCAGGCGGTCGTTCGCCTGCGGAAACTTTTCGAAGGCAAAACGCGGCACCTTGGTCACCACGTAGTCGATCGAGGGTTCGAAGGACGCGGGCGTCGCACCGCCGGTGATGTCGTTCTTCAGTTCGTCGAGCGTGTAGCCAACAGCGAGTTTGGCCGCAACCTTGGCGATCGGGAAGCCGGTGGCCTTCGAGGCCAGCGCCGACGACCGCGAAACGCGCGGGTTCATCTCGATCACCACCATCGCGCCATTCTTCGGGTTGATGGCGAACTGGACGTTGGAGCCGCCGGTATCGACCCCGATTTCGCGCAGCACGGCGATGCTGGCGTTGCGCATGATCTGGTATTCGCGGTCGGTCAGGGTCTGCGCCGGGGCGACGGTGATCGAGTCGCCGGTGTGCACGCCCATCGGATCGAGGTTCTCGATCGAGCAGACGATGATGCAGTTGTCCTTGCGGTCGCGCACCACCTCCATCTCGTACTCTTTCCAGCCGAGCAGGGATTCCTCGATCAGGAGCTCCCGCGTCGGACTGGCTTCGAGGCCGCGCTTGCAGATCTCGACGAACTCTTCCTGGTTGTAGGCGATGCCGCCGCCCGAGCCGCCCATGGTGAAGGAGGGCCGTATGATGGTAGGGAAGCCCATGGCGCCCTGCACCTGCTGCGCCTCCTCCATGCTGTGGGCGATGCCGGAACGCGCCGAACCTAGGCCGATGCGCGTCATCGCCTGCTTGAACTTTTCGCGGTCCTCGGCCATGTCGATCGCCTCGCGCGAAGCGCCGATCATCTCGACGCCGTACTTTTCGAGGACACCGTGCTTGGCCAGGTCGAGTGCGCAGTTCAGCGCGGTCTGGCCGCCCATGGTCGGCAGCACCGCGTCGGGGCGCTCCTTGGCGATGATGTTTTCCAGCACCTTCCAGGTGATCGGCTCGATGTAGGTCACGTCGGCCATCTCCGGATCGGTCATGATCGTCGCAGGATTCGAGTTCACCAGAATTACCCGGTAGCCTTCTTCACGCAAGGCCTTGCAGGCCTGCGCACCCGAATAGTCGAATTCGCAGGCCTGGCCGATGATGATCGGCCCGGCGCCGATGATAAGGATGCTTTGGATGTCAGTGCGCTTTGGCATGTTATTTACGCTCCATCGACTGGATGAAGCGGTCGAACAGATAGGCCACGTCGTGCGGCCCCGGGCTGGCTTCGGGATGACCCTGGAAGCAGAACGCCGGACGGTCGGTCCAGGCCATGCCCTGCAGGCTGCCGTCGAACAGCGAGACGTGGGTGACTTTGACGTTCGCCGGGAGAGTCGCCGGATCGGCGGCGAAGCCGTGATTCTGGCTGGTGATCAAGACCTGGCCGGTTTCGAGGTCCTTCACCGGATGGTTGGCGCCGTGATGGCCGAACTTCATCTTCATGGTCTTGCCACCGGAAGCGAGCGCCATCAACTGGTGGCCAAGGCAGATGCCGAAGGTCGGCAGTTTCATGTCAAGGAAGACGCGAATCGCGGCTACCGCGTAATCGCAGGGCTCCGGGTCGCCGGGACCGTTGGAAAGGAATATGCCGTCGGGCCGCAGCGCCAGCACCTCTTCGGCGGAGGTTCGCGCCGGCACCACCGTAAGGCGGCAACCGCGCGAGGCCAGCATGCGCAGGATGTTGCGCTTGACGCCGAAATCATAGGCCACGACATGGAAGCGGGGATTCTCCTGGGCACTGAAACCGGCACCGAGCTTCCATTCACCCTCGTTCCAGGCATAGGGCTTCGCCACGCTGACGACCTGGGCCAGATCCATGCCGGCCAGACCTGGAAAAGCGCGCGCCTGGGCCACTGCGGCATCGGCATCGAGCGTTTCACCTGCCATCAGGCAACCGGCCTGGGCGCCCTTTTCGCGCAGGATTCGGGTCAGCTTGCGCGTGTCGATATCGGCCAGGCCGAGCACATTCTCTGCCCGCAGGTAGGCGTCCAGGGTCTGTTCGCTGCGGAAGTTCGAAGCCAGCAACGGCAGGTCGCGAATCACCAGACCGGCGGCGTGGATGCGCGATGCTTCGCAATCCTCGCGATTGACGCCGTAGTTGCCGATATGGGGATAGGTGAGGGTGACGATCTGCCGCGAATACGAAGGATCCGTGAGGATTTCCTGGTAGCCGGTCAGCGCGGTATTGAACACCACTTCGCCGACGCTGCTGCCACTGGCGCCGATACCCTTGCCTTGAAACACCGTTCCGTCGGCCAAGGCTAGAAGGGCAGGCGGAAAGTGAGGCACGATGAAGCTCCCGGAGCAAGGCGATGCGGCGATAGGAACCGGACACCGCATGTTTCTCATGGCGTCCGGCAAACCTTCGAATTATAGCCTTTTGCGCCGTCAACCGCAACGCGAAGCGGCCTCCGGCATCACTCTGGTTTACTTCAGGCCCAGCACGTCCTGCATGTCGAACAGGCCGTGTTCGCGCCCGCTCATGTACCGCCCGGCGCGCAGCGCGCCTTGTGCGTATGGCATGCGACCGGCCGACTTGTGGGTGATCTCGATGCGCTCGCCGACACCGGCGAAGAGGACCGTATGGTCGCCGATGATGTCGCCGCCGCGTATGGTCGAAAAGCCTATCTGCGCCGCCGGGCGCTCCCCGGTGTGCCCCTCGCGGCCGAACACGGCACACTGGCTCAGATCGCGACCGAGCGCCGCGGCCACCACTTCACCCATGCGCAGGGCCGTGCCGGACGGCGCATCGACCTTGTGCCGATGGTGCGCCTCGATGACTTCCACGTCATAGCCCTCGCTGAGTATGCGCGCCGCGACGTCGAGCAGGCGGAACACCGCATTGACGCCCACCGCCATGTTCGGTGCGAAGACAACGGGAATGGTACGCGCCGCCTCGGCGATCGCCGCCTTGCCTTCCGCCGAAAACCCGGTGGTGCCGATCACCAGGCTGACCTTGTGGCGCTTGCAGGCCTCCAGGTGCAGCATCGTGCCCTCCGGGCGGGTGAAATCGATCAGGCAATCGGACACCGCCAGCGCCGCATCGAGATCGGCGGTGATCCTGATGCCGCAGGGCGTGCCAACCAGTTCGCCGGCATCCTTGCCGATGAAGGGGCTGCTGGCGTGTTCCAGTGCGGCAGCAAGCGCGGCACCGGCATCCTGCTGGATGGCCTCGATCAGGGTGCGGCCCATGCGCCCGGAACTCCCGGCAATGGCATAGCGGATCTTTTCCATGGCTTACTTCTTCTCCGGCGCCGCGGCACCAGTGGCCGCCGGCGCGGGGATGTCGATGACCTGAGCCGCCGGCTTGGGCACGGCAGCCTGCGCACCGTCCTCGGCGACCACGTCGCCGGCAACGCGAGTCAGCTTGTTGTTCTCGAAAAATACGGTCAGAACGCGCTGCTGAACCTCTCCCTGCCCCGGCCGCAGGCGGTACACGTAATCCCAGCGATTGACATGGAACATGTCGGCCAGCGGCGGCGAACCGAGGATGAAGCGAACCTGCTCACGGGTCAGGCCCGGCTTCAGTTGCGCCACCATCTCCTGGGTGACCAGGTTGCCCTGCCGCACGTCGATGCGATAGGGAGACAGCACGTTGGTGATCTGCGGCGTACTGGAACAGGCCGCAAGAAATGGCAACAGCAGGAAAGTTCGCTTCATCGGGAGAATCCGGAAAAACCGCGGGTCGTTAGTGGCCATCGTTGCCGGCTGGCCGCAATGTCGGCCGGAAGGATTGTCGCCATCGGCCCGCGAAAACTATATCATAGCGGGCCACTCGGCCCAGCGCTGCGCGTCCCGCCAATGACCCATCCCGACGACCTCAAGAGCATCGGCCTCAAGGCAACCTACCCGCGCCTGAAGATACTCGACCTCTTCCACAAATTGCAGGATGAAGGTTCGCCGCGACACGTCACCGCCGAGGACGTCTACCGGCACCTGCTGGCCGACGGACTCGACATCGGCCTTGCCACGGTCTATCGCGTCCTGACCCAGTTCGAGCAGGCGGGCCTGTTGCAGCGCCATCATTTCGAGTCGGGCAAGTCGATCTTCGAACTCAACGAAGGCAAGCACCACGACCATCTGGTCTGCCTGCAGTGCGGCCGGGTGGAGGAATTCTTCGACGCGGCAATCGAGAAGCGCCAGCACAAGATCGCCGAGGAGCGCGGTTTCATCATGCGCGAACACGCCCTCTATCTTTACGTCGAGTGCAACAAGGCCGACTGCCCCAACCGCAGGAAGCAGGACGCCTGAACGCCAACCGGTGGTGCCAGCCACCGGAAGCCGGCACGACAAGCGTGGTGGCGACCCGGTACGCGCATCGCGTTCCTCCTTTTCGACTCACGTCCCCATGGAAGCCCTCCTCACCTCCACCATGCTGGTGGCCGTCGCCGAAATCGGCGACAAGACACAATTGTTGTCCTTTGTCCTCGCCGCACGGCTGCGCAAGCCATGGGCCATCATTGCCGGAATTTTCGTCGCGACCGTGCTCAACCATGCACTGGCGGGCTCTGTCGGCGTCTGGCTGGCGCAGTTGATCGCGCCACAATGGCTGCCCTGGATCACGGGCGCCGTGTTCATCGCCTTCGGCCTCTGGGCGCTGCATCCGGATTCGCTCGACGAAGACCCGAAAATTCACCCGGCCGGCGCCTTCGTCACCACCACGATCGCCTTCTTCATCGCCGAGATGGGCGACAAGACGCAGTTCGCGACAGTGGCTTTGGGCGCGCAGTTCCAGGGCGCGCTGGTCGCCGTGGTGCTGGGTACCACGCTGGGCATGATGCTGGCCAACGTGCCGGCCGTGATCGTCGGCGAAAAACTGGCGAAGCGCCTGCCGCTCGACCAGATCCGCTGGATCGCGGCGGGTGTTTTCATCGCCACCGGCGTGGCGACCATGCTCGGCGCGCCGGCCGTATAAGCCTATTTGAGTGGCAGAACTTCCTGCGGCTGCTTGAGCGCGGCGAACTCCGGATCCTTGTGCACCAGCGTTGCGCCCGCAAGGCGCGCCGTCGCCGCGATCCACGCGTCGGCCAGGGACAAGGCATTCTTCGCCTTGATTGCCGCCGCCTCCTCCAGCAACTCGGCGGATTCATGGATCCACTCCATCGGCAGGGAACGACACTGCTCATAGGCGAGACGCCCGGCCGCCTCACCCTCGTCCTTCCAGACGCGGTAATACACCTCCATCAAGGACATGAAGCAGCCGCAGCAAGCGGCGCGCCCCGCCTGAGCCTGCCGCAGCAGCGCCGCGACCCGCTCCGCGCCGGCCTCGTCGTCGCGCAGGGCCAGCAGGGCCGACGTGTCCAGCAGCCAGCGCTTCATTCGCGCGCCCGGTCCGCCTTGCGCTCGGCGAGCAGTCGTTTGACCGTACCGCCCTTGCCCTGGCCACGAAACGCCGCCACCGGATCGCGCCGCACCGGCACCACGCGGATTGTCGTGCCTTCCACCAGCCACTCCAGGCCGTCGGATGGCGTCAGACCGAACTGGTGTCGAATTTCAGCCGGCACCACGGTCTGCCCGCGTGAAGTCAGTGTGCTTTTCATGGAATTCTCCGTTGCATTGAATTACCTATCGACTAGTAATGTAATTCAAAGCGAACCAAGGATCAAGACTGACGACGGGACGGCGCCCGGCGGGAACGAGAAAGCTGTTTCAACTCGGACTTGGCCAACCACCCGGATCAAAGCATCACTTGCCGCGCGGATTCCCGAACCCGCGGGTCGGGATCACCTTGCGCGATGCGGCGCAGTACCGGCTTGGGGACAAAAGGATTGTCAGCCAGGCTCTCGCGTACCTTCGTGTCCGGATGCTTTTCCAGAAAATCGATGACCGCATCGTCATCCAGCACAAAATCTTCATAGCGGCACGCTACCATGCCGGCCAATTCCGGATCGCGCCGACAAAGCGCGAGAACCTCGTCGTTGCTCAAACGCGCGCAAGCCTCGTTAATCGTCAGCAGCGCCCTCGCCACCGACATCGCGGAATCCGCCGCCAGGCGATGGACGGCGGCAACCGGCAAATTGGACTTGTCGGCAATTGCCTCCCGCACCAGGCAATCGCCGTGGCGGGAAAGCAGATCGAAAGTCTGGGCATTGTCCTGATGGTCAGACAAAGCCTCAGCCAATGCCACCACCACCTTGGAATCAAGCAATATGGAAACGCTTTGCTCGCCGTCGTCGAGCGTCAGTTGTGCCTTGATGGTCATGTCGTTCTCCTGTTATGAAAGGCCGACGCACTCGGTGCGTCCGGCTATAAATACAGGTTACGAGAACGTGCGACAGTTTGTGTCGCTTCAAGCGGGCCAAGCCGTAAAAGTCGGCGCTGGCGGGACGGCAGCAATTACGGGCAAGTCGGCCATACCTGGGCAGGTTCGTCCTTACTGGTTATCGCATGCAAAGATCGAAACTTGCCGCTTTCTGCCAATTCGCGCAACCCTCCGTCTTCGATCACATTCATGACGAATTTTGCATCCTCCGAAGCCTGAGTATCCTTGCTTTTTGCTGCATATACCCCGGCCCAGACATAGAGCGTAGTAGGAGTGCTCTTGTACAAATTTTCCCTTGGTCGTGGGCCATGGTGACGTTCATGTTCAAAGCAAATGCTGCTATTGACATTGGCCAGAGCCAGAAGAGTTTTGATATCCTTTGCAAGCGCCTTTTTGATTGCCGCCCCCGTAACTCGAGGTTTGTATTTCAGTTCAATCGCACATATCAGTGTCAATGATCTGATATTGCAAATCAAAATATCCGGGAAGACCACAGCCTTTGCTTCTCGCCCCAGCCTGATTTTTGGTTCGACGAAAATTGTTAAGTTTGGACTAATGTCCGCAATCTCTGGTTTAAGGCGTGCATATAGCGCGGCCTGCAGACTGTGTTCCGAATTTAGCTCATGGGAGCGGTTATAGTTTTCGCGAATGGTATCGCTCCATACTTTCTTAACAGCTTTCCATATCTTTGGTCGACACACGTTTTGCGCCATAACTCCTTCCTCCTTAAGTTTCCCGCGTTCTCGATTCAGAGAACAAGCCAGTTGAGCACAAGTACAATTCTCATTTATTTGGCCTCCGAGCTCTAGTCTGCATCTCGCCGAATATCGCTCACCCGGTCACCAAACCCCCGCAACCACCATTCCAGTTGCGCCGTATCCACCACGGTTGCACTGATTTCCAACTGTTCACCAAGTTCCTTCACCATCTGATCGGCAGACAAGGGCGATTCGAGAAGATGCAGGTCGGCTTTCTTGTCAATTCGAAACGTGAGACGAATTCGCTTGCCGTCGCCGAAACCGAACCGCCCGTCATCGTCGTACTTCTGCAAGTCGAAATCCCTGGGACGATCGAAGGTCAGCGTCGAGGCCTTGGCGGAGACGATCCTGTGGATTGCCAGGCTGCGTTCATTGTCGAAATCGCGATAGCGACAAACCAGATACAGGCGTGGTCCCTGCTGGGCGAGACCCAGGGGCATCACTTCCGACTCCGACCGCTTGCCCGCCGCATTCCTGTAATCCACGGTCAGCCACCGGTTGGCATACAGCGCATTGCTCACTTCCTCGAACACGCCAGGCCTGATCTTCGGCGGCAGGAGTGGTTGCGTGGTGCTGACCACCCGGACCTTGGACAGCCATTCGCGCTCGCGTTTTGAATTGCCCGATGGACCGAGATTGGTGCGCGCCTGGACAAAAAATCCATCCATGGATTTCATCAGGCTGGCAGGCAACAGGTTCCGCAAATGCTTCTCCGCCAAGGTCAGCAGCAGCGATTCCTGCTCGCTCAGCATCGGCAAGGCAAGCCCTTTGGCACGCTCCTTCCAGCGATAACCAAAGGGTTTGCTGCGATCATCGCGCTCGATGTCGAAGTGTTCGCTGAGCATTTCCAGTTGGCGCTGGATGGTTCGCAGATCGCGATCGAGCCCAAGCCCGGACAGTTGATCCCGTAGTTCGGATGCTGAAATCTTCCGATTACGCGGTATCCGGCGCAGCAGTTCAAGGGCCAGCAGAACCGTGGTGAGGGTATCGGAACGCTTGGCCATGGGAATCAGATCGTCAGGTCGCCACGGCCCGCGAAAACCTGCCAGAGTCTGACCATTGCGTAGGTATCGAGCTTGCAGTAATCGAGCAGCTCCTGCTCGATGCGGGCCATTCTGGCCGGCGTCGTATCCGGCGATACGGCTTCCACGTAGGCATTCATGGCCATTCCGCCATCCTGCACGCCTGGCAGCGCATCGTAACGAAGCTCCGGCACGATCGCCGGCAATACCTTCTTGAGGCTCCAGCTTCCCTGCTGTTTCGGATGGTAGTAGCGTTGCTCGGCAATCGGACGAAGATCAACCACACGGTCGGTGATGGCGAGCAGCGCTTTTTTCATGCGCGGAAAGCGATCGGCGAGTTCCCGGATGCGCGTCGCTTCGAAAGATGCGTTGTAGACGAACACCGGCCCTGTCTCACCGCATGCATTGATCAGGGATTCGGCGAATGCCCTTGACGGATCCTTGCCGGACAAATCGAGAAAGGCTTGATGGTCTAGTTTTCCGGTTCGCGCAAGGCGATGAACGCTGAACTGGAAGGGGATGTTCTGATTCGGTCGCGTCGCCTTCCAGACGGGTACGACGAACTGGATGGTTTCAAAATCGATGAAGTACGCGGGAAGCTTGCAGGCCGCCAGATCGGCCAAGGCGTTCCGGGAATCGAAGTAGGTTTTGCCCGTCAGCGTATGCGACTTGACGCGCAACTGGCGCTCGTTGAGAAGTTCGTCGGGAACCTTGCGCATGTCGGTCACGCCCTCGACCTCGATCAGCGCCCTCAGGGCTTTCGTCTGAATTTTCGGCAGCCAGTTGACGGGAAACTTGGCTTCGGTTTCCAGACTCTCGCAGTACCCAAGAAAGCCGCAGGCATAGGGCTGCACGCAGCGCCGGCCCGTGGCGATTTTTGGTTCCCTGCGCCTGCGAACGATGGATTGTGCCTCTGCAATCCATGTCTTGACTTCGGCTTCCCGGCCGAAGGCTTCATCGGTCAGATCGGTCTCGACCAGCAACCCCTGGTAATCCTCCCCGCCGGGATAGACCCAGTGGCTATCGATATGCGCCAGCCCAACGGACAGCAGCGGTACGCCCGCGCTCCTGGCAACGAAGGCCTGAACGGCAACGTCGTCCCGATGGTAGTCCTTGACGCTGGTCGATGACTTCACCTCGACCATCTTCCAAACCTTCTTGCCTGCCCTTTTCGCCGGCAACATCACGTCGGCAAAGGCCTGCGCGCCGCACGAGGAAAATCCCGCCTCAAAAATCGGCCGCGATGAATCGAGCAGATTCCGGCTAAGGACAAACGCCGCCTCGAAACCCTCCGCCTGCACGTCGATCAGTTGTCCCTTGCCTTGCGGGTCATACAAACGCCGCGCAATAACTCCCACCTGGTTCCCGACGGCGAAACTTGCCTGCGTTGACGCCGAGTCCTGCCGTAGTTCAGGGCGATGGATTTCCAGCCAGAGCCGCTTGAGACACTGGCGGAAGGCGAGCAACTTGGATTTCGAGAGAATGCGCATGCGTTGATCCGCCGAGACAGATTGTCTGTTTTTACCATCCAAATCGAGCTTGAGGGCTTATGCCAGAGATATTTTTTGCGACCCCATCCGAACGATTCCAGACATGTACATCGTAATTCGGTGATGCGACAAAATGCGCCGCACGCGTCAGGTTTTGGGCAATGGCAACCAATATGACCGGCGTGCCTTCACCGACAGGGTGCGACACAAGTTGCCGCACGCACGCGATAGATTGATGGCTGGTCCGATCGGGCCCACGAACTCTGTCGAGCATTCATTCAATATGGAATAGCCATGGAACGGCAAATCGAATGCGGCGAGATCGATCCGGTAACGATATGGATGGATCATCCCGACCCCACTGTAAAGCGCAACCGCCAACAGGCGGCGGAAGCCTTTCCGGGCATCATGAAGCTCGTCGCCCAACAGTCGATCACTCCGAATTCCGCCGCAATCGAAACGGCCATCGACGCCGGAAAACCTCTGATCGAACTTGTTGCGTCCCAATTCGGCATAAAGAAGAGCACGGTCCGGTGCCTGCGAAACAAGGTTTCCACACTTGCCAAATTCGTTTGGTGGAATCGCTTCGGCGAAATGTGCCTGATGCTCGACATGCTGCCGCCCGAGCATCTTCCGGTGCGGAGTACGGATTGGCGCATCTTCGAGGAAATGTGGTTTGGCTCCACACACATTGGCGACTGGAGCACCCATCGGAACCCCGATCTGCGTTACCAGCCTGATCCACTGTATCGACGCATCCTGGCAGGGCTTTGCTCGGCGGGCTACGAAGCCAGCGACAAGTTCCTGCAACGGGAACTTGGGCGAGACAAGTCTCGTCGCTGGCTGGCTGTCAGGGCCTACATTCGTGCTGTCCGCCAATGGTGTGGCTCCGGTGGAAATTACGGGGAACCGAATCTCTTTCTGAAAGACATCGCGGAAACTTGCCTGGCACCGGAGTTCCTGGAGCGCTATTCGGCATCGGAACTGATAAGGCAGGCCGCACGATGGAAGAAGGAGGTGCGGCGGGCGATACGCCTGGAAATTGCAAATACGGCGCCAGAAGACTTACGCGATTGGCCCGCCTTACCCGGAATGCCCTATAGCCTTGGAAATCTGACTGCCGTATCCCTGACGAATCCGGGCGAACTGGAAATCGAAACCCAACGCTTAAACCACTGCGTCAGCAGCTATGTCAAGAATTGCATGTTGGGCGCCAGTCATATTCTGTCAATCCGAACCGGCGAGGGCCAAAGCTTGTCGACCGCCGAAATCTCGCTGCGAAAGAATACCAAGGCGCATGCCATTCTTGGAGTTGTACAGCACCGTGGATACGGGAATCAACCTCCGCTCGCGGGGTGCAGGGAGATCATCGACTTTGTCATCGAAAAAATGCGGGGATCGGAGCAGAATCAACTTCTCCGTATTCTGAATTTTCACGCAGCGCGCCATGAGCGTATCAAGCTAATTTTTGCAGTGGACGACGACGAATACCCGAGCGAATTGCTGAACAGGGTAATGCAGCGCGTACTGCGCGATTCGCAATGCGCCTTCGCCTGGCTTGATCGACGACTTCAGGAAGAGGAAGCCTGGTACTGGCACTGCAATGAAAAAGCCGCCGTTGAATTCCGCGAGTTCGGCTTTGATGACGAACTGACCGACGACCGTGCCATGGAGCACTACCGAGCCACCGGCAACGAGCGATGCTTCGACCTGAGCCTCAGATACTGGAAAAACTACTACTGACGGCGTAGGTGCCTTTATCAAGCACTACTTCGAGTTCGTCAGCCGATGTCCAATTCATTCCAGCCCCAGCATTTCCGCCGCGTGGCGGCGCGTGGTGTCCGTAATTTTTTCGCCGCCGAGCATGCGCGCGATCTCGCCGACGCGGGCCTCCGCGTCGAGTACATGCACCGTAGAGGTCGTCGCGCCATCGCGCGTCTGCTTGGCGATCGACCATTGCCAGTTGGCTTGCGCCGCCACCTGAGGCAAATGCGTCACACACAGCACCTGCCGACTCCGTCCCAACTCGCGCAGCATGCGGCCGACGATCTCGGCGACGCGGCCGCCGATGCCGACATCGACTTCGTCGAAGATCAGCGTGCCGGCGGCGAGTTTTTCTGACTTCGCCTGGCTGGCGATCACCTGCAGCGCGAGGCCGATGCGCGACAACTCGCCACCGGAAGCGACCTTGGCCAGGGCACGCAAGGGCTGCCCAGCGTTGGCGGAGACCCGGAATTCAACGCTTTCAAGCCCGCTGGCGGCGCCCTCCGGCAGGGCTTCGAGGGCAATCTCGAAACGCCCGCCTGCCATCGCCAGTTCCTGCATGCCGGCGGTGACCGCCTTGGCCAGTGCCTTGGCGGTTTTCGCTCGCAGCGCCGAGAGTTGTTTCGCCACGCTGCGGAATGCCGCCTCCGTCCGGCGTTCCCGCTCGGCCAGCGCCTCAGGATCGGCGCGCAGGGTCAGTTCGGCGAGGCGGGATTGCAGGCGCTGCAATAACTCGGGCAGTTCCTCGGGAGTGACGCGGTGCTTGCGCGCCATCTGCGTCACCGCGTCGATGCGGTTGTCCAGTTCACCCAGACGCGCCGGATCGAGTTCCAGGCGATCCTGGTAACGCCGTAGCGCCAGCGCCGACTCTTCGAGCTGGATCAGCGCGCCTTCGAACAATTGTGCCGCCTCGCCCAGTGCCGGGTCGAAAGCGGTCAGCTGCGCCAGGCGGGCGCCGGCATGCTGCAGCGAGGGCAGGTTCGCCGCCTCGCCATCCTCCAGCCCCGCCAATGCGGCACCGACGCCGTCGAGCAACTCCTTGGCATTGCCCAACCGACGCTGCTCCTGTTCCGTTTCCAGCCAGCCGTCCGCATCGAAGCCCAGCGCAAGCAGTTCCTTTACCTGCCAGTCGAGCAGTTCGCGTTCGCGCTGCGTCGCCTCGACATCCTTCTCGGCGGCCTGTCGCGCCTCGCGCGCCACGCGCCACGCGGACCAGGCGACGGCGACATCCTTCGCCAGCGTTTGGGCCCCGGCGTGGGTGTCGAGCAGGCTGCGCTGGGCGTCGGCGCGCATCAGGGAATGGTGGGCATTCTGGCCATGGATGTCGGCCAGGAAATCCGCCAGCTCTCGCAACTGTCCGAGAGTCGCCGCGGCGCCGTTGATGTAGGCACGCGAGCGCCCGGCGCTGTCGATCACGCGGCGCAGCAGGCAGGCATCGCTGTCGTAGTCGTTGCTCTGCAGCCAGCCCCGCAGCGCGCCGTCCGGCGCGACGTCGAACTCCGCGGAAATCTCGGCGCGCTCAGCACCGCTACGCACCACGGTAGCATCGGCGCGCTCGCCCAGGGCCAGCGACAGCGCATCGACCAGGATCGACTTGCCGGCGCCGGTCTCGCCGGTGAGGGCGCCGAAACCCGCGCTGAACTCGAGTTCGAGCCGGTCGACAATGACGAAATCGCGAATGATCAGGCGCAGCAGCATGGATCAGTGACGGGGAGTGGCACTCCAGTGCAGCTTTTCGCGCAGCATCGCGAAATAGCTGTAGCCGGGCGGATGCAGCAGGGTTACGCCGTGGCTGGAGCGGCGCATGCGCACCACGTCGCCGGCGCGGGCGTCGAAACTCGTCTGGCCGTCGAAGTGTACCCGTGCGTCGTGCGGCGGGAGCAGGGCGATGTCGATCTTGCTGCTGTCGCTGACCGTGATCGGCCGGTTCGACAGGGCATGCGGACACAGCGGCACGATGGCGATGCCCTGCACCGAGGGATGCAGGATCGGACCATTGGCGGAAAGCGCATAGGCGGTCGAACCGGTCGGGGTCGAAACGATGAGGCCGTCGGCGCGCAGGACGTGGATCAATTCGGCATCGACCTTGACCTCGAGTTCGATCATGCGCCCCAGATCGCCCTTGTTGACCACGACGTCGTTCAGCGCCAGGGTCCGGTAGGCCACCTCGCCATCGCGCAGGACTTCGCTGTCGAGCAGAAATCGGTGTTCGCGCGAAAACTTGCCATCGAGCAGGGCGGTGATGCTCCCTATCATTTCGTCCAGCGCGATGTCGGTCATGAAGCCGAGGCGGCCCTGGTTGATGCCGACCAGCGGCACGTCGAAGCGAGCCAATTGCCGCGCCGCGTTGAGCATGGTGCCGTCGCCACCGAGGATGACCGCGAGTTCGGCGCGCTCGCCGATCTTCTCGTAGCCGGCGACCAGGTAGCCGTTGGCGCCGACGGCGCCCGCCGTCGCCTCCTCCAGCAACACCTCGACACCGCGCTGGCTGAGGAATCTGGCCAGTTCGAGCAGGGAAGCGGCGATCTCCCGGCTCCGATATTTGCCGATCAGGGCGACGCTGCGAAATGCGTTGTTCATGCCGGCGATTAAACCATATCAGCGCACCGAAGGCAGGCGAAGGCCGGCAGATTTTCCACCGGCGAGGCCAGAGCGATGCTGGTGCCCGAAACGGCTAGAATCGGCGCCATGCTCGACTATCGCGCACAAACTCTGCTGAAGACCCTCATCGAACGCTACATAGCGGAAGGTCAGCCGGTCGGATCGCGCACCTTGTCCAGGTATTCCGGTCTCGAACTTTCGCCGGCAACGATCCGCAACGTGATGTCCGACCTTGAAGAAATGGGGTTCATCGCCAGCCCGCACACCTCGGCCGGACGCGTGCCGACCCCGCTGGGCTACCGGTTGTTCGTCGATTCCCTGCTGACGGTGAAACCGCTGCAGGGCAGCGAACTGTCGGAAATCAAGGAAGCGATCCAGCCCGACCAGCCGCAATTGGTCATCAGCCATGCCTCGCAACTACTGTCGCAGCTTACTGCCTTCGCCGGCGTGGTGGTGGCGCCGCGCCGCCAGCAGCCACGCATCCGCCAGATCGAATTCCTCAGCCTGTCCGACAAGCGCGTGCTGCTGATCATCGTCACCGCCGACGGCGACGTGCAGAACCGCATCCTGTTCACCCAGCGCAACTACGGCTCTTCCGAACTGGTCGAGGCCGCCAACTACCTCAACCAGAACTGCCTCGGCCTCGACTTCGACCAGGTGCGCGCGCGCGTCGTCGAAGAACTGCGCCAGTTGCGCGCCGACATGTCGGAACTGATGACGGCCGCACTCGATGCCGGCAACCAGGCCATTTCCGATACCTCGACGCAGTATGTGATCAGCGGCGAGAAGAACCTGCTCGGCGTCGAGGACCTGTCGTCCAACATGGCCCGCCTGAGGCGCCTGTTCGATTTGTTCGAGCAGCGCACCGGGTTGGCCCAGCTGCTGGAGCTATCCAGTCGCGCCGAGGGCGTGCAGGTCTTCATCGGCGGCGAATCGGGCATCGCCCCGCTCGACGAATGCTCGGTGGTCGCCGCGCCCTACGAAGTCGACGGCCAGATCGTCGGCACCATCGGCGTCATCGGTCCAACGCGCATGGCCTACGAGCGCGTGATCCCGATTGTCGACATCACCGCCAAACTGCTTACGTCCGCCCTCTCCGCCCCCTGAGCGCGTCCCGAGCGCACCCCGCTATCCATGCCCCGCTACGCCCCCGAACCCGCTCCCAAGCACGGCGCCACCCGCCGCACGGCCGTGCTCCTGGTGAACCTCGGCACCCCCGAGGCGCCAACCAGGTCCGCCCTGCGTGCCTATCTGGGCCAGTTCCTCTGGGACCCGCGCATCGTCGAAATCCCGCGCCCGGTCTGGTGGCTGATCCTGAATCTCTTCGTGCTCAATCTCCGCCCAGCCAAATCGGCCGCCAAGTACGCCAAGATCTGGCTGCCGGAAGGCTCGCCGCTTAAGGTGCACACCGAGCGCCAGGCCAAGCTGCTCAATGGATGGATGGGTGAATCCGGCAACCCCGAGGTAGCGGTGGCTTGGGCGATGCGCTACGGCCGGCCCGCGATCGCCGGGGAGCTCGACAGGCTCAAGGAAGACGGCGTCGAGCGTGTGCTGGTAGTGCCGGCCTACCCGCAGTACGCCGCCAGTTCTTCGGGCAGCGTGATGGACGATGTCGCCGACTGGATCAAGCGCACGCGCAACCCGATGGAAATCCGCTTCGTCAAACATTTCCACGACGACCCAGGCTACATCGCCAGCGTCGTCGCCACCGTCAAGGAATATTGGGCCACCACGGGTCGCCCGGACAAGCTGCTGATGAGCTTTCACGGCCTGCCACGGCGCTCGCTCGACCTGGGCGACCCCTATTATTGCGAATGCCAGAAGACCGGTCGGCTGATCGCAGAGGCCCTGGGCCTGACCACGGCGCAGTATCTGATCACCTTCCAGTCACGCTTCGGCAAGGCGGAATGGCTCAAACCCTACACCCAGGCCACGCTGGAAGAACTCGGCCATGCCGGGACCCGGCGCGTCGATGTGATCTGCCCGGGCTTCGTCGCCGACTGCCTGGAAACCCTGGAAGAAATCGCCATGGACTGCAAGGACGATTTCCTGTCGTCCGGCGGCGGCGAGTACCACTACATCCCCGCGGTGAACGAACGTCCGGACTGGATCGCGGCGCTGGGCGGGCTGGTAAGCCGGCATCTTTCCGGCTGGGCCTTGGCGTCGAGCCACGATCCGGATGCCCTCGCGCGCGCAAAGGCCCACGGCGCGCCGTCTTGAATCGACCGGGTGCGGCCCTATATCGACATGAACTGATATACGGAGCCCATCATGGCAGAACCCCGGATCGTCGTTTGCCCAAACTGTCACGCTCGCAATCGCGTGCCGGCCGACCGCCTGGCTGACGGCGGCGCCTGCGGCAAATGCAAGTCGCCGCTGTTTCGTGGCGAGCCATTGGAGCTCGATGCCGCCAGCTTCGAGGCGCAGGTGGGCCGTTCTGAAATCCCGGTGCTGGTGGACTTCTGGGCGCCCTGGTGCGGCCCCTGTCGGGCAATGGCCCCGGCTTTTGCCGCTGCCGCCCGCGAACTTGAGCCCGAGTTCCGCCTCGCCAAACTGAATACCGAGGAAGAACAGCAGCTTGCCGCCCACTACGGGATTCGCTCCATTCCCACCCTGATCCTGTTTCACCATGGCCGCGAAGTCGCACGGCAGTCTGGAGCGATGAACGCAGCGGAACTGACGCGCTGGGCCCGGCAAAGACGCTAAATATTCCCGGCAAGCGGCCGTAAACGTCATATACCCCCCGCGATCGCGCTTTCTCCGATAGCGGGGCGGTCCAGATTGTTCTGCGTTATAGCGCAAGCATGCAGACGCATTGAAGGACATGCCATGGCCCGAGTTTCCGACCTGAAGATCTGGATACGGCTGACAGCCGCCATCTGGCTGATGTTGCTGGTGGCATGGGTGGGAATGGTGTTCTGGGAAAGCCACGTCAATCGCGAAACCGCCATCGAGCAGGCTGGCGAATTCTCGAACTCCATGCACGAAGCGACGATGGCGGGCCTGACGGGGATGATGATCACCGGCACTGTCGCCCAGCGCGAAGTATTTCTCGACCAGATCAAGCAGTTGTCGATCATCCGGGACCTGCGGGTGATCCGCGGCGAGAACGTCAGCACGGTATTCGGCCCGGGAACGGCCAGGGACGCTACGCCGAGTGACGGTGCCGAACAGGAAACACTCAAGACCGGCGTTGAGTCCATCAAGGTTCAGTCCGACGAAAAGGGTGAGTACCTGTACGTCGTGCGCCCGGCCCTCGCGCTGAAAAACTACCTGGGCAAGGACTGCGTGGCCTGCCATCAGGTCCCGGAAGGGACCGTGCTCGGCGCGGTCAGCATGAAGATTTCCCTTGACCACGTAAACCGGAAAGTCAGCGACCAGCGCATGAGGTCGCTCCTGGCGGTGCTTCTGGTCAGCCTGCCTTTGCTCGCCTTCATCTACCTGTTCATTCGCAACGTCGTCACCGAACCGCTGGAAAAGCTGGTTGGCAGCCTCTCGGAGATCGCCTCCGGGGAAGGCGACCTCACCCGCCGTCTGCCGGTTCGCGGCGCGGACGAGATCGGCGCCGCCGCCCATGCGTTCAACCAGATGATGGACAAATTCCGCAACCTGGTGGCCCAGGTCGGCGAATCCGCCTCCCAGGTATCGCTTGCCGCGCACAAGCTGGCGACAAACTCATCCTCGGTCGCCGCCAGTTCGGCCCGGCAGGACGAAAAATCCGCTGCCGCGACTTTGGCCGTCGAACATCTTCACGCCAGCATCCAGGCCATAGCCCAGGGCATGGATCAGGTGCATCAGCAGTCGCGCGAAAGCAAGCGCCGCTCCGAACAGGGCAATGAAAGCCTTTCGCATCTGATTGGCGCAATCGGACAAGTCGAGGGCACGGTCAGCGAAATTGCCAGTGTCGTGAGCCAGTTCATGCACAGCACGGAGGCGATCGCCAGCATGACAGCCCAGATCAAGGACATTGCCGACCAGACCAACCTGCTCGCGCTCAACGCGGCCATCGAGGCGGCGCGAGCCGGCGAGCAGGGACGCGGCTTCGCCGTGGTTGCCGACGAAGTGCGCAAACTGGCGGAAAAATCAGGCGCGGCAGCCAGCGAAATCAACCACGTCACCGAAACCCTGGCCGAGCAGGCCCAGGACGTGCGCCAGTCTATCGGGCGCGGACAGGCTCATATCGCCTCCAGCCAAGGTTCGCTGGATGCCGTCGCTGAAGTTCTCGCAACCGCCAGCTCCGCAGTCACGGAGGTAGGGCACGGACTCGACACCATTGCGGCAGCCACCGAGGACCAGCGCCGGGTCAGCGGCGACGTCGCCGGAAATATCGAGTCGATCGCCGCGATGTCGCGGGATAACGCCCTGGCCGTGGATCAAACCGCCGCGGCAGCACGGCAGATGGAAGGATTGGCGAGCAATCTGCAGGCAACGGTCGGCCGCTTTCGGACCTGAAAATAATTTGTCGCTCGGGGCTTGAACCCGTCTTGATCGCCCTCATATGGGCCGGGTTTCTTGAGGAGCCCGACCCATGCAGGACCGCACTGACAAGATGAATCCCGAGACATTGCCCGAATCGACGGGCGGCACACATAACGCCGTACCGCCAGCGCCGACTCTTGATGAATCCGCCGTCGAGGTGATGCCCAGCCTCGAAGAACTGCTCAAGGCTGCCGAACTCAAGGCTGCCGAGCACCACGACGCCTGGCTGCGCGCCAAGGCCGAAGGCGAGAACATCCGCCGCCGCGCCCAGGACGACATCGCCAAGGCCGGCAAGTATGCCGTCGAGAAGTTCTCCGGCGAATTGCTGGCGGTCAAGGACAGCCTTGAAGCGGCCCTGGCCAGCGACAACCAGAGCGCCGAACACCTCAAGGAAGGTGTCGAACTGACGCTGCGCCAGCTGGGTGCCGCCTTCGAGAAATCGAACCTTGCCGAGATCAACCCGGTGGGCCAGAAATTCGATCCGCACCAGCATCAAGCCATCAGCCAGATAGAGGCCCCGGATGATGCCACCGAGGCCAACACGGTGCTCAGCGTCCTGCAGAAGGGCTATTCCCTGCACGGCCGCGTGATCCGCCCGGCACTGGTCGTCGTTTCCAGGGCAAAGGCAGCACCGGCGGCTTGAAGCCACCCGCAATACCCCCATATCAGGCATAGAGATTCGCTGCGGGACCTTCCCGGCGAGCAACATTCTTAAAGGAAAAATCATGGGCAAGATCATCGGCATCGACCTCGGCACCACCAACAGCTGCGTCGCCATCATGGAAGGCGGCAAGCCCAAGGTCATCGAAAACGCGGAAGGCGCGCGCACCACGCCGTCCATCGTCGCCTACGCCGACGACGGCGAAATCCTCTGCGGTGCCGCAGCCAAGCGCCAGGCCGTGACCAACGCCAGGAACACCCTGTTCGCGGTCAAGCGCCTGATCGGCCGCCGCTTCGAGGAAAAGGAAGTGCAGAAGGACATCGACCTGATGCCCTTCAAGATCGTCAAGGCCGACAACGGCGACGCCTGGGTCGAAGCGCGCGGCAACAAGATGGCGCCGCCGCAGGTATCCGCCGAAGTACTGCGCAAAATGAAGAAGACCGCCGAAGACTACCTCGGCGAGGAAGTCACCGAGGCCGTGATCACCGTGCCCGCCTACTTCAACGACAGCCAGCGCCAGGCCACCAAGGATGCCGGCCGCATCGCGGGGCTGGACGTCAAGCGCATCATCAACGAGCCGACCGCGGCCGCGCTGGCCTTCGGCATGGACAAGCAGGAAGGCGACCGCAAGATCGCGGTGTATGACTTGGGCGGCGGCACCTTCGACATTTCCATCATCGAGATCGCCGCGATCGAGGGGGAGCACCAGTTCGAAGTGTTGTCCACCAACGGCGATACCTTCCTCGGCGGCGAGGATTTCGACCAGCGCCTGATCGACTACGTCGTCACCGAATTCAAGAAGGAACAGGGCGTCGACCTGAAGAACGACGTGCTGGCCCTGCAGCGCCTCAAGGAAGCCGCCGAGAAGGCCAAGATCGAGCTGTCCTCGGCGCAGCAGACCGAGTTCAACCTGCCCTACATCACGGCCGATGCGTCCGGTCCGAAGCACCTCAACATGAAGCTGACCCGCGCCAAGTACGAGGCCCTGGTCGAGGACCTGATCGAGCGCACCATCGCGCCCTGCCGCATCGCCATCAAGGATGCCGGGGTCAAGACCTCCGACCTGACCGACGTGATCCTGGTCGGCGGCATGACGCGCATGCCCAAGGTGCAGGAGAAGGTCAAGGAGTTCTTCGGCAAGGAGCCGCGCCGCGACGTCAATCCCGACGAAGCCGTGGCCGTCGGCGCCTCGATCCAGGGCGGCGTGCTGCAGGGTGAGGTCAAGGACGTGCTGCTGCTCGACGTCACCCCGCTGTCGCTCGGCATCGAGACCCTGGGCGGTGTCATGACCAAGCTGATCCAGAAGAACACCACGATTCCGACCAAGGCAGCGCAGACCTTTTCCACCGCCGACGACAACCAGAGCGCGGTGACCATCCACGTGCTGCAGGGCGAACGCGAAGTATCCGCCGGCAACAAGAGCCTGGGCCAGTTCAATCTGTCCGACATCCCGCCGGCGCCGCGCGGCATGCCGCAGATCGAGGTCACCTTCGACATCGACGCCAACGGCATATTGCACGTTTCAGCCAAGGACAAGGGCACAGGCAAGGAAAACAAGATCACCATCAAGGCCAACTCCGGCCTCTCCGAAGCCGAGATCCAGGCCATGGTCAAGGACGCCGAAGCCCATGCCGCGGAAGACCACAAGACCCGCGAACTGGTCGACGCGCGCAATCAGTGCGACGCCATGGTGCATTCGGTGAAGAAGGCGCTGGGCGAGCATGGCGACAAGATGTCGGCCGATGAAAAAGCCGCCATTGAAGCCGCGGTCAAGGATGCCGAAGCGGTGATGAAGGACGGCGACAAGGCCACCATCGAGGCCAAGACCGAAGCACTGGCCAAGGCTTCGCAGAAGCTGGGCGAAAAGGTCTATGCCGAGACCCAGGGCGCGGCAGGAGCCGGAGCCGCTGGAGCGGGTGGCGCAGCCGGCGGCGGCGAGGCGAAGAAGGACGAAGGCGACGTGGTCGATGCCGAGTTCACGGAGGTGAAGGACAAGAAGGGTTAAACACGGCGCGCAGCGCCGGTTTAGCTGGCCGGATTCGAGGGGCGCAAACGACGCGCCCCTCAATCCGGCCGATGCACGTAATGGCTCTGGAATGATCTGACATGGCAAAGAAGCGCGACTACTACGAAGTTCTCGGCGTCAATCGCGACGCCTCGGACGAGGACATCAAGAAGGCCTACCGCAAGCTGGCCATGAAGCACCATCCGGACCGCAATCCGGACAACCCCAAGGCCGAAGAGCAGTTCAAGGAAGCCAAGGAAGCCTACGAAGTCCTCTCCGACGCGCAGAAGCGCCCTGCCTACGATCAGTACGGCCACGCCGGCGTCGACCCGCAGGCCGGCATGGGCGCGGGCGGTGCGGGCGGCTTTGCCGATGCCTTCTCCGACATCTTCGGTGACATTTTCGGTGGCGGCGGTCAACGCGGCGGCGGCCGCGCCAACGTCTATCGTGGCGCCGACCTGCGTTACAACCTCGAAGTCAGCCTGGAAGACGCGGCACGCGGCACAGAAACCCGCATCCGCATTCCGACCATGGCCGAGTGCGAAACCTGCGACGGCAGCGGCGCAAGGAAGGGCAGCGAGCCCAAGACCTGCCCCACCTGCGGCGGCCACGGCCAGGTGCGCATGCAGCAGGGCTTCTTCTCGATCCAGCAGACCTGTCCCAAGTGCCACGGCACCGGCCGCTACATCGCCGATCCCTGCGGCACCTGCCACGGCGCGGGGCGTGTCAAGCAGCACAAGACGCTGTCGGTCAAGATCCCGGCAGGGATCGACGAAGGCGACCGGATTCGGCTCACCGGCGAGGGCGAGCACGGCGTGAACGGCGGTCCGCCAGGCGATCTTTACGTGCAGATCCACCTCAAGGCCCACGCCGTATTCCAGCGCGACCACGACGACCTGCATTGCGAAATGCCGGTGAGCTTTTCCACGGCGGCGCTCGGCGGCGAGATCGAAATCCCGACCCTGGACGGCGTCGCCAAGCTCAAGGTGCCGGCCGAAACCCAGACCGGCAAGGTCTTCCGCCTGCGCGGCAAGGGCATCAAGGGCGTGCGCTCATCCAGCCACGGCGACCTGCTCTGTCACGTCGTGCTGGAAACCCCGGTCAGCCTCACCGAGCGGCAGAAGGAACTCCTGCGCGAGTTCGAGGAAATCAGCCAGGGCAACGCCCAGCGCCACAGTCCTCGCGCGCAGAGTTGGCTGGACAAGGTCAGGGATTTCTTCGGCAGTTGAAGCCTCGGCTGTGCCGGGGAAGCCGGTGCTGGAACAGCGCCGTTCCAGGAATGATCGCAACAAGCGGACTTCCTTGCCATGGCCGGATCAACGCCGCGGATCAATGCCGCTCAAACGTCGGCCAGCAACATCGAAAAGGCGCTGCGCGCCTCGTTGGTGAACACGCCCTGGATGTTCGACAGTCGCCAGATCTGTCCGAGGGTCAGCCATACATGCGATTGCGTGAGGCCGGGGAATTCGCAGTCCGGGGGCAATTCGACGATCCGGTAACGGCAGACCGAACGGAAGAACCGGCCGCCCTCGTCGGATTGCATTGTCGCCATGCGCTCCTGCCCCCGCCTGATCAACTCGGCTATCACAAGCGCCGGCGGTTCGCCGCTGGCCAGATCATCCGACTGCCAGCTGGGGCCGACTTGAACCCGCTCGCGAAATCCGGCCTCGATGCTGGCGCGCATCAGAAAGCGCAGCACCCCGTCACGCTGCTGGCACAACTGGACGACCTCTTCTTCCCGGTCGCCAAGATAAAACGGCTGGTCCCAGAAGCCGACCTCGCGCGAGTTGGCCTCCACCGCGTAAGCACCTATCCGTGACCGGCCGTCGGCGCGACGAACAATCCCGTCCCCGGTTATTTCCCAGCTGGGCAGCGACTCCAGCTCGACGGTTTGGACATCCAGAACGATGCCCCGACGCTCCCCGTCCAGCCATTCCAGCACATCGGTTTCATCGTCTTCGGCAGCCGCTTCGAAAGAACCGGGCAGGCCCGCGCGCCAGTCGCATCCACCACGCCAGCGAGCAAAGGGTGCCCCTTCGGCAAGCAGCTTCCAGTCGGAGCAGAACAATACCGACCGGGCATCGGTATTCACCGCGAAATCCATGGCAAGCATGGCGCGCAACTCCGCCGCAGCCACCCAGCGCCAATCAGCCGAACAGGGTGTCGGGCCGCCGTCGCCGGACAGCACGGTGACATTGCTGTTGTACTTGCCGAGAAAGCGATTGCCATGCTCCGACTGCAGGCTGTCACGGACGACAGTATCGCTCCGACCCGGCGCGATGAACCGGTCGATATACGGGGTTGCCGCACCGCCATGCACCCGCGTGTAGTTGCTCAACGTGGCCTGCACGCTTGGCGCCAGTTGCACTTCACCGACGTTGCCCGGTTCTGCCTTGGCCTGCACCAGCCATTCCCAGCCGGCAGCGGTTGGGCGCACGATGAAACCCAGGATCCCGACCTCGGGCTGGTCGATGATCGGCTGGCAGATGTCATGAAAAACGCTAGCGCCAGCGGTGGTCCGAATGCCGACAACCGAGAAAAACCCCCCGGACACGTGCTCAAGACGACCGCAGCGGAACCTCCAGGATGTACTTTCACCCCAGGGAATCGGGCGCAGGGAAAGCCGGCAGGCAGCACGCCGGCCGGCCAGCCATTCAGCCAGATCGCCAACCATCACGGCGATTGAAGACTCTGGCGCGCAAACTGCAGCAGGCCCGCAAAATCGGGAGGCGGCGGCAGTTCCTCGCCCGTACGCAAACGCAGCGCGATGCGCATGGCACGTCCTTTCTCGAGGCCGGATTCGATGCAGAACTGCTCGAAGGAATCACGGCCATCCTTCAGGTATTCACGGGCGGCGGTTGCCGACAGCAGTTCTTCAGCCCGTCGCTCCTGGGCCTTGGTCAGATCGCCCATCGCGCTGAGCAACAGCCGTGAAAAGCCAAGACGCGGAAGCCGGGCAGCCAGATCCGATCCGATCTGCCGCAGGAGCGCGGCGCGAATCTCGCCCGCACCGACATCGTGGATCAAACCATCGAGCAGTTGGTCCTCACCCCGATCCCAAGCGTAGGAACCGTGCGGACCGATCTTCTGGTTGTGCGTCAGAATGTGGAGCACGGTAATGTCCCCGGATTCGACCAAGCGCTCGCCTGCCCGCCATGCCCGCAACAACCAGTCTTCCATCGGCGTCCGGTGGATTGTGGCCGCGGCACGCCACGGCCCCACGCGACGCGCCAGATCGCGGGAGAACACCCAGGCGCTGCATGGCTCGAACATCTCGCAACCGCGGCTGAACACATCGCCGAGGCTGCGCCCGGGCGGCGTCATTTCGGAAAATACCGGCACCAGGCGTCCGTCGTTCAGTTGTCCGCTGAAGCGCGCAAAAGCGGCCCGACCGGCGAAGAACTCGCCACCACCCGCATCCAGAGACGCCATGGCCTGCTCCAGGTGGTCAGCCAGCAGCACGTCGTCGTGATTGAGAAGGGCAATCCAGGGACTCGCGGCCAGCGCCATGCCGATCGAATTGGGAATCGACTGTTCGCCGCAGCGCGCCGGCAGGTTCACGTAGTCGATGCGACTGTCCCCGATGGCGGCGACGACCTCGGCGGTGCGCGCATCACAGGCATCGCCGATGACCAGAAGGCGCCAGTCGGCGAGCGTCTGCCGCAACACCGAACGAATCGCCAACCGCAGGCTTGCAGGCCGGTTGTAGGTCGCCAGTACGATGGTGATCAGGGGCACATGGGTCATCGGTATCAGGCCCTCCATTCAGGGCGCCAACGGCTTCGCTGCCGCCGGAAACCTCCAGCCGCGATGGGTCATTCTACGTCGCAGGATCGATCCGGGATGACAAGCAATCGACGCGGGTGGCCGGAGCCAGTCGCAATGGTCGGGATCACGATGATGGTGACGGCAGGCAAGGGCAACGTCGACGCCATCCCCTGATCCAACCAGCGAGGACATTGATCGCCGGATACACGACTGATCGGCGCTGGTGTCGCCCGCTGCCGCGGTAACCACGGTCTCGCTGACCCGGGAATCGACGGTCAGCGCCTGCCAGGCGGGCCGCCGCAGCCCATGAGCACGGAGCTGGCTGGCCAGGATCAGGGATTTCTTTGGCAGTTGAGGCGGCCCGGGTCAATACGTACCAAAAGTCGGCGTCCCACAGGGACTTCCTTCGGTCGCTGGCGGGACGGCGGCTTTGCGCTATAGTGTTGCTACTTTTGTAGCAAACCGATTCGAGGTGAAGCCATGGGCATGCCCGTCCGCATTGACGACACACTGTACGAACAGGCCCGTGCCCAGGCGCAGGCCGAACGCCGCACCATCGCCGGCCAGATCGAGTTCTGGGCCATGGTGGGCAAGGCGGCGCTGGACAATCCCGACCTGCCCATCGATTTCGTCCGCGATCTGCTGATCGCCCGCGCCGAAGGCCCGGCACTGGCGACGCCATTCGTCGCCGAAGGCAAGCGCGACTGATCGTGCCCACCGTTCAGGTACTACAGTCCGCCGCATTTCGCCGCGCCTACAAGCGCCTGCACGCAAACCAGAAGGCGGACGTGGACGCCGCCGTGCGGACCATCGTCGACGATCCGACCGTGGGCGAAGCCAAGAAAGGCGACCTAGCCGGCGTCTTCGTCTACAAGTTCAAGTGCGTAGGCCAGCTCGCCCTGCTGGCCTACGAATACGATCCCGCCACCCGACTCCTGTTGCTGCTCGGCTCGCACGAGAACTTCTATCGCGAGTTGAAGCGGTTCTAAGCCTCACGCACAGGCGCCGGCATGCCGAAAGCAAAACCGGCTTGCGGCACGTAAATCCGAGTCGCATAATGGAAAGGCCCGACGAAGCCTTTCGGTTCCGCCGGGCCTGGATACAGAATCTTTCGATTCTTTATTGTAGCAACGGCTCTCACCCCGGATAGCCACAACGGAGCCGATTATGCGGGAGGAAACCATGACAGGCAATACCCTTGGTCCGTTGACCTTCGGCTTCGACATAGGCATTGCCTCGGTCGGTTGGTGCGTGCTTGGCGAAAACCGCATTGTCGATATGGGCGCACGGTGTTTTGATTCCGGCGAAGACAGCGATGGAAAGCCGCACAACCAGACGCGGCGGGGCGCGCGAGTAGCCCGCAATCGACTGCACATGCGCAGATGGCGCTTGCGCCAGCTACTCCGCCTGTTCTGCGATACCGGGATCATTGATCGTCCCGATCCGAAGCTGCTCATGACACCGCCCGGCGAGGATGACCCATGGCAGTTGCGTGCCAAGGGACTGAAAGGCCCTCTCGAACCCATCGAATGGGCCTGCGTGCTGTACCACTTGGTCAAACACCGGGGCTTCGAGTTCTTCCGCAAAAGCGAACTGATGTCATCGCAAACACCCGATGCACCGCTGCCAGACACGAGCGAAGAAAAACAGGGCAAAGTAGAAACTCCCAACGAAGAAGCCGCCGCAGCCAAAGAAAAAGAGAAGCTCAACAACGCACTTAAGAAAACCAGCGATCTCCTCGAAAAATACCGCAAGCTTCTTGAAGAGTATCACCAAGTACCATTGACTGTAGGCAGTTTGCTCGTTTGGCTGGTGAAAGAGGACTACGCACGCGGTGAACCGCAACCTGACACAAGCGACCGCATAACGTCCATTCGCAACAAGAGCGGCAGCTACCGGCACGCATTTTTCCGTGCTGTACTGCGTCGCGAATTGCATGAACTGTTTGCCGCACAAACCTTACACGGCAATCCCTACACCACCTTGGACTTACCTGCCGACGGCGAATACGCACGGCACATGCTCGCCCAAGACAACTCAAAACTAACGCCAGAGAAAGCCATTCCAATTGGAAGTGAATCGCGCCCGGTAGGGCAAACGTTCCAGCAAGCGGTTTTTGACCTGTTCGATCTTCAGCATCCTCCGCTCTACGGAGAACAAATTCGCGAGATGGTCGGCAAATGCGAGTTGATAGAAGGGCAACCGCGCGCATCCAAGAACGCTTTCTCATCGGAACGCGCCACATGGCTTGAAACGCTCAACAAGCTCCGTGTTCGCCGCGACGGAAAAGAAACTCCGCTTTCAACCGAAGAACGCGCCGCGCTCATCAACCTGCCCTACGAGCCCCACAAAGTAACGCTCAAACTCGTGCGCGAAACCTTGATGGCCCGGACGGGCTTCCCCGCCTCGTGGCAGGAAGCCAGCTTCAATGTCGCGTCTTACCAAGCCAAACCGGCGAATGATGGTGCGTGGATATTCATTGCCTCCCGCGACCAGGAATTCCTTAGCCTTGCCAAGTGGGCGAGCACCAAGGAGCGGAAAGACAAGCTGAAGGAGGCCAAGAAAATGCTGATGGGCGGCATCATCACGTTCAGAGAACTGCGCAAGCAACTTGGACTCGCGGATTCCGACCGCTTTGTCAGCCGGATCAAGGACACCACCATCATCCCGCACGACAAAGAGGCATACGAACACCTCCAATTCCCATCCGATGGCAACGGACTATTTGCGCCCGGTCACTTCTTCCGCTGCATTTCCAACAATGGCAAACCCAAAGTTTTTCCGAAGATCGCATTGAAACTCGCTGCCGACCTTCGTTCACAGTCCGCCGCAACACTGGCCGACTGGCGCAAGGCCATTGCGACCATGCCAAGCATATCTGGCACATGGCAATTCGAGCATTCCATTTCAACAGAAATGGCCATCGAGCCAAAGGATGAGGCGCATACCCAAGTCCCCCTGAAGTTCGAGGATGCGCAAGCCGTGGAAGCCGACCACAAACTCGTTGAACTGAAAGGCTGGCACGCCTTGCGGCTGGCTTTGGCCGAGCGTTGTCCCGATAAATGGGCGCAGCTGCAGGTTGCCTACCAACGCCCGACCAGCGACGAAGGGCAACGCGCCGCGCATGAAATCGACGACATCGCCACCATACTGACCGAGGCTCAGACCGACCACGAAATCGAAATGAAACTGCGAGAGCGCGGCTGCACGGACGCAGAAGAAATCGATGCCCTTAAATCTGTTGGCTTCAGTAAATTTCGCAATCTGAGCCTTGCCGCGCTTCACAGGATTCTTCCCCATCTTGAGGACGGGCATGTCTACAGCAAAGCCTGCGAACTGGCTGATCTATCGCACTCCGAGAAAAAGGCGCAGGTTCGCGGCAGCAGACTGCCTCCGTTGAAGACCTGCGTCTACCAGCGCTACCGGCATGGAATGCTCACAGGACACAAGGAAAATCGCTACAAGGAACTGCTCAACCCTGTTGTCGCACGCTCCTTCAATCAGGCGCGTCTTGTCTTCAATGATCTCGTCACCAAGCACGGCTCCCCCACTTACGTCCATGTCGAAACTGCCCGCGATCTGGCGCGTTCCAAAAAGATGCGCGACAAGATCAGCAGGGAACAGGACACAAACCGCAAACGCATCGAGAGCATCCGCAACGACTTGAAGAACAAGCTGGGGCGCGAGCCAAGCGGCGAACAGCTACTCAAGAGGCGTCTCTATCTTGAGCAGAACGGACAATGCCTCTACACAGGAAGATCGCTTGAGCCATACATCGACGCGATGCTCACAAGCGACGAGAACGTCGTTGAAATCGACCATATCTGGCCGCGCTCGAAAACCTTCGACAACAGCCTCGACAATCGCGTGCTGGTGATTGCCGGCGCCAACCAGAACAAGCGAAACCAAATTCCCTACGAGTTCTTTAACGGCGCTGGCGGCGACCCGCGCTGGCGGGAATTCGAAATACGGGTTCTAGCCTGCAAAGGCATCAGCGCCGAGAAGCAGCGCCGCCTGCTGTCCAAGAGCCTGGAAGATGCCGACGAATTCCTCGCCAGAAACCTTGTCGACACCCGCTACGCCACGCGCCTGTTCTCCGCCATGTTGCGCGAACGAGTCATGTTCGCGGGAGGCGCGACACCTGAAGAACTGGAAGCCATCTCGCCGGACGACGATGGCAAAACCCGCTGGAATCGCTATCAGCGCGCCCGCGTTCGCAGTCCTCAAGGTCGGCTGGTGGACTTCCTGCGCGGCAAATGGGGATTTGCGCATCTCAAGGACAGGGAGAAGAGCGACCTGCACCATGCGCTGGACGCCTGCATCATCGCAGCTTGCTCGCCGAAGACCATCCAGCAGGTCAACAACTATTTTGCGGAAGAAGAGCAGGAGCCGGGAAAACACAGCTTCAAACGCAATTCCGACGGTACTTACACGCATCGCGCCACGAGAAAAACTCTCAGCAAGGAAGAAGCCGTAGAACGCGGCCTCTATCTGCCCGCGCCGTGGAAGCCCCGTGAGGTGATGGATGCGCTAAACAAGGTTTTCGTCTCCCGCCGCCCCAAGCGCAAATCGGCGACCGAAATTCACGATGCTAACCCGAAAGGCATGCGCTATCTGCCCGTCCCGCTTGTTCATCTGACCGAGGAGATGTTGTCTGCCGAGAAACTGCGCGAAATCACCGGGTGCCGCCGCGAGAACTACGAAACGCTGCTCACGGCATTGCAGGAGGCAAACGGCGACGCTCAAGTCGCGTTTGCCGACGGTTACGACGTCGAAGGAAAACACGGCAAGCTCAAACGCATCTACAGCATCGCCATGCCGCTATGGAGCCTGCCCGACGCTTATCGCAAGCAACGAGACAAGGAACTGACGAAAGAGAACGCCAGAAGACGCAAGGACGCGGAAAGCCGCAAGGAAGAAGCTGCGAAGCTGTACCAAAGCCTGTCGAAGACCGCGCGCAAGACCGTCCCCCTGACCAATCTCACGCAAAAAATGCTTACGGAAGCAGAACTGGGCAGCACTTTTTACCAGCGCAACAGGGAACTGATCGATGTGCTGAAAGCCCATCTGGGCGACAAGAAAGCCAAGGATGCCTTCGCCCAACCTTTCCAGCCACCGTCTGGCAAGAAAGGCAAGAAGCGGCCCGTCATTCGCTCCATCCGCCTTCCCGATACACATGGCAGCGGGATGCTGGTCCGCGGCGGCATTACCGGGCTGGGGGAAAGCATCTCCACTGAAGTTTGGATGACGGAAAGCGGCTTTTTCTTCCGGCCTCGATACCTGGTCGCCGAGGAAACCACTTTCGGATTGGAAGAGCCGCCTATAGGTGCAAGGCACCTGTTCAATTTGCGGATTGACGAGCCGATTGAGGTCGTTCTGACGGATGGCGAGATCATCCCCGGTAACGGATTCCCCGGATATTTCGTGATGTACGAGGGCGATAAGCGCATCAAGATACGAACGCATGACCGCCCGGGTAAGGGCAAGAGGAAAAAGTCAGAAGAGGAAACAGGGAACGAGGACGAGACGGACAATTCGCTCTGGCGGATTAGCATCAGCGGCGTCAAGGAACTGAAGAAATATCGCGTAGACGCACTCGGCAACTTCAAATTGGTCGCGAACGCAAATTGGTCTGGCGTAGCGTAATGATCTCGAGCCCCGCCAAACTGCGGCGGGAGCATTTCTCACTGGCCATCGAACAGGAGCAGACAGCGTTCGTGCCCTTCGAGGACATCGCCGTAATCATCCTCAACCACCGTGAGATTACCCTCACCCATCCGGTGCTTTCAGCCTGCGCCGAGTATGGTATCGGCCTCTATGCCACCGGCAGCAACCATCAGCCGGCCGGCGTGTTCCTGCCCTTCCTGCCGCACTCGCGCACCACGCGCATGATGCGTCTGCAACTCAAGATCGCCAAACCAGCCGCCAAGCAGGTTTGGGCCGGCATCGTCCGCCGCAAGATCGAAAATCAGGCCGCGTGCCTCAGGCTGGACGGCAAGAAGGGCACGGATCGGCTCGCTTCCTACGCGCGCCGGGTTCGCTCCGGTGATCCCGATAACCTGGAAGCCCAGGCCGCCGCCTTCTATTTCGCGCAACTTTTCGGCCAGGATTTTCACCGCGCCGAAGATCGCTGGACCAATGCCGCCCTGGATTACGGCTATGCGGTGCTGCGCGGCGCGATCGCACGCGGCCTTGTGGCGCATGGCCTGCATCCCACGGTAGGCCTGTTCCATGACAGCGAACAGAATGCCTTCAATCTTGCGGACGATTTGATCGAGCCCTTTCGCCCTCTGGTTGATCTGCATGTCACCAAGCATGCGGCCTTGACGGAAGGCGATCTGATCCCGGCCGACAAGCAGGCGCTGGTGGCGCTGCTCAATGTCGATGTCGCGATGCCGCAGGGGTGCATGTCGGTATTGTCCGCGATCGAGTATGCGGTGGAAAGCCTGGTGCGCGCGTACGAAGGTGACACGAAGGAACTCGACCTGCCCGGCCTGATCGGCTTGCAGCCGCACCGGCTGGAGCATTGATGTGGGCATCGAGACGAGGCGATACATGCGCTTGCTCGTCTTCTTCGACCTGCCGATGGTGACCAAGGCCGAGAAACGCGCCTATGTCCAATTCCGCCGCTTCCTTCTCAACGACGGCTACGACATGATCCAGTGGTCGGTCTATGGCCGCATCCTGAACGGGCGTGATGCTGAGACAAAGCACCTTGCGCGGCTTGTGGAAAGCCTTCCGCCGGAGGGCTCCATCCGCTGCATGACCGTGACCGAGAAGCAATATGCCGGCATGCGCCTGCTGGTCGGCCTGCCGCTATTTCAGGAAAAAAAGGTCGCGGCGTCCCAAATGCTGCTCTTCTGAATCCAAAACGAAAAAGAAAAATCCCTACCCGGCATAGGCCGGATGGGGATCAAGGTTCAGCCAGATTGTAGCTATCCGGGGTGAGAGAGGGAGCTACAACAAGCTTGGCGACTACAAACTGACCATTGCCGATTGTAGCTATCCGGGGTGAGAGAGGGAGCTACAACTGTGGTAACGCACGGAATGCAAGGCGGATGGATTGTAGCTATCCGGGGTGAGAGAGGGAGCTACAACGAACTCTCCATTCGAGCGGGACTGCCTGCCGATTGTAGCTATCCGGGGTGAGAGAGGGAGCTACAACGGGTGTCGATGCGCTCCGGCACGTTGCAGTGATTGTAGCTATCCGGGGTGAGAGAGGGAGCTACAACTGTAATGCCGCTTTGTGCTGGAGGTGATGAGATTGTAGCTATCCGGGGTGAGAGAGGGAGCTACAACAGAACTTCACCCCACCGCCTTTAACTTTGGGATTGTAGCTATCCGGGGTGAGAGAGGGAGCTACAACCGTCACGCTGACCGAAAGCACCGGCGCCGAGATTGTAGCTATCCGGGGTGAGAGAGGGAGCTACAACGGTGCAGCGGAAGCCGACGTCGCCGTAGCGGATTGTAGCTATCCGGGGTGAGAGAGGGAGCTACAACCGCCGTCGACGCGCGCCTCGATGTCGCGGTGATTGTAGCTATCCGGGGTGAGAGAGGGAGCTACAACAGTGTGCCGTGGGTGGTGTGGCCATCGTCTGATTGTAGCTATCCGGGGTGAGAGAGGGAGCTACAACAAAAGCATGACCACCACCATCACCCACCTGGATTGTAGCTATCCGGGGTGAGAGAGGGAGCTACAACTCTTGGTGTGCTCGGCTCGCTGCGGCGCGTGATTGTAGCTATCCGGGGTGAGAGAGGGAGCTACAACGCAACGGTCGGCAGGAGATCATCAATTGGCGATTGTAGCTATCCGGGGTGAGAGAGGGAGCTACAACCGATCTAGTGCAATGGGCGACGGATGCCGGGATTGTAGCTATCCGGGGTGAGAGAGGGAGCTACAACGGGACGGATGGGAACTACTACGCGCTTGACGATTGTAGCTATCCGGGGTGAGAGAGGGAGCTACAACGCGCGCGCAGTTCTTCGTCTTCCGCTTCCTGATTGTAGCTATCCGGGGTGAGAGAGGGAGCTACAACGAATGCGCACGTCCGAGCTAGTGGCGGTAGGATTGTAGCTATCCGGGGTGAGAGAGGGAGCTACAACCATTTCGGCCATCCCTCGCTCAACGTCAGGGATTGTAGCTATCCGGGGTGAGAGAGGGAGCTACAACCGGTGGTGTAGCGGTCCTGGCCGTCCTTGTGATTGTAGCTATCCGGGGTGAGAGAGGGAGCTACAACCTCAAGATGAGGGGGCGCCAAAAAACCCGGCGCCCCCTCATCTTGAGGTTCTTGCTTCGCAAGGTCAGCAAGAACATGACGATCATCCCCTCGATTCGGGACCCGTGCGAGCACGCTCGACCGATCTTTGGAAAAGTCGGCGCTGACGATACGGCGATGGGTTCAATCAGGCCCGGCGCCAGGTCGTCCCCTGCGGCCCGTCTTCGAGCACGATGCCGGCCGCCTTGAGTTCGTCGCGGATGCGATCGGATTCGGCGAAACTCCGGGCCTTCTTCGCCGTGGCGCGGGCGCCGACTTTTGCTTCGATCTCCTCGTTGCTGAGTCCGCCGGCGGGCGCGGCCTGCAGGAATGCCCGCGGATCGCGCTGCAACAGGCCTAGCACGCCGCCCAATGCCTTGAGTTGCGAAGCGAGGGCCGCGTCGCCGCGATTGGCCGCGGTCGCCAGGTCGAACAGCACCGCCATGGCTTCCGGCGTGCCGAAATCCTCGTCCAGCGCGGCCTTGAAGCGCAGCGCATGCGGCTCGCTCCAATCGACGGCGACGGCGCCATCGACGCCCTTCAGGGCGGTGTAAAGCCGAGTCAGCGCTTGGCGCGCATCGTCCAGATGGACGTCAGAATAGTTGAGCGGGCTGCGGTAGTGGGCGCGCAGGATGAAGAAGCGCACCACCTCGGCATCGTACTTCTTCAGCACTTCGCGGATGGTGAAGAAATTGCCGAGCGACTTCGACATCTTTTCGTCATCGACGCGGACGAAGCCGTTGTGCATCCAGTAGTTCACGAACTGGCACTTATGCGCGCCTTCCGACTGGGCGATCTCATTTTCGTGGTGCGGAAACTGCAGGTCCTGGCCGCCGCCGTGGATGTCGAAGTGCTTGCCGAGCAGTTGCGAGCCCATCGCCGAGCACTCGATGTGCCAGCCCGGCCGGCCCGGCCCCCAGGGCGATTCCCACTTCACTTCCGCGGGTTCGTCGTCGCGGGCGCGCTTCCACAGCACGAAATCGAGCGGGTCCTGCTTGCCGGCCATGACATCGACGCGTTCGCCGGCGCGCAGGTCTTCCAGCGACTTGCCGGAGAGCTTGCCGTATCCGTCGAACTTGCGCACGGAGTAGCAGACATCGTGGCTGCCGGCGACATAGGCGTAGCCGTTCTTTTCCAGGGTGCCGATCATGTCCAGCATCTGCGGTACGTAGTCCGTGGCGCGCGGCTCGGCGTCTGGGCGCAGTACGCCGAGCGCGCCGGCGTCTTCGTTCATCGCGGCGATGAAGCGATCGGTGAGCTGGCGGATCGTCTCGCCGTTTTCCTGCGCGCGGCGGATGATCTTGTCGTCGATGTCGGTGATGTTGCGCACGTAGTTCAGCTCATAGCCGCTGGCGCGCAGCCAGCGCGCCACCATGTCGAACACCACCATCACGCGGGCATGCCCAAGATGGCAGAAGTCATACACGGTCATGCCACATACGTACATGTCGACGCGACCCGGCTGGATCGGAACGAAAGCCTGCGTTTCGCGGGCCAGGGTGTTGTATATCTTCAGCATGGAAAAGGCTCGGACGAAGCGACGTGTTAAGCAGGAAAATGGGCGCCAAAGGCCGGCATTATCGGGCCATCGATCAAACAGGCTCAGGTTGTGGGGAGGGCAGGCTTCTTGTTAGAATCCGACGCTGAATCCCGCATGGTTTGTCCGGCGAAAACGCAGTTTCAGAGCAGGCTGACACCAGTCCCACCGGAGTCGAGCGCAGCGGCCGTCACTCAATTCATTTTCGGGCAACCGCCAACGAGAAGTATATACCATGACCCAAACCCGCCTCAGTGCCGCACGCTTTCTGGCATCCGCCGCTTCCGTCGTCTTCCTGGCGTTGGCACCGGCGGCGCAGGCCGACCCCCTGCAGGACATCGGCAAGCAGATCAAGCAGGGACAGCATGCCCAGGCGCTGGAGCAGATCGACAAATACCTCGCCGGCAAACCCAAGGACGCCCAGGGCCGCTTCCTCAGGGGCATCGTCCTCACCGAGATGAACAAGCCCAACGAAGCGATCGCGGTCTTCTCCAAGCTGACCGAGGACTTTCCGGAACTGCCCGAGCCCTACAATAATCTTGCGGTGATCTACGCCCAGCAGAAGCAGTTCGACAAGGCCAAGCAGGCGCTGGAAATGGCCATCCGCACCCACCCCTCCTATGCCACGGCCCACGAGAACCTCGGCGACATCTACGCCCGCCTCGCCAGCCAGGCATACGACAAGGCACTGCAGATCGATTCCTCGAACCCGACAGCGCAAAAGAAGCTGGCGCTGATTCGCGACCTGATGGGCACCGGCAACCGCCCGGGCAAAGCCACCAAGCCGATCGGCGATGCGCGTCCGGCGGAACCGGTCAAGGTCGCCGAAGCGCCGAAAGCCCCTGCCGCGCCGGTGAC
>NZ_JAFLDR010000023.1 GCF_017302275.1 Sulfuritalea sp.
GCCTGCGCGGAAGGATTTGTTCTTTCCTTCGCTGCAGACGATGGACGCTGTTGCTTGTTTTTCATTGCCCGCCTCAGCGAATCTGGACTGAGCGCTGGATATCGCTCACAAAAATCCAGCCCGCTTCAGTCTGTCCGGTATGCGCCGCCTTGGCGATGGCGTCAACCAGAGCATCGGCCACGTCGTCCGCGCAGGCCAGCTCCAGCTTGTACTCGGTGACGACGGCTTCGGCCAGGTCCATCGAGTAATGCTGCTGCGTCGGGTCCGTGCTCGCCAGCGGCCGCTGCACCTGGGATACCGTGATGTTGTGGCAACTGGCGCCGGGGGTAGCCAGTTCGCACAGACCCGATTGCCGCAACGCCTGGAGTACGTCGGCGATGCGGTGCTGACGGATGAATGCCTTGACCTCCTTCATGTCGGTTCTCCTTCGTTCACTTTGTAATCTGTCTTTGGTTCAGTTGAACTACTCGCACGAACAAATAGCCCTCGCTCATAGCCGTCCTGTGTGTTTTCGTCTGTCATCTACTTGGTATTTTCTTCGCCGGGATAGGCCAACAGACGCAAGGCGTTGATCACTACCACGAGCGTGGAGCCTTCATGCACCAACACCGCTAGGCCAATGCCAGCCCAGCCAAATAAAGTGGCGGGAATCAGCAGTGCCACCACGCCTAGCGAGACCCAAAGGTTCTGGCGAATGATGCGCCTCGATGCGCGACTCAAAGCCACGGCAAAGGGCAGCTTGGACAGATCGTCCGCCATCAGCGCCACGTCCGCCGTTTCCAGCGCCACATCGGTGCCGGCACCACCCATCGCAATGCCGACCGTGGCGCGTGCCATGGCCGGAGCGTCGTTGACCCCGTCGCCGATCATGGCCACCTGAGCGTAGCGTTCTGTGAGCTCTTCCATGGCCTTGACCTTGTCTTCCGGCAGCAGTCCCGCTTTCACTTCATCCAGACCGACCGCGTCGGCGATGGCGCGGCCGACGCGTTCGTTGTCGCCAGTCAGCATGATGGTCTTGCTGACACCGATCCGCTGCAATCTTTCCAGCACCTGCTTTACCCCATCGCGCGGGGTATCGGCTAAACCCACGACGCCGAGGAACTGCCCGTCGGCCTGAATGAGCATGGTGCTTTTGCCTTCCGTCTGGAGGCGCTCAGTGTGCTGCCGAATGGCTTCGGGGATGGATTCGCCATCAAACAGCTTGGCGTTGCCGATGGCTATCTCTTTTCCATCGACTTCGGCGCGCAACCCTTTTCCGGTAACGGCTTCGACTTCGCCGGCCTCGCTCCAGATCAAACCGCGCCGCTTCGCCTCCGCCACCACCGCCTGCGCCAAGGGGTGGGCGCTCCGGCTTTCCACGGCGGCAGCCACGGTCAGCAGACCTGCCTCGTCCGCGTTGATGGCGACGACATCGGTCACCCTGGGCTTGCCGACGGTCAAGGTGCCGGTCTTGTCGAAGGCGATCGCCGTGAGCACGCCGAGATTTTCCAGATGCGCGCCGCCCTTGATGAGCACGCCACCGCGCGCGGCACGCGCGATGCCGGACAACACCGCCGACGGGGTAGCGATGGCAAGCGCGCAGGGCGAAGCAGCCACCAGCACCGCCATGGCACGGTAAAAGGATTCGGCGAAGGGAAAACCGAACAGCGGCGGAAGCACGATGAGCAGACCGACACCCACCAGCACGACGGGCACGAAAACTCGCTCGAAGCGGTCGGTAAAGCGTTGCGTGGGCGATTTCTGCGTCTGCGCCTCGGCCACCAGATCCATCATGCGTGCCAGCGTGCTCTCGCGTGCCAGCTTGGTCACCTCGACGATGAGGGCGCCCTCGCCGTTGACGGTAGCGGCGAAAACCTTGTCGCCCGCCTGCTTGTCCACCGGCATGGATTCGCCGGTTACCGGAGACTGGTCCACCGCCGAGTTGCCGGTCGCCACCTGACCATCGGCGGGGATGCGCTGACCGGGTTTGACGATCACCCGGTCGCCGCGCTGCAATTCCTCGACACGTACCTCGATCTCCACGCCATCTCGCTGCACGCTGGCGGTCTTGGGTGCCAGTTCCGCCAGCGCCTCGATGGCCTTGCGCGCCCGGTCCATGGCCATGTGTTCCAAGGCATGGCCCAGGCTGAACAGGAACAGCAGCAGCGCGCCTTCTTCCCAGGCACCTAGCGCCGCCGCCCCGGCCGCCGCGACGATCATCAGGGTGTCGATGTCGAAGCGCCGGCTGCGCAAACTCTGCCAGGCATCGCGCAGGGTGTAGAAACCGCCTGCCCCGTATGCGCCCAGCAACAAGCCGAGCGCCAAGCTGCGCGGTGCGTCGGCGCGACCCGCAAGCCAGCCGGCCAGCAAGAGCAAGCCGGCTACGCAGCTAAAAATTAGCTCGCGATGCTCGGCAAACCACCCGGCCTCATGGCCTTCCTCGCGCACGGCATAGCCAAGCGCCTGGATGCGCCCGACGATCGCCGAACGCTGGATTTTCTCGCTGTCGAATTCCAGGCGCAGGCGCTCGGCGGGATAGCTCACCGAAACTTCCAGCACACCGTCCGTGCGTTGCAGGGCATGCTCGATCACGGTGGCGCAGGTCGGGCAGTCCATGCCGTCGATGCGCAGGTTCTCGTGGCGAAAGCGGTCTCCGATCTTCGCGCCGGCCGCTTGCGCCAGATCGCGCACCCGGCTCACATTGAATCGCTGCGGGTCGTAGTGCAGACAAAGGCGGGCGCGGCCGTCCTCGTAGACCACGTGTGCCATTCCCATCCCTTCGGCCTGCAGCAACCTGGTCAATCGCCCCACGCAGGCGTCGCGCTCATCGGCGACATCCGGCAAGATCAGGGGCAAGTCCAGTTTAAGTTTCTCGGCCATGATGAACTTTCTGGCTGACTATCAGCGGTAGTCGGACAATTTGTGAAGGACAAAGGACGCGATATCCGGTGGCATTTCCGCGGACAGCGACTTGAACAAAGCGATGACGCGATTGGCATCAAACGCACCATCCGCAAACAACAGCGGGGTTTGCGTCTTCCCGGCAAAAGGGTTTCCTTCATCCACCGCGTAGTGACGGTATCCCTCTTCCGCGTCCCAGGTAATCGACCGCTCATCGCGATACTTGTCATACGCCAGTTGAAAGGCGACCGGGTGGTCCCGATCGTCGAACCAGACCACCAGGTCGAGGTCGTGGCAGAAAAACCAGCGACGCTTTCTTTCGCCGGGCACCTGCTCTTTCGAAGGAAGCTCTTTCAGCATGATTTTCCCGCTTTCACTCGTTATCAGCGCGCCTCGGGATTTCGTTCACGCTCACTCGAAACGGAAATTGATGTGCGTGCCCTCATCGGTCACGCAGTGCCCCTCGGGAGAAGCCATTGCCCGCCACGCGGCGGAGCAGCGCAAGCTCGCGCCATTCCCGGCGCGCAACACGGGCTCGGCCGAATACACGTAGTGGTCCGTATCCATGCCCGAAGAAATCCGATCCCAATGCTTTCGATCAATCCCGTAACGTCGCTTCAATTCCGCAAGGTTCTGATTGCGTTCGATAGCAAAACCACGCGCTTCAAAACGTGTTCCGCGAAATTCCAGCACCATCATCGAACCCTCCGGCCCCTCGTGCCGGAACGTGCCGACCGTGATCTCTCGATCGCTTTCCCCCTGAATGAGACTGTGTGTATGCCCGACACAGCCGGCCAGCGCGAGGGCCGCCAAGCAGACCGATACTGAAAATCGTGTTTTCATCGTCATCCCTTTCCGTTTCGCTCAGACCGCCGTCCGATTGCGTTCCCTACGGGTTTCCAGCCATTCGTACATCAATGGGAGCAACAGGAGCGTGAGCGCGGTCGAGGTGAACAGGCCACCGACGACGACGGTGGCCAGCGGTCGCTGCGTCTCCGCGCCGACACCCTGGGAGAGCAGCATCGGGACCAGGCCGAGGATCGCCACCGAGGCGGTCATCAGCACCGGCCGTAGCCGCAGCGCCGCCCCCTCGCGCACTGCCTCACGGATGCTGAATCCCTGTCGTCGCCGGTCGTTCAGAAACGACACCAGCACGATGCCGTTGAGCATCGCCACGCCGAACACGGCAATGAAACCGATGGCGGAAGGTACCGACACGTACTGTCCGGTGATTGCCAGGCCGAAGACGCCGCCGATCACCGCGAAAGGCACGTTGGCGATGATCAGCGCCGCGTGAGCCAGCGAGTTGAACGCCGTGTAGAGCAGGATGAAGATGAGGCCGATGGTCAACGGCACGATGACGGCGAGCCGGGCCATCGCCCGCTGCTGGTTCTCGAAGGCGCCGCCCCACTCCATCCAGTAGCCCTCGGGCAGCTTCACCTGGCTGCGAATTTTGGCGTCGGCTTCCTTGACGAAGCCATCCACGTCGCGGCCCTTCACGTCCAGTTGCAGCACGGCGTAGCGGCTCAGTTGCTCGCGGCGCACGAAGGTGTAGCCCTCGTCCATTTCCACCGTCGCGACGCGCGAGAGAGGCACCAGTGCCCCGGTCTGGGTACGCAAGGGAATGTCGCTGATGGCCTGCAGGCTGTCGCGGAAGGCCGGGTCGAGCCGCACCTGAATGTCGAAGCGGCGCACGCCGTCGAGCAGGGTGCTGACGGCCTTGCCGCCGATGCCGGCCTGCACCACTTCGAGAATCTCGTCGGCATTGATGCCGAAACGCGCCGCCGCCTCCCGATTGACCTTGACCACGATCTGCGGCTTGCCCTTGTTGGCCTCCAGCGAGAGGTCGGCGACCCCCGGCACGGTACCGAGCACCGGTTTGATCTCGGCCGCCAGGCGATCCAGCGTGCCCAGTTCGGGGCCGTAAAGCTTGAGGGCCAGGGTCGCGCGCACGCCCGAGATCAGTTCCTCGACGCGCATCTGGATCGGCTGCGTGTTGCCCAATACCACGGTCGGCAGCGCTTGTTCCAGCGTCTCCTTCATCCGGTCGGAGAGCTCGGGCATGGAAATCTTCTCCGGCCATTCGTCCCGAGGCTTCACCTCCACCAGGACTTCCATGTAGTTGGCGTCGGTGGTTTCGCCCTTCTCGGCGCGGCCGATGGTGGCGAGCACCGACCGGGTCTGCGGATACTCCTTCTTCAGCACCGCGTCCATCTTCTGCGAGACGCGCACCGACTCTTCGAGCGATGTCGACGGGATGCCGGTGACGCGGAACATGATGGCGCCCTCCTGCAGCGTGGGCATGAACTCCTTGCCCAGGAAAGGAAAGGTGGCAAGCGCCGCCACCAGCAGTACCACGGCGGCGCCGATCACCTTCTTCTTGTTCTCCAGCGCCCGGTCGAGCAGCGGCAGGTAGGCGGCCTTGACCCAGCGCACGAGGAAGGTGTCCTTCTCTTCCATCGGCTTCAGGATCAGCGCCGCGAGCACCGGCACCAAGGTCAGCGTCAGGACCAGCGAGCCCACCATGGCGAAGGTGATGGTCAGCGCCATCGGCTTGAACAGCTTGCCCTCCAGCCCGGTCAGCGAGAACAGCGGCAGGAACACGACGATGATGATGAGGATGGCGAAGGCAATCGGGTTGATCACTTCGCGCGCCGCTTCCAGGATGATATGGGTGCGGTTCACCGTCTTGCCCGCCTGGTGGGAGAGCAAGCGGAAGCCGTTTTCCACCATCACCACCGCGCCGTCCACCATCATGCCGATGCCGATGGCCAGACCGGCCAGCGACATGAGGTTGGCCGACAGGCCGAAGTACTGCATCAGCAGGAAGGCGATCAGCATGGCGAGCGGCAAGGTCACGATCACCACCAGCGCCGAGCGGATCTCGCCGAGGAACATGAAGAGCACGATCGCCACCAGGATCGAGCCTTCGGTCAGCGCCGCCTTGGCGGTCTTGATCGCCTTGTCGACGATATCGGTACGATCGTAGACGGGATTGAGCGTGACGCCGGCGGGCAGCGCCTGCTGGGCCAGCTTGAGCTTCTGCTTCACCGCGTCCACCACATTCTTGGCGTTCTCGTTGATGCGGGAGAGCGCGATGCCAAGCGTAACCTCCTTGCCGTCGCGGGTTACCGCGCCGAAGCGGACGGCGGCGCCCTCCTTGACTTCGGCCACATCGCGCACATAAATCGGCACACCTTCGTGCGCGGCGACGACAATACTGCCGATATCCGTGGTGTTGGCGACGAGCCCAAGTCCGCGCACCAGATACTGTTCCTGGCCAAGGTTGACGTACTGCCCGCCCACTTGCCGGTTGTTGGCGGCGAGCGCCTCCATCACCGACTTGAAACTCAGGGCGTACTTGATCAGCTTCTGCGGGTGGATCAGGACCTGATACTGCTTTTCCTGGCCGCCCCAGGTGGTGACGTCATCCACCCCGGGCGCGGTGCGCAGCATGAGCCGCACGCTCCAGTCGTGCAGGGTCCGCAGGTCCATCGCCGAGAGCTTCTGGTCGGCCGACTCGATGGTGTACCAGAACACCTGGCCGAGGCCCGAGCTGTTGGGTCCCAGCGCCGGCTCGCCATAGCCCTGCGGCAGGCGCTCCTTCGCCTCCTGCAGCTTCTCGCCGACGAGGCGCCGGGCGAAGTAGATATCCACATCGTCCTTGAAGTAGACCCCAACGTAGGACAGGCCGAACAGCGACACCGAGCGGATCTGTTCGACGCCCGACAGCCCCGCCATCGCGGATTCGATCGGCGCCGTGAGCAGCTTCTCGACATCCTCGGCGGCGAGTCCGGGCGACTCTGTGTAGATATTGACCTGGTTCGGCGTGACGTCGGGGAAGGCATCCACCGGCACGGTCAGCACGGCGCGGACACCGAAGAAGGTCAGCAGCACGAAGCCCAGCAGGACCAGGAGTTTGTAACGCAGCGAGAGATCGACAATTCCGTTTAGCATGCTGCCCCCTTAGTGTGCGTGGCCTTCGCCGAGCAGCGACTTTTGCACCCGTGCCTTGAGGGCATAGGTGCCGGCCGTCACCACGAGCTCGCCGGCCTGCAGCCCGGCCTTGATGACGACCCGGCCGCGCAGCCTGTCGCCCAGTTCCACGGTACGCGGCTCGAAGCCGCCATGCTCCTCGATGAACACCGTGGCTTTGCCGTCCACCAGCACGACCGCGTCTTCCGGCAATAACAGGCCGCGGCCCTTGCCGCCGGTACGGATCGCGGCGGAGGCGAACATCTCGGGCTTGAGCCGTCCGTCCGGATTGGCGACTTCGAGGCGCGCCTGGATGGTGCGGGTTTCCTTGTCGACAATTGCCGCGATGTAAGTCAGCTTGCCGCGGAAGACCTGGTCGGGATAGGCGGCGACCGTTACCTCGGCCTCCGCCCCGGTCTTGACCCGGCCGAGGTCCTTCTCGAACAGGTTGGCCTCGATCCACAGCGTCGAGAGGTCGGCTACGGTAAATATCAGCTTGTCGGGCTGGGCCAGTTCGCCGAGGATGGCGTGCTTCTCGATCACCGTGCCGGCAAACGGCGTGGTCAGCGGGAAAGTCGATACGGCCCGGCCATCGTCGGCTGGCGTTGCCGCCACCCCGAGCATGCGCAGCTTGTCGCCGGCGGCGGCGAACGATGCCTTGGCCTTGTCGTATTCGGCGTGGGCGCGCAAATGGTCCTTCTGGGCGATGATCTGGTCGCCGTGGAGTTTTTCGGCACGCTCGAAGTCGGCCTTGGCCACCGCGAGCTGGGTCTTCGCCTGGAGATAGCTGGAGTGCGCTTCGCCCACATCGAGGCTGTCGAGCACGGCCAGCGCCTGTCCGGCCTTCACCCGATCGCCGAGATTGACGTGGACCTTGACGATGCGTCCCGGCACCCGTGGCGCGACATGGGTGATGCGGTCCTGGTTGGGGCGGATGGTGGCGGTCACGATCAACTGCTCACTGATTTCCTGCGCGACGAGTTCTTCGACCTTGATCCCGGCGGCTTCGATCGCCTCGGCGCTGAGCTTCAATGACTCCTCCTCACCGTGTCCGGCCTCGCCTTCCTTGTGCTCGCCAGGCTTCTCGTGCGCTTTGTCGGCGGCTGCGGCGGGTTTCGCGGCAGCCGGCTGCGCGGCGGCCGTCGGCGATGGTTCGGGTTTGCCGCAGCCGGCCAGTGGGATGCTCGCCATGGCGATCACCAGCGCGATGCCCAGTTCCGTTCTTGATGTCTTCATGAGTTCTTTTCCAATTCGTGTGTTCTTCAGGTGGCCGCTCATCATTTCGTTCCCGTCCAGCCGGCGCTCTGTTCCAGTTCGCTGCGGGTCAGTGCAAAATCGGTCATCGCCTCCAGCACCTCGCGGCGGGTGTCGAGGACTTGCCGGGTGGCGAGCAGCATCTGCACCAGACTGATCTCGCCGGCGCGATAAGCGGCGGTGGATAGGCGCTGGTTTTCTTCGAGGCGCTGCAGCACCGACTGATCCATGCGCCGGACCCTCTGGCGCAAGCTGTCGAGCTTCTGCCACAAGGACAGGACGCGCGCACGGGTGTCGCGTGCGGCGGCCTGCTTCTCTATCTCCGCCTGCGTCAGCTCCGCCGACGCCTTGCCGATGCCGGCGGCGTTGCGGCGGAAGAACGGCAAGGGAATGGAGACGCTCAGCCCGACGAGCTTTTCGCGGGCATCACCCGGGCCCTCGCGGGCCGAACTCAGGCCGACGGTGACATCGGGATAGACCGCGGCGCGTTCAAGGCCGAGCCGGTGGCGCGCCGCCTGTTCGCGGTGGTCGAGCGCGCGCAGCTGCGCCCGGCTGGCCGCCGCCGCCAGCAATTGGTCCACGGTGTAGGGCAGTTCCGGCTTGACGGCAAGCGATCCCTTGACCGTGGGCAGCTTCGCGGCGGGCAATTGCAACAGCGTGGCCAGGTCGGCGCGCGCCTGAATCAATTGTTCGGCAACGATTTCGAGCTGGTTGTTGGCGCGCCCGAGTTCGACTTCGGCAAGATTGGCGTCGAGCTTTGTATCCTCGCCTGCGTCGAAGCGCTTGCGGGTGACGGCGCTGTTTTCCTTGATCAGATCGACCAGGCCCGCTTCCATTTCGGCGCGCAGTTGCAGGCTCACCACGCGGACGAACTTCTGTTCGACCTCGGCGCGCAATTGCCGGCGGGCTTCCTCAATGGTTTCGCGCAGCGCCGCCAGTTCCTGCTCCGCCGCCGTGCGCCGATAGCCCTGCTGGCCGGCGATCTCCAGCGCTTGTGTCAGACCCACATTCCACTCGCGCTGCGTCCTGTCACCGAGCCCCGGATCGGGCACCGTGCGCCGCACGCGTTCAGCGGCGATCTGCGGGTTGTTCCAGAGCAATCCCTGGGCGTCGGCGAGTTGCCCTTCGGCGGTGGCGAGATTCGCCCGTGCGCTGTTCAGGACTGGATTTGACTGGTCGGCGAGTTGCCAGGCGGCTTCCAGGGTCAGCGGGAGATCGGCCGCCGTCGCAGTGGCGCCAACAGGTGCAGGCAGCGCGGTAAGCAGCCCCAGCAATAGCAATAGTGTCTTTTTCATCGAATTCCTCAGCGAGTTGAATCATGCGAAGAATCCGACGGAACGCAGCCGACAGCCCACTGGCGCGGGCTCGGTCAGCCGTCAAGGACGAAAAGGTGTAGCGCGTCCCGCCGGATCAGGCGAGGTGGGCGAGTGGCGGACGGTCGAAGGGATCAACGGTGGCGGAACGGAAGTCCGCCACGAGCGGCACGATGAGTCGAGGCACGCTGTCATTGCCCGGCGTCGGCGACAAGACCGGAACAAACGACGAAAAGGACAAATGGCAGAAACTGCAGTCGGGATCGACCTGGGTGCCGGTGTCGTTCGACTTGTCCGCCGAGCGATCATGTTGATGCATGTGATGCCCGAAATGCGCTGCCTGCGAAGATTCCTTCTGATGCTGGCAGTAGCCGGATGCTGCCGCGAAGGCCGCGTTTAGCGGCAGCAGCACCAGTAGCAGAAGGGCGAGGAAGCGTCTCATGGGCGCTTACAGTACCACAAAGTTAGATATCAGCAATCCACGTGTCTTCAACGTGATCCCAAATCACCACCTCTGCCGATAGCGGCTAGTTTTGCCGTTCAGTTCGTGAACGGATCACGGTCTGAAGAGATATCCGGTGCAGTCCGACGCGTTTCATTTCAACCGCCTGAATGTGCCTTTCTCGGCAGGCTGCGGTTTCCTCGTACATCTGTTTTGCTTCCTTGAGCGATGCGGGATTCGTGTTTATGGCTCGTACCACGACTTCCCACTCGCGGTCAATTACACGGAAGTTGAGTGTATCACCCGGCTTAATCAGATGGGCTGGCCTAGCGATGGCTCCATTAACCATGACTCTGCCGCACTCGACACTTTGGGTGGCAAGTTTCCGAGTCAGGTAGAAGTGAGCGGCCCACAGCCACTTATCAATACGCACTGATCGTAGATCCGCCGCAGCTTGAAATGGGGAATGATAACCAGTCCATTGGCACAAATGTGCGCAGTCCAAGTCTCGCTTCCAGCACTATGACTGCCCGCCTATCGCTCTAGAAATAGCAAAAACCGGTTTCAGCCCAGAACCGAAGCGCGCAATCACATCACGCTGGTTCCGAAGCTCGCCATAGGGCAGGTATCGGAAGTTCAGCTCCTCAATTTTGGAAAACGCCGGTCGCCTTATCTGCTGACGAACATCGTTTTCACGGCTGTCAGGAGCGACGAGGAACAAGCCTTCGCAGGGCTTGAGCTCACTGCCATAGGCCAAGTCAAGCAAGCGGACTATGCCAGAGTAAATCGATGTCGTATGCTCGACCTCGAATGCGGCGACTGCATGCCCCGATTTTTCCTCCAGCCAGATCACGTCAATGAGCCTTACCGCGTCGGCGCCAGGCGAGTTAGTCATAGTGTCGGGAAGTGAAGTTAGGCAGCCGTCGCTCAATTGGCCGTTTTCGTAAGGACGACTACGATCATTGGCCGCAATCCAAACCGCGAACCCAAGCGCAATACCCAAGTCTCTAAGCCAGCCTTGGACCTGAGTATGGGTTTGATCATTATCTTCCACAGAGGCAAATACCTTTTGCTGTGCGGCAGTTTCCTCCCGGACCCTCGCCAGATCATTCTGCCAGGCAAGCTCGGCTTCCAGGTCGCCGTCTCGCGGCGGTGCCGAGTACCGCTCCGATCCAATGTCAAATAGAAGGCCGGCAATTGCCCCCAGATCATTTGAAAGTAGTTTTCGATGCGTGGTATTCAATCCCACGATACCCTCTCTCATCGCCAAGTAATGATCCCAGCGCCCAAGCTTGACCTTGGCCCCGGTAAGCGCGTTGTAACCCTTGACGATGGCGGTATTAAACGGCGGCATCAAGGTCGGGTGAATGAAGTAAAGCAGGTTTGCAACGGCCGGCCCGAGTCCCCTTATGCCAAGTGCGTCTATGCGACGAATTGCTTCGATAATTTGCTCGCCGCTGTTGCAGCAATTGCAGGTATGGAGTAATTGGGCAAAAGCTCGTTGGTTTGCTGCATTCTCATAGATATCGGGAATGCGCAGCTTGGGCTTCCAGAGAAACGCGTGATCCGCCCCTTTGAATATTTGTCGCTGCTCCGCGACGGAACCGACCACCGTTTCGAGGGATGATCCGCGATAGGCGTTTCCAAAACTGCCTGCCTCGATATCGTTTACCACCTGACCAATCCCGCGACGAATCGACCGGAAGTTTTTCAATCGTTCGGTCCACAGAAACCACGTCGAGTAGGTGCCGTGGGGATCGTCCTTCCAGCGCAGTATGAGCGTGCCTATCGGATCAGTCATGGCTATGAGCGAGTATTCAATTGCGCAGGTTATCCGCGACAAACTGGCGAGATAGAGCCAAAGGAATCTACATTTGACCATAGGTTGGTTCCTGTTTTGGTCAAGGCCCGTGAAAGCGTTATGCGAACGGCCTCGCTTCAGGCAATCCTGCAACCCGACAAAGCGCTGACAGAATTGTAATTTCTCGGTCATCGTCCAGTTGGTATGCGCCTCCTAAGATGGAATCACCATCGAACAACAAGTATCCGGTGGAATCATCCCAACATCATTAGGAGATAAACATGAGAACGAAATTTACCGGCCTAACCTTGATAGCCGCATTTGTAGCCGCCACCGCGACGAATGCCTTGGCCCAATTCGATAATCCAATGCCGGAAAGTGAGCATTGGCGTGTTCGCGCGACGGTTCCCGCAGGGGAACCGACCGCCAATCAGCGTGCGCCCTACGGCTATGCGGCATCGGGACCGGTCACTCGGGTGGTGAATATCGACAGCACAACCAAATATCTGAATGTAACGCAGCTCGAAGTCATCCAGATAAACGTGGGCGGCAAGAGTGTCATTTGGATGTTCGATACGCTCGGCACCGTGCCGTTTCCGCTTTCCAAAGTCATTCCTGGAGCTGACGGCGTGATGGTCTATGTCGAGGACAATCCGGCCAACCGGAGTGGATGATCGAATCATTGCTGAATGCTAACGTTAATGTAATTTATGGGCAATCTAACGGTAAGGGTCCTGACAGTAGCATTCGCATCGCAGTTTCAATTTACTTAAGGAGAATGAAAATGTTGAAAAAGCTGCTGATGGTCGTCGCAACGAGTGCAATTGCAGCATCCGCATTCGCTGTCGACCAATCCAGGGTTGAGAAGTCGATCGAGTTGAAGGATGGCTCGACGGTCTACATCTTCAAGGATGGGAAAATGGGCATGGAAGACAAGTTCGGTCAGGCAACGTACATGGCGCCCGGTCACGTGATGGAAACCAAGGATGGCAAGAAAATCGTCATGAACGGCAATGAAGTCTGGCGTGTCGACGAGTTGCTGCACAAGACCCATCGTTCATATTGATTTCGCCGTCGGGTCGGGAAGGTGATGTTTCTCCCGGCTTTGATGACGACAGTATGCGGATTTAGTCATCCACACCATCGTCAAGAGCACCAAGCCGGCGCGCAGGCGCCGGCTCTTCCAATTCACAGCCCGATCGAAGCTGATGCCGACTCGGCACGGTTACCACCGTCTGCCCCGACACAAGCGCTCGCAATGGAGAGCTTGAGCGCACCGTGAAAATTCTGCTCATCGAAGAGGATTCGGAAATGGCCGCCTACCTGAATCAGGGTCTCTCGGAGGCCGGGTTCTGCGTGGACCTGCGCCGCGACGGGAATCAAGGGCTGCATTCGGCATTGACGGAAGCCTACGATTCTATTGTCCTCGACATCGTACTGCCGGATCCGGATGGCTGGCATGTACTGCAAGCCATAAGGCGCGCCGGCAGGGATGTGCCAATCATGCTTATTGACTCGGAGGACCGCGTGGACAACCGGGTGAAAGGATTGGAACTTGGCGCCGACGACTGTCTCGTCAAGCCATTTGTCTTCTCAGAGTTCCTGGTTCGGATGCGCACCCTGATGCGACACAGGTTACCCAGCGAAGCGACAAGGATGCGGGTAGCGGACCTGGAGCTTGACCTTCTGCGACGACGGGTTACCCGGGCAGGAACCCGCATCGACCTCACGGCCAGGGAGTTCTCGCTGCTCGAACTGCTCTTGCGGCGACAGGGCGAGGTACTACCCCGATCGCTGATTGCATCCCAGGTGTGGGACATGAATTTCGACAGCGACACCAATGTCATCGATGTCGCCGTTTGCAGATTGCGTTCGAAGATTGATGATCCCTTCGACATCAAATTTATCCGAACGGTCCGCGGCATGGGCTATGTGCTCGAAGGCCCGGACTGCAATTGACGCAGTGCGAATGTAGTAGTGTGCCGCACCCTCAGTGGGTTGCCGTCGTTCTGAAATACCGCGCAAGCAACAAACGCATTTCCTGTCGCAGATCCGTGCTGCTGGCGTGAGCGGTGCGGGCAAGAAGGTCTGGCGCGATTTCCAGAAATGCCACAACAACCCCCGGGTCGAACTGCCGACCTGAATCTCGTTCGATGATGACCAATGTCTCGCCCAGCGGCATCGGCCTCTTGTAGGGCCGTTGCGTAGTCAGGGCATCGAAAACGTCGACCACAGCGAATATCCTGGCGACACGGGGGATCGCGTCGCCGACCAGTCCATCGGGATAGCCTGATCCATCGAAGTGCTCATGATGATGGCGAATGGTCTGCGCCGCGCCCGCAAGCCACGGGTTGTCCGCTACGATCTCGATGCCGAGAAGTGCATGGGTCTTCATGACCTCGAACTCGTCGGTCGTGAGCTTCCCCGGCTTGAGCAGAATCTGGTCGGGAATGCCGATCTTGCCCACATCATGGAGGAAGGCGCCAACCACCAGATCTGAAATCTCTGGCTTCGGCAAACCCAGCGTTTCGGCCAGGGCGACAGCATAAATAGTCACCCTGTAGTTGTGGGCATCTGTGTCCGAATCCCGTTTGGCGATAGCATTGCCAAGCGAACGCAAAAGCGACAGATTGGAATCCAGCAGAAGACGGGATCGTTCGCCTGACTGGTGCAACATAGCCAGCAGCAAGGGGTAGAGGAGAAATGCCGTGACCAGAACAGACAGCGATGCCGTTACTGCTCCGTTGCGGACTTGCTCCCGCTGTCGCTCCAAGAACTGCTTGTCGAGGCGGCTAACGCCTTCCAGATAACCTGCAAGTTTCGCGTCCGTCCCGAACAGCGGCAGAACGACTTGAATCAAGCGCTCGTCGCCAACTGCGATCCAATTCTGGTGGCTCTGACCCTGCCCAGGCCAGTCATGTTGATGTTGTGCGAAGCGAACCGAATTCGCCAATACGGACGAAACGTCCTCCCATGTCTCGTAGATCAACACTCTATCTGAGTTGAACACGCGAATGGCGACAAATCGGCTTCGATCCAGTAAACGCTTGAGTGCGGCGTGCTCCTCAGGAGCTTTGGTGTCCATGACAATCTGCGTCGCAGAGGACTCAAAATGTCGAGCTCCTTCAGCGGCATTTTCCAGCGCAGACTGCTCGGCTCGGCGAGTTTCAAGCTGGTAGGAAAGGCCACCGGCAACAAGTCCGATGGCAATCGCGGCGGCACCCAGTTTGCGAGCGAGCATCCAACGCAGGTGCCGAGGATTCTCAGGCAAGACGATAGACATCTCAATCTTTCAGATTCAGGAACATTTCCATCATGTGCTTGTAATGGCCACTGACGCGATCGCGCGCGAATTCCCACATCAACGAGTTCTCAGCGAATTTCGATCGCTCGACATCCATCTCCACCGTGTTTCCATCCGCGCTCGGTTGGGAAGGAATATGGTACTTGAGTGGATAAAGCGATGCGGACGTTTGGGCATGCCCCGAAATGTGGCCGGAAGCCGTGGTCAAAAGCGTGAGGGGTGGTGTATCGGCTATTGATCGCGCAATGCGCAGGGCTTCGTGAATGTCGACGTCCAGCGCCTTGTAGCCGGGCGTGTCGGCATTGGCGATGTTGGAGGCGATCAATTGCTGGCGATAGCCACGCAAACCAAGCGCGACTTCCTGGAGGCTGTGCCCACCACCACCATGATTCGCTTCGCCGATCTGAAAATGCCGCGGGTGGGAGCCGCCGCCCTGAACGCTCAGGACGGAAGCGCGTCCGCTGGAATGCGACAGCGCACCATTCGAGCCGGCACTGCCGCTATGGTTTCCATGCGCACTTCCTCCTGGCGCTTGATTGACAGCCTGTGCCAGCGCGGTCTCAAACGATTGTCCCGCGCTTGCGTCCAGAACCACCGCGTTGGTGCCGTGATGACCAACCCCGCCACCGAGAGCTGGCTGGACGGGGGGTGAATTTCCGATTGGCGAGACCGGCGGCATGGGTTCCGCTCATCCGTTTCTGATCAGGATCGCCGCAACCGGATCAATCGGCCCAACATGGTGCCATTTTTCGATCGATCCGGATTCGACAATTTCATCATGGCAGCCATGGTTGCATTCCATGGTCCAGTGTTTCATCAGCACGGCCTGGCAATACGTAAAGCGGATCGTCTTCTGGTCGCAACCGATAACATCTGCCAACAGGCGACAGGAGCATCGATTGCCGTGTTCGTCATGATTGCGGTCGTTCATCGTGAAAACGCCGAGGCCCCGACAAGGGGCCTCGCGTTGAACGGGCTTACTTGCCGTCCCGGGGGTGCAGATGCCTATTCTTGTCCTTGGTAGGATCTGGCTTGGCGGTCTTGGAATCCGCCACTTTCTGCGGCATTCCGGTCTTCTCCTCCATATGGGAATGGGGCTTCACTTTCTTGTCGGCTTGCACGCTGGCGGCCGGAGCCTTCTCTTCTGCGGCTTTTTCCGTATCCGAAGCAGCTTGTGCGCCTATGGACAGGGTGGCGATGGCGGCAAACAGACCTGCCGAGAGGATGGAATTCAGTTTCATGATTTTTTCTCCAAAGAATGTTTAGGGAAGGAATTGTGGTAGTCCGAAGACACTGGACGAAACACAGTCTGCGCGATGGCTACCGTCGACAACATGACCCGTTGATTACATTGCTGTCAGGTTTGTCCCGGTGCAGCTACTGTTGTTGAAGAATGGTGAAGCTCGGCATTCCTTCTTGTTACGAAGAGCCAAATTCCAAATCCAGTGAGGGCGGTGTAATTGAGAACCGTAAACCAGGTCGTATTCCATGCGAGTCCATCGAAGCCCCAACTGCTTACTGGATAGAACACTGGGGATGGATAGAAGTCGGCAGAGTGTGTGAACACGTCAATGATGATATGTGACCACCAGCCCAAAAGGGGTAGCCAGAACTGATGACGAACCACATAGACCAGTCCCGAGATAACCGCGGCCACCAGCGCGCTGTGTAACAAGCAGTGCAATTGTTGCGACAGAGTCACGACCAAGGCAGGAAGCATCGGCTCCTTGCCCGGCAACGCAACTGCATAAGTCCACCAATCACCTGGGTTTCCGCTAGCAATCGCCCACGCCAGGACGGGCAAATTGTGGAGGAGATCGGGCAACACGGCCAATGCCAACGCCCAGTGAATTGAGGCGCGATTTACGCGCGAACGACGATTCAGGATGGCGAAGCCAGACCTGGCCCAAAGTGCATGCGCGAGGATATCCATGATGTTTTGTTGCAGCCTGTCAGTTCGTATTTAGGAGAGGCATCGCATCGGTCGCGGCTGGCCCACAGATGCGCGCGGCTGCCAATGTCCCCGTGGATGAAAACGCCACTTCAAGCTCCTGCACCAGACAAGATCGCGCTGTCGGGGTTCCTTGCCGACCAGATTCGTCTTGAGCGAATTCGAGGGGTGACACTAAAGGCAGGAGATCGACTCACGAATTGCCCGATGCGGTCGCGCCACTCCCGAGCATTTTTCCTACATCGGCTTCCGCATCAAGCCAGTCGGACATCTCATTGCCAGGCGCAAAGCCTCGCTGTTCAGCGCGGAAATAGGCCGCTACGGCGATCAATTGTTCGCGGGGAACAGCATCATTGGCCGGTACCGTGTCCAGATCAACTGACTCACGCAGTTGGCGGGTCGCGCCACCGCTCTTGGGCTTGCTTACGTTCTCATTCCTGTTCTTCATGATCATCTCCTTATTGACTCAAGCTTGGTCGGCAATAAATGCGTAGCATGTCCAGTCGCATCTCCGTGGCACCAATCAAAGACTTTTTCATTGACTCTGCCCGCACCAATGGACATCGATCCAGCGACCGTCCTGTACATTGATCCGGCGCTGCATTCAGGCGGCGGCAATTGGTGCACAGCAGAGCACGCGCCGTCGTCATCGCATCGTGTAAAGAGTAGTCGCCGGATTTAAGGATGTCCTTGACAAGCTCGCCATGACATCGAGATTCTCACGCCGAGGATCATGCGCGGGAAGGTGTTCCAACCATTTTCGGCATATTTGCAAGGCCCCTTGTAGCAAATCTTTGTCGCCCCTTGATGTGCTATCAAATGTGGGGAGTGGACCGGAGGCTGCAACGATCGGTTTGTCACCAGGGAACATGACCTGCTCTCGAATCTCGGATCAAGGACATGCTGTTTGTTTCGCCTGGCGCAAGCGGAGGGCGAACAATTCCCGACTGCTGGTCTGCGTCCGATGCATACTGAGTTCAACGGCAAATGCGCGTCCATTCATGTCTGTCGCCTCAAATTCATGCCATTCACCGTCCGCACAGAGATATTCGAGGTACCTCGCGCCATAGCTCGGCGAACTTCGTCCGCGAGACAGGCCCGCGATAAAATTGAAAATTGGCCTCCCGATCAAATTGAGCCGACTTGCCCCGAATATCTGCGCTGCCGTCGCTTTACAATCGCGGATTTGGCCGAAGCTATCCAATGTCATGGTGGCGAACCCAGCCCTGATCGCCAACGTCGCCGTGGGCAAGAACGCATCCTGTTTCTGCTCGGACCGATGACGCGCCATGGAGACTCTCCCGAACACGTCATTCCGGTCTTGTCGGTCCAGTTCGCAATCCATAATCACGCAGGAAGTCTAATCCGGCGACCCTGACGAGAAGATGGCTACTTGATTACCAATCCGTCACCGGAATGTCAGGGTAGGGGCGCCACGAACGCCTTGAATCACGGTGACTCCCAAAGCAGGGTCAGGATTGCGCTTCAGTCGCGACGATCTGCGTGAGGATGAAATACCGGCCAGGTCATCTAGGTCACAGCTTGACGCGATTCAGTCGTAGCGCATTGGTGACTACGGATACCGAGCTCAATGCCATCGCGGCGCCGGCAAAGATCGGCGACAGCAGCAAACCGAACGCCGGGTAGAGCACCCCGGCGGCAACCGGGATCCCGAGTGCGTTGTAGCCAAAAGCGAACACCAGGTTCTGACGGATGTTGCGCATCGTGGCGCGCGACAGGACCGCGGCGCGCGCGATACCGCGCAGGTCGCCTTTGACCAGCGTCACTCCGGCGCTTTCCATGGCCACATCGGTGCCGGTGCCCATGGCGATGCCGACGTCCGCCTGTGCCAGTGCGGGTGCATCGTTGATGCCATCGCCGGCCATTGCGACCTTGCGCCCCTCGGCCTGCAAGCGCTTCACATGACCCGCCTTGTCCTCCGGCAGCACTTCGGCTAGCGCCTCGTCGATGCCGAGTTGCCGGGCGACGGCTGCAGCGGTGCTGCGCGAATCGCCGGTAAGCATCACGATGCGTACCCCCGCGCTCTTGAGCGTTGCAATCGCCTCAGACGTGCTCTCCTTGATCGGATCTGCGACGGCGGCAATTCCTGCGGCTGCGCCACCAATGGCGAAGAACACCACCGTTTTGGCTTCGGCTCGCCAGGCTTCCGCCCGTGCCTCCCACTGCTGCGTATCGACACCGCGTTGCTTGAGAAAACCCGAACTGCCGACCAGTACGCGCTTGCCATGAATATCGGCTTGCACGCCAAGGCCATTGATCGCATCGAATGCCTCGGCTTGCGGTGGCGCAAGGCCGCGCGCCTTGGCGCCCGCGACGATCGCGAGTCCTATCGGATGCTCCGAAAGCTGTTCCACTCCGGCGACGAGCGCGAGCGCTTCATCTTCTGGAATGCCATCGACGACAAAATCGGTCAGCGCGGGATGGCCGAGTGTCAAGGTGCCGGTCTTGTCCACCACCAGGGTGTCGATGTCACGCATGCGTTCAATCGCTTCGGCATTGCGGAACAGAATGCCGGCGCGCGCTCCTTGCCCCATGGCGACAGTCATCGAGATCGGCGTCGCAAGGCCGACGGCACACGGACAGGCGATGATCAAGACGGCAACGGCGTTCAAGAAGGCATAGGCCAACCTCGGCTCCGGACCGGCAAACCACCATACGAGCGCCGTGACGACGGCGATAGCCACGACAATCTGGACAAAGTAAGCCGCGATGACATCGGCAAGCCGCTGGATCGGTGCGCGTGTGCGCTGCGCCTCCGCCACCATATGAACGATGCGTGCCAGCAGCGTGTCCGCACCCACGCGCTCGGCACGGATCAGCAGTGATCCATTGCCGTTGACGGTGGCACCGGTAACCTTGTCGCCCGTGGCCTTGGCCACCGGCACCGGTTCCCCGGTGATCATGGACTCGTCGATGCGACTGCTGCCTTCGAGCACCGTGCCGTCCACCGGCACCTTCTCGCCTGGCTTGACGCGTAGCCGGTTGCCGACGGCGACAGTCTCCAGCGCAACCTGCTCCTCGCTACCGTCATCGCGCAACCGCCAAGCGAGGTTGGGTGCGAGTTTCAGCAATTGCTGAATCGCCTGGCTGGTCTGCCCCATCGCTCGCAATTGCAGGAAGTCACCCAGGATCACCAGCGTCACGATCACCGCCGCCGCTTCGAAGTAGGTTCCGACGGCACCGTCGTGTTCGCGGAACTCCGGCGGAAACAAACCGGGCATCAGCACCGCGGCAAGGCTGAACACATAGGCCAGGCCCACGCCAAGTCCAATCAGCGTGTACATGTTGAGCGACCGCTGGACCAGCGAAAGCCAGAATTTGTGCAGGATCGGCCAACCGACCCAAAGCACGACTGGCGTGCCCAGCACGAACTCGACCCAGCCGCGTAACCGTGGCTGAAGACCGAACAAATCATGCAGACCGATCATCGGCGACATGGCGAGCACCACCAGCGGGATTGACAGCGCGACACCGATCCACAGCCGGTGCGCAAGGTCGCGCAACTCGGAGTCATCCGATGCTCCCGTGCCCGCGACGGGGACCAGGGCCATTCCGCATTTTGGGCAACTGCCGGGCTGCAGACTGCGAACCTCTGGATGCATTGGGCAGGTATATTCGGCGGCGCGCGGGATGCTGTCGAGCAGCGGGATCAGCGCCATGCCGCACTTCGGACAACTGCCTGGGGCGTCGCGCACGATATCGGGGTGCATTGGGCAGGTGTAACGTGTGCCACTTGACGCCGCGGCGGCGTCCGGAGTCGTGAAACTCGCATGTGCATGAGCGTGCGCGTGCTCATGGTGCGAATGATTAATCTCGGCCTTCATGGCGAACCTCTCTTGAAATCGTTTGTTTGAATTGTGGGTAGCGTTTCATGTCGGCCGAGCAGTCCCGGCCCCAGCGCGCGATAGACGGCCACCATCACGGGCGGCAAGACCAGCCACTGCAAGAGTGGCGAAAGACCAATGCCGAAAACCAGCGGCATGTTCGTGGTATAGCCCCAGCTACCAGCGCGATAGACGTTGTACCACTCGCTCCATGCCGTATAGGCCATCGCGCCGGCCACGACGATTGCACAACCGCCCCATGGGCGCGATATCGGCCAGTCCTTGTCTCCAAGCATGACGACTGCCAGCGCAAACATCGCGAGCGCAATCACGACATCGCCCAGGGTGCAATGAAACAGCGCCCATGCGACACTCAAACCATCCGCCGACGCCCACAGCGTGTATAGCCTGACGTGGGCGATTTCCCAGGCCAGATTCAAGGCAAAGGCAAGCGCCGACCACAGACCTGCCCGTGCCATATCGCGGGGTGTCGTTATCGTAGTCACAATCTATACAGGTCGGTCGGCCAAGGCCGCGTTGAGCGGCACGGCGCAGCCGCATACGATCTGCGCATCATGTTCGCGCTGCCCAGGCGCCATCAATGTCCGCTTTACTTGGCGGGCATCGACCCCATGGCCTGATCGCGCTGCATCATCTGCTCCATCATCATTTGCATCATGTCCATGCGCTTCTCCATCATTTCGTGGTGCTGCATCATGTCGCCCCCCATCATGGCGCCTTTCTTGTCGCCCATCTTCATGCTGCCGTGATCGCCTGCGCCCATCATCATCGGGCCACCCATGCCGCGCATCATCTTCATGTTTTCCTGCATCGCCTGCATGTGCGCCTGCATCAGCTTCTGGCGTTCCGTCGGATCCGTCGTCTTGTGGATCTTGTCCATCTGCGCCTGCATCGCCTTCATTTTTTCCTGCATCTTGGGCATTTGCTTGTCCATGTCCATGCTCATCGCCGGCTTGGCCGGTGCAGCTTTGTCCTGAGCCGCCAGGATAGGCATCGACAAGGTGGAACCAACGATTGCAGCAACAAGTATTGAGGTTTTGATAGGGATCTTCCTTCAGAGTTGAATAACGTGATGCCAACATTCCTGGCGACTGCCAATCGCCAAGGCTTGCGCCATCGGCCCCGGTTCTCGCTGACGGAGTCCGTATGGCCAATTGCGAGAACGTCTCTTTTAGATGCAAGTTCAATCACGGTCTGTACGCTGCCGCACAAGGCGGTTCCATGGCTTGTTGTCGCGCCCGACGCAAGGCATTGGTACGAGTGTTCATGTCGGTGCTGGGAGTCCGCTTCGTTCGCGGCTATGCCTTAGCGGATACCTGCTTTTTTCTGTTCAGCACGCACATAGGCCGTGATGTGCGCCACGTCATCGGGCGTAACCTGGGGCACTGGCGCCATGTCGCCAAACTGCCAGTGATGGGCGCGCACGCCGTTCTTGACCGCGAGTTGAAACGCAATGTCGGCGTGGTGCGATGGCTCATAGATACGATGCAGGAGCGGCGGTCCCTTGTCCGACCCTTGCAGCGCAACGCCGTGGCACGAAGCGCAGTGCGTTCCGAATAGCTTCTTGCCGACTGCCGGATTGGGCATCAGGCCGGGGCTGGGCTTGGGCACCTGCCAGCCCTGGGCCTGTACCACCAGGCTGGGCAGGCTGAAGGCAGCGATCAGTCCTGCCACGCGCAATCGCCTACGAATTCTCGGCATTGCTCCCTCCTGTCTTGCCGTGTCCGCCATGCCCACCGTGACCGAAGAAATGCATCAGCGGGCACAGCAGAAGCAGTAGATAGATCCATCTTCCGGTCAGATGCTCCCAATGCTCACGAATCACAAAGAAAAGCACGATGACTGCGATCATGGCAATGACGACGCTCCCTCGGGATCGATACCACGGCTCGGGATGGTGATGGCTGGCTTCTGGATTCATGGGTTGCTTTCTCGTTTTTGATTACTGCCGGGAGGCGGTGCGGAACAGCAGGCCGCAGGTTTTGCCGTGGCGTGTGCCTTGGCGTTTTCCTCGCGCCAAGCGCGGAATGCCATCCGCCAACGGTGGGCAGCACTCCGTAGTTTTCGGACGAGGTCAGTGGGAGTGGCCACCGCTTGACCCGCTGCTGGAACCACTGCCGGAATAAGCTCCGCTAGTGACGCAGCCTCCCAGCAACACCGTGAGCAACGCTGCCGCAACCAGCCACATCTTCTTCGACATCACTTTCTCCGCGAGTTGAACAATGGTTTGGTGCTCGGCTTTCCTCACCTGACGACTTCAATCGAAACGAACTTGATATTCCTTTCCTGACTGGTCCTGACAGATGCCTTGAGGTGGTTTGCCCGCTCCCCATGTCAGGCGACACGACAATTCGGCCCCGTCCTGCGCTCTTGGTACAGGCTCTGCCGAATAGACTTCATGGCTCCGGTCGTGCCCGGCGAAGATTCGATCCCAATGCTTGGGATCGGTGCCCTTGTAGCGACGTTGAAGTTCGGCCAGATTGGTGTGGCGGTGAATCTCGAATCCCTCTGCGGTGTAGGGTCGATCTCCGATCGTCAGGGTGAGGCGCCGAGGATTCTCGTGGATGAACTCACCGCGGACCAATGCCGGCGAAGAGTCGGCCTGCAACTGGTGCAAATGAGGAGCACAGCCGGCGACAACGGCGGCACCGGCAACAATCAAACCTGTCTTGAACATGATGTCTCCTTCATGATTTCTTATCGATCAGCTCCGATAACTGCTACCCCTTCGCTACCGCGCTTCAAGCGCCATTCCTTGACCAGCGCATAGATCGCCGGAATCACGGCCAGCGTCAGCACCGTCGACGAAATCATGCCGCCGACCATCGGAGCGGCAATCCGGCTCATGACTTCCGATCCGGTTCCGGTACCCCACATGATGGGCAGCAGGCCGGCCATGATCGCCACGACGGTCATCATCTTCGGTCGAACGCGCTCCACCGCGCCTTCCATCACAGCCGCATACAGGTCCTCAGCGCCCGGTTGCCGTCCCGCCAGCGCCGACTTTTTCTTCACCGCTTCCCACGCATGATCGAGGTAGATCAGCATGACGACACCCGTCTCGGCCGCCACTCCGGCCAGCGCGATGAAGCCGACTGCCACCGCCACCGACAGGTTGTAGTTGAGCAGCCACATCAACCAGACTCCGCCGACCAGCGCAAAGGGCACCGAAAGCATGACAATGAAGGTCTCGGTCAGACGCTTGAAGTTGAGGTAGAGCAGCAGGAAGATCGACAACAGAGTCACCGGGATTACGACCTTCATTTTTTCAATGGCCCGCTCCATGTACTCGAACTGACCGCTCCATGTGACGTAATAGCCGGGCGGGAACTTGACGTTTTCCGCCACGGCCTTCTTTGCGTCGGCGACATAGCCGCCGATGTCCCGGTCGCGGATGTCGACGTAGATGTAAGCGGAAAGCAGCGCATTCTCGGTACGGATCGACGGCGCCCCCTTGGCCACCTCCACTTTCGCCAGCTGCCCCAGGGGGATCATTGCCCCCGCCATGGTCGGCACCAGCACCTCGCGGGCGATCTGCTCCGGATCGGAGCGCAGCTCGCGCGGATAACGCACCTGTACGCCGAAACGCTCGCGGCCCTCGACCGTGGTGGTCACCATCTCGCCGCCCAGCGCCGTACCGATCACGTCCTGAAGATCGCCAATTGCCAGACCATAGCGAGCCAGTTGCTCGCGGTCCGGTTTGATATTGATATAGAAGCCGCCGGTAATGCGCTCGGCAAAGGCGCTGGTGGTGCCGGGAACGGCTTTCACGGCAGCTTCGATCTGCTTGGCCAGCTTCTCCATCTCGGCCAGATCCTTGCCGAAAACCTTGATGCCGATCGGCGTGCGAATACCGGTGGACAGCATGTCGATGCGCGCCTTGATCGGCATGGTCCAGGCGTTGGCGACGCCGGGGAATTGCATCGCCTTGTCGAGTTCGGCAATCAACTTGTCGGTGGTCATCCCGGGGCGCCATTCTGATTCCGGTTTGAGATTGATCACCGTCTCGAACATTTCGGTCGGTGCCGGGTCGGTCGCCGTGTTGGCGCGACCGGCCTTGCCGTAGACCGAACTGACCTCGGGAAAGCTCTTGATGATCTTGTTCTGCGTCTGCATGAGCTCCGCTGCCTTGGTGATCGACATGCCCGGCAGGGAGGCCGGCATGTAGAGCAGGGTTCCCTCATTCAACGTCGGCATGAACTCGGAACCGAGCTTTGTGGCCGGATAGATCGAGACGCCAAGGGCCAGCAACGCCAGCGCGATGGTCATCTTCTTCCAGCGCATCACGCCGGCGATGATTGGCCGATAGACCCAGATTAGGAAACGATTCACCGGGTTCTTCGCTTCCGGCATGATCTTGCCGCGAATGAACAACATCATCAGCACCGGCACCAGCGTGATCGACAGCAGCGCCGCGCCGGCCATGGAGAATGTCTTGGTGTAGGCCAGCGGCGAGAACAGCCGGCCCTCCTGGCCTTCCAGGCTGAACACCGGCAGGAAGGAGACCGTGATGATCAGCAGCGAGAAAAACAGCGCCGGTCCGACCTCCTTACAGGCGGCGAGCATGGCATCGGCACGATCTTTGGCCGAGTGGCCTTCCGGCAGGCGCTCCAGGTGCTTGTGCGCGTTTTCGATCATGACAATGGCGGCGTCGATCATGGCGCCGATGGCGATGGCGATGCCGCCCAGACTCATCAGGTTGGAGTTCATGCCCAGCGAGCGCATGGCGATGAAGGCAATCAGTACCCCGACCGGCAGCATCAGGATGGCGACCAGGGCGCTCCTGACATGCAGCAGGAAGACGATGCAGACCAGAGCAACGATGATCGATTCCTCAAGCAGTGTCCGCTTGAGGGTGTCGATCGCGCGGTGGATCAGCTCCGAGCGGTCATACACAGTTTCCACCGTCACCCCCGCAGGCAAGCCGGGGCCGATTTCAGCGATCTTGGCTTTCAGGTTATGGATGACTTCCAGTGCGTTCTGACCATAGCGGGCCATGGCAATGCCCGACACCACTTCGCCCTCGCCATTGAGCTCCGTCAGGCCGCGCCGCTCGTCTGGCGCCAGCTCAACGCGGGCGATGTCGCGAATCAGTACCGGCGTTCCCTTCTCGCTCTTGACGACCAGCATCTCGATGTCGCCACGGCCGGTGAGATAGCCCTCGCCACGCACCATGTACTCGGTCTCGGCCATCTCGACCACGCGGCCGCCGACGTCGCGGTTGGAATCGCGGATCACCTGCGCCACTTTCATCAGCGGAATGCCGTAGGCGCGCAATTTCACCGGATCGACCGTGACCTGATAGGTCTGGACGAAGCCGCCAATCGAGGCCACTTCGGCAACACCGTGCGCCTTGGTCAGCTGGTAGCGCAGATACCAGTCCTGGATGGTGCGCAACTCAGCCAGCGTCTTGTCCTTGGCAAGCAGCGCGTACTGATAGACCCAGCCGACCCCGGTGGCATCCGGTCCAAGCGAGGGCGTGACGCCCTTTGGCATGCGCCCGGCAGCGAAGTTGAGGTATTCCAGAACCCGCGAGCGCGCCCAGTAGATGTCGGTGCCATCCTCGAAAATGATGTAGACAAAGGACGCGCCAAAGAAGGAAAAGCCGCGCACCACCTTGGATTTCGGCACCGAGAGCATGGCCGTGGTGAGCGGATAGGTGACCTGGTCTTCGACCACCTGCGGCGCCTGGCCGGGGTATTCCGTATAGACGATGACCTGCACGTCCGACAGATCCGGCAGCGCGTCGATCGGCGTGCGTAGTACGGCATAAATGCCGGCGATCGTGACGAACAGCGTGGCGAGCAGGACCAGGAAGCGGTTCCTGCCCGACCATTCAATGATATTGGCCAGCATGGCGTTCCCCGCTTCAGTGGCCGGAATGGGCCGAGGGACGCGACGCGCCCGTGCCTTCGAGCTTGACGATCACCCACTCACCGGGTTTGCGCTCGACGAATGTGAAGGCGACCGTCGCACCGGGCTTGAGCGTGCCGATCAGTGCGGAATTGGCGAGCACGAAGTCCATCGTCATCGCCGGCCACTTGAGGCTGTCCACCGGGCCGTGGGCGATGGATACCGTCCCCACCTTGGCGTCGATGGCGTCGAGCTTGCCTTCCGCCTGGTGGCTGGAACCCTTGGCGACAGGCGCCGTCTGCTTTGCCTCGGCCCCCGCGCCAGCAGGTGCCTTGGCTGACGCCTCACCTTCCGCCTTAGGCGCCGCGCCGTGTGCCGAATGTCCGAAGCCGCCGACTGCCGCCTTCAGATTGCTTTCCGCATCGATCAGGAAGTTGGCGGCCACCACCACCGGCTCACCGTCCTTGACGCCCTCGATGACCTCAACATAGGTGTCGCTGCGCGCGCCGAGCTTGACCTCGCGCGGCTCGAAGCGACCTTCCCCGGCCTGGATCAGCACAATGCGGCGGGTGCCGCTGTCGATGACGGCCGAGATGGGCACCGTGACAACGGCCCCTTTCACCGCGACGGCGACTTCCATCTGGGCGTACATCCCGGGCTTGAGCAATTGCCCTGGATTGGCGAGTTCCACGCGGACCGGAATGGTGCGAGTCTCGGCTGTCAGCGTCGGATAGACGTAGGTGACGGTGCCTTTGAACACCTTTTCCGGGTAGGCATTGATTTTCACCGTGGCACCAGCGCCGACTTTCACCAGTCCGATGTCCTGCTCGAAGACGTCGGCGACAACCCACACGGCCGACAGATCGGCGACTTGGTACAGGGCTTCGCCCGGCATGAAGCGCATGCCTTGCAGGGCTTTTTTCTCGGTGACGATGCCACTCACCGGCGACCGGAAGCTCAGGGTGCGCTTGGTCTCGCCAGACTTGGCCAGCGCCTTGAGCTGCTCTTCGGAGATGTCCCAGTTCTTGAGGCGCATCAGGCTCGACGCCGCCAATTGCCGCATGCCGGCCTGGGCTTCGCTGCCGGCTTCGTTGAGGGAATCGACGCCTTGGGCGGCGATGACGTATTCGCGCTGGGCCGATACGAGTTCGGGACTATAGACCTCGAACAGGGCCTGCCCCTTGGCTACCGGCTGGCCAGTGGCATTGACGTGCAGGCGTTCGACATAACCCTCGAACTTGGGCGAGATGGCATAGGTGCGGCGCTCGTCCGGCTCGACGCGGCCGGCAGCGCGGACGAGCTTGTCCAGTGCGCGCAGACTGGCGACCTCGGTTCTGACCCCGAGTTTCTGTATCTTCTCGGTGCTGATCCTGATCTGGTTGGCGGGCGTTGGTTCTTCTTCCTGTGCGCCTTCGTAGACCGGTACGTAATCCATGCCCATCGGGTCTTTCTTTGGCGTCGGCGAGGTGTCGGGAAGCCCCATCGGGTTGCGGTAGTAGAGCAGCTTGGGCTCCTTCCTGGCGCCGACAGGGGCGACAGCTGTCGACTGCGCGGCGGGAGCGGCGCCATGCTCGCCACCGCTTTTGCGCGCTCCGATCCAGTAGCCACCGCCCGCTGCCATTGCCGCCACCGCGACGGCGACCACCATTCCCGTTCCCTGTTTCATAGATCTTCCCCGATGAGTCGTTCGATGTCCGCCAGGCGCGCCTGCTGCTCAGCCTGCGCCTTGATGACGTCCTGCTTCGCCTTGCGAATCTGCCGTTGCGCGTCGAGCAAGGTGGCGAAATCCACCTTCCCGGTTTCATACCCGGCGAGCGCCGCGCGAAAGGTGAGTTCGGCCTGCGGCAACAGGCTGGATTGCGCCAGCGTTTCCACGCGCCGTGCGGCGTTGATGCCGGCCAGGTTTTCGGAAAGATCGGCCAGCAATTGGTTGGCGGTCGCCTCCTTGCGGGCGCGGCTGGCCTCGATCATTTTCTCGGCTTCACGTTCCTGGCTGCGACGGCTTTCCTGTTGCAGTGGTATGTTCAGCTCGAACATCAGTTCCCACATGTTCACGCGGTTGCGCGTCTGGATCGGCGAAATGCCGAGAGTGAAATCGGGGTAGCGGTTGCGATAGGTCAGGTCGCGGTTCTTTTCCGCCGCGCGAATCCGCGCGTCATCGGCAAAGAGGTTTGGATTCCTGCCGCGCAGGCGATCTTCCAGCGTCACATAGTCGAGCCTGGCGACTGCTGGAATCGGCCGCAGACGTTCCGGGACGGCCAGTGCGGACTGGGCCGGGCGCGCCAGCAGCCCATTGAGGCGGGAACGCGCATGGTGGCTTTCGGTCTCCATCTGGATCAGCTCGCTTCTCATCGCGGTGCGTTCCACCTGGACACGGATCGCGTCTTGTTGCGGCACCAGGCCACCGGCGTAGCGCGCCTGGGTGATCCCCTCGATGCGATCGATCAGATCGATGACTTCCTTCGTCAGGGTGACCAGCTTCGCCGCAGCGAAATACTGGGCATAGGTGGCCTTGATGCGCGCCGCCTGTTCGGTCCAGGTGATACCGGCTTTACCCTGCGCCACATCGGCCTCAGCCTCGGCCGCATCGCGCTTGAGATCGCGCTTGCCCCAGAAAGGCAGCGGCTGGGTCAGCGTGTATTTGGTACTGCCTACACGGCTTGGCAGCAGGTTGAAGCTGGTGCCGGACTCGGCGCCGAAGTTGGTAACGTTCTGCAGCTCGGTGCGCAGCATCGGGTCGGGCAAGGCTCCGGCCGGATAGACGCGCTCGCGAGCGGCTTCAGCTTCCAGACGCATGGCGGCATATTCCGGATTGCGCGCCTTGGCATAGTCGAGCAGGCTTTCAACGCTGGTGCCCAGCGCCGCTTCCTGCGCCCGTGCGGGTGTCGCCTCAGCAAAAGCCAGCAACAGTATCAGTGCCAACACGAAGGGTGTTCCGTGCCTACGGACTCCCAGGGGAAAATGTAAATGGTTCATGGATGACTTGTCCAAACTTGAAAGGCGATTCCTCATTTGCCGGGCCGTCGTGGCCTTTTCTTTCGAGCCACGCTCGATCCTGACGCTGGATTTTTATTGACGTGTCTTTTGCTGCAAAGATAGACAATGAATGCTGCAATCCCCGCCGCAACCAATCCCCAGAGCAGCATGTATTCGAGGAAGGCAGGCGGCGCAGTTTCGATGCGGCGGACGGGCATCCTAGTGGGTGTTCTCTCTGGGCGCCGGCTCGGACTCCGCTTCGCTTCGGGCTTGAGACGGCTCGGATTGATCTGTCGGCGGTATGGGTTGCGTGCCTGCAGTGGCAAGGTGACTTTGCTCCGCGTGTGACGTGTGCCCCCTGTTTTCCTCACGTGCTCCATGACTGTCCCCCATCGCATGATGATTTCCCGTCATCATGGGCAACATGAGCAACATCATTGGGCCAAACGCATGAGCAGACCCTGTCAATAGGCCAAGCACTGCGAACACCACCACCAGGTTAAATTTCAAGGAGTGCATGTTATTTATCCTCCCTGAGCTGGGTGAGCGGAAGCGCGCTGTTCGGCGTCCCGATCAAGACGGCTGTAGCGACAGCATTCACGATGTTCTCCGGTCTGTCTTAGTGCTGAGCAAAGACCTGCGTCGTGCCGTCGGTTCTTACCAAGAGGGTTTGGTAGGGAACAGGCGTGGCGCTTTCCATGCCAGGTGAGCCGGGAGGCATGGAGGGCACGGCCAGACCCAGAGCCCTGGGCTTTTCCTTTAGCAGTCGCTGGATGTCGGCGGCGGGTACGTGTCCCTCGACGACATAGCCGCCGATCTTCGCGGTATGGCAGGATCCCAGTCGATCGGGCATCCCCAGTTTCTTTCTAGACGCCGTGACATCTTCGACGTCGTGGGTATTGACCTGAAATCCGTTCTGGCGCAAATGCTCGACCCATTTCCCACAGCAACCGCAGTACGGGCTCTTGAACACCTCGACCGCAGCCGGGGATTGCGCCCAAACATGCGCTGAACCAAGCGCGGCAATGAGCAGTAGAGAATGAAGACGAAGTTTCATGGCGAAGTTCCCTGGTTAGGCGGATGGGCACAGTCTGCCCGGCCCACTCCGACAGGAAGCTGACCGACAAATTACATTTCTGTAATCTTCCACACGGTTGCAGAAAGACGTGTAGATGAGGCTGCGACCAAGGAACTTCGTACAAAAGTCAGTGCTTATGATCCGTATGCCCGTCCTTCACCACGGCCAGCGGCGAAGTCAGCGGTGTAAAGCGCGCCTGCTCGGCGGGCTTGCCCGAGAGGGTGATAGCAACCACCACCTTCATGTCCGACGTCGAGGCATACTTGCCGACGCCCTTGAGGCGGTTGTCACCATCGGGAACCAGCTTGACGCTGGCTTTCTGCTTGCCGGAGAGGATGGTCGCCGTGCCGCCAGCGCCGACTGTCGGAATCTTGGCACCGGCGTGGTCGGTGACGTATACGATGACCGGGTTGTCCTTGGTTTCCTTGCTGTCCTTGGCTACCACTAATTCGAAGTGATAAGCCCCCGCCATCCGCAGTTGCCCACCATTGGGCGCCTTCTGGGTATCCAGGACTTCATCGCTGTGGGCAAGCAGGCTTGAACTCGCCAAACAGAAGACGCTGGCAGCGGCTATCAAACGCAAGGCTCTCTTCATGGGAAACTCCTTTGTGGTGGGTGGGGGGGGATTAGAAACTTTCACGTTCTTTGGCGGCAAGCAGGCGATCCAGCGCGGGCTTTCCCCACAGCCAGAACATCAGCGGCGTGAGCAGCGTATCGAGCAGCGTCGAACTGATCAGGCCGCCGAAGATCACCACCGCCACCGGATGCAGCACCTCCTTGCCCGGGGCGTCGGCCGAGAGCAGCAGCGGTAGCAGGGCAAATGCCGCGACCAATGCGGTCATCAGTACCGGCGTCAGGCGCTCCAGCGAGCCGCGCACGATCATGTGCTGACCGAAGATCTCGCCTTCGAAGGCGCACAGGTTGATGTAATGGCTGATCTTGAGGATGCCGTTACGCGTGGCGATGCCGGTCAGGGTGATGAAGCCGACCAGCGCCGCGACCGACAGCGGCTGCCCCGAAATCCACAGTGCGATCACGCTGCCGATCAGTGCCAGCGGAATGTTGCCCATGATGATCAGGGTCAGTGCCGTCGAGCGGTAACGACTGTAGAGCACCATGAAAATCATGGTCAGCGACACGGCGGCAAGCAGGGTGATCAGCCGCGCGGCCTGCTCCTGGGCCTGGAACTGGCCTTCCAGCGCCGTGAAATAGCCTTCCGGCAGCGGTTTTGAGGCCAGTTCGACGCGGATGTCGGCGATCACCTTGGACATGTCGCGGCCGTCGGTATTGGCCGAGAGCACGATGCGCCGACGCGAATTCTCGCGGCTGACCTGGTTCGGGCCGTCGCTTTCCTCGACGCTGGCGATTTTCGATAGCGGCACGTAGCCATTAGGGGTTTCGATCAGCAAGTCGGCCAGTGCCTGTGGGCTGCGCGCACTTTCCGGCAGGCGCACCAGCAGGTCGAAACGCCGGTTACCCTCGATGATCTGGGTAATTCGCTCGCCCTCGATCATCTGTTCCAGGCTGCGCAGCAGGTTGCCCGGGGCGACGCCGTAGCGCGCCGCCTGTTCGTAGTCGAGGCGGATCTTGACCTGCGGGATCAGCACCTGTTTCTCGATCTGCAGATCGGTCACGCCGGGAATTTTCGCCAGGCGCTCGCGCAGCTCGGCGGCCAGGCCGCGCAGCGTGTCGAGGTCGTCGCCGTAGATTTTTAGCGCGATCTGGGCGCGCACGCCGGACAGCAGGTGGTCGAGACGATGCGAAATCGGCTGGCCAACGTTGGAGGCCGCCGGCAGGCTCGCCAGGCGTTGCCGGATGTCGGCGATGATCTGCTCGCGGCTGCGGTCGGAGGCCTTGAGGTCGACATCCATCTCGGTGTAATGCACGCCTTCGGCATGTTCGTCGAGCTCGGCGCGACCGGTGCGGCGGCCGACCTTGGTCACCTCGGGCACCTGCGCCACCAGTTGTTCCGCCAGCGTGCCGATGCGGTTGGATTCGGCCAGCGAGGTGCCGGGGTTGAGCAGCACGTTGACCGTCAGCGTGCCTTCGTTGAAGGGCGGCAGGAAGGAACGCGGGAAGAAGGGCACGCTCGCCGCGACGATCAGGACCAGCACCAGGGCGCCGGCCAGCAAGGCGCGTGCGTGTTTGAAGGACCAGTGCAGTAGCTTGGCGTCCCAGCGTTTTAGACGGATCACCAGCGGGCTGTCGCCGCCATGCAACTGTTTCATGCGCGGCAGCAGGTAATAGGCCATGACCGGCGTCAGCGTCACCGAAACGATCATGCTGGCCAGAATCGATACGATGTAGGCGATGCCCAGCGGCGTGAACAGGCGCCCCTCGATGCCGGGCAGGACGAATAGCGGCACGAACACCAGCACGATGATCACTGTGGCATAGACGATGGCCGAACGCACTTCCAGGGTCGCGGCGGCGATCACCTCGGCCACCGGGCGCGGCGTGGCCAATGCGCGATTCTGCTTCAGCCGCCGCAGCACGTTTTCAACGCCGACCACGGCGTCATCGACCAGCTCGCCGATGGCAATCGCCAGACCGCCCAGCGTCATGGTGTTGATCGACAGGCCGAAGTAGTGGAACACCAGCGCCGTGGCCAGCAGCGACACCGGAATCGCCATCAGCGAAATGATCGTGGTGCGCACATTGAGCAGGAACAGGAACAGGATCACCGCGACCAGGATCGCACCGTCGCGCAGGGCTTCCTCGACGTTGTTCACCGAGTGCTCGATGAAGTCGGCCTGCTTGAACAGGAAGGACGGTGCCTCGACGCCCTTGGGCAGGCTCTTGCCCAGTTCAGCGATAGCCTTTTCTACCTCGCGGGTCAGGGTCACACTGTCGGCCGACGGCTGCTTCTGCACCGACAGGATCACCGCCGGCTTGCCCTTGTAGCTGCCGTCGCCACGCTTGATCGCCGGCGCGAGTTTGACGTCGGCGAGCTGTTTGAGCAGGATGGGCTGACCGTTTTTCACCGCCACCACCAGGTTCTGCAAATCCTCGATGCGCGAGCTGCGACCGATCTGGCGAATCAGCCATTCGCGGCCCTGCACTTCGAGAAAGCCGCCACTGGTGTTGGCGCCGAAATCGCGCAGCGCAGACTCCAGCTTCTCGCGTTCAATGCCGAGGGCCTGGAGCTGGGCGGGCTTGAGCTCGACGCGGTACTGTCGCACCTCGCCGCCGATGGGAATTACCTGGGCGACGCCGGGAATTGTCAACAGGCGCGGTCTCACGACCCAGTCGGCATACTCGCGCACTGCCATCGGACTGACCTTGGCGGGATCGGCAGGAAGCGCGATCAGCAGAATCTCGCCCATGATCGAGGAGATCGGACCAAGCTGCGGCACGATGCCCGGAGGCAGTTGTTCGCGCACCAGGTTCAGGCGTTCGGCGACCTGCTGCCGGTTGCGGTAGATATCGGAGCCCCACTCGAATTCGACATACACGATCGACAGGCCGATGCCCGATACCGAGCGCACGCGCGTCACGCCGGGCATGCCGTTCATGCTCGATTCGACCGGGAAGGTGACCAGTTGCTCGACTTCTTCCGGTGCCATGCCGCCGGCTTCGGTCATCAGCGTTACAGTCGGCTTGTTCAGGTCGGGAAAGACATCGACCGGCATCTGCCGCAGCGTGATCGCGCCGTAGATGATCAATAGCAGCGAGACGCAGATGACGATCAATCGCTGCTTGAGTGCGGCGTGGATAATGAAATCGAACATCTCAGCGTACCTGGGACAACAGGCCGGCGCCTTCAACTACCACGCGGTCGCCGTCGCGCAGGCCATCGACGATGGCGACGTTGGCGGCATCAAGCGACTGATGGCGGACGCGCCGTACGACGAAGCGTTCAGCCTCGGCATGTACCCAGATCGCCATCTCGCCAGCGCCGACTTTGGTCAGCGCCGAGCGCGGCACCGCCGCGCCCTTGATTCCCTGTGCCGTGCGCACGATGACTTTCACCGGCTGACCCACCGCCACGGCAGGATTGATCGTGGCGATTTGAAACAAGAGTGGCAGTGCCTGCTCGCGCAACTGTCGGCCGGCGCCAACGAATTTGAGTTCCAGCGCAGTTTGTTCCACCAGTGCGCTGGCGGAGACAAGTGTTGCCGCGATGCCCGGATCGTAGGCCAACGCCTCCACCGCCAGGCGAGCGGGATCGACGATCTCGAACAAAATCTCTCTGGCGTCGACGATCTGCCCGGCCACCAAATGGTGCGAGGCGCTGATCACGCCCGCTGCAGGTGCCAGTAGCGGCTCTGCGGCATTGATGCTGGCGCCGACGAAGGCACGGCGCTTTTGCAGCGCGTCGCGCTCGATCTTTGCCGCTTCGATTTCCTTTTGCGGCACCGCGCCCTCAAGCTGCTCGAAGCGCCTGACGCGCCCATCGGCAATCGCCAGTTGTGCTTCCAGCTCGGCCAACTGCGCCTGCTGGTTGCCGCGCTCGATGGCGCCGCTGACCGGGCGCAGGTAGGCCAGGACCTCACCTTTGGCGACTCTTCTTCCGGGCACAGGCATGCCTTTGGGGCCGGGCATGACACTGCCCGCAAAGGTCGCCTGGACCCGACCACTCGTATTCGGGTCAGGAATCACCTTGCCGTTGATCTCGACCGTCGCGGCGAGATCGCCGATGCGGGCAGCACGGGTACGAATTTCGAGTTGGCGCTGCACCGCCTTGGGCACGAACAGGCTGCCGTCGGCCAGGCGTTGGAGCAGGCCCGACGCGCCTGGTGTCGCTCCGGCAGCGGTAGGCGTGGGTTTGGATGCTTTGTCCTGACTGTGATCCTCGTCGCCGTGGGCCAGCGCGACCGTGGTCACGCCAAGCAGCATTGCAACGACGAGGGATCGCATACGCGTGATTCGCATGTTCAGATTCCTTTGGATTTATGGCGGCGGCGCACGGCCAGCAGGGCTCCGGCGGCAAGCAGAAGAAGACCGGCGACGATCCATACGATCCGCTCGCTCCAGCCATGGACATGTTGCTCACCCGCCGCAGCCGGGGAAATATCCAGCGTTGCCGTCAATAGATCGGTGGTGTCGCCGGCCTCGATGGCGATGGTCAGCGGATGCCTGCCCGGGGACATGGCCGTCGCCACATCCATGGCATAGGTTCCGGGCGCTATCTCGCCGGCGACACCCTTCAGCCCCGCACCCTCGACCTCCACATTGGCCTTTGTTACCGGCTCGTTGCTGGCGAAGCGATCAAGATAAACCACCAGCTTCTTGCCTTCGATGGCTGCAATCACTTCGAAATCTTCAGTTGCCGCCGCTGCCCGCGGCGACAATGTGACGAGCGGAAGCGGTTCAGGAGCCGGAGCCGCGTGCGTATGGCCATCGCTGCTGTCGCCTCCAGCCCAGGCGGGAAAGGCGATGACAGCGGCCAACAATAATGCTCTCGCTTGCTTCACGGCAATACTCCCAGGGCTTGATTCAGACGCGATATGGCTGCGGCACGGGCCACGCGCTGGCGATCGAGAAAGGCTTCGGCGTCGTAGGCGGCGGCGCGGATGCGCAGCAGCGTTGCTAGATCGGATTCGCCGAGCGAAAAAGCCTTTTCGGCCAGGCGCAAGTTTTCGGCGGAGAGCAAGCGGCGCTCTTGTGCCATGATGAGCTGTCGCTCCGATGACGCGAGGGTACGCTCCGCCCGTTCCGCGTCAAGTTGGGTACGGGTTTGGGCGCGTATCATTTCGGCATCGGCCTGGTCGGCGTCGGCCTTTGCTGCCGAAGTTTCGCGGCGAACCAGAGGCCCCGAGGAGAACGGAATTTTCAGGCGTATGCCCACCGTGTTGGCGTAGGGCTCGGCGAAATCGCCGCGCTCGCGCACCACGCGCAGCGCCAGCTCCGGCGCCGCACGGCGCGATTCATCAGCGACTGTCACCCTGGCGCGGGCGCTGCGAGTGGCAGCGGCAGCAGCGACAATCGATGGGTGGGCATCGGGCATACTCATAAGCCCGCCTGAACGGCGTAGCGTTGTCGGCACTTCTTCGCCCACATCCTGAGGCGCTACCGTACCTGTCAGCGTTCGTAATGCCTGTTCCGCCTGCAGCAGCGCCGTCTCGGTTTCGGCCTGCTCGGCACTCGCGGCAAGTACCTCGGCTTGCGCCAGATTGGCGTCGATGCGGGACAATTCGCCGACCGTGTAGCGGCGCCGCACATCAGCTTCCAGTGCCTGCGCAGTTGCAAGGCGACGAATCGCCAGCGCGTTGACATTACGCGCCGCCGCCAGCGACCACCAAGCCTCGCGCAACTCGCCTGCCAGCCCCCAGCGCAAGGCGGCGCGTTTTGCCGCCGCTTCTTCGACGCGGCTCGCCGCCTCCGCCTCGCGCGCGGCCTTTTGTCCAGGAAGCCACAGCGGCGCTGCGAGCTCGACTTCCCACTCTTGCCTACCCAGATTGCGGTTGTAGCGGTCATTCAGGCTACCAATTGCGACCGACGGCGGTTCCGGCGTGAGACCGGTGGCAACTTCCTGCGCGGCTCGCGCCTCAGCCTCGCGGGCGTCCAGTCCTGCCGCCTGCGGATGCAGTCGCCAGGCTTGCTCCAGCGCACGAGCCAAACCGGTCGAGGCAGACGGGGTATCGGCGGCCAGCGTCGGCAGGGCAAGCAGTAGCCCAATAGCGCATACGGCCATCCCCCGTTTCCAGCGGATTGACGTCATTTCCATATTGGGCATTCAGCTGCGATCAATGGACGATTCATGTTGGGGTTCCATGGAATCTTTGTTTAGACTTCGAGTAAGGCGCATTCTGATTAGGTCATTCCGTCAATTGGCTGACGCCCGGATTACATTTATGTAATCTTTGAAGTCCATCGAATCCGTGCGCGCACAATCGCGCCATCAGCACTAGATGGAATCGCGATGAAAATACTTCTTGTCGAAGATGAGCGGAAAACCGGCGAGTACGTCAAACAGGGTCTGGTCGAGGCGGGTTTCGTCGTCGATCTGGCACTCGATGGCGTAGACGGTCTGCATCTGGGCGAAACCGGAGACTACGATCTGGCGATACTCGACGTGATGCTGCCCAAACTGGATGGCTGGCAGGTACTCGCCGGCATTCGCCGCGTCAAGCGTGAATTGCCAGTACTATTTCTCACGGCCCGCGACCAGGTTGCGGATCGCGTAAAGGGATTCGAGCAAGGCGCCGACGATTACCTGGTGAAGCCCTTTGCCTTTGCCGAATTGCTGGCCCGGGTGCGTTCCCTGTTGCGTCGAGGGAGTCGCAGCAAGGAACCAGAGCAGATGCGGGTGGCGGATCTGGAACTCGATTTGCTGCGCCGCCGGGTAACCCGTGGTGGCCATCGCATCGACCTGACGGCCAAGGAATTCGCATTGCTCGAACTGCTGCTGCGCCGGCAGGGTGAGGTTCTTCCGCGTTCGCTGATCGCATCGCAGGTATGGGACATGAATTTTGACAGTGACACCAACGTGATTGAAGTCGCAGTCAGGCGTCTTCGGGCAAAGATGGATGACGGATTCGAGCCTAAGCTCATCCGTACAGTGCGTGGTATGGGTTACGTGCTGGAGATGCCCGGATGCGATTGAGGGAGCAAAAGTCGATTACCTTTCGCCTGACACTGCTCTTCGCGTCCGCCTCGACAGTGGTTCTGCTGCTACTTGGATTCCTGATCGGCCGTTCGGTCGAGGAACATTTTGAAGAGCAGGACATGGAAGTACTCTCTGGCAAGTTGGAGCTTGCTCGGCATGCTCTTGAGAAAGTCCATACGAAAAAGGACCTGGACTCGCTTCCTCAACAGTTGGAGGACTCCTTGGTCGGACACCACGCGCTGGAGGTTCTCGTCGTAGCGCCGGACGGTCGAACTCTTTTTGCCACGACCGGTGCTGATTTTCCGCAAGGATTGCTTGACCGGCAGGTACTGGGTGTTCCCGCTCGCCCAACAGTCTGGAAATCAAAGCAGGGTAAACCTTTCCGAGGACTTGCCGCTCGGACGCAAACGGGCATCAGTGGCATCCCACCGGCTGTGGTTGCCGTGGCAACCGATATTACCCATCACGAGCACTTCATGAGTTCATTCCGAACCACCCTATGGTCCGTGGTGGTCCTGGCAGCTCTTCTGACGGGCTTACTTGGCTGGGCAGCCGTCCGGCGTGGGCTCGCGCCATTGCAGGCCATCAAACGTGAGGCTGCGGGGATTACTGCGCATCGCCTTGATGCCCGACTTCCTACCGACTCGATTCCAACCGAACTGGCGGATCTTGCCGAAACTCTCAACGAGATGCTTGCCCGTCTGGAGAGTTCCTTTCAGCGACTGTCTGACTTTTCTTCGGACTTGGCCCATGAGTTGCGCACCCCCGTCAGCAATTTGCTGACGCAGACGCAGGTGACGCTGTCGAAGGCCAGGACGGAGGACGAGTACCGCGACATTCTCGCCTCCAATGTGGAGGAATTCGAGCGTCTGTCGCGCATGATTGCTGACATGCTCTTCCTCGCCAAGTCGGAAAATGACTTGATCATCCCCAACCGCGAGCCGGTCGATCTGGCCGTTGAGGCTGAGGGATTGCTCGAGTATTACGGAGTTCTCGCCGAAGAGAAGCGCATCAGGTTGGAGCGCGCCGGAAGCGGCATCGTATGGGGAGATCGCCTGATGATCAGGCGCGCTATCAGCAATCTGCTATCCAATGCCGTTCGCCACACGCCGGATGGTGGCCGCGTCACCGTTCGAGTGGACGACAGCGATCATAGGGTGGCGAAGCTTGTGGTCGAGAATACCGGGGATACCATTCCAGCGGAGCACATGGGGCGACTGTTCGATCGGTTTTATCGCGTCGATACTTCCCGCCAGTATCTTGGCGAAGGCGCGGGGCTGGGTCTGGCGATTACGCGCTCGATTGCCCGCGCTCACGATGGAGAGATCCTGGGACGATCGGACCACGGGATCACGGCTTTCGAGCTGATTTTGCCCTTCGGCCCACCGAATTCGGGTGAGCTCGCGGATGGTGTAAAGTAAAACGAGGCCGGTGGTCCCGATACATGAGTACGCTGAAATGCGAATGCTTGTGAGTTTGCTTAAGTAGTCGTAATGATGGTGCCTAAGCGGCGGCCTCATCGCCCACGGGACGTAGGTCAATTAGGCCAGACGGAAAACGACTCCCGCCTGGCCTAACCTCCATACGAATTGACCTTGTCGTTGCCCGTCCGGTGCCAAATTATCTGTGCACCAATTCAGTCACGAGGGCGCAGCTGGTCTTTCTAGTCTGTTGGCAGTCGTCGCCATCGGGTGAATAGTCGAACGAGCATTGCCTAGACTGCAGCATCGTCCAGTCGTCGTCCGAATAGGCTTGGCGCGGCAGATTGGGCGGGAAGTATATGCAGCCAAAGCAAAGCTCCTGTGTCTCACCGGTTTTTTCGGACATGGTAGCGCAGCACACCGCCTTCTTCGGTCATCGACAGCAAGCTTTGGCCCATACGTTCGCACCATGACGGGATGTCCTTGCGGGTGCCGACGTCGGTGGCGATGATTTCAAGGACATCGCCAATTGCCAGAGCCTTGATGGCCTTGTTGGTTTCCACCATCGGCATCGGGCAGCATTTCCCAGTGGTGTCGAGGGTCGAAGTTACCTGCGTTTCGCTCATGGCGGGGCTCCTCAGAAGTATTGGTAGTGGTCTGCCTTGGCTGCCTTTTCGTTTAGGAACCAGGCGGCGCCGACGATACCTTCCGCTTCGGGGATCAGGTTGCCTTCATTCACCCCAAAGATGGCGCCCGCCAGGCTACATGCATAGAAGTTCACGCAGCCTGTTCCCTTGAGGGCCTTGATGATGTCGTAGACCTCGGGTGGCAGTCCCGCCTTGGCTACGCCTTCGCGCACCATCGCCTCCTCGGCGGCGTGCCGTCCGTCGATGCGGAGCGCGGCGGCACCCTCGGCCGTCAGTGCCTTGACGGCCCAATTGACGAACAGCATATCGACCTGGGTACCCTCCGAAGCGGTCAGATAAGCAAAAGCAAGCGGCGTCAGGATCTTGTCGTACGAGTCGTCGCGAACCACGATAGCCATGGATTTCATGTTGTGTCTCCTTAGAATGAATGTTCGTTCGAATTGAAGGTAAAAAAATACGGCCCGAGATCAGGCCGCCACACTACGCCAGGCACACTCCCAGACAGACTCCATCTTGTCGGGAAGCGGCTGGGCGAGAACACCATCGAGCCGTGCCGTGATGAGGCGAATGGCGCCTCCGAACAGGCACGACGTTGCAACCATTACATCGATTTTGCGAATTTCCCCCTGGGTTATTCCGTTCTTGACAAATTCCCGCATGGTTTCAAACGGCTTGGATGAACACACGGGACGCTCGGAAGGAAGAAACTCCCGATGCTTGGCGTAAAGCATGAAGTCCATCGCCTCGCGATTCGACTCCGTCAGTTCAAACAACATTGCCATTACTGCGTGACAACGATCATGGGCCGTTGCATGTCGTTGAGCGATTCGGCCCAGTTCCCCCTGCAGTCCCTCCATTAGACCCAAATAGAGCGCACGGGCGACGTCTTCCTTGTCTTTGAAGTAGTGATAGATCGAACCAACGCTGACCTGTGCCGCTCGGGCGATGTCGGGCACCGACGTGTTGAAGTAGCCCCGCTGGGTGAACAGAACCAGGGATGCGCCAAGAACCTTCTCTCTGATTTGTCCTGGTGGAACGTTCGTGGGTGTGCGAGGCATAACCTAATTCTTATATCGAATGAATGTTCATTTTAACGGGGCTCACAACTTTGTCTACGGGCACGTAACAATGTCACAGACAGAACCATGCGATCGTTTGTGTGAGGCGATTGAGTGTCGAATTCAAAAGCATCCTCATTCAGGTCTGGTTTCTTGCCCGCGGTTTGAGCGGGACGTAACAACAAATAGGCCATGGTGTTTCTCTTTGGTACGTAGGTAGCCGATTAGCCTTCCGCCCTCGGCAAGTCGGCGGCGCGAACAGCACGCAGCACTTCCCGAAAGACGTCATCGAACGGTGGCAGATGGTTCATCTGGTGGGTGAGACGGGCGGCCCAGAGCCGCCGTAGACGATCTTCCTTGGCGGCGATTGCCTGCTCCATGCCGGCAATGACGCGTTGCCGCAATGCCAACTTGGCATCGAGTTCGGCACGCATCTCCGCAACGCGCATGTTGGTGGAGCCGAACAGATACCAGAGGTCATACAAGTCACGTGGCTCGTTGCGTGCCCGATCGCTCAGGGCCAGCAGCTTTTCAACCGCGATCTCCTCGATGGCGTAGACCTTCACGGTCGGCCCCTCGGGCAAGTCATCAAAGCTGTCGTAGGTACGCTGAATCGGGCGATCTTGCAGAGGGAAGCACAAGACTTCGTTGATCGTGATGTCAACCTTTACATCGTTTGCGGCGGGCAGTGGCCCCTGATAGCGCAGGTAGAAGGTGTGGCTGTTCTGGTGGCCGTGGCGGTCTTCGCGGTCAAAAGCGATCCGCAGGCCCGAGTCGGCTTCAACGGTGGCGAAGATTTCGTTCAGCTCCGCCAGGATCTTTTCGAGGGTGATCGGACGGATCAAGGTGAAATCCAGGTCTTCCGAAAACCGGTAGTCCTCAAACCAGCAGCGTCGCAGGGCCGTGCCACCTTTGAAGGCCAATACCTCGCGTAATGGATGGCCTGCCAATCCGGTCAGGAACCAGGCCAGTACGTAGTCGCGTTCGATGACAGCCTCGGGAATGCGCCGCCCGCCAGCGGTCATCAGCGTGTTCGAGATCAGGGAAATGTTGCGTTGGGGAATCATCAGCCAAGCCTCACGGCATCCAGTTCTTCGGGAGTCACGTTGAGCTGGAGCCGCCAACGTGAAAGGAATGCCCCCTCGGCGGGGAGTAGTGGATCAAGGCGCTGGTAAGTTGCCGTCAGCATGCAGCGCAATGGTTCCAGCGCCGGAGCATCGGCCAAGCCGTAGTGTTCCAGCAAGTAGCCGAGGCGGCGCACGACGGCACCAATGCCGAGGCGTCGTGCGTAGTCCACCAGCCGTTCGACTTTCAGTACGTCTCGCTTCATCCACAGGCCCTTGGCGACTTCGGTAACGCCACCGGCAAATGCCGGGTGTCGGAGACCATCGATGATGGTGCGCTCCATGTCGCTGATCATCACGAAGCGTTCCTTGTCGACCCAATGCTTCATGACCCCGAATTCTTGTTCCGCTGCGATGTGGATAAACCGAAAGTCATAGCCACCCACCGTCTGCGGACGCACGCGCCGCGTACATGACACATACACGGTGAAGTTCGGCTGCGTCACCATGCGGTGCAGTTCAAACGCAGTACCGTGCGACAGGAAGTAGGGCGCTGTACCAGCGAGTTCGCGCGCGATCAGGTACGGGCTGCCGATGTGCTCTGTGGCCCGGCCAAGTTCGAAGGGCACGAGGTTGTACAGACCGGGCTTCAGTCGCGTCACCAAGCCGCGCTGCTGGGCTTTGTGCACGAGATTGCGCGCCGATGCAGCCGACAGGCCGGTGATCGATTCCACATCGGCCAAGGTGAACATGGACCGGTGCAGCTCATTCAACTCAGTGAATAGCTGCGCTGCCCGTGGGCCTAGCGTCTTCGTTTGCAAGTGATACTTAGCGCTCAATTAGCGTCCATAAAAGAAACGTATTGTGTAGCAAATATAACATTTACGATACTAAGAGGCAAGTTTGTCCCTCATTGGGGGACAAATTAAGCGTGGAATATAACCTTGCCATTTCTGATCGAGCGGGCTGTGGCATAGTGCGGCGGTGTGCCGTCGTGACTCTAATGCCGAGGAATCGTCGATCCGAGAATTCGCTAAGTTTGAGCTGCGACTGGAAAGACAACTGTGAAAGAACTGTACGGCATGACGCGGTAAAACTAGTGATAAGGCGGTTTGCGAGAGCGCCTGGTTGATAAAAAGTTACATATAATCAAGGCCTACTTTATTCAGAAAACTCGCTGATCCGCCTTCTAAGCCGGGGGTAACAGGTTCGAGTCCTGTCGGGCGGGCCACCTACCAGGAAAATCATGAACATGACTCGCTTTGCGGGAATCGAGGATGCCCGGTCCAGATTGGGCCAGGAAATCGGCGTCAGCGACTGGATGCTGATCGACCAGGCGCGGGTCAATGCCTTTGCCGAGGTGACGGGCGACCGGCAATGGATTCATGTCGACGTCGAACGGGCGAGCCGCGAATCTCCGTTCGGCGGCCCGATCGCCCACGGCTACCTGACGGTATCGCTGCTGGCCAAGTTTGCCCAGGAATGCATTGCCGTCGACGGGGTCAAGCTGGCAGTGAACTACGGCCTCAATCGTGTGCGCTTTGCGGCGCCGGTAAGGGTTGGCAGCCGGGTGCGTGCGCGTTTTGTTCTGGTCGGCGTGGAAGATATCGCCGGTGGAGCGCAAATGCTCTGGCAGGCCACCGTCGAGATCGAAGGTGGTCCCAAGCCGGCATGCGTCGCGGAGATGGTCACGCGCTGGTATTTCTGATCCGACGCAAGCATCCTCGGCGCAATGGATACCGCAAAGGCGCCTGCCTACCTGTGCATTGCCCGGCATGGGGAAACCGACTGGAACATCGCCGGTATTCTCCAAGGCTGGATCGACGTTGAAATCAACGACCGCGGACGCCGGCAGGCCTACGAGCTGGTTGCGGCTTTTTCCGGGGCAGGCTTTTCACATGTGTACTCCAGCACGCTGGCTCGCGCGCTGGAAACAGCGAGGATAGTCGCGCGATCGTTGGGCTTGCCCGCGCCGCATTGCCATGTGGGCCTGAAGGAGAGGAATTTTGGCGAGATCCAGGGTGTTCCCAAGGCCGAACTGGCAGAGCTGAACCCGGTGTTGTTGCAGCAGATCATGAAACGCAATCCGGCGATTTCGTGCGAGCAGGGTGAGTCCATGGACGCCTTTGCCGACCGTGTCTTGTCGGCGATCGTCGACATCGGCGAACGTCATCGCGGGCAGCGCGTGCTGGTGATCACCCACGGTTGGGTGATGGATGTAGTCACTCGGCATATCGCCGGATTGCCGCGCAGCGCGATACTTAACATGAAGCGCAAGAACGGGGAGTCGGTCTGGCTGGAAGTGAATGGGGAGGCGATACGGCCGCTGTGATTCCTGAGCTCCTCAAAATCACGAAGCGCGAATGTAGTGAATTTGACCGCAGCATATACGGCAGTCAGGGAATTCATACTGTGTGCGGAAATGTATGTTGGAGCCGCCTTGTAAATGCAGAATTCAATTTGGACAAGTGGTTAAGCAGGTCGGGTGGCGGAGAGGGAGGGATTCGAACCCTCGTTAGGATATTATCCTAAACACGCTTTCCAGGCGTGCGACTTAAACCGCTCATCCACCTCTCCGCTGCTGCCCGCATGGTTTGCCCGTGCAGGCAGGGCGCGAATTCTAGCAGATCAGCCCTCGCTGTGCCGCAGCGAAAGGTCGACCGCGCGCACATTCTTGGTCAGGCCGCCGACCGAGATGCGGTCGACGCCGGTTTCAGCGATGGCGCGCACGGTTTCCAGGCTGACGCCGCCCGATGCCTCGAGTTCGGCGCGCCCGGCAGTGAGGCCAACCGCCTGGCGCATTTGCGCGAGATTCATGTTGTCGAGCAGGATCATGCGGGCGCCGGCGTCGAGGGCTTCCGCGAGTTGCTCCAGGGTTTCCACCTCGATCTGGATGAATACGTCGTTGCGTCCTATGGCGCGGGCTTGCTCCAAGGCGGCAGTTACGCCGCCAGCGGCCATGATGTGGTTTTCCTTGATCAGTATTCCGTCATAGAGCCCGAGGCGATGGTTCTTGCCGCCGCCGCAGGTGACGGCGTACTTCTGCGCCAGCCGCAGGCCGGGCAGGGTCTTGCGGGTGTCGACGATGCGCGCGCCGGTGCCGGCAATGGCATCGACATGGAGCCTCGTCATCGTGGCGGTGGCCGAGAGCAGTTGCAGGAAGTTCAGCGCCGCGCGTTCGGCGGTGAGCAGGGCGCGGGTGCTGGCCTCGATCTCGCAGACCACTTCGCCGGCCCGGATCGAGTCGCCGTCGCGCAGGTTCCAGCGGATCTCGGTCAGCGGATCGAGCCGGCGAAAGCAGGAGTCGAACCATGCCGTACCGGCCAATACCGCGTCTTCGCGGCTGACGACGGTGCCCAGAGAACGCTTGTCGGCGGGGCTGAGCAATGCGGTCAAATCGCCGCCGCCGATGTCTTCGGCCAGGGCGGCGAGCACATTTCGCTGCACTTCGGCAGCGAGTTGGAGCGGGAATTCCATGATGCCTTGCGCCGGTTAGGTAATGCAGGGATTCTACCCTTCAGCGTCAGCGCTGTTTCGATCCGCGCAGGCTGAGCGTAGTCGCCGGCGGGGCAAAACTGTCGGCACTGGCGACATCCCAAAACACCCTGAACACCGGGTGATCGGGTACGCCGGCAAGCAGTTCGCCGGGCCGGGCCCAGTGGTGCAGCGCCGCCAGCGAACGGACCTCGGTGGCCGACACGCGACGTATCACGTGCTCCGGCCCCAGCTCGCTCGGATGGTTCAGACCGGCAGCCCCCAGCATCTCCTTCAGCGCGATCAGCGTATTGCGATGGAACTGGTGCACGCGCGCCGACTTGTCGGTGACATCGAGGGCGCGCATGCGCACCGGATCCTGGGTGGTGACCCCGGTCGGGCAATGCCCAGTGTGGCAGGTCTGCGCCTGCAGGCAGCCCAGGGCGAACATGAAGCCGCGCGCCGAATTGCACCAGTCGGCGCCGGTGGCGATGGTGCGCGCCATGTCGAAGGCGGTGACGATCTTGCCCGAGGAACCGATGCAGATCTGCTGCCGCAGATTGACGCCGACCAGGGTGTTGTGCACCAGCATCAGGCCCTCGCGCAACGGCGCGCCGACGTGGTCGGTGAATTCCAGGGGCGCCGCGCCGGTGCCGCCTTCGCCGCCGTCGACGACGATGAAGTCGGGCGCGATGCCGGTCTTCAGCATGGCCTTGACGATGGCGAACCATTCCCAGGGGTGGCCGATGGCGAGCTTGAAGCCGACCGGCTTGCCACCGGACAGGTCGCGCAGGCGGGCGATGAACTCGAGCAGTTCGACGGGTGTCGAGAAGGCCGCGTGGCGCGGTGGCGAGATGCAGTCGACGCCGACCGGGACGCCGCGCGCCTCGGCGATCTCGGGCGAGACCTTGGCGCCGGGCAGGACGCCGCCATGGCCCGGCTTGGCGCCTTGCGAGAGCTTGATCTCGATCATCCTGACCTTTTCGATGGCGGCGTTCTCGGCGAAGCGCGCGCCGTCGAAATGCCCGTTGGCATCACGGCAGCCGAAGTAGCCGCTGCCGATCTCCCACACCAGGTCGCCGCCGTTCTGCCGGTGGTAGCGCGAGATCGAGCCCTCGCCGGTGTCGTGAAAGAAATGCCCGCGCCGGGCGCCTTCGTTGAGCGCCAGGATGGCGTTGGCGGAAAGCGCGCCGAAGCTCATCGCCGAGATGTTGAAGACGCTGGCGGAGTAGGGCTGCGTGCAGCCGGGACCGCCGACATCGATGCGGAAATCATGATTCTCGATGTGGATCGGCGCGATCGAATGGTTGATCCACTCGTAGTGCGGTTCGTAGAGGTTGAGCTGGGTGCCGAAGGGCCGCTTGTCCAGCGCCTGCTTCGAACGCTGGTAGATGATCGAACGTTGCGCGCGCGAGAAGGGCAGTTCCTCCGAATCGGCCTCGATGAAGTACTGGCGGATCTCGGGACGGATGTATTCGAAGAAAAAGCGGAAATGCGCCAGGACCGGATAGTTGCGGCGGATCGCCTGGCGCGGTTGGAGGAAGTCGATGAGGCCGATCAGCGCCAGCGCGCCGAAGACCAGGCCGGGCCAGATCCAGAGCGTTGAGACGGCCATCAATGCCAGGCAGGCGGCGGCAAGGAGGATGCAGGCCGCCCAGGCGTGGTAGCGCTGCGGAACGATGCTGTCGAGCTTCTGCAACATGGAATCCTCCCGTTGAAAGCCGAGGCGGAGCGGCTACTTTTACTGCATCAGGCGCGGCGGCGCAAGCGTTCCCCGAGCGCTATGGAAAGCGAGCTGCCGGCGATCACCACCATGCCGGCGATCGACAGCAGGTCCGGGAGGTGATCGTAGAACATCCAGCCGAGCAACCCGGCCCAGATCAATTGGCCATAGAGGAAAGGCGAGAGGAAGGATGCCGCCGCGTAGCGGAAGGCTCGCGTCAACATCAGGTGGCCGGTACCGCCATAGATGCCCAGCGAAGCGATCAGCGAGGCGTCGATCCAGCCCGGCGTCGGGCCGCCCCAGTACAGCGGTGCCGCCAGCGTCATGGCCACCGTGCCGACCAGCGCGGTATAGAACAACATGGTCAGCGTGTTCTCGGTGGGCGAGAGCTGGCGCGTCTGGATCTGGTAGATCGCGTAGCAGGTGGCGGCAAGCGTCATCCAGACAATGCCTTCGGCATTGAGTGCGCCGCCCGGCCGGGCGATCAGCAGGGCGCCGCCGAAGCCGGCGAGCACCGCGATCCAGTGGCCGCGCGTGATCGATTCCTTGAGCAGCCAGTGCGAGAGGATGACGACGACCAGCGGCGTGACGAAGAGGAAGGCGGTGCTTTCCGCCAGCGGCATCAGCGAGAAGCCGGCCATCGAAAATCCGGTGGTGCCGGTGAGCATCAGGGCGCGCGTAATCTGGGCCACCGGCCGCGTGGTGGTGATCAGCTCCAGGCGCATCGACGGCGCGAGGAAGATCAGCATCATCAGGCAGTGGAAGGTGTAGCGGCCCCAGACCATCATCGGGATCGGGTAGGTGCGCGACAGGTACTTCGAGGTCGCGTCGAGCGCGGCGAAGCAAAGCGTGGCGCCGACCATCAGCAGGATGGCCAGGCCGACCTTGCGCCGGTCAGGCATGTGTCGCGATCAGTCGATTCAGCGTGCCGCGCGCGGCAGGTATCAGTTCGCCGGCCGTCATGCCGACCGGGCCCTCGCCGGCGGCGGCAAGCAGGTCGGCGGCCATGCCGTGGATGTGTACGGCGCCGCACAGCGCGGCCTCCGCTGGCCAGCCCTGGGCCAGCAGGGCGCCGGCCATGCCGGCCAGCACGTCACCGCTGCCGGCCGAAGCCAGGCCCGGATTGCCGGTGGCATTGATGCGCCAGCGGCCGTCAGGGAAGGCGATGATGGTGCCGCAGCCCTTGAGCGCGACATGGGCATTGAAGCGCTGCGCGAGCTGCAACGCGGCGCTGACGCGGTTCGCTTGAACGTCGTCGGTGGGGATGCCAAGCAGACGTGCCGCTTCGGCCGGGTGCGGCGTGATCAAAGTTGGCGCGTGGCGGTGTCGTACGCGCGCGGCAAGAACCGGGTGCGTAGCCAGTTGATTCAAGGCATCGGCGTCGAGCAGTGTCGGGAAGTCGGCGCTGGCGATACGGCGAATCAACTCGGTCGCCGTCGTCGAATCGCCCATTCCGGGGCCGACCACGATGGCCGTGGCATTGGACAGAGCGTCCGCAGGCGAACGCAGCATCAGCTCGGGCTGAACTGGATCGATCGCCAGTGGCTGCAGCAGCCCGGCAAAAACGCGGCCGGCGCCAAGCTGCAGGCCGGCGCGTGCGGCGAGCAGGGCGGCGCCGCTCATGCCGGCGGCACCGCCGATCACCGCCAGCGAGCCATGGCTGCCCTTGTGGCTGTTGCGCCGGCGCGGCACGAGGCCGGCGCGAAAATCCGCCGTCGACAGCAGGGCGCCGGGAAAGCCATCCAGCGCCAGATCGAGACTAGCGATGCTGACCTCGCCGCAATGGTCGGGCCCGTCGAGGGTGTAGAGCCCGGGCTTGCCGCCGATGAATGACAGGGTGTGCGTCGCGCGCACGGCGACGCCCATGACGCGGCCGGTGTCGCCATCGAGTCCGCTGGGCATGTCGAGCGCCAGCACCGGTCCGGCATAGTCGTTGATGCGCTCAATCAGCGCCGCCTGGTCGCCTGCGATGGATCGGGTGAGGCCGATGCCGAACAGCGCGTCGACCACCAGCGAGAACTTGCCGGCCGGCACCTCGCGGCAAAAGTCGGCGCTGGTGCTACGGCAACTCCGGTAGGCCGCCGCCGCATCGGCCGGCAATCGCGACGGATCGGCCGTGAACTGGATGCTGACCGACACTCCGGCGCGCGCCAGTTCGCGTGCCATGACGAAGCCGTCGCCGCCGTTGTTGCCGGGGCCGGCGCAGACCAGCACGCGGCCATGCCCGAAGCGTTCGCGGACGAAGCTGGCGGCAGCGCGTCCGGCGCGTTCCATCAGCGACGGATTGGCAGTCGCGTGGAGTTGTTCGAGGGTGCGCAGTTCGGCGGCGCGCAGCAGGGTCGTCGTTGCTCCGGCCGCCGCGCCTGACGCCGAAGTTGCTGGCGTTCCCCTGCGCTGAAATTTCGTTTTCATGCCGTGATTGTAACCGTGCCGCCTCAGGCCCCGCCGGCGGGCATCGTCCGTGGAATCGTTCCGTACATGTTGACCCCTTTGCTCGGGCTGGATTCGACATCCAGACGTCCGCCCAAGGTGACGATCCGTTCTCTCATGTTTGCAGAGACCTTGTCCGTCGCTGGCAGGATTGGGCGAGCCCAAGCCCTGTTGACGACCTCCGCAATTGACCCACGGCCAAAGCAATTTCCATCGAAACTTGACCTACCTTGATTGGCTATCCTGCAAGATTTTGAGCAGGGGCAACGGGAGTGGTCAATGTGGGCATGTTGGCCAAGATCAGGCGGATGCATTTCCGCGAGGGAGTGCCGCTGAGGGAAATTGCTCAGCCCACGGGACTATCGGGAAACACCCTACGACAGCAGGTTTGATGGCACCTACTCGGAGCGCAGCCAGGTTTGTGTGCGGCCGATGAAGAGGAAGGAACCGCGCATTTCCAGCTTCTTGCCGCCATCGATGACCGTGACCTTGGCGTTGTAGGTCTTGCCGTTGTTCGGGTCGAGGATCTGGCCGCCGCCATAGACATTGTCGCCGTCTTTCTTCAATCCGCTGAGGATGGTCATACCGATCACCGGCTTGCCTTTGCGTGCGTCGTCGGGCGGGCATTCGTCGCACTTCGAGTCCTGCTTCGCCGGGTCCATGATCTTCTCCACGGTGCCGGAATACACGTCGTTCTTCTCGACGATGCGTACGATGGACTTGGGCTTTTTGGTCTCGTCGTCGATCGTGACCCATGCGCCGACCGGCGAGAGCGGATCGGCGAAAGCCGCCAGTGACAGGCTGGCGGCAATAATGGCGGCGCAAAGGCGGGGCAGCTTCGGGCTCATGGCGTTCTCCTTGTGGGTTTCCAGGGTCGACGAGGCGTCGGTGCCGGTACGGAGGCGACGGCGACGACGGGCCGTATTTTGCTTCGTTTTGCCGCTGCCGGCCGGGCTTTGGCAGGCGGCGCGACGAACTCGGCCTTCCTCTCTTTGAGGGCATCGGCAGTGTACACCTACTGGCCGCCAGCCAGCTCGGGGACGGTGGCGAGGGAGAGTCCTGCGTGCTTCAGGCCGTCGCACAGGCGGCGGGCGACGGCCACCGCGTCGGGGCTGTCGCCGTGGACGCAGATGCTGCCGATAGCCGTCGGGATGCGCGTGCCGTCGATGGCGACCAGCGCGCCGGCATCGAGCATCGCCCGCACATGCGCCAGGCAGGTCTCGGCGCCGTGGATCATGGCGTCGGGGCGCGAGCGCGGCACCAACTGGCCATCGGGCAGGTAGGCACGGTCGGCGAAGATTTCCTCGACCACCGCAAGCCCGGCGGCATGGCCGGCGGCGACGAGTTGCGACGCGGCCGGTGCCAGCAGAATCAGGGCCGGGTCGATGGCCCGAATGGTCGCGCAGATCGTCTCGGCAAGCTTGCGGTCGACGCAGGCCTGGTTGTTCAGGGCGCCGTGCGGCTTGACGTGACTGACGCGCATGCCTTCCAGAGCCGCGATGCCGACCAAGGCGCCGATCTGCGCGGCGAGCTGGTTCTCCAGTTCCGCCGGTGTCAGCGACATGGCGCGGCGACCGAAGTTGCGCAGGTCGGGGTAGCTTGGGTGGGCGCCGATCGAAACGCCGTGTTCCTGCGCTAGGCGAAGCGTCAGCCGCATGACGTCGGGGTCGCCGGCGTGGCCGCCGCAGGCGATGTTGGCCGAATTGACGATGGCCAGCATGGCGGCGTCGTCGCCCATGGTCCAGGGGCCGTAGCCTTCGCCGAGGTCGGCATTCAGGTTAATGCGTGGCATCGATGACTCCGTCGATCAGGTTGGCGCCATAAAGGGCGGCGAGGTCGGGTTCGGCCGTATCCGGCACGACGGTGGCGAGGCTGGCCGCCAGCGCCTGCGCGGCTTCCTGTCGTGCCGCAAGTGCTTCATCCAGTGTCACGGCGGCAAAGCGCAGGCGCGTTCCGGGCAGGGCGTGGCCCAGGCGCGGCAGGTCGGCGCCGATCACCGTGGCGATCTTGGCGTAGCCGCCGACGGTCTGGCAATCCGCGAGCAGGACGATGGGCCGGCCGTCGCCCGGCACCTGGATCGCGCCCGGTGTCACCGCGTCGGAAACGATGTCGGCGCCGCCGACGTGGTTGAGGCGCGGCCCGTCGAGGCGCAGGCCCATGCGATCGGCCTCGCGCCCGACGACGAATTCGCCGCCGAGAAAGTTTTGCCAGGCGGCATCGCTGAAGCGCTCGCGCTGCGGCCCAGGAATGACCCGGAGCGGCCCATCGTGGCGCGCCGGCGCAATGCCGAGGCGGCGCGGAATCGCCGTCCCGCCAGCGCCGACTTTGAGCAGTTGCCCGGGCGCGAAGGGACTGCCGAGGTCGGCGCGCTCATAGCGCGAACGGCTGCCCAGTTCGCGGCGCCCCTCGATGCCGCCGGCGAACGCAAGGTAGGCGACGCCGCTGCGCACGGCATCGATGCGCAGTTCCTCCCCGGCGTGCAGGCGATGGCTGCGCCACGCCGCCACGGCGTGCGTGTTGGCTTCGCCGACGATGCGCGCGTCGACCTCGCCGGCGATGGCGAACAGCGCATCGGCATCGCTCTTCAGGCGCGGTCCGGCGAGGCGCAACTCGATCGCGGCGGCATCGGTTCGGTTACCGGCGAGCGCGTTGGCCAGCGCCAGCCATTCCGGGTCGAGCGCGCCGGAGAGCGGCACGCCGAGATGGCGATAGCCGGGGCGCCCCGCGTCCTGCAGGCTGGCGGGCAAGGGGCAGGCGAGGATCTCAAGCATGGCGTGGGTGATCGCGCAGGTTTTCAAATTCGTCGGGCGTTACGGCTTCGATGCGCAGTACGTCGCAGGGTGCGAAGCGTGCCGGGCGTTGCGGGTTCGCCGGATCGAACAGCTTGAGCGGCGTGCGTCCGAGCAGGTGCCAGCCGCCCGGGCTTTGCCAGGGGTAGATCGCGGCCTGGCCGCCGGCGATGGCGAAGCTGTTGGCCGGCACCGCCGTGCGCGGCGTGGCGCGGCGCGGCAGGTCCAGCCAGTCGGGCAGGCCGCCGAGATAGGGAAAGCCGGGCAGGAAGCCGATCAGCGCCACCTGCAGGTCGACCGCGCACAGCGCGGCGATGAGCTCGCCCTCGCTGCGGCCGGTGGCGGCCGCGACGTCGGCAAGGTCGGGCCCGAATTCGCCGCCGAAACAGACCGGCACGATGATGGGCGTGGCCGATCGCCGTGTCGCCAGCGCCGACTCTTGCACCGCCGCCTGCAACAGCGCCTGGCGCAAGTGGTCGTGGGGCAGGCGCAGGGGATCGAAATGCACGGTCAGCGAGCGCCAGGTCGGCACCATGTCGGTGATGCCGTCGAGGCCCAGCGCCTGCAGCGCATCGCGTGTCGCCATGACACGCGCATTGGCGTCCGGGTCGATGCGCTCGCCGAATTCCAGGGTCAGCGCGCCGTCGCCTAACTCAAGCAGCTTCATCCCACCATGCGCTGCGGCAGCCAGGTCACCAGTCCGGGGAAGGCGTAGAGCAGGCCGACCGCACCCATCATCAGGGCGAAGGCGGGCAGGGCGGTACGCGCGATCCAGGGCAGTTGTTTGCCGGTCATGCCCTGCAGGACGAACAGGTTGAAGCCGACCGGCGGCGTGATCTGCGCCATCTCGACCACCACCACGAGGAAGACGCCGAACCAGATCAGGTCGATGCCGGCGGCGACGATGGTCGGCTGGATCACGGCGATGGTCAGTACCACCATCGAGATGCCGTCGAGGAAACAGCCGAGGATGATGAAGAAAATCATCAGGCCGAAGAGCAGGCCGAACTGGCCGAGGCCGAGGCTGGCGATCCATTCCGCGAGCTGGCGCGGCAGGCCGATGTAGCCCATCGACAGGGTGAGGAAGGCGCTGCCGGCGAGGATCAGGGCGATCATGCAGTACAGGCGTGTGGCGCCCATCAGGCTGTCGCGGAAAGTGGCCCAGGACAGCGATCCCTGTGCCGCGGCCAGGACCAGGCTGCCGACCACGCCCAGCGCCGCGGCTTCGGTCGCCGTGGCGATGCCGACGTAGATCGAGCCCAGGACCAGCGCGATCAAGAGCACCACCGGGATCAGGTGGCGCGAGGCGTAGAGCTTCTGGCCGAAGCTGTAGCGCTCGGTGGCGGGCGGCACGGCACCGGGATTGAGCAGGGCCCAGACCACGATCCAGCCCATGAACAGCAGGCCCAGCATCAGGCCGGGCAGCACGCCGCCGATGAACAGCTTGGCGATCGAGACTTCGGCCGCGACACCATAGACGATCATGATGATCGAGGGCGGAATCAGGAGGCCCAGCGTGCCGGCGCCGGCCAGGGTGCCGAAGGTGATGCCTTCCGGATAACCGCGTTTGGCCAGTTCGGGCAGGGTGATCTTGCCTATCGTGGCGCAGGTCGCGGCCGATGATCCGGAGACGGCGGCAAAGATGGTGCAGCCGATGACATTGACGTGGAGCAGGCGGCCGGGCAGGCTTTCCAGCCAGGGCGCGAGGCCCTTGAACATGTCGGACGAGAGACGCGTGCGGAACAGTATCTCTCCCATCCAGAGGAACATCGGCAGCGCGGTCAGGGTCCAGGACGAGGAGGCGCCCCAGATGGTGACGGCCATGGCGTCACCCGCGGCGCGCGGGGTGAACAACTCCATGGCCATCCAGCCGACGCCGAGCAGGGCCAGGCCGATCCAGATGCCGCTGCCGAGCAGGGCGAACAGGGCAAGGATCAGGACGAGGGTGATCGCGACATCCACGGCTTATTCGCTCCTCACCGGTTCGCTGCCAGGTTTTCGTTGGTGTCGCTTCTCGCCGCGAATGACGGCCACCAGTTCCTCGGCCAGGGCGATGGCGAAGATGGCGCTGCCGACCGCCATGCCCAGTTGCGGAATCCACAGCGGCGTGGCATCCGTGCCCTGCGAGACGTCGTTGAACTGGAAGGACTGCCACACCAGGCGCGCCGCGAACCAGGCCAGCAGCGCCGCGAACAGCAGGCCGGCGGCGTGGCTCCAGAGCTCCAGGGCATGGCGCATGCGCGGGCCGGTGTGGTCGAGGATCAGCGTGACGCGGATGTGTTCGCCGCGCTTGAAGGTATGCGCCAGCGCCAGGAAGGCGGCGGCGGCCATGCAGTAGCCGGCGTAGGCGTCGGTGCCGCGGACATGGAAATCGAACAGGCGCCCGAGTACCGACAGCAGGATCATCGCCAGGGTGCCGATCATGAACAGCGCCGCCGCCCAGGCGGCGGCGCCGTACAGACCGTCGAGCGCGCGCCGGATCGACACGCGCTTACTTGCGGTAGGCGTCGAGGATGGCCTGGCCTTCGGCGCCGGCGGTCTTCTGCCATTCGCCGATCATGGTGTCGCCGACTTTCTTCATGTCGGCCTTGAGCGCGGCCGAGGGTGCGGCGACGGTCATGCCGTTCTTGGTCAGGGTCTCGATCCAGACCTTGGTCTTCTCCTCGCTGGTCTTCCAGCCGCGGGTTTCGGCCTCGGCGGCGGCCTTGAGCACGGCATCCTGGCCCGCCTTGTCCAGCGCGTCGAAGGCCTTCTGCGAAACCAGCACCGCATTCTTCGGCAACCAGGCCTGGGTGTCGTAATAGAACTTCACCTGCTCCCAGACCTTGGAGTCGACGCCAGTGGCAGCCGAGGTCATGAAGGCGGCGACGGCGCCGGTGGCGAGCGCCTGGGAGAGTTCGGCGGCCTGGATGGTGACCGGCTGCGCGCCGACCAGTTCGGCGATGCGCGAGGTCTGCGGGCTGTAGGCGCGCCACTTGACGCCCTTGAGATCGGCGCCGGCGTTGATCGCCTTGGCCGAAAAGATGCCCTGCGGCGGCCAGGGCACGGAGAACAGCATCTTCAGACCCTGCTTGGCGAGCAGCGCTTCGAGCGCGGGCTTCTGCGCGGCGGCGAGCTTGCGTGCCTCGGCGTAGGAGGTGGCGAGGAAGGGCACGTTGTCGGTGCCGAACAGCGGGTTCTCGTTGGCATAGCCGCCGAGCAGGATCTCGCCGATCTGCGCCTGGCCGCCCTGCACCGCGCGCTTGATCTCGTTGGCCTTGTACAGCGATCCGCCGGCGTGGACGGTGATCTTGAGCTTGCCGGCCGTGGCCTTGTCCACGTCGGCGGCAAACTGGCTGATGTTCTCGGTGTGGAAATTGGCAGCCGGGTAGGGCGTGGGCATGTCCCACTTGGTCTGGGCGGAGACAGAGAGAGCGGTGAAACCGAGTGCGGCGGCAAGCAGGCGTAGGCGGGTATTCATCGGCGGGGTCCTCACGAAGGTGGTCGCTGGAGATGTGGATGCAGCAGATAACACGTTAACATTACATTTACAAAACGTCAATAAAATGTTTAAAATATTTCGTCGAGCGACAACCGGAATTCTTCACCATGGCAAAAAAACCGACGGGCAGGTCTTCCACCGCGCAGGACGCGATTGACGAACCCGAGTTGCGCCGCATCGTCTCCTCCGAGCATCTGGTGTCCGACCGCTGTCCGGAACTGTCGGAACTCGAGTTCGGCCTGATCATCGCCAGCCACGCCTTCGGCCGCTGGATGACGCGCTGCATGGCGGGTGCTGGCGTCAAGGACATGACGGAAACCGAGATCCTGGTCGTACATCACGTCAATCATCGTGGACGCGAAAAGAAACTCGCCGACATCTGCTTCGTGCTCAACATCGAGGACACCCACGTGGTTTCCTATGCGCTGAAGAAACTCGCCAACCTGGGCCTGGTGTCCGGAGAACGCCGCGGCAAGGAAGTGCTCTGGTCCGCCACGAAAGCCGGGCAAGCCCTGTGTGAACGTTATCGCCAGGTGCGGGAGGCCTGCCTTATGCCGGGCTTTTCCGGGGCGGACGAGGAAAATCTCCGCATCGGAGACCTCGCCCGCCTGCTGCGCACGCTCTCCGGTCGCTACGACCAGGGCGCCCGCGCGGCGTCATCCATCTGATCTTCGGGAGCCATCATGGCCGCCACGCACGAAACGCTTTCCTATCTCGATCCGGCACGGCCGGAGCCCTGGGCCAGCTTCATCGAGCAGATCGACCGCGTGGCTCCGCACCTGGGTCATCTCTCGCACTGGATCGAGACGCTCAAACGGCCAAAGCGCATCCTGATCGTCGACGTGCCGATCGTGCGTGACGACGGGTCCATCGCGCATTTCGAGGGCTATCGCGTGCAGCACAACCTTTCGCGCGGTCCGGGCAAGGGCGGCGTGCGTTTCCATCCCGCCGTCTCGCTCAATGAAGTGATGGCGCTGTCGGGCTGGATGACGGTCAAGAACGCGGCGCTCGGCCTGCCCTACGGCGGCGCGAAGGGCGGCATCCGGATCGACCCGCGACAGTTCTCGCGCGCCGAATTGGAGCGCATCACGCGGCGCTATACCTCCGAGATCGGCATCGTCATCGGCCCGGACAAGGACATCCCGGCGCCCGATGTCGGCACCAGCGAACAGACCATGGCCTGGATGATGGACACCTATTCGGTGAATGTCGGCCACACTGCCAGTGGCGTGGTCACGGGCAAGCCGATTGCGCTGGGCGGTTCGCTGGGGCGCCAGGAGGCCACCGGTCGCGGCGTCTTTATCGCGGCGCGCGAAGCCGGGCTGCGCATGGACGTGCCGATTGCCGGCGCGCGCGTGGTGGTGCAGGGCTTCGGCAACGTCGGCGGCGTCGCCGCGCGCATCTTCCGCGAGAACGGGGCCAAGGTCGTCGCGCTGCAGGACGCCGAAGCGACGCTGGCCAATCCGGATGGAATTGACATCCCGGCGGCGCTCGCCCACGTTGCCGCGCATGGCAGCCTGGCCGGCTACGAGGGCGCGCAGGCGATCGGCGAAGATGAGTTCTGGCATCTCGAATGCGAGTACTTCGTTCCCGCCGCCCTCGAAGGCCAACTGACTCCCGCACGTGCGCACGGCTTGAGGACCAGGATCGTGGTCGAAGGTGCCAACGGGCCGACCACGCCCGCTGCCGACGACATCCTGCGCGACCGCTTCATCCTGGTCGTCCCCGACGTGCTGGCCAATGCAGGTGGCGTCACCGTGTCCTACTTCGAATGGGTGCAGGACTTCTCCAGTTTCTTCTGGACCGAGGAGGAGATCAATGCGCGCCTCGAAGGCATCATGGTCAAGGCCTTCGGCGCGATCTGGCACACGGCGCAGGAGCGTCGCGTATCGATCCGCACAGCCGCCTTCATCATCGCCTGCCAGCGCGTGCTGGCGGCGCGCGAACAGCGGGGGCTCTACCCTTGAGCCGGCCAAGCCGGAATCAAACAGGGAAGGCTTCGATGAAGTATCTCGATGCTTGGCCGAAAATGCGAATTGAAGGCTCGCCCCTCCCTTCCGCTATGCGGCCCACGGCAGGCTTTGCACAGCCTGCCGGCTGCGGCGGCGCGACGCATGCGTCGCGGATTCCCGCCTCGCCCCCTCACGGGGAGGCTACGGATTGGCTCGCTTCGCTCGAAATTCTTCGCAGGACGCGTCATGATTTGGCCGTATGGTGACTAAATTGCCTTTTGGCGCCGTATCGCCGGCGCCGACTTTCGTTGGCGCCGAGCGATTTGCTCAGTGGGCGGCGTGTTCGAAGCCGCGGCTGAAGCGCGACATTGCGTGGCAGCCGATCCAGTAGATCAGCGCGATGAACAGATAGCCTTCAAGGTGGAAGGAGCGCCATTCGGGATCGCCCGCCAGCGCCAGCGACAGCGACCCCGTGAGTTCGTAGAGGCTCACGATCGTGACCAGCGAGGTGTCCTTGAAGATGCTGACCGCGCTGTTCATCATCGACGGCACCACGGCGCGCAGCGCTTGCGGCAGGATGATCCAGCGCATCGCCTGCCAGCGGCCGAGGCCCAGCGCGGCAGCGGCATCGTGCTGCCCGGCTGGGATCGCCAACAGGCCGCCGCGGATGGTCTCCGAAAGGTAGGCCGCCGCGAACAGCACGATGCCGAACAGCACGCGCAGCAGCACGTCGATCGAGATGCCAGGCGGCAGCAGGAGCGGAAAGAGAAATGAGGCGAGGAACAGCACCGAGATCAGCGGCACGCCGCGCACCAGTTCGACATAGCTGCGGCACAGGCCACGCAGCAGCGGCAGGCTGGAAAAGCGGCCGAGGGCGACGAGAATTGCCAGCGGAAACGCCAGCAGCATGCCCAGTGTCGCCAGCAGCAGCGTCAGCGGAAAGCCGCCCCACTGGTCGCTGCCGACGGGCTGCAGTCCGAAGCGGTCGCCGCCCATCAGGATGAAGAAGACCGGCAGGGTCACGGCCCAGGCCAAGAGCATGGCTCGCAACGGCAGCAGGCCGCGACCGCTGGCGACGATCACGACCAGCAGTAGCACCGTCGCCAGCAGCGGTCGCCATTGCTCTTGGTGCGGATAGCGCCCGAAGAGGATGATGCGGTATTTCTCCGCCACCACGCCCCAGCACGCGCCGGCGTGGTTGGCCGCCTGGCAGGCAACGGCATCGGCACGGAACACCGCCTGCAGCAGCAGCCAGTCGATCAGGTCCGGCAGCCAGCAAAGCGCCGCCACCACCAGCGCTACGGTGGTCGCAGCACTGAAGGCGTCGGAAAACAGGTTGCGCCGCAGCCAGTCGCGCAGGGGTCGATGTTGCGTCACGAGTGATCGGCCCAGCGTCCGTTGCGGCGCTCCAGCCAGGCGCTGAGCCAGGCGGTGAGCAGCGACAGGATCAGATACACGGCCATGATCAGCGTTATGCATTCAGCGGCGCGGCCGGTCTGGTTCAGCGTGGTGTTCGCCACCGAGACCAGTTCCGGATAACCGATGGCGACCGCCAGCGAGGCGTTCTTGGTCAGGCTCAGATGCTGGTTGGTCAGCGGCGGGATAATGCCGCGCAATGCCTGCGGCAGCAGCACCAGGCGGAAGTTCTGCAGCCGCGTCAGGCCCAGCGCCAGCGCCGCCTCGCTTTGCCCGCGCGGTACGGCCGCGATGCCGGCGCGCACCGTCTCGGCAACGAAGGCGGCGGTATAGAGGCTGAGGCCCAGCAGCAGGGCCAGGTACTCGGGTGTCATGGCTGCGCCGCCGCTGATGTTCATGGCGCCGCGCTGCGGCAGGTCGATCAGGCCTCCGTCGCCGCCGAGCCAGGGCACCGACAGGCCGCTCTTGCTGAGGAAGACGTGCGGCGCCAGTTGCAGGGCCTTGCTGGCGGCTGGCAACAGGTCGGTGACGATGAAGTACCAGGCCAGCAGTTGCAGCAGCAAGGGAACGTTGCGCAGGGCTTCGACGTAGGCGGCGCAAAGCTTGCGCAGCAGCAGGTTGGGCGACAGGCGACCAAGTCCGACCAGGGTGCCGAGCAGGGTACTGATCAGGATCGCCGGCAGTGCCACGCGCAGGGTGTTGGCCAGTCCCGCGGCCAGCGCCCACAGCGCGCTGTCGCCCGAATCGAAGGGCAGCAGGCTTTCGCCGATGCCGAAGCCGGCGGGTTCCAGCAGGAAGTCGAAGCCGCTGCGAATGCCGCGTTCGCGCATGTTGGCGGCGGTGGCATCGAGCAGCCACCACAGCAGCGCCAGCAGTCCGGCGGCGATCAGCGCCTGAACCAGCAGGTTACGCCAGCGTTGTGCGGGCATGAATCAAGAGTCGGCGATGGTGATACGGCGATTCAGCGCACCGGCGGCGCGTAGAGCAGGCCACCCTTGTTCCACAGGGCATTGGCGCCGCGCGGCAGTTTCAGTGGCGACGCGCTGCCGACGTTGCGCTGGAATATCTCGCCATAGTTGCCCACCGCCTTCACCGCGCGCGCCGCCCAGTCGCGCTCCAGGCCGAGCAGCTTGCCGCTGTCCTCGGCGCCGCCGAGCAGGCGCTGGATGGCCGGGTCGGGGCTGGCCTTCATCCGTTCCAGGTTGGCCTGGGTGATGCCGTATTCCTCGGCTTCGATCAGGGCGAAGATCACCCATTTGACGATGGCGAACCATTCGTCATCGCCGCGCCTCACCACCGGCCCCAGCGGTTCCTTCGAAATCAGTTCGGGCAGCACCACGTAGTCGTCGGGATTGGGCGCCTCCTTGCTGCGGATGAAGGCGAGCGCCGAGGCGTCGGTGGTATAGGCCTGGCAGCGGCCGCTGAAGAATGCCTTGATCGAGGCCTCGAATTTCTCGAACACCACCGGCTTGACCTTGATGCCCTGCGCCTTGAACCAGTCGCCGAGGTTCTTCTCGGTGGTGGTGCCCGATTGCACGCAGATCTCCGCGTTCTTCAACTGCTTCGCGCTACTGATCTTGAGCTTCTTCTGCACTAGGAAGCCCTGGCCATCATAGTAGGTAACGGCGGTGAAATGCAGGCCGAGCGAAGCGTCGCGCGTCAGGGTCCAGGTCGTGTTGCGCGACAGCAGGTCGATCTCGCCCGACTGCAGGGCGGTGAAGCGCTGCTGCGCATTGAGCGGCACGTACTTGACCTTGGCCGCGTCGTTGAGCACCGCCGCCGCGATGGCGCGGCAGATGTCGACGTCCATCCCGTTCCAGTGTCCCTGACTGTCGGCGGCGGAAAAGCCGATCACGCCGGTGCTGACGCCGCAGGTCAGCTGCGCTCGCTGCCGCACCTGGTCGAGGGTCTTGCCGGCATGGGCAGGAGCATGTGCGAGCAGCAGCAGCGTCAGCGTGATGATCGGGAGTCTCATGGGATTGGGGTGCTGGCGGGCGATCGGTAGCGGGAATTCATTCTAACAAGGGCAGTCGCCAGGCTTTCGCAGCAAGCTGTTGCCCTGGCTGGTCGGGGTCAGCCTTCCGGCGGGAACAAGGGCAGTTCCCCCTGCGGCGATGTCGTCACGGTCGGCGCGTCGCTTCCGGATGCCAAGGTACTGGCGCGCACGCCGAGCAGCCTCAGCTTGCGGTCCAGCGGGACGCGGCGCAGGCATTCGCCGGCGGCACGGCGGATCGCGGCCGGATCCGCGGTCGACTCGTGCAAGGTCAGGTCGCGGGTGACGGTGCGGAAATCGTCGTAGCGCAGCTTGATGCCGATGGTGCGAGCCAGGTAGCCCTTGCGTTGCAGGTCGGCGGCGACACGGGTGCACAGCGAGGTGAACACCTCGGACAGCATGGCGCGGTCGTGGCGCGGATGGAGGTCGCGCTCGAACGTGGTTTCACGGCTGATCGATTTCGGCTCGGAACTGGTCTCCACCGGCCGTTCGTCGATGCCGTGCGCGGCGGCATGCAACCATTCCGCATAGCTGCGGCCGAAGTGGGCCTGCAGCAATGCCGGTTCGGCCCGTGCCAGTTCGGCGATGGTGGCGATGCCCAGCGCCGCGAGCTTCTCGCCGGCCTTGGGGCCGATGCCGTTGATCTTGCGCACCGGCAGCGGCCAGATGCGTTGCGGCACGTCGGCGAAGTCGAGCAGGGTAAGGCCGTCGGGCTTTTCGAGGTCGGAGCAGATTTTCGACAGCAGCTTGTTGGGGCTGACACCGATCGAGCAGGACAACCCGGTGGCGTCCTTCACGGCCTGTTTGATGCGACGCGCCAGCGCCGGCGTTTCATCCGGCAGGTCGCTCAGGTCGATATATTGATATTTCCGTAAAACATGACAACTTTTGATCATCTGAAACGTTGTATCTCCAATGGTGATATTGGAGAATGTTGTCATGGCACAAAAGCGGTTAAGCGACGCAACAAAGAAGCGATTGAAGGCAGGCCGGATGCTGCTCGCGGG
>NZ_JAFLDR010000024.1 GCF_017302275.1 Sulfuritalea sp.
GTGGCTGCTCGATCCCCCCGAAGCGCTGCGCGAAAACCGCGGCCGCCCGCAACGCGCCGGCCCGCTGCGCCTTGCCGCCGGCCCGGAACGCATCGAATCCGGCTGGTGGGACGGCGCCGACGCCCGCCGCGACTACTTCATCGCCATTGACGGCGCCGGACGCTGGCTATGGATCTTCCGCGACCCGCGCCCGCCGGGCGGGTGGTTCCTGCATGGCATTTTCGCCTAGCCGCTTTCATCAAGCTCCGCCAGCAGCATGGCGAACAGGGCTTGCGGATTCACCGGCTTGATCAGGACGTCGTTCATGCCGGCTTCGATGCAGCGCACCCTGTCCTCGACAAAGGCGTTGGCGGTCAGGGCGATGATCGGTACTTCCCGATAGCCATCGATCGCGCGTATTTGCCGCGTCGCATCCAGCCCGTTGATGTTCGGCATCTGCATGTCCATCAGGATGGCGGCATAGCGCCGCGACGCGCACATCGCCACGGCCTCGGCGCCATCATTCGCCGTGTCCACCGTCAGCCCGACATCTTCGAGCAGGATGCGCGCAATCTCCTGGTTCAGCGGTTCGTCATCCGCGACCAGGACGCTGCGCCCGCCATGCCGTTCGCGGATTCCGGATTCCGCGTCGATACGCGCCAGGGCTTGCCCCGCGACGGCATCGCCACCCTTCATCAGCGTCGCGGTGAACCAGAAACGGCTTCCCTTCCCCTGCGTGCTCTCGACACCCGCCATGCCTCCCATCAGTTCCGCCAGGCGCCGCGAAATGGCGAGGCCGAGACCGGTGCCGCCATACTTGCGCGTGGTCGAATTGTCCGCCTGCTCGAAGGAATGGAACAGGCGCGGCAGGGCTTCCGCGGGAATGCCGATGCCCGTGTCCTCGACCTCGAAGCGGACCTGTATCGAATCGGCGCCCTCACCCTGGCGCAGGGCGCGCAGCGTCACCGAGCCGTGCTCGGTGAACTTGACGGCGTTGGTGGCGAAATTCAGCAGCGCCTGCTGCAGGCGCATCGGGTCCCCGGTGAGCATGGGCGGGAAGGAGTCCATCTCCGTGCGCAGCTCGATGCCGGCCGCGCGGACGCGCTCGAACAGGATCGAACTCACGTTCTCCAGAATCTGGTGGATGGCGACCGGCGCGGCGTCGAGCACGAACTTGCCGGCCTCGATCTTGGAGATGTCGAGGATGTCGTTGATGATGTTCAGCAGGTGCTCGGCGGCGCTGTCGATCTTGTCGAGCCGATCCGCCTGCCTTGGGGTGACGCCGTCGCGGCGCAGCAGGTGGGCCATGCCGATGATGCCGTTCATCGGCGTGCGGATCTCGTGGCTCATGTTGGCGAGGAAGCTGCTCTTGGCGAGATTGGCGTTGTCGGCCTGCTCCCTTGCCGCGACCAGATCGTTGGTGCGCGCGGCGACGATGCTTTCGAGATGATGTCGATGCGCTTCCAGCTCATGCTCGATCTGCTTTTTTGCCGTCACGTCGCGCAACATCGCCAGCAGCCGTCCGTCGGGCATGGTGTTGACCGTGACTTCGGCGGTGAATTCCGAACCGTCCTTGCGCCGGAAGCGCCACTCGCGGGAATACACCTTTCCGGAGTTGATGGTGTCCAGCGCCGGCGCCACCTGTTGAATCTCCTCCGGCGCGACGATGTCGCGGGCATGGCGCCCGATCAGTTCGTCGCGGGCATAGCCCAGCATGCGGCAGACGCTTTCATTGGCGTCGACATAGACGCTTTGATGGTCCGCGATCAGGATGCCGTCGGCGGCGCATTCGAACAAGGCCTGATAACGGTCGCGGCTTTCGCGGCGCTCGGCCTCGCGTTTGAAATTATCGAGCGCAAAGCTGATGTCGCCCGCCATTTCCAGCAACAAGCGGCGAATCTCGTCATCGAAGGCGTCGACATCACCCGAGTAGATCATGAAGGCGCCTACCGGCTTGCCCTCAAGGCGCAAGGGCAGCGCCGCCGAACTGGCCCAGCCGCGTCCGGCGCCGCGTTCACGCCAGGGCGCGGTGCGCGGATCGTTGGCGAAGTCCTTGCACCAGTAGGGTTCGCCATCACGGATGGCGGTGCCCGTGGGCCCGTTGCCGTAGGGGCTGTCGGCGGTGATCGAAATCTTGATCCCTTCGAGATACTCCACGCCCGCGCCATGGGCGGCGACCGGCATGACATCCTTCGTCGCCGCGTCCACCATGCCGATCCATGCCATTTTCATGCCGCCGAAATTCACCGCGTCGCGGCAGATTTGCGGGAACAGCTCGGCCGCGCTGGCGCAGCGCACGATGGCCTGGTTGCACTGGCTCAGCGCCGCGTAAAGCAGGGACAGGCGCTCGATCCGGCGTTCATGATTCTTGCGGTCGGTGATGTCGGCGTGGGTGCCGATCATGCGCAGCGGCTTGCCGGCGGCGTCGCGGGCGATCACCTTGCCGCGGGCGAGCATCCAGCGGTACGAGCCGTCCTTGCAGCGAAAGCGAAGCTCGCGCGCGTAAGTCGGCGCGCGGCCGTCGAAACAGGCCTGGATCTGGTTTCGGGTTTCCGCCAGGTCATCCGGATGGATCAGTTGCAAGGAGGATTCCGGCGTCGCGCCGATGTCGTCCTCGGCATAGCCGAGCAACTCCTTCCAGCGGCGCGAGTAGAAGACGCTTCCTTCCGCCACCTTCCAGTCCCAAAGGCCGTCACCCGATCCGTCGACGGCGAATTTCCAGCGGTCGTCGCTTTCGCGCAGGGCATCCTCCCTGGCGGCGACGACATGCAGCAGCCGGTTGAAGCCGCCGATCAGCTGGCCGACCTCGTCGCTGCCGGCCTGGGCCAGCGCCCGTGGCGGCGTGCCCGACTCGGCCTGGGCGGCGAGCGAGTTCGCCGCCGCCACCATCGGCGCCAATTGCCGTGTCAGCAGCCACCAGATCAGCCCGCCGATCAGCACCGTCAACAGCAGCGCGGCGGTCAGCAGGCGCTGCTGCATGGCATGGATGGGCGCGAATGCCTCGGCGGTTGGGCGCGCGACGGCAACGTACCAGCCGCTCGCCGGAATGCGTTTGACCGCCGCCAGTACCTCGATGCCGCCGGGGTTTTGCAGGATGTCGACACCCTCGCGGCCGTTCACGAAACTGTCCAGCGCCGGGTTGATGCCCGGTGCCGGCAAGGACTCCATGACGCGGCGTGCGTCCGACGAGGTGACGATCAGCCTTTGTGCCGGGGCCACAAGCACCACATAGCCGCCATTTTTCAGGCTGCTGCTGGTCAGTACATCGAGAAAATTCGGCAGGCCCAGATTGGTCACCCCGGCCAGCGCCCCGATGACCTTGCCGTCGGCATCGCGAATCGGCGCGGTGGCACCGAAAACCGGTTTGCCGAGTTTCTTGCCCATCACCGGCCGGCCGAACGTGGTCCTGCCTTCGCGCAGCGCCGCCGCGACGGTGTCGATATCCATGTAGTTGACGCCGATCCGGCCGGCGGAAAGGGGAACTTCCGCGATGGTCGTGCCGTCCGCCGCATGGGCGAGGACGCCGCCGTTGAACAGGCCGCGAAACACCGGGCGCTGCACCAGCATCTCCTGCATTGCGGCAGGACCCTTGCGCAGGCTTGGCGCCGCTGTCTCGGCAACCGTTTCGAGCGCGCGCTGCCGCAGCGTGAGTTCCTGATTGACTTCGGCGGCGATGAAGGACGCGGTGGCGAGCTGCTCGTCGCCCAGCAGGCGCAGCATGTCCGCGCGCAGAACCCGGCTGGCGAAGAACGTCAATCCCCACAGGCTGGCCAGAAACACGGCGAGCATCAGCAGCGTCAGCCGGGACTTGAGCGAATGCCGGGGATTCATGGTGGTGGTGTCGGTTCCGTTTTCCAATGTCGCGTGAACTCCGGTCGCTGCGTGATCCGGCGCATCGCTCGACCCTCGGCGAAAAACGCCGCTACGTTCAACGCTACAGGGAAAGCCCGCCATCGGAGTTGACCGCTGTCAAATCGGGTGTTGTCGCAGCTACGCTACGCGAGGAAATGCCATGACGCTGGCTGGTAGGGGTCTGCTCGGCCTGACGGCAAGGCGCCGGAGGCTTAAGCTGAACTCCCGAGAGTCACGCAATGATCCAGCTTGAACGGGAGCCGCAGCTCCCGTTTTTGCTTCTTGAACTCCACCGCATTTGCCGGATCGGGGTCTGCGCGACGCCCCGCCGCTCCCCGGCGCCGTGTCGCCGGCGCCGACTTTTGCAGCCCTACGCGCCGCCACCCGCTTCCCAAGCCTCGATCGTCGCGCGCAGCTTTTCCGGCAGGGGACGCGAGGTCTGGCTTTCCGGGTCGGCGTGCACATAGACCATTTCGCCGCTGACCAGCCTTTCCTCGCCGCGGAACACGGCCATTTCGAAGCTCATGCTGGAGTTGCCGAGTTTGGCCGCGCGCACGCAAACCGCCAGGACGTCGTCATAGCCGGCCGGGGCGTGGTAATTGAGCAGGCTCCTCACCGCGAACAGGTCGCCGCCGCTGCCGGCGATGGCCTCCGGGTAGGGCAGGCCGATCGCGCGCCAGTACTCGGTGATGCCGATGTCGAAGTAAGTCAGATAATGACCGTTGAAGACGATGTTCTGCGGATCGAGCTCGGCCCAGCGCACCCGCAGCGGATGACGCAGGCGGAAGGCGGTGAGCGGCGAGGGCTCGGGTGGCTTCAAGTCGCTTCGGTCAGTAGGGAGACGCCGAGCAGGGCGCGGCGCTTGAGCCAGGGGCTGGGGCGGTAGCGCGGGTCGCCGTAGAACTTCTGCATGGCTTCCAGCAGGTCGAGCACCAGCTTCGGCTTCAGCGCGTCGCCGAAGGCCAGCGGGCCCTTCGGGTAGCCCAGGCCGAGAGTCACGGCGCGGTCGATGTCGGCCGGGCTGGCGACGCCCTGCTGGGCGATGTCGCAGCCGATGTTCACGATGCAGGCGACGATGCGCTGGGCGACGAAGCCGGCACTGTCGGCGACCACGCTGACCGGCGTGCCGTCGGCGGCGAACAGCGCATGGGCGGCGTCGCGCATCGCGGCGCCGGTGAGCGGCGTGGTCATCAGGTTGCGCCGCGCGCTCTTGCCGGCATCGATGCCGAACAGGCAGTCGATGGCGACGCAGCGTCTGGGGTCGAGGCCCTGTTCGACGCAGGCGCTGGTGGCGTCGCCACCCAGCGGCGTGACGATGCACAGCGCGTCGGGGCCGGGCAGGTAGTCGGTCTCGACTTCGACGCCGGCGGCGGCGGCGATCTCGCGCAGCACGTCGGCCCATTCCGGATGGGTCTGGCTGACCCAGACTCGGGCCGGCAGGGCGGTCGGCGCGGGCGGCTCGGCGACGACCGCGGCATCCTTGCCGTAGTCATAGAAGCCGCGCCCGGTCTTGCGCCCCAGCACGCCGCCGGCCAGCCGCTGGGCGGCGAGCGGCGAAGGCCGGTAGCGCGGCTCCTGGTAGTACTGGTTGTAGATCGATTCCATGACCGGGTGCGAGACGTCGAGCCCGGTCAGGTCGAGCAGCTCGAAGGGCCCCATGCGAAAGCCCGCCAGCTCGCGCATGATGCGGTCGATGGCACGGAAGTCGGCGACGCCTTCGCCCAGCACGCGCAGGGCCTCGGTGACGAAGCCGCGCCCGGCGTGGTTTACGATGAAACCCGGTGTGTCCTTCGCCCGCACCGCCGTATGGCCCATGCGGCGGCCGAGGCCGAGCAGGGCATCGCAGGCCCAGGGCGCGGTGAGCAGGCCGTCGATCACCTCGACGATCTTCATCAGCGGCACGGGATTGAAGAAGTGGAATCCGGCGACGCGCTCGGGCCGGTTGCAGGCGGCGGCGATCGAGGTTACCGACAGCGAGGAGGTGTTGGTGGCGAGGACGCAATCGGCGGCGACGATGTCTTCCAGTTGCTGGAACAAAGCTTTCTTGACGTCGAGGTTCTCGACGATGGCCTCGACGATGACCTGCGCCGAGGCGAGGCCGTCGAGGCGCGCGACGACTTCCAGCTTGCCCGCTGCGGCGTCAAGTGCGTCCTGGGTGATCTTGCCCTTCTCCGCGAGCTTGGCCAGCGTGCCGACCACGGCTTCGCGCGCGTTGGCGGCGGCGCCGTGCAACGCGTCGTAGAGCAGCACGCGGATCCCGGCCTGCGCCGCGATCTGGGCGATGCCGCGGCCCATGGCGCCGGTGCCGACGATGCCGATGCAAAGATCGGGGGACTGGATATCTGGGGACATGGGTTTCCTCTGAGAGGGCGGGGGAGGATGTCGCGCGTCGCGGGCGGGATGGCCGGCGCTCAGGCGGCGCCGGCGGCCGGGATCACCAGAGCTTCCACCACGGCACGGCGCGGTCGAGGCCCCGTTCGTAGTAGACGCTCGTGGGGAAGTTCTTGCGCATCACGCGTTCGGCATCGTCGCGCAGGTCGTTCATGCCGAGCAGGTCGTAGGCCTTGACCATGACGAACAGGGCTTCCTCGTTGGCCGGGGCATCGGGATAGGTCTTGATCGCGGTCTGTGCGCGGTTGATCGCGGCGATATAGGCCTCACGCTTCATGTAGTAGCGGGCGACGTGGACCTCGTGCGAGGCCATGGCATTGACCAGGTATTTCATGCGCGCCGTGGCGTCCGGCGTGTAGCGGCTTTCCGGGTACTTGGCGACCAGCGCCTTGAAGGCCTCGAAGGAATCGCGCGCGGCCTTGGGGTCGCGCTCGGTCAGGTCCTGCATGCTGATGTGGCCGAGCAGGCCGAGGTCCTCGTTGAAGTTGGCGAGGCCCTTCAGGTAGTAGGCGTAGTCGACGTTGGGATGGTTGGGATGCAGGCGGATGAAGCGGTCGCAGGCGGCGATGGCCGAAGCCCGCTCGGCCTGGCGGAAGTAGGCATAGGCGACTTCGAGCTGCGCCTGCTGCGCGTAGCGGCCGTAGGGGAAGCGCGCTTCGAGTTTCTCGAAATACTTGATCGCCTTGTCGTAGGAGCCGTCGGCCATGGCGTTCTTGGCTTCGCTGTAGAGGCGGTTGGCGGACCAGCTCGCGGTTTCGTCGATCACGTCGGGCAGCAGGCCGCAACCGCCGAGCAGGGTGCTACCGGCAGCCGCGCCGAGGAACACGATGGGGGCGAGCGCCCGCAGGAATGCCGCTACACTACGCATGGTGAAAACCTCGCATGAATTTCCGGCCGATTATAGCCGAAGCCCCGTCCCGCCCTTGACCCGCGCGGCCCTCGACGTGCCAGCGGAATGCGCCGGCTGGCGCCTCGACGCGACCCTCGCCAAGCTGTTTCCCGAACACTCGCGCAGCCGCCTGCAGGGCTGGCTCAAGGACGGCCTGATCCGCCTCGACGGCGGCAGCGCGGAAGGCAAGCGCAAGGTGTACGGCGGCGAACGCATCGAGTTCGACATCGCCGACGCCGTGCCGCCGGCGCCGACTCTTGCGGAGTCCGCCGAGGACATTCCGCTCGAGGTGGTGTTCGAGGACGAACAACTGATCGTCATCGACAAGCCCGCCGGGCTGGTGGTGCATCCGGGCAACGGCAACGCCTCGGGCACGCTGATGAACGCGCTGCTGCACCACGCGCCGCAGCTGGCCGGAGTACCGCGCGCCGGCATCGTGCACCGCCTCGACAAGGACACCAGCGGCCTGCTGGTGGTGGCGAAGACGCTGACCGCGCAGACTGACCTGGTGCGCCAGTTGCAGGCGCATACGGTCAGCCGCCATTACCTGGCGCTGGCGCTGGGCCGGGTCGAGCGCGACGGCATGGTCGATGCCCCGCTCGGGCGGCATGCGATTCATCGCACCAGGATGGCCGTCGTGCGCGCCGGCGGCAGGGAGGCGCGCACCCATTATGCGGTGCTGGAACGCTTTGCGAGGGCAACCCTGCTCGAATGCCGGCTGGAAACCGGGCGCACGCACCAGATCCGCGTCCATCTCGCCTCGCTCAAGCATCCGCTGGCCGGCGACGCCGTGTATCGCGGCAACAAGTGCGGCGACGCGCGGCTCGACGCCTTTCCACGCCAGGCCCTGCACGCCCGGCGACTCGCGCTGCGGCATCCCGGGAGTGGCGCGGAGATGGCCTGGGAAGCGCCGCTGCCGCAGGATTTCGCGCAATTGCTCGCTGAACTGCGACGCGATTCGGCGCAGTGACCCGGCGCCGTGAGCGACTTCATTTTTCCTGACTGGCCGGCGCCGCGAGGCGTGGGCGCGCTGTCGACCACACGCGCCGGCGGCGTCAGCACGGCACCGTGGCAGGGTTTCAACCTCGGTGACCACGTAGGCGACGATCCTCAGGCCGTGGCCAGCAATCGCGCGCGGCTGCGCCGCGAACTGCCTTCGGATCCGGTGTGGCTGAAGCAGGTGCATGGCACGCGCTGCGTCGATGCGGCGCGGGCGGCGCCCGGCACGGAGGCCGATGCCAGCGTCACTCGCGAACGCGGCGTGGTCTGCGCCGTGCTGGTCGCGGATTGCCTGCCGGTGCTGCTGTGCGACGACGAGGCGACCGTGGTCGGCGTCGCCCATGCCGGCTGGCGCGGGCTGGCGGCGGGCGTGGTCGAGGCGACGGTGGGCGCCATGGCGGTCCCCGGCGAACGCCTGATGGCCTGGCTCGGTCCCGCCATCGGGGCGCAGGCCTTCGAGGTCGGCAACGAGGTGCGGGAGTGCTTCCTGGCCGTCGATGCCGCGGCGGCCGGGGCCTTTGTCGCCGCGCCGGGCGGCAAATGGCTGTGCGACATCGCCCTCCTGGCGCGCCAGCGGCTATCGGCGCTGGGAATTCGCCGTATCGCCAGCGCCGACGCTTGTTCCGTGGCCGACGCGACGCGCTACTTTTCCTACCGGCGCGATGGCGTCACCGGGCGCATGGCGAGCCTGGTCTGGCTGGAATAACAGAATTACTCGTCGGCCGGCCTGACGGGAACCTCGGGCGCGGCTTTTGCCGCCTCGGCTTCCTTGCTCGCCAGGTTGCGCCGCCGCTGGGGCGTGCCGAAAAGCCATAGCAGCAGCGCCAGCGGCGCCAGGCCGTAAAAGGCGAAGGTGAGCACGCCCGCGGTGAGATTCGGCTCGGTGGCGGCCATCAGCAGGGTGACATAGAGCCACCCGATCGCGACTACGTACATGCGCCGATTCTAGGGCAGGGAAGGGTGCATCCAGCTTGACAGCGGTTATTGTGCAGTGCAAAATAAAGATAGAATTTTTTGGGGTTGTGGCCTCTGCAACTGACGCCGACCGGACGGCCGTCGGCCTGTGCCGGAACCACCGTTGTTCTCAGGAGTCCGTATGCCGTTTCCCACCGATCAGAACGCTGCTTTCCAGGCCATGTTCCAGGCCGGAAATTCCATGGCTCAGGGCTTCAGCCAGTTTCTGGCGGACCAGCAGCAGAAAATGGCGGCGTCGCAACAGGGAGTGAATCCCGCGGCATGGAGCGCGGAGTCGGAAGCGCTCAAGACGCTGCAGCAGGAATGGATGGCGCGCCACGCCCAACTCTGGCAGGGCATGCTGGGCAAGGCTCCGGGCCAGGAGGCGCCGCAGGTCGCGAGTGCGCCGGCCGGCGACAAGCGCTTCGACCACCCGGCGTGGACCGAGAGCCCGATCTACGACTACCTGCGCCAGGCCTACCTGATCAATGCCGAGTACATGAAGCGCATGGCCGACGCGGCGCCCGTGGCCGATGGCCAGGCCAAGGACCGCATGCGCTTCATGACGCGACAGATGGTCGATGCCATGGCGCCGTCCAACTACCTCGCCACCAATCCGGAATTCGTCAAGACCGCCCTCGAAACCAAGGGCGAGAGCATCCAGCGCGGCATCCAGAACCTGCTGCAAGACATGCAGAAGGGCCGCATCTCGATGACCGATGACACGGCCTTCGAGGTCGGCCGCAATCTGGCGATCACGCCGGGCGCGGTGGTGTATGAAAACGAGCTGATGCAGCTGCTGCAGTATTCGCCGACCACCGACAAGGTCGCGGCGCGGCCCTTCCTGATGGTACCGCCCTGCATCAACAAGTACTACATCCTCGACCTGCAACCGGAGAACTCGGTTGTCCGTTACGCCGTCGAGCAGGGCAACACGGTGTTCCTGGTTTCCTGGAAGAACGTGCAGGCGGACCAGGGGCACCTGACTTGGGACGACTATATCGAGAAGGGTGCGCTGCAGGCCGTCAAGGTGGTGCAGGAGATCTGCGCCGTCGACCAGATCAATGCCCTCGGCTTCTGCGTCGGCGGCACCATCCTCGCCTCGGCCTTGTCCGTCGCGGCCCTGCGCGGCGAAAGCCCGGTGGCATCGCTGACCCTGCTCACCACGCTGCTCGACTTCGCCGATTCCGGCGAGATCGGCTGCCTGGTGGACGAAACCGCGGTGCAGGCGCGCGAGGCGACGATCGGCAAGGGCGGACTCCTGCGCGGCGCCGAGCTGGCGCAGGTATTTTCTTCGCTGCGCGCCAACGACCTGATCTGGCAGTACGTGGTGGGCAACTACCTGAAGGGCAACAAGCCGCCGGCCTTCGACCTGCTCTACTGGAACGCCGACGCGACCAACCTGCCGGGCCCCTTCCTCGCCTGGTACCTGCGCAACATGTACCTGGAGAACAACCTGCGCGTGCCGGGCAAGTTGCAGATGTGCGGCGTCAAGGCGGACCTGGGCCGCGTGGACATGCCGTCCTTCATCTATGCCAGCCGCGAAGACCACATCGTGCCGTGGAAATCCGCCTACCAGAGCCGCAGCCTGCTTGGCGGTGATACGACCTTCGTGCTCGGCGCCTCGGGCCACATCGCCGGCGTCATCAACCCGGCGACCAAGAACAAGCGCAGCCATTGGCTGAACGACAGCACCACGGCGAACGCCGACGAGTGGTTCGATACCGCGACCGAAACCAAGGGCAGTTGGTGGCCGGTGTGGGCCGACTGGCTGAAAAGCCATGCCGGCGGCGAAGTCCCGGCGCGCGTGCGCCTGGGCAGCAAGTCATACGCACCGGGTGAGCCAGCGCCCGGAAGCTACGTGAAGGAAAAAGCATAGTTAAAAAGCCGGCGCCTGTGCGGGGCGCAGTCGTCGGCGATGCAATCGAAGCCCCGACCCAACAACAATCGAGAGGAGTAGAACATGCTGCGAGTAGCACTGGTAACGGGCGGAATGGGTGGTCTTGGTGAAGCAATCTGTATCAAGCTGGCGGCGCTCGGGTACAAGGTGGTCACCACCTACAGCCCCAGCAACACCAAGGCCAGCGAATGGCTGCGCACCATGAACGACATGGGCTACGGCTTCAAGGCCTATCCCTGCGACGTCGCCGATTTCGATTCCTGCAAGGCTTGCGTTGCGCAGGTAAGCAGTGAAATCGGTCCGGTCGAGGTGCTGGTGAACAACGCCGGCATCACCCGTGACATGACGTTCAAGAAGATGACCAAGGCCGACTGGGACGCGGTGATCCACACCAACCTCGATTCCACCTTCAACATGACCAAGCAGGTGATGGACGGCATGATGGAGCGCGGCTGGGGTCGCGTCATCAACATCTCCTCGGTCAACGGCCAGAAGGGTGCCTTCGGCCAGACCAACTACTCGGCGGCCAAGGCCGGCATGCACGGCTTCACCAAGGCGCTGGCGCTGGAAGTGGCAAAGAAGGGCGTGACGGTCAATACCATCTCCCCGGGCTACATCGGCACCAAGATGGTCATGGCGATTCCGCAGGAAGTGCTCGACAGCAAGATCCTGCCGCTGATCGCCCAGGGTCGCCTCGGCAAGCCGGAGGAAGTCGCCGGCCTGGTGGCCTACCTGGCTTCGGAAGAGGCGGCCTTCGTCACCGGCGCCAACATCTCCATCAACGGCGGTCAGCACATGTATTGATCGCCACGGTCCGACGGCAGCGGCTTGCAGCGCGCCGTCGGTCCGCACGGTTTCATTAGTCATATAGGAAGCAGCAATCATGGCAAAAAAAATTGCATTGGTAACGGGAGCAATGGGCGGACTCGGCACGGCAATCTGCAAGGCCTTCGTCGACGATGGCTACACTGTCGTTGCGGCCTACCACCCGGAGTTCGACAACAGGGACGAATGGCTGAAGGAAATGGCCGCCGCGGGCTACAAGGATTTCGCCTGCGTCGCCGGGGACGTCTCGAAACTGGAGGACTGCCAGCGCATGGTGGCTGAAGCAGAGGCCCAGGCCGGCCCGGTCGACATCCTGGTGAACAACGCCGGCATCACGCGTGACAAGTTCTTCGCCAAGATGGAAAGGGACCAGTGGGACGCGGTGATCAATACCAACCTGTCCAGCCTGTTCAACATGACGAAGCAGGTCTCCGCCAAGATGGCCGAACGCGGCTGGGGCCGCATCATCAACATCTCCTCGGTCAACGGCGTCAAGGGCCAGGCCGGCCAGTCCAACTACTCGGCGGCGAAGGCGGGCGTGATCGGCTTCACCAAGGCGCTGGCGCAGGAACTGGCGGCCAAGGGTGTCACCGTGAACGCCGTCGCGCCGGGCTACGTCGCGACCAAGATGGTCATGGCGATCCGCGAGGACATCCTCAAGGGCATCGTCGACACCATCCCGATGAAGCGGCTGTGCAAGCCCGAGGAGATCGGCGGCATCTGCTCCTATCTCGCATCCGACCTGGCGGCCTACATGACGGGTGCCACGCTCAACATCAACGGCGGCTTGCATTACAGCTGACCTTGCCGGCGGCAATGCCGTTCCGGTTCCTGCCCCTCGGCAGGGCCGGAACGGGTCCGCAGTGCCTTGGTAGTAAAATGGGTTTACTGAGGGAGGGGAGTTAAAGATGGCCACACAGAGCCGACTCATAAAGAAGTACCCGAATCGCCGCCTTTACGACACCCGCACCAGCACCTACATCACGCTGGCCGATGTCAAGGAACTGGTGTTGGGACATGAACCGTTCCAGGTGGTCGACGCCAAGTCCGGCGACGACCTGACGCGCGCGATCCTGCTGCAGATCATCCTTGAAGAGGAAGCCGGCGGCGCGCCGATGTTCTCATCCGACCTGCTGTCGCAGATGATCCGTTTCTATGGCAACGCGATGCAGGGCATGATGGGGAGTTACATCGAAAACAACATCAGGTCTTTCACCGAGGTCCAGGCCAAGTTGAAGGAGCAGGCCAAGTCGCTCTATGGCGAAACCAGCGGCGACAGCCAGGATCTCTGGGCCCAGTTCCTCAAGTTCCAGGGACCGGCGATGCAGCACATGATGGGCGCCTACGTCGAGCAGAGCCAGAAGATGTTCCAGCAGATGCAGGACACCATGCAGGAACAGACGCGCAAGATCTTTCCCGGCATCTATACCAAGCCGGACGAGAAGGCCGAAAAGAAGTAAGTTGGCGCGACGTAAGGCCAAGGCGCCAACCGTCGGCTTCGTCTCGCTCGGCTGCCCCAAGGCGGCCTCGGACGCCGAGCAGATACTCACCCGCCTGCGCGCCGAGGGCTATGCGATCTCCGGCACCTACGACGGTGCCGACCTCGTGGTGGTGAATACCTGCGGCTTCATCGACGCCGCGGTCGAGGAATCGCTCGACGCCATCGGCGAGGCGCTGGCCGAGAATGGCAAGGTCATCGTCACCGGCTGCCTCGGCGCGAAGAAGGATGCCGCTGGGAATGAAATCGTGCGCAGCGTGCATCCGAAGGTGTTGGCCGTCACCGGCCCGCACGCGACGCAGGAAGTCATGGAAGCCGTGCACGCCCATCTGCCACCCGCGCACGACCCCTTCGTCGATCTGGTGCCGCCGCAGGGCATCCGCCTGACGCCCGACCACTACGCTTACCTGAAGATATCCGAAGGCTGCAACCATCGGTGCAGCTTCTGCATCATTCCCTCGCTGCGCGGCGACCTGGTGTCGCGGCCGATCGGCGAGGTGCTGCGCGAGGCCGAAGTGTTGGCCGCGGCCGGGGTAAAGGAGTTGCTGGTGATCTCGCAGGACACCAGCGCCTACGGCGTCGACGTCAAGTACCGCACCGGCTTTCACGGCGGGCGGCCGGTGAAGACGCGTTTGCTCGAGCTGTGCCGCGAACTCGGCAAGCTCGGCCTCTGGGTGCGTCTGCACTACGTCTATCCCTATCCCAGCGTCGACGACCTGATCCCGCTGATGGCCGAAGGGAAGATCCTTCCCTACCTCGACGTGCCCTTCCAGCACGCCAGCCCGCGCATCCTCAAGCTGATGAAGCGACCGGCCTCGGCCGAGAAGGTGCTCGACCGCATCGCCGCCTGGCGCCGCGAAGTGCCGGACCTGGCGATCCGCTCCACCTTCATCACCGGCTTCCCCGGCGAAACCGAGGCCGAGTTCAACGAACTGCTCGATTTTCTCGATGCGGCACAGCTCGATCGCGTCGGCGCCTTTTCCTATTCCCCGGTAGAGGGCGCCGGCGCCAATGCGCTGCCCGGCGCGCTGCCCGACGCGATCCGCGAAGAGCGCAAGGCGCGCCTGCTGCGCCACCAGGAAGACATTTCCACCCAGCGTCTGGAACGCATGATCGGGCGTCGCATCCAGGTGCTGGTCGATGACATCGACGAGGAAGGCGTCATCGCCCGCTCGCAGGGCGATGCGCCCGATGTCGATGGCCTGGTGTACATCGCCGACGGCCATGATCTGGAGATCGGTGAATTTGCCGAGGTGAGCGTGATCGATTGCGATGTGCACGATCTCTACGCGCAACTGGGCCCGACCATCGCCGTACCGTGAGCGCCGACTTTCAGGATCGTTTGCGCGGCATCGTCGGTGCGTCGCGCGTGCTGACGCAGGCGGACGACGTGGCCCCCTTCTGCACCGACTGGCGCGGCCGCTACACCGGCAACGCGCGTTGCGTGGTGCTGCCCGGCAGCACCGAGGAAGTTGCCGCGGTGGTCGGCGCCTGCGCCGACGCCGGGGCGAGCGTTGTGCCGCAGGGCGGCAATACCGGGCTGTGCGGCGGCGCCACGCCGATCGGCGGCGAGGTGGTGGTGGTGCTGACGCGCCTCAACCGCATCCGCGCCATCGATCCCGACAACAATTCCATCACCGTCGAGGCCGGTTGCACCCTGCATGCCGTGCAGGAAGCGGCGCGCGAGGCCGACCGGCTGTTCCCGCTCTCGCTCGCCGCCGAAGGCAGCGCCACCATCGGCGGCAACCTGTCGACCAATGCCGGCGGCGTGCAGGTGCTGCGCTACGGCAACGCCCGCGAACTCTGCCTGGGCCTGGAAGTGGTGCTGGCCGACGGACGCGTCTGGAACGGGCTGCGCGGCCTGCGCAAGGACAACACAGGCTACGACCTCAAGCAGCTTTTCATCGGCGCCGAAGGCAGCCTGGGTCTGATCACGGCGGCGACGTTGAAGCTGTTTCCGCGCCCGCGCGCGCGGGCCACGGCCTGGGTGGCGGTGCCCGATCCGGCCGCCGCCGTCGCCCTGCTCGGACGCCTGCGCGATGTCGCGGGCGACAATGTCACGGCTTTCGAGATCGTCGGGCGGCCGGCGCTGGAACTGGTGCTCAAGCACATTCCGGGCGCGCGCGATCCGCTCACGGACAAGCCCGAATGGCAAGTCCTGATCGAGCTTTCCGGCGCCCGCGCCGACCTCGCGGCGACGCTGGAGTCGGCGCTCGACGCGGCGGCAGACGCCGCCGTGATCGCGGATGCCGTGGTCGCCGCCAGCGAGGCGCAGACTGCCGCGCTCTGGGCCCTGCGCGAGAACGTTTCCGAAGCGCAGAAGATCGAGGGCATCTCGATCAAGCACGACATCGCCGTGCCGGTGTCGCGCATCGCCGAATTCATCGCCCGCGCCGATGTCGCCCTGCGGGCGGCCTTCCCGGCGGTGCGCATCGTTTGCTTCGGTCACATCGGCGACGGCAACCTGCACTACAACCAGTCGAAGGCCGACGCCGAATCCAATACTGAATTCATTGCCCGCACCGGCGCGGTGAACCGCATCGTGCACGACCTGGTGCATGAACTGGGCGGCTCGATATCGGCCGAGCACGGGCTGGGCCAGCTCAAGCGCGAAGAAATCCTGCGTTACAAGAGCGACACCGAAATGGCACTGATGCGCGCGGTCAAGCAGGCGCTCGATCCGCGCGGCCGGATGAACCCCGGAAAGCTGCTCTGAGACCGTGCTGAATAGTCCCGAAAAACGCTTTACAGGCCCGGTCCGCCTCCCTATAATGCGCGCTCTCTTGTGGGGGTATAGCTCAGCTGGGAGAGCGCTTGCATGGCATGCAAGAGGTCCGCGGTTCGATCCCGCGTACCTCCACCAAACGATAAGTCCCTATCGTCTAGAGGCCTAGGACAATACCCTTTCACGGTATGAACCGGGGTTCGAATCCCCGTGGGGACGCCACAAAAAGAAAAGCCACCCCCCGGGGTGGCTTTTTTTTCCGGGATGTGCGCGGCGAACTTCAACGCAAGATGGGCGAAGCAGAAGGATTCCATGATCGACCTTGATCACCTGCGTACCTGGGTTGGACACACGGAGTCGGCGGAGGACATCGTCGCACCGTCGAAAGTCGCGGCCCTGGCCGCCACGCTGGACCGCGACGATGCCTGGCCGATCGCTGGCGATCCGCTGCCGCCGCCATGGCACTGGACGCTGTGCCTGCCGGCGGCACGCCAATCGGCGATCGGGCCCGACGGCCATCCGGCGCGCGGCGGCTTCCTGCCGCCGGTGCCCCTGCCGCGCCGCATGTGGGCCGGCGGCCGGCTGAGCTTCCCGCAGGCGCTGCGGGTGGGCGAGCGCGTGGAGCGTCGCTCGCGCGTGATGTCGGTCGAACACAAGAGCGGACGCAGCGGCGACCTGGTGTTCGTCATGGTGCGCCACGAGTTCCATGGGCCGGCGGGGCTGTGCGTCACCGAGGAACACGACATCGTCTATCGCGACCTGCCGGCAGCCGATGCGGCACCGCCAGCCTGCCAGCCGGCGCCCGCCGGTGCGGCCTGGGAACGGGAGATCGTCCCCGACGACGTGCTGCTGTTCCGCTACTCGGCGCTGAGCTTCAACGGCCACCGCATCCACTATGACCGCCGCTACGTCACCGAGGTCGAGGGCTATCCCGGCCTGATCGTGCACGGGCCGTTGATCGCCACGCTGCTGGTCGACCTGCTGCGCCGGAACCTGCCCGGGGCGACGATCGCCGCCTTCGCGTTCCGCGCCCTCAAGCCGGTGTTCGACATCGCGCCCTTCTTCGTCTGCGGCCGGCCCGAGGCCGACGGCAGGGCCGTCAGGCTGTGGGCCCGCGACAGCGAGAACCACCTGGCCATGGACATGCAGGTGACTCTCGCCTGAGAATCGGGAATATGGAAATGATCCAGAAGGACGATGCGGCCTGCCGAGCGATCCGCGCAGCGGTGGGCCAAGCTTGCGCGCATCGCCGCGACGACGGGATCGGCGGCTTCGTGCCTATCGTCATGCGACGGCCATGAAGATCGACCGCCTCGACCACCTGGTGCTGACGGTGTGCGACGTCGACGCCACCGTCGATTTCTACCAGCGCGTGCTCGGCATGGAGCCGGTGAGTTTCGGTGCCGGCCGGCGCGCCTTGTCCTTCGGCCGGCAGAAAATCAACCTGCATCCCGCCGCCGCGCCGCTGAAGCCGCACGCGGCGCAGCCCGGGCAGGGAACGGCCGACCTCTGCCTGATCGCGGCGACGCCGCTGGCCGAGGTGATCGCCGAACTCGCGGCGCAGGGCATCGCCATCGAGGAAGGCCCGGTGCCGCGCACCGGTGCCACCGGCCCCATCCATTCGGTGTATTTCCGCGACCCGGATGGCAACCTGATCGAAGTCTCCAACTATCCATGACCAACAGAAAATCGCCGTACCGCCAGCGCCGACTCTTGAAATGGAGCCTGCGATGAGCGAAGCCGTCACTCCGCAAATCAAGCGCAACGTCGGCCTGCTCGCCGGCTGCCAGGCGCTGCTGCTGTGCAATGGCGTGACCCTGATCGCGGTCAATGGCCTGGCCGGCGCCAAGCTGGCGCCGACGCCGACGCTGGCGACGCTGACCGTCACCGGCTATGTCATCGGCACGGCGCTGATGACGCTGCCGGCTTCCTGGTTCATGAAGCACTACGGCCGCCGCGCCGGCTTCATCGTCGGCGCCCTGCTCGGCATTCTCGGCGGCCTCACCTGCGCCGTGGCGGTGAGCATCGGCAGCTTCTGGCTGCTGTGCCTGGGCACGCTGTGTGCCGGCACCTACAACGCCTTCGGCCTGCAATACCGCTTCGCCGCCGCCGACATGGCGCCGGCCGACTGGAAGCCGAAGGCGATCTCCTGGACGCTGGCCGGCGGCATCCTCGGCGGCTTCATCGGCCCCTGGGCGGGCAAGATCACGCGCGACATCTGGGCCGTCGAGTTCGCCGCCACCTATGCTTCGCTTTCGGTCTTCGCGGTCGTCGCCCTGCTGATCGCCAGCCGCCTGCGGGTGCCGGAAATGGCCGATGCCGGGCAGCAGGGTTCGGGCCGGCCACTGCCCGAGATCGCCCGCCAGCCGGCTTTCGTCGTCGCCGTGCTGGCCGCCGCGCTGGGCTACGGTACGATGAACCTGCTCATGGCGGCGACCCCGCTGGCGATGGACATCTGCGGCCTGCCCTTCGGCGATGCCGCCTTTGTCCTGCAGTGGCATGTGCTGGGCATGTACGGGCCGTCCTTCTTCACCGGCAGCCTGATCAAGCGCTTCGGCGTTCTCAGTATCCTGATGGCCGGCGTGGTGCTGATGTTCGCCTGCATTGCGCTGGCACTTTCCGGCGTCACGCTGATGCATTTCTGGTGGGCGCTGTTCCTGCTCGGTGTCGGCTGGAACTTCCTCTACATCGGCGGCACCACGCTGCTGACCGAAACCTACAAACCGGCCGAGCGCGCCAAGGTGCAGGGCGGCAACGACTTCCTGGTCTTCGGCGTGCAGGCCGTGTCCTCGCTCTCGGCCGGCGCGCTGGTGCTCGGCGGCGGCTGGTACACCCTGAACCTGTACGCCATCCCCGCGGTGATCGTGATCTCGATCGGCGTCGGCGCGTTGATGCTGCACCGCCGGCGTCTGGCCGCCGCGCATCCCTGAACCGGAGCCTGTCATGTCGTCACTGTTTTCACCATTCTCCATCGGCCGCATCGCGCTGCCCAACCGCATTGTCATCGCGCCGATGTGCCAGTACTCGGCCGAGGAGGGCAATGCCAACGACTGGCACCTGATGCACTACGGCAAGCTGGCGCTGTCGGGCGCCGGCCTGTTGATCGTCGAGGCCACTGGCGTCGAGCCGGAAGGACGCATCACGCCGGGCTGCCTGGGCCTGTGGAACGACGCCAACGAAGCGGCGCTGCAGCGCGTGGTCAACGCGGCGCGCAAGATCAGCGGCATGCCGCTGGCCATCCAGCTTGCCCATGCCGGGCGCAAGGCGTCCAGCCACAAGCCTTGGGACGGCGGCCAATTGATCCCGCCGACCGAGGGCGGCTGGTCGCCCGTGGCACCCTCGGCGATTCCGCATGCGCCGCAGGAGGCGCCGCCGCAGGCACTTGACGCGGCCGGCCTGGAACGCATCAAGCATGCCTTCGTCGCGTCAGCGGAGCGGGCCCTGCGCCTCGGGTTCGATGCCATCGAACTGCATGCGGCGCACGGCTACCTGCTGCACCAGTTCCTTTCGCCGCTGGCCAACCGGCGCGACGATGCCTACGGCGGTTCGCTCGACAAGCGCATGCGCTATCCGCTGGAAGTGATCGATGCCGTGCGCGCGGCGGTGGCGGGGCGCTGCGAACTGGGCGTTCGCGTCTCGGCCACCGACTGGGTCGAAGGCGGCTGGGACATCGAGGAATGCATGGTGTTTGCCGCCGCCCTGCGCGAGCGCGGGCTGGGCTTCATCCACGTGTCCAGCGGCGGCGTTTCACCCATGCAGAAGATCGCGCTGGGGCCGGGTTACCAGGTGCATCTGGCCGAGCGCATCAAGCGCGAGACCGGCCTGCCGACCATCGCCGTCGGCCTCATCACCGATCCGAAGCAGGCCGAAGGCATCATCGCCTCTGGTCAGGCCGACATGGTCGCCCTGGCGCGCGGCATCCTCTACGATCCGCATTGGCCCTGGCATGCCGCCGCCGAACTCGGCGCCACGGTGAGCGCACCGCCGCAGTATTGGCGCTGTCCGCCGCGCGGTCTGGAGAAGTTGTTCGGCGAGATCCGTACCGCGCAGCGCTGACCCTGTCCGGATCGGCACGCCCTGCCGACTCAAACCACGAAAAAGCGCATTCGCACCTGGCTGGGCAAGCGCATGCCGGTGCCGACGAAAATGCGTTCGGACAGCCAGGCGAAGCGCGGTGCGGCCGTCTCGAAGCTGGGGCTGCAGCGGAAGTAGATCAGCGAAGGATCGACGGGCTCGCCCCTGGCCAGGCGCTGCATGTCCTCGGGCGCGCCGGCGCGGACGGCCCGGTTCTGCACATAGATCAGCTCGCCGCTGTCCAGCTCGAGCGTGTAGCGAGCGTCCAGTTCGGCCATCCGGTCGTTGACGATCAGTTGGAAGTCAGCTCCACCGGGCAGTACCCGGGCCCGCCAGCCGTCGCCTCGGGCCTCGCCACCGACTATCGGAATCAGGCGCCGCCGCCCGTGTACCGCAAGGCCGATCTCCTGGGCTGCGGAGACTTCGACCGCCAGGTCGGCGAACCAGGTCAGGTGGGGGGTCGGTAGTTCTTGCATCTGCGTGCCGTCCTGGTTCGAAGTCCGTTGGTGATTGGCGACCGAAGCATTTCGCGAGGCTGAACAGGCAACCTATCGCTGCGGCATGTCCTTGAGCGAATAGCCGAGGCTTACCGTGGCGTCGGGCGGAATCGGCGGAATGCTGTCGTTCCAGGCCAGCCATTGTTCGCGCATACGCGCCATGCGTTCGGGTTCGCGCTTTGCCCGGTTGGCGCGCTCGCGGGCATCCGCGGTGATGTTGAACAGGTATTCGTTGTCGTCCACCTTGAGGTACTTCCAGTCGCCGATGCGCAGTGCGCGCTGGCTGCGGTGATTCATGCGCCAGTACAGCGGCCGTTCGAAGTGGTGTCCGGCGTCGCGCAACACGGACTGCAGGGAGATGCCGTCCAGCGGGTAGTCCGCATGGGGCTGGCCGCCGCCGAGTTCCAGCATCGTCGCGGACCAGTCCATGGTCATGCAATGCTGACGGCTGACCGCCCCGGCCGGAATGGCGGCCGGCCAGTGGGCGATCCAGGGCACGCGGATGCCGCCCTCGGTGAGATCCATCTTGCCGCCCACCAGCGGCCAGTTGTCGCTGAAGCGTTCGCCGCCGTTGTCACTGGTGAACACCACGAGGGTGTTCTCCGCCAGACCGTGCCTGTGCAGGGCGTCCATCAGCCAGCCGATGCCTTCGTCCATGTGATGGATCATGCGCCGGTAGCTGTGGATGTTGCCCCCGTCGAGGTGGAACAGGTTCTTCGCCACGTCCGGAGCGATGTGAGCGTCGTCGCGGGTTTCCCAAGGCCAGTGGGGCGCGGTGTAGTGCAGGCTGAGGAAGAAGGGAGTGCCGGCCCTGGCGCCATCGGCCATGCGATTTACATAGTCGACCGCGCGTAGCGAGAAGATGTCCGTCAGGTAGCCGACTTCCTTGTGTCCGTCCTCGCCGAGGTAGAGGTCGTGATCGCCCTTGGGTGAGCAATGCGTAAAGTAATCCACGCCGCCGGCCATGATGCCGAAGAACTCGTCATAGCCGGATCGCAGCGGGCCGAAGGCCGGCGGGTAGCCGAGGTGCCATTTGCCGACCAGTGCGGTACGGTAACCGGCGTCGCGCAGCAGCGAGGGCAGGGTCGGCAAACTGGCCGGCAGGCCCAGCTCGGCATTGCCCTTGCTGCGCGAGTTGATCGGCTCCTCGAGTGCGCCGCGCAGGCGGTACTGGTAGCGCATGGTCATCAGCGCAAAGCGCGTCGGCGAACACACCGGCGAATTTGCGTAGCCCTCGGTGAATCGCATGCCGCCGGCCGCGAGCCGATCGATGTTGGGCGAGACGTTGCCGAACTGCGCCTCGCGGCCGCCATAACAGCCGAGGTCGGCAAAGCCGAGATCGTCCGAGACGATGTAGATGATGTTGGGCTTCATGTCTGAAACTGTTGCCGACGAGAGTGAACAAACCGGTGCTGCGCCAGCAGCACGACCGAAAGCGCGATGCCCGCCCAGGTGATGCCATCGCCCGGGGCCAGCAGCAGGACGCTGGCAAGCAGGCGCAGCACGACCTGCCACCAGGGTAGCGGCCCCAGCTCATACAGGCTCAGGGCGCTGGCGCACATGTACATGGCGAAGGCCAGGGCCACCAGTATCTGGATGTAGGCCGGCCAGGTGAAGATGGCGCCGGCTTCCTTGACCGTGAGCAGCAGCGGGTCGTAGGCAAAGGCGAAGGGGATCAGGAAGATCATGATGCCGATGCGGGAGGCAACCACTGCCGTGGCGATGGGTTTGCCGCCGGAAATCGAGGCCGCCGCGTAGGCCGCGATCGCCACCGGCGGCGTGATGGCCGAGGCGACGGCGATCATGAATACGAACATGTGCGCCGTCAGCGGCTCCAGTCCCAGCGACTGCATCGACGGCACGGCGATCGCCGCCACGGTGAGATAGGCGGGCAGGGTCGGCATGCCCATGCCCAGCAGCGTGCAGCCGGCGAAGACGACCAGCAAGGCGACGAACAGCGACTGGTTCAGGGCGGCATCCATCAGCACGCCGAATTTCACCGGCATGCCGGTGGCGGAGAGCGTCGAGATCACGATGCCGATGGCCGCGATGGCAGTAAGCAGTTCGGCAAACGTCGCACCGCCGTTGCGCAGGGCGGTGATCAGCAAATGGGGCCTGGCGCGGATTGCCGGATTGATGAAGCTGAGCGGGAACAGCAGCACGATGGCGGCGATCGAGGCGCCAGACGCGGAAGCACCGGCCACCAGCAGGATCACGATGAGAATGAGGGGGCCGAAGATCAGGACCATGTTGAGGTAGTCCTGCAGGCTGGGCTCGGCGATGCCGGATGCGGACGCATCGGCCTGGATGCCGAGCCTGCGCGTCTCGAACATGATCATCAGGAACAGGCTGAGGTAGTAGGCGATGGAGGGGATCAGGACGGCGACGACCACGGTCAGGTAGCTGACGCCGACGTAATCCGCCATGACGAGGGCTGCGGCGCCCATGATCGGCGGCATGATCTGTCCGCCGGTTGATGCCGCCGCTTCCACCGCGCCGGCGAATTCCCTGGTGTAACCGCGCTTCCTGATCATCGGAATGGTGACCACGCCCGTGCCGACGACGTTTGCCACCGCGGAACCGGACACAGTGCCGAACAGGGCTGAAGCCAGTACAGCGGCATGGGCCGGGCCGCCGGCGGTGCGCTTCATCAGCGCGAAGGCGATACGGATCATCGAGTCGGCAGCGCCGACACCATCCAGCACCGCGCCAAGGACGATGAACGGAAACACCGTGGTGATGACGATGGCGAAGGTCGCGCCGAGGATGCCGGTGTCCAGGCTGTACCAGAGGTTTTGCGCCAGGAGTTCGCTGAGGTCACCCGGTATCGTTGCCAGCGGCCCGGGCCAGTAGGGGCCGGTTATCAGGTAGATGACGCCGAGGATTCCCAGCAGGGCGACGGCGCTACCCCAGATGCGCCAGCAGAAAAACAGCACCGCGGCACTGGCGACGACCGCCACGGTCGCCTCATAGGCGCCGAAGAGGACCATCGCGTCGTTCAAGCTGATGCTGACCCGGTAGAAGGAGACGCTGGCCCACATCAGCACCGCGACGCTGATCGCCGATGTCACGGCGAGCCAGATGCCGGGCGCCTGGCCGCGCGGACCGCGCACATTCAGGCCGACCACCGCCACGCACATGGCGAAGAAGCTGGCGCGGAAGAGCTCCATCGGGAATGGCCCCAGGCGGAAGCTGCCAACCGCCGGCATGACGTTGGCGAGACCGTAGAGCGACACCGCCAGCGCCAGTGCGTAGGTGATCCCCTTGTGCAGACGACCGAGCCAGGTGGACATCCTGATGGACTCCTCGTGGGTTTGCCCGGCGGGTCGCACCGGGCAACAGGGTGGAAGGGCTTACCTGGGCATCAATTCGGCGGGTATCCTGATGCCGGCTTCCTTGTAGTAGCGGGCGGCGCCGGGGTGCAGGGGCGCCGTGACGCCGATGAAGGGGTCGTCGCCGGGCAGGTCGCGTAGCAGGGCATTGCCTTTGGCCAGTTCGTTGCGGCTTTCGATGTAGGACTTCGTCAGCTTGTAGGCGACATCATCGCTGAGGTCCTTCTTGGCCATGAACATCATAACGGTCTTCCACACCGGTACGTCGGCGTCATCGTTGACGCCCTTGTAGGTGCCCTTCGGGATCACGCCCATGACCATGCCCAGGTCGGCCGGCGGCATGGCATCCGCCGGCAGCGGCAACAGGCGGATTTTCCTCGCCAGGGACAGTTCGGTGACGACGGCGCTGCCCGTACCGCCGGTCAATACATGCACGTCGAACTGGCCATCCTGGAAGCTTTGCGTTGACACGCCCCAGGGGGCCTTGATGCCCTCGAAATCCTTGCCCGCCTCGTAGCCGGAACCACGCTTGACCAGCGCTGTGATCTGGGCGTTCGCCGCACCCGCCGGCGGCCCGATATAGACCCGCTTGCCCTTGATCTTTGACCAGTCGGAAATGCCGCTGTCAACTGTAACGATGACATGGTAGCTGCTGGCGGTGAAGCCGAACAGGGCACGGGTCTTCTCGGCGATTGGTTTGCCCTTGTCGCCCATCTGGGCATAGGGCCCCCTGCCGGCGAGCAGGTCGGCGTAGGCCGAGGGCGGGATCACGGAGGTGTCCAACCCGCCCTGGCCCAACTTCAGCAGCGATTTGGTCAGCGTCTGGCCCAGCGCCAATTCCACGTCCACGCCGGCCTTGGACCAGATCGGCGCCATCGACTGTGGCAATAGGCCCGTGACGGCGCCCGCAGTGGCCGACTCCATGGATACTTTGGCGGCCCAACCGGGCGCACTGGCCGCCAGACCGAGCGTCGCAATTGCCAGGGTGCGCCTAAGATGAGCTGTATTCATGGTTTGGTCTCCTCTGTTATGGGTCTTTTGTGTCGCGCGGTGGCCGTGACGACCGCTGCCTTGAAAGCAGTTTAGGTTGCAATTGTTATAGAGTAAAATTCCGATTTGTCGTCCCAAACAAAAGAAAACGTATGGATCCGCGACACCTGATGCAACTGGCCGTCATTCTCGACAAGGGTTCCATCACAGCGGCGGCACAGCAGTTGCTGCTGACCCAGCCGACGCTGACACGCAACATGACCACCCTGGAAATGCAGGCTGGCGCCCAGTTGTTCAGCCGCAGCCGCTTCGGCGTGCGCAGTACGCCACTGGGCGAAGGCCTGGCCCGCATCGGCCGCTCGCTGGCCCGCCAGATGCAAGCCGCCAACGAGGCGGTCGCCCGCCATCGGCTTGGCATTCATACGCAGTTGCGGCTGGGTGCCGGGCCCTTGATCGGCATGGCACTGGTGCCCGGTCTGAGCGAGCGCGTGCTGCGCGATCACCCCAATCTGGCGCTCAGCGTCACCACGTCGCGCCCGTCGGCTCTGATGGAGCAATTGATCGATGGCGACCTTGACGTGATCATCGCGCCGGCGGTGTTCGCCCAGGTGCCGCCGGGGATAGACCGCCAGCGCCTGTGCGAGGACGTTATCTCGGTCTTCTGCGGCCCGGGGCATCCCCTGGCACAAGTGCGCAATCCCTCGGCCGAGGAGCTCAGCGATTCCGAATGGATGAACGTTGGCACCACCTCGCCGTTCCAGAACTCCGAACTCGAGTTGCTTCGGAGAAGCGGCATACGCCGGACACGGACGCAGTTCGCCACGGTGGGTGACGCAGTGATCCTCCTGCAGGTGCTGATGCGGGGCCGGCATCTCGCCGTCCTGCCGCGGATGCCCTTGCGCCTGATGGCGCAGACCTATCCCTTCATCGAGCTCGCCATCCCCGCGGGTCCGACGCAGCGGGACCTGTACATCTGGAGCCGTTCGGAACTGCGCGCCGAACCGGGCTTGTGTGCCCTGGCCGGGATAGCCCATGAACTGGTGGCACCGCACGAGGGTCCCCTCGGATTGCAGTCGACACTGACCTGAACCCGGACGGTGACCGGCGGGCCGCCGCCGCGGCCTGAATCAGCTCGACATCAGCACCGGCACGGTCATGTGTTGCAGGATGTAGCGCGTGCCGGCGCCGCGACTGACGAAGGGGAAGCCGATCTGGCCGTGGGCGCCCATCACCAGCAGGTCGGCGCTGCGGTCGCTGACGCGGTTGAGCAGCAGGTCCATGATGCCGAAGTCTTCGACCACCAATACCTCGGGCTTCGCCGTGATGCCGTGGTCCGCGAGGTGGCGCACGACATGGGCGCAGGAGGCGTCGCCGTCCTCGTGGCGGCTGGCGAAGCTGAGCACCCAGGCATCCTCGCAGCCGGCCAGCAGCGGCAGCGCGTCGTTTAGTGCATGCGCGGCCTCGCGGGCGTCGTTCCAGGCAATCATTGGCCGCTTGCCGACATCCTTGAAGTCGCCGGCATAGGGAACCACCAGCACCGGGCGCCCGCAGTCGACGATCACCTCCACGACGAAGTCCTCGGGCAGCAGCGTGTTGCCGCCATGCTCGCGCTGGCCGAGGACGACCAGATCGGCATGACGGGCCAGGTTGGTGACCTGGCGCAGCACCTCGGCATCGCTGCCGCGGTTGACGTCGATCCATTCGGCCCGTGCCAGGCCGGCGCTGGCCTTGGCGAAGGCTGCCTGGCTGGCATCGCGGGCCACAACGTACTCGGGGCTGGGCCAGGTGGCGACGACGCCGACGCGCTGCGCCGCGGCGCGCTGGCCGAAGACGCCGATCAGTCGGGCGCCGTGCTGCCGTGCCAGGCTGGCCGCCAGTTCAAGACGGACGGCGGCGCGCTCGCCGGAATCGAGATGAACCAACAGGTTCTTTATAGACATGGTAGGCAAACCCCTGCGAAGATGAATGGACGATCCTTCCCCGGTGGATCGGGGATCGGGCGAAGTATAGAACCAGTCACTCCGTCGACCGATTCTGAATTCGGAGCGCGCCCTCGCGCGAGGCCTTGTTGTCTCCACCCGGCCTGGCCAGCCACTCCCGCATCAGTGCGGTTTCTCTTTCGGTGACGATGGCGAGGAACTCGTCGGCGCCGTTCATGAAGCTGAAGGCGTCGAATCCGCGCTGCAGGAAGGAGTGCAATCCGCCGAGGCCGGCGAGGTGGGCCGGACCATACATCAGTCGCAGCGAAACGCGGATGAGCGGCATGCGCGTCAGGCGATCGAGGGTCTTGCCTATCGTGTCCACCAGTGCGATCTGCCGTTCCCGATCCTGGCGTCGATCGCAGGTCCGGTAGGCCGCAGCGTAGGCGTCCCAGTCTATCTTGCCCTGCCGCTGCGCCTTGCGCAGGGCCAGCACCATGTCGGTGTCGAGCGATTCCGAGAGCATGTCCATCTGCACCGCTTGCAGCAGGGTCAGCAGCGCCCGCGCCGGCAGCACGCGCACCATCACCGGCACCACCCGCGCGAGTTCCTCATCGCGGCTGCGAAAGTCCTTGGGTCCGTAGAGGTCGCTGAGGAAAAACTCCGCTGCCGGCCGGTAGCGCTCGCTGGCAAGCAGATCCGCATAGGTGCGAGCCAAGCGTGCCGACTGCCATTCCTTGAGTACCGGGTAATCCGCTGCGGCAGGATCGGTGGCACGCGAAGCGCGCAATTCGCGCGCCACCGCTATGCACGCCGCCAGTTCACGGCCTATCGCATCCTTGTCCAGATTGTCATCCATTTCGGCAAATTATCCGCCGCCGCGGCGCGGCCTCGTTAGAGTACCCTGCCTAATCCGGCAAAGCCGTGACGCATAAACTGAACCGCTACGCTGTCCAATGCAGGAGGAGCCCCGCAATGAACGCCATGGAACCCGCCAATCCGGGCGCGAATGCGCCGGTGGCCGACCCGCCCGCCTTCAAGAGTACCTTCGCCGCGATGCATGCCGCTACCCGGCGCAATCCGTCGGCCGACCGCGATCGTCGCCTGACGCGGCTCAACGCGCTGTTGGCGCTGGTGCATGACAACGGGGAGCGCTTCGTCGAGGCGATCGCGGCCGATTTCGGCCACCGTTCCGCGCATGAAACGCGCCTGTTGGAAGTCTTTCCCAGCCTTGAAGCCCTGCGCCACACGCGCTCGCATTTCGGCGCCTGGATGAAGCCGCAGAAGAAGCCCGCCTCGATCTGGTTCCGCCCGGGCCGCGCGCGCATCATCAGCCAGCCGCTGGGCGTGGTCGGCATCATCGTGCCCTGGAACTATCCGCTGTTCCTCGCCATTTCGCCCATGGCGGCGGCGCTGGCGGCCGGCAACCGTGCGATGGTCAAGATGTCCGAGTTCACGCCGCACACCGGCGAACTTCTGGCCGAACTGGTGGCGAAGCACTTCGCCGCCGAGGATGTCGCCGTGGTGCTGGGCGATGCCGCGGTGGGCGCCGATTTCGCGCGCCTGCCCTTCGACCACCTGCTGTTCACCGGCTCGACCAAGGTCGGCCACGACATCATGCGCATGGCGGCGGATAACCTGACGCCGGTTACCCTGGAACTCGGCGGCAAGTCGCCGGCCATTGTCGGCGCCGACTACCCGTTGGCCAAGGCGGCCGAGCGCATCATGGTCGGCAAGCTGCTCAATGCCGGCCAGACCTGCATCGCGCCCGACTACGTGCTGGTGCCCGCCGGCCGCGAGCAGGCCTTCATCGAAGCGGCGCGCGCCGCCGTGGCGAAGTGCTGGCCGGACATGGCGAACTCGCCCGACTACACCGCGATCGTCAATGAGCGCCACTACCAGCGTTTGCAGGGCTATGTCGCGGACGCGCAGCAACGCGGCGCGACCGTCGAACCGCTGTCGACGGCGCAGGCCGATGCTGCGCGCCGCCGCCTGCCACCGCTGGCCTTGCTCCAGGTGGATGACGGCATGCGCGTGATGCAGGACGAGATCTTCGGGCCGCTACTGCCGGTACTGCCCTACCATGACCTCGATGCTGCGATATTCCACGTGAACCAGCATCCGCGCCCGCTGGCCCTGTATTACTTCGGCAACGACAGCGAACAGCGTGACCGGGTGCTGAGCGGGACCGTGGCCGGTGGCGTTACCATCAACGACACCATCCTTCACATCGCGCAGGAGGAGTTGCCCTTCGGTGGCGTGGGTCCCAGCGGCATGGGCCACTACCATGGCAGCGAAGGCTTCAAGACCTTCAGCAAGCAGAAGTCCGTGTTCTACCAGTCGGGGCTCAACGGCATGTCGCTGTTCAATCCGCCCTATGGCGCGCTGTTCGAGCGCCTGACGAAGTTTTTGATTCGCTGAAAGTCGGCGATGGCGGCACGGCAATTCCGCTGGCTCTTGTACGGCGAACTCTTCATCTACGGCGTGCTCGGCTATTGGCTGACGTCGCGCGCAGGCTGGACGCTGGCGCAGGCGGCCGGCCTCGCCCTGGCGGGTTTCCTCGCGGTACGCCTGCTCATCGTCGGCCTGACCTTTGTCCTGATGCTGCAAGGAAGCGGCGAGGTGCCGCCGGAACTGCGCATCGGCATCGTCGGGGGCTTGCGCATGGTGCTCGAGGAATACGCGGCAATGATCCTGCTGTTTGCCGTGATACAACCCTTCGAGGCGTTCTGGCTGGGTCCGGATCGCCTGCCGAAACCGGCACCCGGGCGCCTGCCGGTATTGCTGATCCACGGCTACCAGTGCAATCGGGGTTTCTGGTTCTGGCTGCGGCCGCGGCTCGAAGGCGCCGGCTGGACCGTGGCGACGCACAGCCTGGAGCCGGTGTTCTCGGACATCGATGCCTATGCGGACGGAATCGCCCGGCGCGTGGACGACGTGCTGGCCATCACGGGGGCGAGCCAGTTAATCCTGGTCGGCCACAGCATGGGCGGCCTGGCGTCGCGCGCCTACCTGCGACGCCATGGCGCGGGGAAAGTGGCGCGCTTGATCACCCTCGGCTCGCCGCATCAGGGTACCGAGCTGGCGCGCCTGGGTCTGGGGCCCAATGCCCGCCAGATGCGCGTGGGCAGCCCGTGGCTGCGCGGCTTGGCGGCACCGCTGCCGGCGGCGTCCGTGTCCATCTACAGCTGCCACGACAACTACGTGTTTCCGCAGCAAACTTGTTCGACGCTGCCAGGGGCGACCAACATCGCCATCGGCGGCGTTAGCCACCTGGGCATGGCGTTCTCGGCAAGCTTGCGCCGCATGCTGTTGCAGTCGCTGGAGGGCCCCGCTCCCCGGGCCGGGCAAAACTAGCGCGCCGGGCTGCTGCTTGATTACTTGGAGGATCGGAAAACGCATGAAGGAATTCGATTACATCGTAGTAGGCGGCGGTGCCGGCGGTTGCGCCGTGGCGGGACGACTTTCGGAGGACCCCGCAGTCAGCGTCTGCCTTCTGGAAGCAGGCAAAGGCGATGACCAACTGCTGATCAAGGTGCCCTTCTGCACGGCGCTGATGCTGCCGACACCGATCAACAACTGGGCCTTCGAAACCGTGCCGCAACCGGGCCTCAACGGCCGCCGCGGCTACATGCCGCGTGGCAAGGCCATGGGCGGCTCGACCTCGATCAATGCCATGGTCTATACGCGCGGCCATCCCTGGGATTACGACCACTGGGGGGCGCTGGGCAATGACGGCTGGTCATGGCGCGAGGTCCTGCCGTATTTCAGGAAATCGGAACACAACGAAAAATTCGACGGCGAGTACCACGGGCAGGGCGGGCCCCTGAACGTTGCCGACCTGCGCTCGATGAACCCCTTCCAGCGGATCTATCTCGAGGCCGCGCGCCAGACCGGATTCAAGCTGGTCGATGACTTCAACGGCGCCGACCAGGAAGGGATAGGGATCTATCAGGTGATGCAGAAGAACGGCGAACGCTGGAATGCGGCGCGCGCCTATCTGACCCCGCATCGGGCCAGCCGCCCCAACTTGACGGTGCTCACCGGGACGAGGGCCCGGCGCGTGCTTTTCGCCGGCAGGCGGGCCAGCGGGATCGAGTTCGAGCAGGGCGGCGAGCTGCGGGCCATCCATGCAAAACGTGAAGTGATCCTGGCGGCCGGCGCGATCCAGTCGCCCCAGTTGTTGATGCTTTCGGGCGTCGGCGCCGGCGCCGAACTGCGGCAATTCGGCATTCCGGTGGTCCGCGACCTGCCCGGGGTCGGCAAGAATCTCCAGGACCATCCCGACTATGTCTTCAACTACCGCGCCAAGTCGCTGGACCTGCTCGGCATTTCCCTGGGCGGTGGCCTGCAGATGATGAAGGAGATCGGCCGCTATCGGCGCGAACGCACCGGCATGATGACTTCGAATGGCGCCGAAGGCGGCGGCTTCCTGCGCCGCTTCCCGGATTCGCCTGCGCCGGAGTACCAACTGCATTTCGTGGTCGGCATGATCGACAGCCATGCGCGCAAGCTGCATCTGGGACACGGCTACTCCTGCCACATCTGCCTGCTGCGGCCGAAGAGCGTCGGCACGCTCGGCCTCGACAGCGCCGACCCGCTGGCGGCGCCACGCATCGATCCGAACTTCCTCGGCCATGCCGACGACCTCGAAGCCATGGTCGATGGCTTCAAGCTGACGCGGAAACTGATGGATGCGCCGATCCTGGCGGGTATCCGTACCGGCGAGGTCTACACCGAAGGGATACATTCCGACGACGCGATCCGCGAGGAACTTCGCAATCGCTCCGACACCATCTATCACCCGGTCGGTACCTGCAAGATGGGCAGCGATGCGATGGCGGTGGTTGATTCGCGCCTGCGGGTGCATGGACTCGAGGGCCTGCGCGTGGTGGATGCCTCGATCATGCCGACCCTGATCGGCGGCAATACGACGGCGCCAACCCTGATGATCGCGGAGAAAGCCGCCGACATGATTCGCGGCGATGCCGCAGTCTGATGTTGGATGATAGAGTTCCAGCTTCGGGAAGGGCAATGCCCGGCGCAAACACGGGAAAGAACCCGGCGGGCGGACGTTTTGGAGGAGAGATTCCTTGATTTCGGATTTCATCAGCGATTCGCTTCGCACCACGGCACTGGGTGCCGCCATGAAGGGCGCCGGCCTGGCCGTGCGCTTCCTGCCCATACCGCAGCCGACCATCCTGGTCGGGCCGGGAGCCAGCGGCCGCCTGGGGCAGACCATCGCCGGCTTCGGCCACAAGAAGATCCTCATCGTCACCGACAGCATCATCTCCAAGCTGGGCCTGCTCGACGAGTTGACCTCGGCCCTGACGGCGGGGGGCGCCGAGTTCGTGGTATTCGATGCGATCACGCCCGACGCGCCGATTCCGCTGATCGAAGAAGGTATCGACTTCTACACCGCGCACGACTGCGATGCCATCGTCGCCTTCGGCGGCGGCTCCTCGATGGACGCCTCAAAGGCGATTGCCGCCGCGGTCTCCAATCCCGGCAAGTCGCTGCGGGATCTGGCGGGTTATTTCAAGGGCCTGAGCACGCCGGTCAAGATCTATGCCGTGCCCACCACCGCCGGCACCGGTTCGGAAGTCACCGTGGCTGCCGTAATTTCCGATCCGGAACGGCAGGCCAAGCTGGTGATCGTCGATACCCGCCTGGTGCCGAAGATGGCGGCGCTCGATCCCTGCCTGATGACCGGGCTGCCGCCGCATATCACCGCGGCGACCGGCATCGATGCCCTGACGCATGCTATCGAGTCCTTCATCGGCAAGTGGGCCAACCCCTACACGGATGACATGGCCCTGTCGGCGGTCGGCCTCATTTTCGACAACCTGCGCGTGGCCTACAGCGACGGCAAGAACCTCGCCGCGCGGGAGAAGATGGCCCTGGCCGCCACCTATGCCGGACTGGCCTTCACGCGGGCCAACGTCGGCTACGTGCATGCCATCGCCCACCAGTTCGGCGGCCGTTACCACACGCCGCATGGCCTGGCCAACGCCATCATGCTGCCGCTGGTGCTCAGGTATTCGCTGCCGGCCGTTACCGACCGACTGGCCCTGCTCGCGGTGCGCGCCAAACTCGGCAAGGAAAGCGAAGGCGAAGACGCCCTGGCGCAGAAGTTCCTCGATGCCGTGGTGCAACTCAATCGCGACCTTGCCATACCGACCTTCCTCGCCGCGTTGAAGAAGGCGGACATTCCGCAACTGGCGGAAGCCGCCTGCCGCGAGGCGCATACCGGTTACCCGGTGCCGCGTTACATGACGCAGGCGCAGTGCGAGGATCTGATCCGCCAGGTGCTGCCGCCCCAGACTGAACTCGAGGTGGCGCCAAGGAAAGCGGCAACGGCAAGGAAGCCTGCCGTGGCGACAAGGAAACCGGCTCCGCGCGCAAAGAAGCCGGCCTGATGCCCCGGATCGCCATGCCTTGATGATGGCGGCCAATCCAACAGACGAGGAATGAAGTGATGAAAAAAGTCGTTACCGTTACCCTGGGTTCTTCCAAGAAGGATTTCGAGTTCAAGACGAAGTTTCTAGGCCAGGAATTCCAGGTGCGGCGCTTCGGCGCCGACAAGGACAGCAGCAAGGCCTGGGAGTTGATGCGGCGCCAGCAGGCGTATGCGGATGCCATTGCCCTGAGCGACATGCCCGACCACTACCACGTCGGCCTGCGCACGGTGATCAACAAGAAATCGCAGCACCTGATGCAGGTCGTCACGCGCGTGCCGGTGACGACCGGCGCCAGCCTGCGCCGGCTGCTCCAGGTGCGTGCCGTCCGTTACGTGCAGAAGGAACTGGGTCACTACTTCAACAACAACCTGGTGCTATTCCTCTCCGGCATGCGCAACTACGACATGGCGGTCGCGCTGTCCGATTACACCAAGAATTTGAGTTTCGCCGATCCGGTATTCCATGCGGCATCCCCGGTGCTGCTGGGTTCGCTGGACCAGCTCGAGCTCTTCGCCAAGGGCAAGGAACTCCTGCCCGACGGCGTCCCCGGGGAGTTCCTGAAATCCGTCCTCGGCACCCTGAAGAACAAGATCGTGGCCAATGCCGTGGCCAAGTCGCATGTCATCGTCGGCACCTTCCGCGAGATCCAGGCGGTGGCTTCCGGCGGCAACCTGGAAGGCAAGACCCTGATCACTTCGGCTGTCGATGACGAGGCTCTCGCCTTCTTCGCCAAACAGAAAGTCAATCTGGCGGTGGACGTCACGCCCAAGCTCTTCGACCAGGTGGTGGGCATCAGCACCATCACTGCCATGATCCTCGCCGCGACCGGCAAGGCGGAGTCAGAGCTCACCGACCACGATTTCGAGGAGATCCTCCACGAGCTCGACATCAAGCCCCGCCTGCTGCATCCCACCGGGCATTTCCGCAACATCCGCCGCTTCGCCTTCGTCGTCCATCCGCTGAGCCAGGAGTACATCAAGAAGGGCTTCCCGCTGCCCAAGGGCACGCCCAAGTTCATCATGGACAAGGTGGAAACGCTCGCCGCCTACATGCCGCCGATGGTGTATTGCAAGATGAGCAATATCGTCTCTCCCACCGGCGCCGAGGCCGAGGGCTGGCTGATCTCGGTGGGCGGCACGCCCAAGGAGATGCTCTCGCACAGCCCCGAGTTCACCTATCGGCGCCTGCTCCACGCGGCGAAGATCGCCGAGGGGCTGGGCGCCCAGATCATGGGCCTCGGCGCCTTCACCAAGGTGGTCGGCGATGCCGGCATCACCGTGGCGCGACGCGCGAGCATACCCATCACCACCGGCAACAGCTACTCCGCATCCGGCGCGCTGTGGGCGGCGGCCGACGCCATGCGCCGCATGGGGCTGATCAAGCCGGGCAAGGATTCGAAGCGGGTGCCCGCCAAGACCATGGTGATCGGCGCCACGGGCTCCATCGGCTCGGTCAGCGCCCGCCTGCTGGCCATGGCATTCGACGAAGTGGTGATCGCCGGACGCGACATCAAGAAGCTCAACGAGCTGCGCGATTCGATCCTGCAGGACACGCCAGATGCAAAGGTCATCTCGTCGACCGATTACGACAGCCTGCTGGGCGACATGGACATGATCGTCACCTCGACCTCGGGGGCCGGCAAGAAGATCCTCGACATCACCAAGGTCAAGCCGGGCTGCGTGATCACCGACGTCGCGCGCCCGCTCGACCTGCCTCCCTCGGAAGTAGCCAAGCGTCCGGACGTGCTGGTGATCGAGTCGGGCGAGATCGAACTGCCGACGCCGGTCAAGGGCATGAAGTCGATCGGCCTGCCGAAGAACGTGATTTACGCCTGCCTGGCGGAAACCATCGTGCTGGCATTGGAGGGTCGCTTCGAGGTGTTCACCATCGGCCGTGACACCGAGTGGGAAAAGGTCAAGGAAATCTACAAGCTCGGCATCAAGCACGGCATGAAGCTGGCGGCGATATCGGGCGTCAAGGGCGTGTACAGCGACGACGACATTGCCAAGGTCGTGGCCCTTGCAAAGAAAGCGCGATCGACCTGGAAGGGGTCCGGTGGTACGGCGTCTGCAACACCGGTGGCAAAAAAGGCGGTGGCAAGGAAAGCCGTGGCGAAACCTGCGGCAGCGAAGAAGACCGTGCCGGCGACGTCCGTGGCACGAAAGGTCGTTGGGAAAAAGGCCGCGCCAACGAAGGCAGCGGTGAAAAAATCTCCAGCCAAGGGAGCGGCCGCGCCGAAGAAAGCCGCGTCAAGCCCGGCGCCGACCAAAAATTCCGCGCCGAAGCCGGCCGCGAAGAGGATGGCAAGTTCATAGATTTCACCCCGCGCCTCGCTGCCGCAACGGGGTATGGCGCGGGGGTTTCCCCCAGGACATTAGTGTGATTTCTCTAATCCTGGCCGCTACACTTTCCATGTGACAGACTAGGGTTCGCCGGGGACTAGCGCGGCGAAGCAGCAGGGATACGTCAATTTTGGAGATTGTTATGGTCAAGAAGCTCGTGGTTAAGAAACTCAAGTCCGTTGGCATCGACAGCCAGCTTTCCGCCACCATCCGCGATTCGGCGGAGCAGATTTGGCTGGCGGGCCTCGGCGCTTTCGCCAAGGCCCAGGAAGAAGGCACCCGGGTATATGACGCGCTGATTCGCGAAGGCGAGGCGATCCAGAAGAAGACCCGCAAGGTGACCGAGGACAAGGTGACTGAAATGGCGGCCAAGGCCACCGGCACCTGGGACAAGCTGGAGCAGGTTTTCGAGAACCGCGTGGCTCGCTCGCTCAATAGCCTCGGCGTGCCGACCAAGGCCGACGTCGAGCAACTGGCCAAGCGCGTGGCGGAACTCAAGGCCGAAGTCGAAAAGCTGAATCGTGGTGCCGCCAAGGCCACGAAGCCGGCGAGCGCAGCCAAGCCGGTGCGTCGCGCGCCCAAGGCCGTGGCGAAAGCTGCCTCCAAGGCCGCACCCAAGGCGGCTGCCTGAGCGTCGATTTGCCTGACGCGAGCCTGATGGTTGCTGGCGGAGTGCTCTGAAATGAGCCCGAAAGGCCGTCGGCGGAAAGCGGCCCTTGCCTTGGCCGGCGGCGGTCCGCTCGGCGCCGTCTATGAAATCGGAGTTCTGGTGGCGCTGTCCGAAGCGCTGGATGGCTTCGATTTCAACGAACTCGATGCCTATGTCGGGGTCAGTGCCGGCAGCTTCATCGCCGCCGGTCTGGCCAATGGACTCAGCCCGGCCTACCTGTACCGGATGTTCATCGACAGCGATTCGGCCGAGGTTCCCTTCGAACCGGAGATGCTGCTCAAGCCGGCCACCGGGGAATATGCGCGCCGCGCCGCGCGGTTTCCATCGTTGCTGCTCGAATCCCTGGGCGACTATTTCCGCAGCCCCTTGCAGCGGGATTTCCTGGCGTCGTTCCAGCGGTTGTCACGGGCGATTCCGACCGGGGTGTTCGACAATTCCGGCATCGACGATTTCCTGGGCCGGCTGTTTTCCCTGCCCGGCCTGAGCAACGATTTTCGCCGGGTCAGGAAGCCGCTGTACCTGGTCGCGACGGACCTCGATTCGGGAACTTCGGTCGCCTTCGGCGCCAAGGGCTTCGAGCATGTGCCGATCGCCACCGCGATCAAGGCCAGTGCGGCCTTGCCGGGCCTGTACCCGCCGGTCGAGATCGACGGTCGCTGGTATGTCGATGGCGCGCTGAAAAAGACGCTGCATGCGTCCGTCGCCCTCAAGGCCGGGGCGCGCCTGGTGTTTTGCATCAATCCGCTGGTTCCCTTCGACGCCAGGCATGCCGCGCACGAACGGCATAGCCGGGAGCGCAAGCTGGTCGACGGCGGCCTGCCCGTGGTCCTGGCGCAGACCTTCCGCGCCATCATCCATTCGCGCATGAAGACCGGCCTGGCCAAGTACGACATCGAGTACAAGGACGCCGACGTCATCCTGTTCGAGCCCGGTCGCGACGATGCCGACATGTTTTTCACCAACATCTTCAGCTATGCCGACCGCAAGCGGCTCTCGGAACAGGCCTACCGCAAGACGCGGGAGGAGCTGCTGCGTCGCCACGAGGAACTGGCGCCCAGGCTGGCCCGCCATGGGGTGAGCATCAACCTCGATGTCCTCGCCGATCCGCACCGTTCCCTGGCGCGGCGCATGGGGCAACTGAAACGGCACCGTGCCAGGAACATGGGGCTTACCGCGCTGCGCCTTTCCGACACGCTCGACGACCTCGCCCGGGCGGTGCGGCGCATGCAGGCCAGAACCCGTGCGGCATGAAGCGGATTGGCTGACGGTCCTGCCCATGCTTTCTGCTATTCTCGGTTCATTGCTTGAGATTGGTGATTGATGGAAAGAAAGCCCAAGCGCCGCACCCGCGAGCGCATCCTCGAAACCTCGCTGTCGCTGTTCAACGATTTCGGCGAGCCGAACGTCACGACGCAGTTGATCTCCGACGAGATGGGCATCAGCCCGGGCAACCTCTACTACCATTTCCACAACAAGGACGAGATCATTGAGTCTCTGTTCGCGGATTTCGAGCGCGACATCGAGGACACCCTGGCCGCGCCGACACGGCGGGCGCCGAATGTCGAGGACATCTGGCTGTTCCTGCACCTGGTTTTCGAGTCAATCTGGAAATTCCGTTTCCTCTACCGCGACATCAACGAACTGTTGTCGCGCAACCGTCTGCTGGAAACCCACTTCAAGCGCATCGTGGCGCGCAAGGTGAGCACCGCGTCGGCAATCTGCAAGGGGCTCGTCGCCACCGGCGACATGCGGGCGACGCCGGCGGAGATCCAGGCGCTGGCGGTCAACATGACCGTGGTGGCGACCTACTGGCTATCCTTCGAGTTCGTCAGCGATCCGCGCAAGAAGATCGACGGCAACAGCCTGTCGCGCGGTGCCTTCCAGGTCATGGCATTGGCGGCGCCCTACCTGGTGGGCCGGTCGCGCAAGCTGTTCGAGGAAGTGTCGAAGACCTACCTGACCGACTGAGAGAGCGATGAGGACCAAAACCGCAAGTCCAGCCTGGAAGAAGTTTCCGCACGCCGACAAGTCCTTCGTCTACGCCGGAGCCGCGCTGAAAAACAACTGGGAACGCCTGCATCGCGGCGATCGCGAGCCTTTCCCCGCCGATTCCGCCGTGCAGGAGGCCTGGCGGCTCTATCATCAGGGCGAGTTCCAGGCCGCCTTCGAGGCAGGCCTCGCCGCCGGTCTCGATGGCTACACCGCCGCCAACAAGGCCGCGATGATTTACGCCACCTACCTGGAGGATGATGACAGGCGCAAGCTGGAACTGTTTCAGGCCATTTCCTCGCGCAGCGACGAACTGCAGCGCGCACAGCCGAAAAATCTCAACGGGCATTACTTCCAGGCCTACGCGCTGGGCCGTTACAGCCAGGGCATCTCGGTGCTCAAGGCCCTGACCGACGGCCTGGGTGGCCGGATCAAGTCGGCGCTGGAGGCAACACTACGGCTCGACCCGAAGCATGCCGAGGCGCATATCGCGCTGGGTGCCTACCATGCCGAGGTGGTGGACAAGATGGGCGCCATGGTCGGCAAGCTCACCTACGGCGCGAGCAGGGAAGTCGCCATCAAGCATTTCGACACGGCATTGAAACTCTTGCCGGATTCGGCGATCGCCCGGATCGAGTATGCCAATGCGCTGGTCCTGCTGTTCGGCGACAAGCGCATGGATGACGCGGTCGGTTTCTACGAAATGGCCGCCGCGGCGACCCCGGTCGAGGCCATGGAAAAGCTCGACGTCGAGCTGGCGAAGGCGGAGCTGGAAGAAGAGTAGGGCTTATTTGCGGAAGCGCTTCGGTATCCGTCGGCCGGCCGCTGGTTCAGGAGTCGGCGCTGGCAATACGGCGGCTGTGGCTGCGGATTCCGGCGCCGCCTTGCGCCGCGCCGGTTTGCGCGTCGCGGAAACCCCGGTGATGCGCCGGCCGAAGAGCTTTTCCTCGGCCAGGACCGGGTCGAGCGGCTGGTCCCATTCCAGCATCAGCAGCGCCAGGAGCATTTTTTCGAACTCGGCGGCGAATAGCGGCGTGATGCTGTCCGGGTCGGAGATGAAATGGCGGTCGCTGATCAGGCTGAACTGCACCGCATCGTTGTAGCTGAGGATGGAGACGCCGACGCCGATGTCACCCGACTGCGGCACCCAGAACATGCACTGGTCGAGGCGGTTGCCGGCGAGATAGAGCGGCTCTTTCGGTCCCGGCACGTTGGTCATCACCGCGCTGGCCTTGGCCGCCAGCATGTCGAGGAAAGCCTGTTGCACCAGCTTCGGCGCCAGGCCGACGGCGGCCAGCACGCCCAGTGTCAGCGGCGGCTGGAAGGAGTGCTTCAATTCGTTCATGCGTTCGCGCACCAGGAACAGTCGCGCGAAGGGGTTGCCCTCCCAGATCGGCAGCGACAGCGTGACCAGGCCGAAGCGGTTGCCCAGCGTTCCCTCGTCCCGCGCCGAGCGCAGGTTGACCGGCACCATCGCGCGCACTTCGACGCCGGCTACGCTTTCGCCCTTCTGCAGAAAATAGGCACGGATCGCGCCGGCCACGGCTGCGAGCAGCACGTCATTGACCGAGCAGCCCAGCGCCTTGCCCAGTGCCTTGACTTCGGCGAGCGGCATCGGCTCGGCCCAGGCCACGCGCTTCACGGTGCCGGTGTGGCCCTTGAGGCTGGTCGGCGAATCGGGCGGCATGGCCAGCAGCTTGGCGAGCTCGGCCAACAGGCCGATGCCATACTGGCCGTAGGTCTGCAGGCGATCCGTATCCTGCGCCAGGCTCAGCGCCTTTGCCCCAAGGTCGCTGCCGGCATGGAAGGCCGTGCCGAGGGATTCGGCCAGGGTTTCGAGCAGGCCACGTGAGGGTTCGTCGACCTCGCCTTCGTCGTCGCGCAATGCCTGCGGTGCCATTTGCGGCGGCGCCTCGGGCGACGGGTCGGTGAGCGACAGCACCACGCCGACCAGGGCGATGCCGTCGGCGATGCTGTGATGGATGCGCACCACCATCGCCGAGCCGCCTTCGTAGTCCTCGATCAGGTCGAAGCGCCACAGCGGCTTGCCCGCATTCAGCGGTTGCACCGCGAGTTCGCCGGCCAGCGCCTGCAGCGCGGCCTTGCCCGAGCCCCTGGGCAGGGCGCGGCGGCGCAGGTGGGCATCGATGTCGAAATCGGGGTCGTCTTCCCAGAAGGCGCCGCCGACTTCCTGCACCGCGCACTGGCGAAAGCGCCGGTAGCGAGCCACCAGTCGTGCGGCGACGGTGTCGCGCAGGCGGTCGAAGTCCATGCGCCGCGCGAAGACCATGACGCCGAGGATCATCATCAGGTTGGTCGGCCGGTCCATGCGCAGCCAGGCCGTATCAACGGCGGACATTTTTTCGCGTCGGGGCATCGTGCTCTTCCTCAAATGGGCGGACATATCGCGCCGATACCTTCCTGCAAAATGCAGCTACATATCGCCGGGATACCGTTCCTTCGTTCCTCGGGAACATATAATAGTCGAAGCCCAATCCGGGTGACCATTCCTTGACGGTGACGACGACATGAGCAATCTCAAGAAGAAGTTCGAAGCGGCAGCGGCCGATTCCAAGAAGCTTCCCGAGCGGCCCTCCAACGACGTGCTGTTGCAGCTCTATGCGCTCTACAAGCAGGGCAGCGAGGGCGACGTGGAAGGCAAGCGCCCCGGCTTTACCGACATGGTCGGCCGCGCCAAGTATGACGCATGGGCAGCGGTCAAGGGCACCGACGCCGAGGACGCGATGCAGCAATACATCGACCTGGTGAAATCGCTCAAGGATTGATGCCGTGCGGCGCCGTGTCACCGGTGCCGTCCGCAAGGGATACCGTCTCCGGCTTTGCCGGGGACATAACTCTCAGGCAGGGCCGAAGTTCTCGTCGCAGAAGCGGTTGATCTCGTGCTCGATGCGCGGCCCCAAGGCCGTCAGCAGAAAGCCAAGCTTGACGTAGATCTCGACCTCCTTCTTGCCGACTTCGATGTGGCCGGCCACGCCCATGCGCTGGAAGCGCAGAGTGTCGCCCTCCCACTCGTGGTCCAGGCCGAATTCCTCGCCGAGTTCCTCGGCGATGTGCTCCGCGCCCTTGCGCGCTTTCTTGAGCGTGGTGTGGTGCGGACGGCAAACCCGGATTTCACTCATTGCATGGAGCCCTTCCGGCTCAGGCCTTCTCGTCGCGCAACTGGCGGCGCAGAATCTTGCCGACGTTGGTCTTCGGCAGTTCGGTGCGAAACGCTATCTGGCGCGGAATCTTGTAGCCGGTCAGGTGGGCGCGGCAGTGCTCGATGATCGATGCTTCCGTCAGGTCGGGATCCTTCTTGACGACGAAGATCTTGATTGCCTCGCCGGTCTTCTCGTCCGGTACGCCGACCGCGGCGGACTCCAGCACACCGGGATGCATGGCCAGCACGTCCTCGATCTCGTTCGGATAGACGTTGAAGCCCGAGACCAGGATCATGTCCTTCTTGCGATCGACGATCTTGAAGTAGCCTCTGTCATCCATCACCGCCACGTCGCCAGTGCGCAGGAAACCGTCGGCCATGATCACCTTGGTGGTTTCCTCGGGACGGTTCCAGTAGCCCTTCATCACCTGCGGGCCGCGGATGCACAACTCGCCGGGTTCGCCCATCGGCAGATCCTTGCCGTCATCGTCGCGGATCGTCGCCTCGGTGGATGAGATCGGCAGGCCGATACAGCCGTTGTACTCGGGCATGTCGAGCGGGTTCATGGTGGCAGCCGGCGATGTCTCGGTCAGTCCGTAGGCCTCGATCAGCGTGACGCCGGTGATCTGCTTCCAGCGTTCGGCCACCGCACGCTGCACGGCCATGCCACCGCCCAGCGTCAGGCGCAGCTTGGAGAGGTCGATGCTGGCGAAATCCGGATTGTTGATCATGGCGTTGAACAGCGTATTGACCCCGGTGATGGTGGTGAAGGGATACTTGCCGATTTCCTTGACGAAGCCCGGGATGTCGCGCGGATTGGTGATAAGCAGGTTGGTGGCGCCGATCTTGAAGAAGGTCAGGCAGTTCGCCGTCAGTGCGAAGATGTGGTACAGGGGCAGTGCCGTGACGATGATCTCGCTGTCGGTCACGGCGTCCTTGATCCACGCATGCGCCTGCTGCAGGTTGGCGATGATGTTGCGGTGGGTCAGCATCGCGCCTTTCGACACCCCCGTGGTGCCGCCGGTGTATTGCAGGAAGGCGATATCTTCGTGCCCGACCTCGACCGGCTTGAGCGGAAAGCGGCCGCCTTCGATCAGCGCGTCGCGCAGTTCGATGGCATCGGCGATGTGCCATGCCGGAACCATTTTCTTGACGTGCTTGACCACGATATTGACGATCATGCGCTTGGGGAAGTCGAGCATGTCGCCCAGTTGGGTGACGATCACGTGCTTCACCGGCGTGCGCGTGACGACGTTCTCCAGCACTTTGGCAAAGTTCTCCACGATGACGATCGCCTCGGCGCCGGAGTCTTTGAGCTGGTGCTCGAGTTCGCGCTCCGTGTACAGCGGGTTGCAGTTGACCACCGTGTAGCCGGCACGCAGCGCGCCGTAAAGGCAGATCGGGTACTGCAGCAGGTTGGGCATCATCAACGCGACGCGGGCGCCCCTGGGCAACTTGAGCACGGATTGCAGGTAGGCGCCGAAGGCCGCCGAGAGCTTGTCCAGGTCGGCGTAGGTGATCGCCTTGTCCATGTTGATGTAGGCCTTGCGCGGCCCATACTGCCTGACGCTCCTCTCGAACAGCTCGCCAATGGAGCGGAACTCGTTGAGGTCGATTTCGGCGGGCACGCCAGCCTGGTAACTCTTGAGCCAGATCCTTTCCATGACAAGCCTCCTTGAAGTTTTCTCTATTCTAATCACATTGCGCAAAGCTGAAATCGCCTGTCGCGCCGCCATGGTTTCAGCAAAGCCAGCGCCGCAACTGCTCGTATAAGGCGGCGTTGTCGAGCAGGTCCATGTGGTTCATGCCATGGCCGATCCATCGCTGCGAAACCGGTATGTCAAGGCTGCCCCGCCTGGCCGTGCCATCGCCAAGCGCGCTTTTCAGCGGAACCAGACCGTCGCCCAGCAAGGAGTCTGCCACCTTGCCCGGCGCCTTGGCCAGCGTCGCGCCGGCAGCATGGCACAGCACGTCCGCCGGCAGCGGTACCAGGCGCGGGGCGCGGCCATGGGCGTAGCGGTTGCCATGGTCCCAGTCTTCGTCGAGGATGCTGCCGTGGCGTAGGTCGGTAATCCCGGCGCTGCGGATCTTGCCGAGGCGGGTCAGGGCAGCCGTGTAGGGGCTGACGCCGAGGATGACGTCGATCCAGTGGCCGCCACGCTCTAGCGGCGCACCGAGGTGAGGGGTGCCGAGGAAAACCATCCGGCGCAGCCGCGCAAGCCAGGCATGGCCGGCCTTGGCGCCGCTGTGGCAGGCGCTGCGCGCCACCAGGCCACCCATGCTGTGGCCGACAATCGCCAATTCCTCGATGGGAACCGGCCAGGCGGCCATCAGTGTTTCGAGCAGCCGATCCAGGTCTTGGCCGTTGCAGGAGACGTGGCGACCGCTGTTGTAGTGAAGGTACAGGGGGGTATGGCCGCACGCCTGCGCCAGCGCGCCACCGTGGTCGTGGCCGTTGCGCCGCCATTGCAGGTCGTTCATGCACAGGCCATGGACCAGCAGCAGGATCCTGCCGCGGGCGGCGGGAAATTCGCTCGCGAGGCCCGCCGCGGTCATTGCGAGTGGCCTGCCCTTGTGGCGCATCTGCATCGGAATCGCCAGCGGATTGGCGCTGGCCTCAAGATGGTCGCCGAGGACGCCATTCAGGGCGGCCAGCAGGGCTTCGCGCGCCGCGGAGGATGCTGCGGGCTGCCGGTCGAGCAGCGGGATCAACTGGCCCAGCAAGGCGTCGATGCCGCTGCCGACCAGTCGTGTCGTGCCCTGAATGGTGCGATAGACCATTCCGGTGATGCCCGTGGTCGGCGCTTTGCTGTGCCGGCCGACGGGGCCCGGGGTCCGCGAGATGTTGTGATGCATGTTTTCCACCAGGCGCGTCAGCCCGATCGTGGCATCGATCGCGAGGCGGCTGAAGCCGCGCAGGTCGGTGGGGTGAAGATGGGCCTTCTGCGTCATCGCGATCTACCTGTCGAGTTGCCGTGGCCGGGTCCGATGTGGCGGGATCCCAAGGATGAATGGTGCTCGTACGCCGCTAGAATGCACTGTCCTTCATAGTTCGATTATCCCATGCTCTTCCCGACAGGCGCGGGTGCCGACCGGCAGTCCAGATGCAGCGGATCTGCCTGATTTTCCTCTGTGCGCTGGCTTGCCTGCCGGCGCAGGCAGAGATCGCGCTCACCGATGTCGGCGGCGCGCGCATCCGGCTTGCCGCGCCGGCGCGGCGCATCGTCAGCCTGTCGCCGCACATCACGGAACTGCTGTTTGCCGCCGGCGCCGGCAGCCGCGTCGTTGGCAATGTCGAGTACGGCGACCATCCGCCCGAGGCCAGGGCGATTCCCAAGGTGGGCGCCTATTCCCGGCTCGACCTCGAAGCGATTGTCGCCTTGCGTCCGGACCTAGTGCTCGGCTGGCAGAGCGGCACCCCGCAGGCGGCGGTGGCCCGCCTGCGTGCCATGGGGCTGGCGGTCTTCATGATCGAGAGCCATCGCATTGCCGACATCCCCGGCGAACTGGAACGACTTGGCCGGCTCGCCGGCAGCGAGACAGCGGCGGGTACGGCGGCGACGGCGTTCCGCCAGCGCCATGACCGGCTGGCCCAGCGCTACAGCCAGCGGCCGACGGTCACGGTGTTCTACCAGATATGGAAGCAACCGCTGATGACGGTTAATCGCGAGCAGATGATCAGTGACGTGATACGCCTGTGCGGCGGCCGCAACGTGTTCGCCCAACTGGCGACGCTGGCGCCCACCGTCAGCGTCGAAGCGGTGATTGCCGCCAACCCGGAAGCCATCGTCGCCAGCGGCATGGATGCGGCGCGACCCGAATGGCTCGACGATTGGCGGCGCTGGCACACACTGCGGGCCGTGGCGAGCGACAACCTGTATTTCGTGGCGCCGGAGCTCATCCAGCGCCATACCCCGCGCATCCTCGACGGCGCCGAGCGGCTCTGCGAGCAACTCGAGCTGGCGCGCGGCAAGCGGGGCGCAATTTCGCGCCCGGCAACAGGCGGCTAACATAGCCGCGGACTGCCGACGGATTTCACAGGAGAGCCAACCATGCCCGCTTTCCACTATGCGTTTACGATTACCGATATCGCGCGGGCGCGGGAATTCTATGTGGGCCGGCTGGGTTGCACCGAGGGTCGCAGCACCACGCACTGGATCGATTTCGGGCTGTTCGGGCACCAGCTCTCGGGGCACCTCGGCCTGCCTGCCCGCGCCAGCGGCGAGGGCCTGGTCGATGGCCACGCGGTGCCGATTCCGCATTTCGGTGTGATCCTGCCGCTGGACGAGTTCTGGGCCTTCGCCGAACGCCTGCGTGCCCTGGGCATCCGCTTCCTGATGGAGCCGTCGGTGCGCTTCGTCGGCAAGCCGGGTGAGCAGGCGACCATGTTCTTCCTCGATCCGGACGGCAATGCGCTTGAGTTCAAGGCCTTCGTCCGGCCCGACGAGGTATTCGCCAAGCACTGAAAGTTATTTCCCCGGCAAAGCCGGAGACGGTATCCCTTGGGGACGGCGCTGGCGACACGGCCTTCGCAGCGATCTATTCCGCCGCGGTATTCCTGCGCTGCTGTTGCGCCTCGCGCCCGCGAAATGCCATGGCCATTTCGAAGGCGGCGCGGGTGAAGGTCAGGACCTCAGCGAATTCGGCATCGTTCAGCTTGCGCGCCTCGTCGTCACCACGGTAGATGTTGGCGAATTCGCGCTCGCGCGCCGACTGGATCAGCAGCTTGCCGACGCCGAGGTTTTCCAGGCTGCGCCACAGGTCGGGATTGGACGCGCGGGTGAACTTCATGACGAAGTCGATCGGATCGTTGCGACCCAGCACGGCGGCCAGGCGCAGGATCAGTTCGAAAGGCACGGCGATGCGGCCGTTCTCCCAGGCTTCGATCAGCGACGGGTCCTTGAGATTGATCGCCGCGCCGACTTCGGTGATGGTCAGGCCGGTGGCCTTGCGCAGGCGCTTGAGTGCGGCGCCCGTGCGGATCCATACGCCGGGTTCGGACAAGCCGGGCAACATGGCCTTGAGTACGTCGGCGGCGGCTTCCATCGGCTTGCTGCGGCCCAGCGCGCGTGCCACGTCGGCCGCGGTCTTCAGCGTCGATGCCGCGCCCACCGTTGCGGCACCGGCATCGAGCACCTTGCCGGCCATGTTGCGCATCTGGTCCACCAGGCCGGATTCGTTCGGCATGGCCGCCGCAGTGCCTGATGTCGGCACCTTCCGCGCCGCGGCCTTGCGGCGTGGCGTGGTGGCGGCGGCGGTGGGTTTCCCTTTCACGGCCGCACCCGGCTATTTGCCCAGGATGCGCTGCCGCGACTCGTGGCGCTCCTGCGCCTCGATCGAATACACGGTGGTCGGCCGTGCCAGCAGGCGGCGCAGGCCGATGGGATCGCCGGTTTCCTCACAGTAGCCGTAGGAGCCGTCATCGATGCGGCGCAGGGCGGCTTCGATGCGCGGCAACATCTTGCGCTCGCGGTCGCGAATGCGCAGCTCGATGGAATTCTCCTCCTCGATCGTGGCGCGATCGTTGGGGTCGGCTTCGGCTTCGCCGTCGCGCAGGTGGTCGATGGTCATCGAGGCGTTGTCGATCAGGTCCTGCCGCTGCTTGCGCAACAGGTCGCGAAAGAAGTCGAGTTGCTCTGCGTTCATGTATGCCCTGGCGGGCATGGCCAGCAGGGCTTTTTCGGAAAGTGTCTTGAGTGTGGTTGGCATGGCAGGTATCCCTGATTCTCCGTACGGTCGCGAGTGGCCGATGCCGCTACTCTATCGAAAGACTGGCGAGCCGTCAGGGGAATCTTGGACGCCTCGATTTGAAGCCAGTGTGGCGGCCATCGGCGCTGCCCCCGGCGGCCGCCGGCGACCTCAGCCGGGAACGAACCAGCGGTGGCCGTCGACGCCGATCTCGCGCAGCGGATGCCCGTAGAGCCGGGTCAGGTTGCTCGTGGTGATTGCCGTGTCGGCCGGTCCGGCCAGCCATTCGCCATCGCCGAACAACAGCAGCACCTTGCTGCAGTAGCGCGCGGCAAAGCCCGGATCGTGCAGCACGGCGACGATGGCGGCGCCGTCCCGGGCACGGCGCGCGAACAGGTCCATGACGGCTACCTGGTGCGACAGGTCAAGGTGGGTCAGTGGCTCGTCGAGCAGAAACAGCGCGGGCTGTTGTGCCAGAAGTTGCGCCACGGCCAGTCGCTGGCGTTCGCCGCCGGACAGGGTTTGCACGTCGCGCTCGGCACAGTCGGCGAGGTCGACTTCGGCCAGCGCGGCGACGGCGATGTCGCGATCGGCCGGGGATTCCCAATCCCAGCGCCCGAGGTGCGGATGGCGGCCGACCAGCGCGGTTTCCATAGCGGTGGAGGCGAAGGGGTCGGTCTGGTGTTGCGCCAGGTAGCCGCGTACCCGTGCCAGGGCGCGCGCATTGCGTCCGGCAGCGGCTGCGGGCAGGGCGTGGCCGCCGATGCCGAGCTCGCCCCGATCCTGCCGATGCAGGCCGGCCAGGGTGTTGAGCAGAGTCGATTTGCCGGAGCCGTTGCGGCCAAGGATGGCCCATGTCTCGCCGGCGTAGACCGTCCAGTCCAGGTCGCGGCAGACGGCGTGGCGGCCAATGCTGACCGACAGGGCAGCCGCACGAAGCAATGGCGAGCTCACGGCCCGCTCCCGCGCTGGCGTCCGAGCAGGAACAGGAAAAGGGGCACGCCAAGGATTGCGGTCAGTGCCCCGACCGGCAGCTGCAGCGGCGCGACGATGGTTCGCGCCAGGGTATCGGCCAGCACCAGCAGGCTGCCGCCGGTCAGTGCCGAGGCGGGCAGCAGGAGGCGCTGGTCGTTGCCCCAGCCGAGTTTGAGCATGCCCAGCCGCGCCAGGTGCGGCACCACCAGGCCGATGAAGCCGATGCTGCCCGCCGTGGTCACGGCCACCGAGGTGAACGTCGCGGCGAGGAAATACACGCCCAGCCTGACTCGCTGCACCGACACGCCGAGGGTTTGCGCCAGGGTGTCGCCGCGCGAGAGCAGGTTGAGTTCGCGCGCGAAGGGCAGGCTCACCGCCACGCCGGCGGCCAGCACCGCGAGTGCCGGCCAGGGATTGCTGGCGTGACTGGCGTCGCCCATCAGCCAGAACAGCATGCCGCGCAGCTGCGTCTCGGGTGCGATCGACATGATCAGCGCGACCACGGCGCCGCAGCCGGAAGCAACGATGACGCCGGTCAGGAGCAGGCGGCTGCGGGTCCAGCTGCTGTCGCCGTGCGCCAGACCGAACACCAGCAACATGGCGGCAAAAGCGCCGGCGAAGGCGAACAGGTTGACCAGCGCCAGGGCCAGGCCGGCCAGCATCGCCGACAGCGCGCCGACAGCGGCGCCGCCGGAAATGCCAAGCACATAAGGATCGGCCAGCGGATTTCGCAGCAGCACCTGCATCAGCGCGCCTGCCAGCGCCAGCAGGCCGCCACAGGCGAAAGCCGCGATCGCGCGCGGCAGGCGCAGGCCCTGGATCACCTCTGCTGCAAGGCCTTCGCCTCCTGTCAGCGCACGCAGCACGTCGCCGGGCGTAACCGCCATGCTGCCCGCCGCCAGCGCCACCAGCAGGCTTGCCAGTGCCAGCCCGCAGAGAGCGAGGATGACCAGCAGGGCACGGCGGCGGCTGGGCATGGATCAGCTACCCGGCAGGCACTGGTCGATCGGCAGGATGCGACTCATCGCCTGATCATAGCCTTAGCTCGGCCGAGACCATCAGGCGTCGACCCAGTTCGGGGTAGGCGCTGAAGCTGGTCGGCGCGACGGCACTGTTGGTGATGGCGTACGAGTAGTGACGCTTGTCGAACAGGTTGTCGACGGCCAGCGCCCAGGTCCAGCTTCCCATGGCATGGCTGTACTTGACATCGACCAGGCCATAGGCGGGCATCTTGCGGAACGCATTGATCTGGTCGTTGTCGTAACGCTGTTCGCCGACGTGGCGCAAGTTGCCGGTCAACTGCCGTCCCGAGCCGATGCGCCAGGTGGCATTCAGGCTCAGCATCCGCTCGGGGACCAGCGGCACGTCCTTGCCGGTCACGTCGATGCCGCCGTAGGTTCCGGAGCGGAATGTGGCGCGCATCTGGCGCAAGCTGGCGGCCAGGTCGAGCTTCGGCAACGCGCGCCAATGGCCTTCCAGCTCGATCCCGGTGCGGCGCGTCGGCGACAGGTTGGTGTTGGCACCACCGAAGAAGGGAGGCGTGCCGAATGCCGGGAAAGGGATGAAATGGATCTCGTTGTCGAGATTCGACAGGAACCACGCGGCACGCAGGCGATTCGCGCCGCCGCCGAATTCCATGCCGACTTCGCTGTCGCGCGACTCCTGTGGCAGCAGTGGCGCCGCCAGGCCAACGTTCTCGTCCACCGTGGCGAGGCGGAAACTCGATCCGGTTCGGCCATATGCACTAAGCTGCGCTGTCAGTTCCTGGCGCAGGCCGAGTTCCCAGGCGTCCAGCCTGGTGGTGCGCCTCACCGCCGCCGTCCCGTCCAGCGAACGTTGCCAGCGCACGCCGCCGGTCAGCAACGTCCCGGGCAGCACGCGCAGGCGCTCTTGAGCGTACAGCGCATCGCTGTCCTGGCTGGCGATGGTCAGGCCGCCGAAGTTGTTGGTCTGCCGGTAGTTCCAGCGCGCGTTGTCCCAGCCCACCACCAGTTCACCGGCGCCGCCGGGACCAGCGTGCGGCAGGCGCAGGCGGGGTGTGAAGCTGACGCGCTGCGTCGCGGTTTCCGAGAGAAAGGCGAAGGCGACGAAGTCTGAACGGACCTGGCGATTGCGCACATCGAGTTCCGCGGAAAACTCGTTGTTGCCGAAGCTGAAGCGGCCACCGATGCCGGCATGCCAGGTGTCGGTTTCGGCATGGTCGTTGGGATTGGTGGCGGCACGCGGCGCGCTGGCGAGTTGTGCTTCGGTGCGTGCGCCGGGGAGGCCGAGCGCCTGCCGGCCGGTGCCGAACTTCAGGTTCAGTTCGCTGCCGGCGCCGCGATAGCGCAGCGCGCCTTCGACGTTTTTTTCGTTGACGTGGTTGTTCTGGCGGTAGTTGTCCGATGCATGCCGGTTGGCGCTGAGCATCACGCCGACCGGACCGACATTGAATTCGAGGTTGGCGCGCAGGGCGGCCGTATCGTAGGTCCCGTAGCTGGCGCCAAGTGCAAAGGCCTTTCCTTCGGCACCCGGTGCACGGGTGACGATGTTGACGGTGCCACCGGTGGCGCCGCTACCGTAGAGGACGGCGCCGGTGCCGCGCAGGATTTCGATGCGCTCGATGGCATTGAGGGGGATGGCGGTGAGGCGGGCCGTGGCGAGCTCGTTTTCGCTGATGCGCTGGCCGTCGAGCAGGATCAGCGTGTTCTGGTCGCCGGTGATTCCGAACCCGCGCAGGTCGACCTGCCAGTTCGGGTCGCCCGCGTTGTTGCGGACATGCATGCCGCCGAGCTTGACCAGGACTTCGGGAATGGTCGTGGCCGACGAGCGCGCGATGTCGGCCGCCGAGATGACGGAAACGCCAGCAGCTACTTGTTCGGCACCGGCGCCGAACCGGTTGCCGGATACGAGCACGGCGGCTTCATCGGCAGCCAAGGCCGGCAGAGCCGCAATGACTGCGGCAGTTGGCAGGAAGCAGCGGAACACGCGACGTGTCGCGCGGATTTTCTGGATGGACATGAGACTCCCTTCGTGGCCAGCGTCCCCGCAGGCCAATACATTGCATCAACGAAAACGCGAAGGGAAAAAGGAACGGAGCGGCCGAATGGGGACGGCGGCTGACGCACACTGCTTCCCCGCAGCGCATTCAACGAATGTCCCTGGCCGGTCTCCGGGCTTGAAAGTCTTGGTCCGTCGCCTTCCCGGGCCTGGCCCAGTGGCAGAGTGACGAACCCGCACTTCCTTACCGTTGCGGGGGCAGCGCCGGAATCGAGCCTTGTTGTTCAGGCTCCCACCGGCTTCCCGTTTCACCCATTCACCAAAAACGTGTTTGGGCACCACGAACGACATAAAGTGTAGCAAACTAGCGCCCGTAGGGGGGCGGGTCGCGTTCAGCAATAATTCCACGTTCCGGATTTCTGGCCGTGCGCGTCAAGTCCGTATCAGGTCGCAACTTGATGCCGGTCAAGGTTTTCGGGTATGTTGCGGCGCAATCTTTCACCATTGCGCCGGGGAGGTTTTTGCGGGGCGCTGAATCGAGTCACCAACAAATCACTCACAAGGAGAGAAGGATGAAGCGTAAGTCACTGGGGATGTTTGCTGTTTCCGCGATGGTTGGGGCCATGGGCAGTGCGTTTGCCCAGGAAGGCGCTCCGGCGATGACGGCGGCCGAAAAGGCGCAGGGCGCCAAGATCTACTTCGAGCGTTGCGCAGGCTGTCATGGCGTGCTGCGCAAGGGCGCCACGGGCAAGAACCTCGAGCCGGCCTGGAAGAAGACCGACAAGGATGGCAAGGTCAGCGAGGGCGGCACGCTCAAGCTCGGAACCACGCGCCTTGAAAAGGTCATCGCCTTCGGTACCGACGGCGGCATGGTGAACTACGACGACATCCTGACCAAGGATGAAATCAACCTGATGGCCCGCTACATCCAGAACACCCCGGATGTGCCGCCCGAGTTCAGCCTCAAGGACATGAAGGACTCGTGGAAGCTGATCGTGCCGGTCAAGGATCGCCCGACCAAGCAGATGAACAAGATCAACCTGAGCAACGTCTTCGCCACCACCCTGCGTGACACCGGCGAACTGGCGCTGATCGACGGCGACACCAAGCAGATCTGGCACATCCTGAAGACGGGCTATGCCGTGCATATCTCCCGCATGTCCGCGTCGGGTCGCTATGTCTATACCGTGGGCCGCGACGGACTGGTAACGATGATCGACCTGTGGTTCGAGAAGCCGACGACGGTTGCCTCGATCCGCCTGGGTTCCGATGCCCGTTCCGTGGATGTATCGAAGTTCAAGGGCTACGAGGACAAGTATCTGGTCGGTGGTGGCTACTGGCCGCCCCAGTACTCGATCATGGACGGCGGCACGCTCGAGCCGTTGAAGATCGTTTCGACCCGTGGCGCCACGGTTGACGGCGAGTATCACCCCGAGCCGCGCGTGGCCTCCATCGTCGCGTCGCACATCAAGCCGGAGTGGGTTGTCAACGTCAAGGAAACCGGCATGATCAAGCTGGTTGACTACTCGGACATCAACAACCTCAAGGAAACCACGATCAACTCCGCCAAGTTCCTGCATGACGGCGGTTGGGATTACACCAAGCGTTACTTCCTGGTGGCGGCCAACGCCTCCCACAAGGTTGCCGCGGTTGATACCAAGACCGGCAAGCTGGCTGCGCTGGTTGACACCAAGAAGATCCCCCACCCGGGTCGTGGCGCCAACTTCATCCATCCGCAGTTCGGTCCCGTCTGGGCAACCGGTCACCTGGGCGATGCCGTGATCACCCTGATCTCGACCCCGACCGACGATCCCAAGTACGCAAAGTACAAGCAGCACAACTGGAAGGTCGTCCAGGAGTTGAAGACCGCCGGCGCGGGCAACCTGTTCGTCAAGACGCATCCGAAATCCTCGCACCTGTGGGCTGACATGCCGATGAACCCCGAGCGTGAGAATGCCGAGGTGAACTACGTGTATGACATCAAGGATCTTTCCAAGCCGCCGGTCAGGATCGATGTGGCCAAGGATTCCGGCCTGCCGGTGACCAAGGCGCTGCGTCGCGCGGTGCATCAGGAGTACAGCAAGGATGGTTCCGAAGTCTGGATCTCGCTGTGGGGCGGCAAGACCGACCAGTCCGCCATCGTCGTGTATGACGACAAGACCTTGAAGCTCAAGAAGGTGATCACCGATCCGAAGATGATCACCCCGACCGGCAAGTTCAACGTCTACAACACCATGAAGGACATCTTCTAAGCGATCGAAACTTGATCGGCAGCAAGGATAAGGGGGCGTAAGCCCCCTTATCATGTAGGCCTTTAGAAACCACTGGCGCATAGGGGAAGTTTCATGGCTGACAATGAGAAATCGGGGCTCCTGGCAATGCTGCGGCGGCCGAGCGCAAAATATTCGCTGCTAAGCCTTCTGGTCGTGGGCTTTTTCTCCGGCATTTTCTTCTGGGGCGGCTTCAACACCGCGATGGAAGCCACCAATACCCTGGAGTTCTGCATCGGCTGCCACGAGATGCGTGACAACGTCTATGTGGAGTACAAAAAGACCATCCACTACGCCAATCGCACCGGCGTGCGCGCCGTGTGTTCCGATTGCCACGTGCCCAAGGACTGGACGCACAAGATGATCCGCAAGATCCAGGCGAGCAAGGAACTCTGGGGAAAGATGACCGGGATAATCGACACGCCGGAGAAGTTCGCGGCGCACAGGTTGCAGATGGCCGAGAGCGAGTGGGCGCGAATGAAGGGTAACGATTCGCGCGAATGCCGAAATTGCCACAGTTTCGACGCCATGGATGTCGAGAAGCAGAAGCTGCGCGGTTCCAAGATGCACAAGATCGGCGTTGCCGAGAAGAAGACCTGCATCGACTGCCACAAGGGTATCGCCCATACCAAGCCCAAGGGCATGAAGGAAGACGAGGAAGAGTGAGTCAACGTCCTGACCGGAGCCCGCGTTATATTTCGTACCTATCGTTCGAGAGGAGCATCAAATGAGCAAGTCCATCGTCCAAATCGCCGTCGCCGGTGTCCTTCTGGCTCTTGGTACCCAGGCGGCGATCGCCGCCCCCGACTGGAGCAAGGTGCCCAAGCGCGACATTCAGGTCTTCCATCCCGGCGTCACGGCCATGGAGTGGATCGTCAAGAAGTCCGACCATAGCGGCACCGCGGGCCTGCGTAAGGGCGAGAGCTGCGTCGGCTGCCACGAGGAGAAGGGCAACCTGAACTTCAACATGAAGCGCATGGCCGACAAGGAACTTGAGCCGAAGGCTGCGCCCAAGACCATGAACTTCCCGGTCAGCGTGCAGGCTGCCTCGGATGCCGCCAATCTCTACATCCGCTTGAGCTTCAAGGCGCCCGCTGGCGGCGCGGACAAGGGCGACAAGGACAATGAGGTCAAGGCGACGCTGCTCTTCGGCGACGCCAAGGTGCCGCAGGGCGCACAGGTTGGCTGCTGGGCCACCTGCCACACCGACGCGCGCACCATGCCCGGCGCCGACGAGAAAAAGACCAAGTACACCAAGGAAGGCGCCTACGAACTGATCCAGTGGGCCAGCAAGGGCAACAAGGTATCCGACGGCAGCGTCACCACCGAGCGCAAGATGAGCGGCGGCTCGACCGGCGCCAAGGTCGAGGGCGGCAAGAGCGGCGATGGCTACACGCTGACTTTCACGCGCAAGAATCCGGGCGAAGGCAAGACCGTGCCTTTCGGTTTCGCCATCCATGCCGACCATGCCAGCGGCCGCTTCCATCATGTTTCGATGGGCTACACGCTGGGTATCGGCGCCGACGGCGACATCAAGGTCACCAAGCAGTAAGTACCCGTTCCCGCCGTGAGCGGCAATGGTTCGTTGCTGAAAAGAGTGCCGGTCTTGCTGGCACTCTTTTCCATTTGTGCCGCCGCACAGCAGACGGTGACCGTCAGCATGGCCGAGTACAAGTACGTGCCGGCCGAAGTGCGCATCAAGGCGGGGGACACGGTGAAGTGGGTCAATAACGAACGGCGCACCAGCCATTCGGTACTGTTCCCGGCGGAGAACAGCCTCGAGTCGACGCGCATGTTTCCCGGCGAAAGCTGGGAGCGTCGCTTTCCGGTTCCCGGCCGCTACGAATACACCTGCGGACCGCATCCTGAAATGATGGGCGTGATCCATGTCGAATAGCGGTATTGCCGGGCGCGTGGTTGCCGCGCTGCTCCTTGCCTGCGCAATGCCGGCGGCGGCCGAGCCCGCGCCGGCACGGCAAAAAGAACTGATCCACATGGTGCGCCAGGATTGCGGCTCCTGCCACGGCCTGACCCTGCAGGGTGGTCTGGGACCGGCACTGCTGCCGCAGACACTGGCCGACAAGCCGGCGGAAGGCCTCGTGGCGACCATCGTTCATGGCCGCCCCGGCACCGCGATGCCGCCCTGGCATCGTTTCCTCGCCGAAGAGGAAGCGCAGTGGATCGTCACGCGCCTGATGGAGGGCTTTCCCAAATGAGGGTCGCCGTGCGCCTGCTCTGGCTGATGGCTGCGGCGCTGCTGCTGGCGGCCTGCGCCGGTGCAGCTTTGCGCGGCACCGGCGACCTCGGCCTGGTCATCGAACGCGCCAGCGGCCATGTCACGCTGGTGAACACCTCGTCCCGTTCCGCGTACGCGCGCATCGGTGGGCTCGGCGACCTGTCGCACGCCTCGGTGGTGTATTCGCGCGACGCGCGTTATGCCTACGTCTTCGGCCGTGACGGCGGGCTCTCCAAGATCGACCTGCTCGAAGCGCGCTTGGTCAAGCGCGTGATCCAGTCGGGCAACGCCATCGGCGGCTCGATCTCCCAGGATGGGCGCATCGTCGTGGCGCAGAACTACACGCCGGGTGGCATCAAGGCCTTCGACGCCGAGACTCTCGAACTGCTGGCCGAGGTGCCGGCCGAATATGCGCCGGGCCAGTTTTCCAAGGTCGTCGGCCTGGCCGACGTGCCGGGCAACAAGTTCGCCTATGCCTTGTTCGACGGTGGCGAAATCCGCGTCACCGATTTTTCCGATCCGAAGCGCCCGACGACCCAACGTTATCCCGCCGGCCGTCAGCCCTATGACGGTCTGGTGACGCCCGACGGCCGCCACTACCTTGCCGGCTTGTTCGGCGAGGACGGTGTCGCCCTGCTCGACCTCTGGCAGCCGGAAAAAGGTTCGCGGCGCATCCTCGACAAGTACGGCAAGGGCGAGGAAAAACTGCCGGTGTTCAAGATGCCGCACCTTCGTGGCTGGTCGGTGGCTGCCGGGCGTGCCTGGCTGCCGGCGATCGGGCGCAACGAGGTGCTGGTGGTCGATGCCTCGACCTGGAAGGAAACCGCGCGCGTCGCGGTCAAGGGCCAACCGGTGTTCGTCATGGCGAGCCCGGACGGCCGCCAGGTCTGGGTTAACTTCGCCTTCCCCGACAACGGCTGGGTGCAGGTGATCGACACGCTCAGCGGTCAGGTGGTGCAGACCCTGCAACCGGGCAAGGCCGTGCTGCACATGGAATTCACCCCGCGCGGCGAGGCCGTCTGGATTTCCGCGCGCGACGACAATCGCGTGCTGATCTACGACACACGCAATTACCGCGAACTCGGCAGCCTGCCGGCCGAGGCGCCCTCCGGCATCTTCTTCACCAGTCGCGCCGCACGCATCGGGTTTTGATCATGGACTGCCCATACACGCCGCTCGAATACGCGCTGCTCAACAACTGGCAGCGTGACTTTCCTATCGTCACCCATCCGTTTGCCGAGGTCGGGCTGAAAGTCGGCGCCGACGAGACGGCGATTCTCGCCACCCTGCAACGCCTGCGGGAGCGCGGCGCCATCAGCCGCGTCGGCGCCGTGTTCGCACCGCGCCGCATAGGCGCCTCGACCCTGGCGGCGCTGGCCGCGCCAGCGCAGCAGATCGAGGAGATCGCCGCGCTGGTCAGCGCCCGACCGGAAATCAATCACAACTACCAGCGCGAGCATCGCTACAATCTCTGGTTCGTCGCCACCGCCGCTGACCAGGCGGCGCTGGACGCCGTGCTCACGGCGATCGAACTTGACACCGGCTGTCCGGTGATCGCTTTGCCGCTGGAGAACGAATTCCACATCGACCTCGGCTTCGACCTCGCTTCGGGCCACAAGTCCGTTGCACCGGTCGCCAGCGTTTCGGCACGCCAGCCGGATAACGAGGAAAAGCGCCTGATTGCGGCGCTGCAGCCCGGGCTGGAGATCATGCCGCGGCCCTTCCGCCAGCTCGGCGAAACCCTGTACATGGAGGAGGACGAGGTGCTGGCGCGCATCTCCGGCATGATCCAGGAGGGCATGATCAAACGCTTCGGGGTCGTCGTGCGCCACCACGAGCTGGGCTATCGATCCAACGCCATGGTGGTGTTTGACCTGGCCGACGATATCGTCGATGGCATTGGTGCGCGACTGGCCGCCGAACCGGGCGTCACGCTCTGCTATCGGCGCCGGCGCAGCCTGCCGGACTGGCCCTACAACCTCTATTGCATGGTGCATGGCCGTTCGCGCGCGGAGGCGCAGCCCGTGATCGATCGCCTCGCCTTCATTGCCGGCGCGCCGGCGACGACGTTGTTCTCGACGCGGCGTTTCAAGCAATGCGGCGCGCGCTATTTTTCCGACTCCGTGGCGAATCGTCGCCTGGTCGAGCCCGACAATGCCTGATCGTGCCGGCGCGGCGGCGGGTCTTGACGCCACCGATCGCCGCATCATCAACGCCCTGCAGGGGGATTTTCCGCTGGTGGCGGAGCCTTTTCGCGAGGTTGCCGACGCGTTGGGCCTGAGCGAAGCGGAACTGCTGCAACGGATCGATGCGATGCTCGAACGCAAGGTGCTGACGCGCTTCGGGCCCATGTTCCAGATCGAGCGCGCCGGCGGCGCCTTTGTCCTGGCGGCGATGAAGGTGCCAGAGGCGGAGTTCGATCGTGTCGCGGCGCAGGTGAATGCCTTCCCCGAAGTGGCGCATAACTACCGCCGCGACCATGCGCTCAACATGTGGTTCGTGCTCGCCACGGCGACCCCGGAGGGCATCGCAGCGGCCGTGGACGCAATCGAGGCCGCAACCGGCCTGCCGGTATTTCCCTTCCCCAAGGAACGCGAATACTTCGTCGAGATGAAACTCCATGCCTGAAACCGCGGTCAAGCCCGAACTCGACGCGCTCGACCGGCGCCTGATCGTTGCCACGCAGGGCGGCCTGCCGCGCGTCTCGCGGCCCTTCGATGTCGTTGGCAACGAACTAGGCATCGCAGGCGGCGAGGTCATCGTCCGCTTGCGGCGCATGGTGGAAACCGGCGTGATCCGCCGCATCGGTGCCGTGCCCAACCACTACGCCATCGGCTACACCGCCAACGGGATGTCGGTGTGGGATGTCGACGATGCACGCATCGACGAGCTTGGGGCGCTGGTCGGCGCGCTGGGTTTCGTCACCCACTGCTACCGGCGTCCGCGCCGCTTGCCGGACTGGCCCTACAACCTGTTCGCCATGGTGCATTCGCAGGGTCGAGAGGAAGTCGCCGCAAGCGTCGCCGAGATTGCCGTGCTCCTTGGCGATGCCTGCCGCGCACATGACGTCCTCTACAGCACCGCGATACTCAAGAAGACCGGCCTGCGCATCACCGGCTGAATCCGGCCAGCGGCAGGTTCAGGCGTGTTCCTCGACGGCGAGCCAGTGCCGGGCATCGCCGAGGCTGGAGGACACCGCGGTGGGGCAGGCGGGAATCCCCTGGGCCTTGTAGTGCATCACCAGTGCGACGACCTCTGGACACGTGGCAATGATGGCCTTCCTGATCCGCGGATTGGAGATCCCCGCCGCCAGGTCGATAGCCCAGAGACGGTCCACCTCGGACGGGGTGGCATCGCAGCCGGTGATGCGCGTGAAATCGGCGACTACGCAGCGGATGAGGTCGAAGCGGACATCGCTTTGATAGTCGATGGTGGCGTTGCGGATGTCGTCGAAGGAAATCCGGCCGGAAAAGGTGAGCGCAAAGCCGCGCGGTTCCCAAGCTAGCTCGTAGCTCATTGCGGTTGCTCTGCCCCCTTGCGACCAGAGAAGCGGCGCACGCTACCTGGCGGTCGGCGGCAAGTCATCACCCCATGGGGTGATGGCATTCGCGTTGCCAAGACGGATAGTTGAACTGCGCTCCTTTGTTAAGGGACATTCGCTCACATGGGTATCAGTCCTACCGGTCACGCCGAGATCGACCAGCAGCATCTGATCCTCGAAAGCATAGTGGAGGAACCGGCGCGCTTCTGCGCCTAAGTCTGCATCGCCCCGGATGCCTCGTGTGATCAATGCCACGTGTCAATGCGAAAGTGCAGCGGTCGACGCTGGCGTCGATCACCGGCGATTTGCGGGGGCTCCTCGTCGGCCATGCGACCTACGAGGAACGCATGATGGGACTGTAGCCACGGACTGCAAGCTGCCGCACCCACGCCAATGGCCACAATGCTGCCCATAACGGCATCGCGAGGCAACTGAAGCGGATTTCACAACAGATAGACAAGGAGTGCCCAAAGGCGCTCGCCGTGCAGTTGGAGGAAACCGCCACGGAATGGATTGGCAATCATGGTGTCCGTTTCGACATCAAGCTGGTCAAGCAGCTGGATCGCCGCGAGAAGCGCGAGATCGACTACGACGGCGAACTGGTGGCCATCCTCGACGAGTACCTATTCCACAATCGGCCCGTCGGCAAGAAGCCGTCGCCGATAGCGACCCGGGCGCGGGACAGGAAAAAGCTGGAGATCCGGGGAGGTTTCGAATCTCTGTCGCCGGCGCAGCGGGAGGTCTTCTGGCGGGTGGTCAAGGGCAGCAAGAACGCCGAAATCGCCAGTCAGCTTGGCATTTCGATCAATACGGTGAAGACCCATCGCGCGGCGGTCTTCCAGAAGATGGAAGTCAGTTCCGTACTCGACCTGGTGAAAAAGACCGATGTTCTGCGTGACACCCTGCGCACATGAGGGAGCGGCGGTCCGGCCGTCGAATGGGGCCGGCGTGGATGGTATCGTTGACGGCGATCATGGGTGGCGGTCGGACCGGGAACCTTCAACGGGTCATCGTCGAGGCAGGCCCCCGCCGCATGGCCGAAATTGCCAACGGAGAACCCGATGCCCTTAGTCTGGCGCGACGCCTTAAGTACTGGATACCGACAGATCGATAGCGATCATCGACACCTGTTCGACCTGATCAATATCGTGGAAGTCGCCCTGACGAGCGAGCATGCGCTGAGCAAGTTGCTGAACGCGATCGATGACCTCGCTGCCTATACCCGGCAGCATTTCACGTTCGAAGAGCGCCTGATGCTCGATGCCAAGTATGCCAATTTCGCCAGGCACAAGGAGGCACATCTGACGCTGATCGAACAACTGAAGCAAGTGGCAAAGCCGATCCAGGAGCTAGCCCACGGCGAAGCACACACCACGCTCGCCGTGCCGGAAGAAGCCCGCGATGCCATGGTCGGCCTGCTGCGCCACTGGCTGGTGGACCACATCATCAAGGAAGACATGCAGCTGAAATCGGTGCTGTAGCAGCGGGCTATTTCTGGTCCTGCAGGGTGGTGATATAGGCCAGGATGTCCTGCAGGTCGTCTTCCTTCAGCTTGTCGAGCAGGCCGCCCACCGCTTCCTCGTCGTGTGGCCGTTCGCCTTTGATGTATTTCTCCATCTGCCGCTTGAGGTAGCTGGTGTACTGCCCGACCAGCATCGGGAACATGCCCCGCCCCAGGCCGGTCTTGCCGTGGCAGGTGACGCATTGCTTCTGGTAGAGCGCCTCACCGTTGGCAAGGTTGCCAGGCACGCGCGGAATGATCATGACGCGCTCGGTCAGCGTAAGGCGGGTCAGGGCGTCATCCGTGGCCTTGAACACCGGCCATTGGGTAGGCAACTCGATGGATGCCAGGTAGGCCGAGACGTCCCTGATGTCCTCGTCGGGCAGTTCCCGCTCCTGGGTGTAGGGATACATCGGAATATTCACGCGCGTACGGGCACGGAAAGCGCGAAGCTGCGCTTCGAGGTACTTCGCACCCTGGCCCGCGAGGCGCGGATACTCGCCTCGCGACCCGCCTTGACCCAAGTCACCATGGCAGCCGGCGCAGGTGGTATTGATTTCCTTGCCCTTCTCCAGATTCTGCGCGTGGGCAAACCCGCCCACGGTCAGCGCAAAAAGGAATAGCAGACAGCGCAGCATCGTGTTCCATCCATAGCGTGTTGATGCGACCGATTGTCGCAGACCAATGGCGCACTTTTCCTTGATCTGTGTCGGATAATCTGCGCATGCCAGCATTTCCGGTCGCCGACGGCGCCGCCAACCTCTACCTTGACCAGCGCCGCAGCATCCTGTTGCGCTGGTGGCTGTTGCTGGCAGCGGCAATTGCCGTATCGTCAGCGCCGACTTTGCTCGGACTGGCCCTTCCGCTGCCACCCATGCTGGCAGTGCTGGCGGCGCTGGCGGGATTCAACGCCTGGCTGCAGTGGCGATCGCCGCAGGCGTCGGTTCCGGCCGGCGAACTGTTCGGGCAACTCTGCGTCGATCTGGCGGCGCTGACGGTGCTGCTCTACCTTTCCGGCGGCGCCGCCAATCCGTTGATCTCGCTGTTGTTGATCCCGGTTGCGGTGGCCGCGCTGTCGCTGCCGGGACGGCTGACGGCGCTGGTGACGGTGCTGGCCGTGTTGGCCTACTCGCTGCTGACCGGGTTCTACCTGCCGCTGGCGATCGACGACGTCGCCCGCGCCGCGCGCCTGCACCTGGCCGGAATGTGGCTGACCTTCGTGGTCTCGGCGGCGATGATCGCCTGGTTCGTCGCGCGCATGACCGCCTCGATCCGCGAACGCGACCGCGATCTCGCCGCCGCGCGCGAGCAGGCCCTGCGCGACGAACGCGTGGTGGCCCTGGGCGCGCTGGCCGCTGGCGCCGCGCATGAACTGGGCACGCCGCTGGCGACCATCGCCGTGCTGGTCGGCGAACTCGAGCGCGAGCCTTCGCTCGATGGCGAAGCGCGGGCCGACCTGGCCCTGGTACGCGAGCAGGTCGCCTTGTGCAAGGGCATCATCATAAGCATAGGTAGCCATCAGCAGCGCCCCGGCTCTTGGGAGTAGTTCGTAACATTCCAGCGCTTTTTCCAG
>NZ_JAFLDR010000025.1 GCF_017302275.1 Sulfuritalea sp.
GAACCGGCGTCGTCACGCCGCGTCAATCGACCAAGTGCAGCCACTTCACGCAGATGCTGGCGCGCGGGTTTCGCCGGCGAGCCCATCATCTTGTTGAGCCGCGTCTTCGTGCGCTCCGCGCTCAAGCGCTGGTGGTAGATGACGTCCTTCCCCGGCCACATCGTAGCGACGCCTTCACGAGGGTCGAAGGCGCCCACGGCGTCCTTGAGCGACAGCCCCTCCATGAGGAATATCGCATCCGAGTGGTACTTGCCGGGTTCGTCGCCGAACCCTTTAGGCCGCTCAGCGATCATCGCCTTGTAGGTCGCCTTCGGCAGCGCCAACACCTTGATCAGTTCGCTGTCGAGCTTGAACTTGGCGGGAAGGACCTTCTCGATGGCGCCCTTGGCATACAGCGTCGGCCGTCCTTCCACGTCGTGCAGCGTCGCCATCGTCTGCCGCGCCGAATCGAAGGGGAGTTCGTCCTGGCGCGGAAAGACATGGCGCAGGGTGGTCTCGTCCAGTCCGCCCTTGCGCGCCGCGACCAGCAGCGCGACTTCGGTGGGGTCGCCGGCGTGTAGCCAGCGCCGGCTTTCGAGGCTTAGCGCGGCGTCGTTGCATAGCGCAGCCGCGATCAGCACCTCGCGCAGCGCCGGTCCGGGTTCGCCGCCGCCGAGTGAACCTTCGGGATCGTAGCCATGGCCCGTAACGGTGACGCTGGTGCCGGCCGCCCACAGTTCGGTGACTGTCATCGCGTTCTCGGTCAGCGTGCCGGTCTTGTCCGAGCAGATCACCGTGGTACTGCCCAGCGCTTCCACCGCCGGCAGGTGGCGGATGATGGCGCGGCGTTTGGCCATGCGGCTGACGCCGATGGCGAGCGTGATGCTCATCGCCGCGGGCAGGCCTTCCGGGATCGCGCCGACGGCGAGCGCCACCGCCGCCATCAGCATTGCCGTCATCGGTTCGCCGCGCATCACGCCGATGACGAAGGTCAGCGCTGCCAGGCCGAGGATCACCCACAGCAGCAGGCCGGCGAACTCGCCCATCTTCTTCGTCAGCGGCGTGGCGATTTCGGGTGCGCTGGCGATCAGGCCCGAGATGCGCCCGGTCTCGGTGGCGTCACCCGTGGCGACGACGAGGCCATGGCCCTGGCCGGCGACCACGGTGGTGCCGGCGTAGGCCATGTTGCGCCGGTCCGCGAGCTGGGTGTCCGGCGGCAATCCGTCGTGGTGCTTGTCGATCGGCGCGGCTTCGCCGGTCAGCGCGGCCTCGACGGTGCGCAACTGGCGCCCGGAAATGATGCGCAGGTCGGCCGGTACCTTGTCCCCGGCGCTGAGCCAGACCACGTCGCCGGGCACGAGGTGTACGGCATCCATGCGCCGCCGGCGGCCGTCGCGCAGCACCGTGACCTCGGTCGCCACGGCGCGGGCCAGCGCCGCCAGTGCCGCCTCGGCCTTGCCTTCCTGCAGGTAGCCGATCACTGCATTGATGGCCACGACGCCAAAGATCACCGAACTGTCCACCCATTCGCCCAGCGCGGCGGTGACCGCGCCGGCGCCGATCAGTACCAGCACCAGCGGCTCGGTGAGCTGGCCGAGAAAACGCGAGAGAGCGCTGCGTCCGGCTTGCTGGCTGGGTCGATTGGGGCCATGGCGCGCCAGGCGTGCCGCCGCCTCGTCTTCGGTCAGGCCGTGGTCCGGGCGCACGCCGTGATCGGCCAATGCGTCGGCGGCGGGCAGCGCGTGCCACGGCGGTGGGTCGGGTTTGGACGACGATTCGGGGGGGAGGTTCATGCGCCAATTATCCAGCGCCCCGCAGCGGGACTAATTGATCGCCGGCAAATGTATGCGTGCGACAAGTCCGCGGCCGTCCGGCCCTTGCTCGAGCAACAGGCTGCCGCGGTGGACTTCGGCGATGCGGCGAACGATCGACAGTCCGAGGCCGCTGCCCGGAATGTTCTGTTCGCCCGCGTCACCGCCGCGGACGGCAGCCGAAAAGTCGGCGCTGGCGCCACGGCGAAAGCGCTGCTGCACGGCCTCGATTTCCGCCTCCGGAAGGCCCCTGCCGTCGTCGCTGACGCTCAGCACGGCGCGCTTGCCCTGCCGTTCGATGTGCACCTCGACGCGGGAAGGCGCGGCGTGGCGCAGCGCGTTGTGCACCAGGTTGCGCAGCATGGCCTGCAGCAGCGCGACGTCGCCGCGCACCCGCGCATCGCCGTCGGCCAGCACCAGTTCGCAGTTGCGCGCGATGGCCTCGCCGGCGGCGTCCGCCAGTACGTCGGCGGCGATCGGGCGCAGGGCCAGTGGCTGCAATGCCTCACCGCTGTCGGCATCGAGTCGCGCCAGGGTCAGCAACTGGGTGAGCAGATGCGTGGCCCGGTCGCAGCCGACCAGGATCTGGTCCAGCGCGTGGCGGCGCTGGGTTTCGTCGGTGGCGGCCAGCGCGACCTGGGCCTGGGCCTTGAGCGCGGCCAGCGGCGTGCGCAGCTCGTGCGAGGCGTCGGCGGTGAAGCGGCGCTCGTTCTCCAGGGCCCGCTTGATCCCGACGAAGAGCTCGTTCAGTCGCTGCACCAGCGGCAGGATCTCGCGCGGCGTGCCGCTGTCCGTGATCGGCGTCAGCCGGTGCGGCGCGCGTGCCGCGACGTCGTCGGCCAGGCGGCGCAGGGGCCGCAGCGAAACGCCGACCGCGACCAGCAGCACCAGGGCCAGCCCAGGCAGGGCGAAAAGCATGGGCTTCAGCAGGTGCTCGGCGATTTCGGCGGCGAGTTCGGCGCGCTCCTCCCGCATATGGCTGGCCGTGGCGGGGGGATGGTTGAGCAGTTCCTCGATCTCGTGCAGCGCCGAGCGCCAGGTGAAGGCGGCGGTAACCAGCCACACCACTGCCACCGCGGCGGTGGTCAGCAGCACCAGGCGCAGGCGCAGGGACATCATGCGGCGGCGTCCCTGGGGATCACGTAGCCGATGCCGCGCAGGGTGCGGATCGCTTCCGCACCGAGCTTGCGGCGCAGGTGGTGGATGTAGACCTCGATCGTGTTGCTGCCGATTTCCTCGCCCCAGGCATAGAGATGTTGTTCGAGTTGGGCGCGCGACAGGGCGCGTCCCGTCTGCTGCATCAGGGCGTGGAGCAGCGCGTATTCCTTGGCCGAGAGTTCAACCGCCTTGCCGGCGCAACTCACCGCGTGCGTCGCCGGGTCTAGCGTGATGCCGGAAGCCGTCAGCACCGGCGCCGGCTGGCCGCCGGCGCGGCGCAACAGGGCGCGCAGCCGGGCGTTCAGTTCGCCGAGGTCGAAGGGCTTCACCAGGTAGTCGTCGGCGCCGGCGTCGAGTCCCTTGATGCGGTCATCGACGGTGTCGCGCGCGGTAAGGATCAGCACCGGCAGCGCACGCTTCTTGGCGCGCAGCCAGCGCAACACGTCGAGCCCGTCCTTGCGTGGCAGGCCCAGGTCGAGCACCACGGCGGCATAGTCCCCGGTCGCCAGCGCCGTTTCCGCACTGACGCCGTCGCGCGTCCAGTCGACGGCGTGGCCGGCCTGCTTCAGGCCGGCCTGCAGCGCGTCGCCCAGCAGGGCATCGTCTTCAACCAGCAGGATTCTCATGGCGGATGTGCTTGCGTCCCGTGATCATCGCCTTGACCAGATTCTCTCCATGCAGCCAGCTGCTGACGACCACGCCGGCCAGGTGGATGCCGACCATCGCCATCATGCCATTGGCAGCAGCTTCGTGGACTTCCTCCATGAAATCCCCGCCGAACTCGTTGTAGGTGGCGTAGCCGCTGGCGGCGGCGGTGATGCCGAATCCGAGCAGGAGGAAGACCGCCACCGCGCCGGCCGGATTGTGGCCGACGTAGTGCTGCGGCTTTCCGCCCAGCAGGGACTTCAGGTAGTCGATGACTGTGGTCGGCGTCGGCAGGAAGTCGGCGAAGCGCGCATGGCCGCCGCCGACGAAGCCCCACAGGATGCGGAAGGCGATCAGCCCGGCCATGGCGTAGCCGGCCAGGACGTGGATGTCGCGCAGCTTCTCCGATTCCGCGGTGGCGAAGGCGATGACGAAACTGGTCGCCAGCGACCAGTGGAAGATGCGCGTCGGCAGGTCCCAGACGCGAACCGGTGTGCTGTCTGCATTCATGGCTGCCCTCACTTGGGGATGTTGATCGAACGTTCGCTGTAGTCGCCGGCCGCCGCTTGGCGGTGGCAGGCCGTGCAGTTAACCGGGCTCTTGATCGAGGCGCGCTTCCAGGTCGCGGCGGCGATCTCGCGATGCTTCCTTTCGAAGCGCGCGGTCTCGGTGATGCGCAGCAACGGCTTGCCGGAAGCGTCGCGCGTGGTGCCGGTCTTGCGGCCGCCGGCGTGGGTGACCAGAAAGTCGGTGATGGCGGCACGGCGTTTTTCGTCGAGGCTGGCATCCGATCCGAAGTGGTGCGCGAGGTCGCCCATCATCGCGCGCCAGGAATCGGCGTGCAGCATCTGCGGCGGAAAGGCCATGTGGCAGGAAGCGCATTCTTCCTCGAAGGCCCCGTGCTTCGGCAGGCGGTAGTTGTCGGCATGGGCGCTCACGGCGAACAGCAGCAGGGCGGTGGCTATCAGTCGTTTCATAAGAATCTCCGGCCTATTTGAGGGTCAGCAGCCAGGCCATGACGTCGGCCTTTTCCTGCGCGCTGCAAAGGCGATTCACTGTGTCGTTGCAGTTGCGGCGGAACCACTTGTCCACCTTGGCGGCGTCGGTGAAGCGCTCCGCATTCGCCACCGGCGCCAGCGCCGCGATCGGCTTGTCGGTCCTGGCGTGGCGTCCGGCCTGGGTCGGCTTGTCGGTGTGGCAGGAGGCGCAACTCCACTCGCCGCCCTGCTTGCTGTTGAAGAAGCGCGCGCCGCGCTCGGCGGAGGCGGCGCTGCCGGCCTCTTTTTCGAAGCGGGTCAGGAAATCGCGCGGGGTTTCGGCCCGGGCACCGGCGGCGGCGAGCAGGGCGGCGATGATGAACAGCTTGCGCATGTGAACCTCCATGGATGATCAGTGCCGCGCATCATGGAGGGCACCGCTTAAAGCGCGCTTAAGCGGTCGGGGAGGTCGCTTACTTCTTCGCCGGCTGGTAGAACTCGCGCAGCGAGGCATAGCGCGCGGCGCGGACTTCGCGCACGTGCTGGATCGCGTGCTCCATCGGGATGCCGGCCTGGACCAGGGTTTCGGCGGCGATCAGCAGGCTGCTCTCCAGCACTTCGGGAATCACCTCGGTGGCGCCGGCGGCCTTGAGCCGGGCCACATCCTTGTCGTCGGTGGTGCGCACCACGATCGGAATGTCGGGCCGGGTCGCGCGCACGATGCGCACCACGCGTTCCGCCGAGTGCGCGTCGGGATAGGTGACCACAACGGCGCGCGCGCGGGCGATGCCGGCCGCCTGCAATACCTCGCGGCGGTCGGCATTGCCGAAGACGACATTGATGCCCTCGGCCCGTGCGTCGGCGATGCGCTGCGGGTCGACGTCCAGCGCGATGAAGGGAATGCTTTCGATGGCGAGGAATTCGGCGATGCGCCCGCCGGTGCGCCCGTAGCCACATACCACCACGTGCTCGCCGAGGTCGATGCTGTGCACCGCGATGTCGTGGATCACGGTGGCCTTGTGCGCCCAGTCGCCGCGCCCCATGTCGCCGGAAAGGCGCGCGGCGCGGGCGATCAGGAAGGGCGCGATGAACATCGACAGCAGCATCGCCGAGAGCGTGATCTGGAAGGCGCTGTCGTTGATCAGCTTGAGCTGGCGCGCCAGTTCGATCAGCACAAGGCCGAACTCGCCGGCCTGCGCCAGTTGGGCCGCCGTGCGCAGGCTGGCCACCAGCGGTGTACGCGCGATGCGCGTCACGATCAGCATGACGAGGGCCTTGCCGGCGATCAGCAGCACCACGGCCAGCAGCAGCTTGTGGGCATTGGCCAACACATAATGGATGTCGAGCAGCATGCCCACCGTGACGAAGAACAGGCCGAGCAGGATGTCACGAAACGGCCGGATGTCGCCTTCCACCTGGTGGCGATACACGGTTTCCGAAATCAGCATGCCCCCGACGAAGGCGCCCAGCGCGAGCGAAAGCCCGCTTTGTGCCGTGAGGAAGGAAAGCCCGACCACGATCCACAGCGTGGTCAGCACCAGCAGCTCGTTGGAGCGAACCCGGGCCGCGGCATCGAGCAGGCGCCCCATCAGCTTCTGCCCGAGCCAGATCAACAGCGCCAGGACGAGGACCATCTGGGCCGCCGCCAAGGCCAGCGAACGCCACAGGTCTTCGCCGGAGGCCGCCAGCGCAGGCAGCAGGATCAGGCAGGGCGCCACCGCGAGGTCCTGGAACAGCAGCACGCCCATGGTCTGGCGCCCGGACCTCGAATGCAGTTCGAAGCGGTCGGAGAGCATCTTGGCCACGATCGCGGTCGATGACATGGCCACCGCCAGGCCGACGGCGATGCCCCCGCGCCAGCCCTGTCCGTAGGCCAGCGCCGTCACCAGTCCGGTACCGAGCGCGGTCAGCGCCATTTGCGCGGAACCGAAACCGAACACCAGGTTGCGCATCGCCTGCAGGCGCTTCAGGCTGAATTCGAGTCCGATGGTGAACATCAGGAACACCACGCCGAACTCGGCGAAGCCCTGTACTTCCTCGCTTTCCGCCAGCAAGGCCAGTCCGTGCGGCCCCAGGGCGATGCCGATGGCGAGGTAGGCCAGCATCGAGGGCAGCTTGAGGCGGCGCGCGATCAAGACCGCGCCGACGGCGGCGGTGAGCAGCAGCAGGATCGACAGCAGGTTGGAATGCATGAGGTAATCATAGCCTGCGGCCGCATTCGCAATCTTGACCTGGGTAAAATGGGCCTTCGATATCCGGCCACCCTTTCCTCGCCCCGATGACCGACCCAGTACTGCAGCCGCGCTTGCGTTACGGCGAGTTCCTCAGCGCCGTGCGCGTCAAACAGCGGCGCGTCAGCTACAGGGATGTGCATGCCGATGCCGGTAAATGGTCACGCGCGCGCAGCCTGCGACTGGTGGACGTGCATCGGCTGCTGACGCCCTATGTCAGCGTGCGCTTCCTCGAGCAATTGCGCGCCGTGGTGCCGCTGGCGCTGTTCCTCGCCCTGTTCCAGATCGCTGCATTGCGCGCCGATGTGCGGGAGGGCGAGCTGATCGCGTTCGGCATGCTGGCCGTGATGCTGGGGCTCATGCTTTTCATGGACGGCGTCAAGTACGGCCTGATGCCCTTCGCCGAAAGCATCGGCTTCAACCTGCCCAATCGGGCGGCGCCCGCGGTGGTGCTCGGCTTTGCCTTCCTGCTGGGCGGCATCGCGACCTTTGCCGAGCCGGCGATCGGCGCCCTGCGGGCGGCCGGCGGGGGTGTCGATCCCCTGCGGGCGCCCTGGCTGCATCTGCTGCTGACGCGCTATCCCGACCGCCTGGTGCTGGCCGTCGGGATCGGCGTCGGCCTTGCCGTGGTGGTGGGCATGCTGCGCTTCTTCTTCGCCTGGCGCATGAAGACCCTTGTCATCGCGACCTTGCTGCCATGCCTGGCCCTGACCACCTATGCCGGTCTCGACCCGCGCCTGGCGCCGATCATCGGACTGGCCTGGGATTGCGGCGCCATCACCACCGGGCCGGTGACCGTGCCCCTGGTGCTGGCGCTGGGCATAGGCGTGGCCGCCGCGGCGGGACAGGAAGACAATCCGCTCGCCGGCTTCGGCATCGTCACCCTGGCCTCGCTGTTTCCTGCGTTTGCGGTGATCCTGGTCGGTATCGGCCTGGTCGGCGAAATGCCCGATCCGGCCGCCCTGCCATCAATAGTCGGCGCTGGTGGCACGGCAGCCTGGTGGGATGAAACGCCGGCGGCCGAACTGGTCGCCGCATTGCGCGCCATCGTGCCGCTGATCCTGCTGCTCTGGCTGGTACAGCGCTTCCTGGTGGGTGCGGCGGTGAAGCAGCGCAACATCATTGCCTATGGCGTGGTGGTCGCGGTGCTGGGCATGGCCCTGTTCAACCTGGGCCTCAGCGTCGGGCTGGTTCCGCTCGGCAACCAGGCAGGGGCCACGGTACCGGCGGCGTTCAGCGCGGTCGGGGGCGGCGACGCGCTCTACCCGTACCCGCTCGGCATCGGCCTGACCCTGGTCTTCGCCGCCACCCTGGGCTACGGCGCCACAGTGGCCGAACCGGCGCTCAACGCCATGGGCACCACGGTGGAAAACCTGACCGACGGCGCCTTCCCCAAACGACTGCTGATCCAGGCGGTTGCCGTTGGCGTCGCACTGGGCATCGCGCTGGGAGTCGCCAAGATCGTTTTCGCCTGGTCGATACTGCCCCTGCTGCTGGGCGGCTACACGCTGGCCCTGGTCGCGACGGCCTGGTCCAGTGAAGAGTATGTCGCGCTGGCCTGGGACAGTGCCGGGGTGACCACCGGCCCGGTCACGGTGCCGCTGGTGCTGGCGCTCGGCCTCGGCTTGGGTCAGGCCGTGGGTGTCGCGGAAGGCTTCGGCATCCTGGCGATGGCGTCGCTGGGTCCGATCGTTTCGGTTCTATTGGTGGGCTTCTGGATCCGCCGCAGGGCGGAAGTCGCTGCGCGAGGGGAAAGCTAGGCATGAAACAACGCGACGAAATCGTGGTCCTGACGGATGCGGTCCTGATCACCTGCATCGTCCAGCGCGGGGTCGCCGACACCGTGGTCGACGCGGCGACGGACGCCGGCGCCCAGGGCGCGACCATCTTCTACGCGCGTGGCATGGGCGTGCGACAAAAGCACCTCGGCGTACTGGGCATTACCGTGAATGCCGAGAAGGAAGTGATCTACATCGTGGTTCCGGCCGACCACGCCGACCACATCTTCGAGCGCGTCTATGTCGCCGCCAAACTGGATACGCCGGGCATGGGCATGATCTACATGTCGCCGCTGGACAAGATGGCGACCTACGTGCCGCCGGAAATCGCCGCGCGCTTCGGCCACCATGGCTGAGGAGCTCAGGCCGCCGCCACCACGCGGCGAGTATCGCGTCATCACCTGCATCATGCCCGCCGGGCGCGGCGCCGAGGTGATGGAGGCGCTGCGCCGCGAACTCGGCGTGGTCAGCACCAGCTTCCACCATGCGCGCGGCATCGGCACGCACAGCCTGCGCCACAGGGTGTATTCAGACGAAAAGCAGGTTTTTACCGCGGTGGTCGCCGCGGACAAGGCGGACGCCGTGTTCGAGCTGATCTACTTCAGTGCCGGGCTCAATCTGCCCCATGCCGGCATGGTGATGATGGGCAAGGCTTTTCGCGCGGCGGGACTGGAATCGCCGGTCGCCGCCGAGGACGTGCAGTAGATCGAAACTGACGAGAAGCGGCGGGCGGCATGCTTACTTGACCACCGTCACCGGGCAAGGCGAGAGGTAGATCACGTCCCTGGCGACCGTTCCCATGAGGGCGGCGGCCAGCTTGCCGGTACCTTGGCGGCCAAGCACGATGACGTCGCATTCGCGCTCGGCGGCGATGCGGGCAATGCTTTCTGCGACGGGGCCCAGCACCACCATGGCTTCATGGGAGACACCCGCGGCGTCGAGCAACGCCCGTGTCGAAACGAGGGCGTCGCCGGCACGGGTTTCCTGCATGGCTTCGATCTCGCGCAGCGGCATGTGGCCGCGAAGTTCCGGCGCGTCGATCGGCGGCTGGACGTTGAGCAGCACGACGTCGCAGGCAATGCTGTTCTTTGCCAACTGGATGACATGCCGGGCGACGCGCTCGGAATGCTCGGAACCATCGACCGGAAGCAGAATTCTCATGGCTGGACTTTCACTCTCTGTAAGGCTCGAAGTTTAGCGTATTCCGCGAGAATCCCGACCACGAACCCGCTCCGGTGCAGGTTTCGCCGGCCGGCAGGCTGCTACAATCGGCCGACAAAAACGAGGAGGAGTGGTTGGAGATGATGGCTTTGCATCGCTTGTACAAATCCCTGCCACTGGCGGGCCGCTGGCTGGCCGCTTTCGCCATGCTGCTCGCGGCGTCCGCGGCGCAGGCGGCCGATGCGGCGGTGACCTCGCCTGCCTTGTTCGGCATCCCGGTGGATTTCATCCTTTTTGCGGCGACGCTGCTCGGTGTCGCGCTGTTCCACCACTACGTGCTGCAGGTGGCGCTGGCGGGGCTGGCCACCATCGCCACCTACAAGATCCTGTTCACCGGTTTCAAGACCGGCGCCGGCCTTGCCGGCTTCGGCGTGCATATGGCGCACGAATGGGTGCTGCTGGCCAACCTGCTCGGCCTGCTGGTCGGGTTTGCGTTGCTGGCGCGGCATTTCGAGGACAGCGGGGTGCCGGAGGTATTGCCCAAGCTGCTGCCCGAGGGCTGGCTCGGCCCCTTCATGCTGCTGGTGATCATCTTCGTCCTCTCCGGCTTCCTCGACAACATCGCCGCCGCGCTGATCGGCGCCACGGTGGCGGCCAGCGTGTTCAAGCGCAAGGTGCATATCGGCTACCTCGCCGCCATCGTTGCGGCCTCGAACGGCGGCGGCGCCGGTTCGGTGGTCGGCGACACGACGACGACCATGATGTGGCTGGACGGCGTCAGCCCGCTCGACGTGGTCGAGGCCTACATCGCCGCCGCCGTGGCACTGGTGGTGTTCGGCATTCCGGCGGCGCTGCTGCAGCACAAGCACATGGCCATCAGCCGCGACTTCCAGGCGGCGCACCATATCGACTGGGCGCGGGTCGGCATCGTGGTCTTCATCCTGGTCGCCGCCATCGTTACCAATGTCACCGTGAACCTGAAGTTTGCCGCCATGGCCGAGCACTTCCCCTTCCTCGGCGCCGCCGTCTGCATCGCCCTGCTGGTGGCGGTGCCCTTGCGCAAGCCGGAGTGGAGCCTGATACCCGGCGCCTTCAAGGGTTCGGTGTTCCTGCTGGCGCTGGTGACCTGCGCCTCGATGATGCCGGTGGAACAGCTGCCGCCGGCATCCTGGTCGACTGCGCTGGCGCTGGGCTTCATCTCGGCGGTGTTCGACAACATTCCGCTGACCGCACTGGCGCTGAAGCAGGGCGGCTACGATTGGGGCTTCCTCGCCTACGCTGTCGGTTTCGGCGGCTCGATGCTGTGGTTCGGCTCCTCGGCCGGCGTCGCCGTGGCCAACCTGTTTCCCGAGGCGAAGTCGGTCGGCCAGTGGCTGCGCCACGGCTGGTTCATTCCCATCGGTTACGTGGTCGGGTTCTTCGCCCTGCTGGCGATCCTCGGCTGGCATCCCCACGAAAAGCACAAGGAAGGTCCGGCGGCTGCCGTTCAGGTGCAGAAGGTGGTGCCTGCGGACTCACCGACACCGGCTCCGGTCGGCGCGCCGGGCTACCAGTAAGGAGTCAGGCGGCGGCTGCCGGGCTCCAGCTCACCGGCGCCTTGCGGATCGCCTCGACCGCCGGATGGCGGATGCGCCGCTCGTTGGAAATCGCGTAGTACTGCTCGCGCACCTCGTCCAGTACGCCGACCGCTTCGGCGCCGAACTGCGCCGCGATGTCGGCGCCCAGCACCGAAGGCGCCGGAAAGAGGCCGATGCCGGCGCGGCCGAAGGTCGTCAGCAGCGCGCTGTCCTCGAATTCACCGACGATCAGCGGCGCCACGTCATGGGTTTCCAGCCAACGCTCGATCTGGCCGCGCAGTGCGTTGCCGCGCGTCGGCAGCAGCATCGGCGCAGCGCCGAGGCTGTGCGGGAAATCCTTGCGGTAGCGCCAAGCCAGAGTAGGCGCGCCGAACAGCGTGATCTCGAACTCGCCCAGCGCGTGGCTGAACACCTTGAGGTTGCCACCGTGGGGCGCCGGCCGGTCGGTCAGCACCACGTCGAGCCGATGCAGCGCGAGTTCGGCGAGCAGGGTGTCGAACTCGCCTTCGCGGCAGACCAGGCGCACCTGCTGCGGCAGGTGGAACACGGCTTCCATCAGGCGATAGGCGATCAGCTTGGGCAGCGCATCGGAGATGCCGACCGCCAGGCGCAAGGTGTTCGCCGCATCGGTCTCGCGCAACGCGGCATCCATGCGTTCGCCGAGCTGGAAAATCTGGTCGGCGTAGGCCACCGCCAGCCGCCCGGCCTCGGTCGGCACCAGGCGCCGGCCCTGCGGTACCAGCAGCGATCTGCCGAGCGATTGTTCGAGCCGGGCGATCTGCACGCTGATGGTTTGTACCGCGACGCCGAGCCGCCGCGCCGCACGCGTGACGCTGCCTTCGCGGGCGACGACCCAGAAGTAGCGCAGGTGGTGGAAGTTCAGCGCAGCGGATTTCATTTTCGTATTTTACGAAGTTAACGTCATTTGTTGTTCGGTTTGTAGGAAGCTTGAATTTTCGTAGAATCGCTGCATCTAAGCCTTCACAATGAAGGCCTCAGGTGCCGTCGGCCGATCCCGGCCGGCGTGCGGCTCCGGCCAGGGTCTTTTTCGGGAGATTGCAATGAAACGCATCGTGCTGTTCTTGGTCACCAACATCGCCGTGATGCTGGTGTTGTCGATCGCCGCCAGCGTGCTGGGGGTGAATCGCTTCCTCCATGCCAACGGACTCAACCTCGGCATGCTGCTGGTGTTCGCCGGTCTCATGGGCTTCGGCGGCTCCTTCATTTCGCTCTTGATGTCGAAGATGATGGCCAAGTGGTCGACCGGCGCACGCATCATCGACAGCCCGTCGACCTCGACCGAATTCTGGCTGGTCGAAACGGTGCGCAAGCAGGCGCAAAAGGCCGGCATCGCGATGCCGGAAGTGGCCATCTACGAGGGTGCGCCGAATGCCTTCGCCACCGGTCCGAGCAAGAACAACTCGCTGGTGGCGGTGTCCACCGGCCTGTTGCAGAGCATGAGCAAGGAGGAGGTCGAGGCCGTGCTGGCGCACGAGGTCAGCCACGTCGCCAACGGCGACATGGTGACGCTGACGCTGATCCAGGGCGTGGTCAATACCTTCGTCATCTTCGTCTCGCGCATCGTCGGCTACCTGGTCGACAGCTTCCTGCGCCGCGGCAGCGACTCCTCCGGTCCCGGCATCGGCTACACGATCACGGTGATCGTCTGCGACATCCTGTTCGGGATACTGGCCAGCATCATCGTCGCCTGGTTCTCGCGCCAGCGCGAGTTCCGCGCCGATGCCGGCGCCGCCGGCCTGATGGGTTCGCCGCGGCCGATGATCTCGGCGCTGCAGCGCCTCGGCGGCCTGTCGGTGGAGCCCCTGCCGAAGAGCCTGGCGAGTTCCGGTATCGCCGGCGGGAAGGGCCTGATGGCACTGTTCGCCAGCCACCCGAGCATGGAAGAGCGGATCGCCGCGCTCTCCGCGCAAGGCCGGTGATTCCCATCCGGCGGGTTCGCCGGTCGAGGCCTCCGCCCAGAGCGGGGGCCTTTTTGCTTTGCTTAGCCGCCGCGCCGGCCTGGGCCGCGGGTTCCGACGTGGTCGGCATCAACCTGCTGTGGCTGGCGCTGATCCTGATGAGCGCGCGCCTCTTCGCGCCGCTGGCGCAGCGCGTCGGCTTTCCTGCCGTGCTCGGCGAACTGCTGCTTGGCGTGGTGCTGGGGAATCTTGCGCTGGTGGGCTTCACGGGTTTCGAGGCCATCCCGAAGGATCCGGTCATCGCCTTCATCGCCGAACTCGGGGTCATCGTGCTGCTGCTGCAGATCGGCCTGGAGACGCGGCTTGCTGACCTGATCAAGGTCGGTCCGCGCGCGCTCGCGGTCGGCTTGGTGGGCATTGTCGTGCCCTTCGTACTGGGCACCTGGGTGGTCGGGCCGTGGCTGCTGCCAGGACTGTCGCACAACGCCTATCTTTTCCTCGGCGCCACGCTTTCGGCCACGTCGGTCGGCATCACCGGGCGGGTGTTTCGCGACCTGGGCAAGCTCGACACGCCTGCGGCGCGCATCGTGCTCGGGGCGGCGGTGATCGACGACGTGCTGGGCCTGGTGATACTGGCCGTGGTCTCCAGCCTGGTGCAGGCGGGTTCGGTCAGCGTCGGTCAGGTCGGCGGCATCATCGCCCAGGCAGTGATTTTCCTCGCCGGTTCGATCTGGATCGGGCGCATGATTGCGCCGCACTCCAGCCGCTGGCTGGCCCAACTCGATGCGGGGCCATCGATGCTGTTCGCCCAGGTGCTGGCCACCGGCCTGTTCCTCGCCTGGCTGGCGCATGCCATTGGCCTGGCGCCGATCATCGGCGCCTTCGCCGCCGGCCTGCTGTTCGAACCGATGTTCCTGCGCGACTTCGACCGCCCGGCCATCGTGCGCGAAATCGAGCCGCTGCTGCCGAAGGGCGAACCCGCCCTGGCCGAGCGCCTGCTGCCGATATTGAAGAAGCACGGCGGCCACCAGCACGAGCACATGATCGAGCCGATCGGCTACTTCTTCGTGCCGGTGTTCTTCGTCCTGACCGGCATGCAGGTGGACCTCAAGACGCTGGCCGACCCGACCGTGCTGGGAGTCGGCGCCGGCGTCACGGTGGCGGCGATCGCCGGCAAGCTCGCCGCGGGCCTTGCCGCTGGGTCGTCGGGACGCTGGCTGGTGGGCTGGGGCATGGTGCCGCGCGGCGAGGTCGGCCTGATATTCGCCATGGTCGGCAAACAGTTGGGTGTCATGAACGAGGCGATGTTCTCGGTCATCGTCATGATGGTGATCCTCACCACGCTGGTCACGCCACCGGTATTGACGGCCCTGCTCAAGCGCCGGCAGTAGTGGCGGCCGTGCCCGCGCCGCTATAATCCGCGCCTCCTTTCCCGCGCCGCCGCCGACGTGTCCGATCGCCTCGCCGTCCTGTCCCAGTACCTGCTGCCGAAACAGGCCCTCACCGCGCTTGCCGGCAAGCTTGCCTCGGCGCAAGCCGGTGGGCTGACGACGTCGGTGATCCGCTGGTTCGTCGCTCGCTATGGCGTGAACATGGCCGAGGCCGCGGATCCGGACATTGCCGCGTATGCCAGCTTCAACGAATTTTTCACCCGGCCGCTGAAGGAGGGCGCGAGGCCGCTGGCCAATGCCGATTTCGTCTGCCCGGTCGACGGCGCGATCAGCCAGTTCGGCGCCATCGAGCGCGACCGGATATTCCAGGCCAAGGGCCACGGCTACTCGACCACCGCGCTGGTGGGCGGCGATGCGGCGCTGGCTTCCAAATTCGAGAACGGCGTGTTCGCTACGCTCTACCTGAGCCCGAAGGACTACCACCGCATCCACATGCCCTGCGCGGGAAAACTCACGCGCATGATCCACGTGCCGGGCGACCTGTTTTCGGTGAATCCGGTGACGGCGCGCGGCGTGCCGGGCCTGTTCGCGCGCAACGAGCGCGTGGTCTGCGTGTTCGAGGGCGAGCGCGGGCCATTCGTCATGGTGCTGGTCGGCGCCACCATCGTCGGCAGCATGGCCACGGTCTGGCACGGCGTGGTGAATCCGCCGCGCCCCGGCCATCTGCGCGATTGGCGCTACGAGGATCAGGACTTGCGCTACCGCCAGGGTGACGAAATGGGCCGTTTCCTGCTCGGTTCGACCGTGGTGATGCTGTTCCCTCGCGCCGCGCTGGGCTTCAATCCCGATTGGGCGCCGCAAGGGGCGATTCGGATGGGCGAGGCGATGGGCCGACGCCTGGCCTGAGCCAACTTTCATGATGCGGGACACACCACCCCGCATCATTGAAGTTGGCATTTTCCAAACACCCGCCCCCCTTCGCCCCCCTCGCGGGGGGTTCCTGATTTGCTCGCTGCGCTCGATGTCGCCTTGCGCGCTTTCTGCTGCCTTTCGTTAAGTCGGCCGCGCCGTAGCGAGGCCTTTCAATGCCATCCCCGGCATCCCGAAACAAGGGCGTGGGTCGCGCCAGTCGTAGCGGACGGCGAATTCCCCATCGAGCATCGCTTCTTCTCATAAATCACATTCAGTATGCCTTGTATCCATACTGATTTTATTGAGAAAAAATTTCACAAAATTTCTTGGGTTCCGCGTCTAAGCCTTTGTTGCGCTTGGAAAAATAGCCCTTTTCGATCTTGACCCCGGTCAAAATGTGTCTTAAAGTGGGTCTTAGTGGGGTTTGGTGGGAAATTTGATCGATTGATGGTCTGAATCCTGCCGGGGGAGACGGAATGTTCCAAGGTGCGACGTCGCTGAATCTAGATGCCAAGGGCCGCATGGCGGTGCCCAGTCGGCACCGCGACGCGCTGGCGGTGATCGGTCAGGGCCGTCTGGTGGTGACTGCCCATCCGCACCGCTGCCTGCTGCTCTATCCCGGACCGGCCTGGGAGCCTATCCGCGACCAGATTCTGGCCGCATCCAGCCTGCAGCCCGAAGCCGCCATGGTCCGCCGCCTGCTGGTGGGCTTCGCCGAGGATGTGGAACTCGACGGCGCCGGACGCCTGCTGCTCTCGCCCTCGCTGCGCCGCTACGCCGGGTTGGAAAAGGAAATCTGGCTGATCGGCCAGGGCCGCCACTTCGAGATCTGGTCGGATGCCGGCTGGAAGGCGCAGCAGGATGCGATCTTCGCCGTCGGCGACAAGCTTCTGCCTCCGGGCCTGGAAAACCTTGCGTTGTGAGTGTCGACTCCCACGTCAGCGTGCTGCTCGCCGAGTCGGTGGCAGCGCTGGCGATTCAGCCCCAGGGAACTTACGTCGATGCCACCTTCGGTCGCGGCGGCCACAGCCGGGCGATCCTCGCCGCGCTCGGGCCAGAGGGCCGGCTGATCGCGCTGGATCGCGATCCGGCGGCGATCGCGGCCGGCGCATCGATTGCGGATCCGCGCTTCACCCTGGTCCATGCGGCGTTCAGCGATTTCGACACGGTGCTGGACCGGCTCGGCGTCGGGCAGGTGGCTGGCGTGCTGCTGGACATCGGCGTTTCGTCGCCGCAACTGAACACGCCCGAACGGGGCATGAGTTTTCGTTTCGATGCGCCGCTGGACATGCGCATGGATACGACGCAGGGGGAGACCGCCGCCGAGTTCCTGGCGCGGGCATCGCAACCAGAAATAGAAAAGGTGATCAGAGACTATGGCGAAGAACGGTTTGCTCATGCGATTGCAAAGGCGCTTGTTGCTGCTCGGGGCGAGCACGGTATTTCAGGGACAGGACAGCTTGCCGCGCTCGTGGCGCAAACAGTCCGCACGCGGGAACCGGGCCAGCACCCGGCGACGCGGACTTTTCAGGCTTTACGGATTCACGTCAATCGGGAGCTTGAGGAACTGTCGCTAGTCCTGCCGCGGGCCCTCGATCGACTGGCACCGGGTGGACGCATGGCCGTGATCAGCTTTCATTCCCTCGAAGATCGCATCGTCAAACGCTTCCTGCGCGACGCGGCGCATCCCCCGCAGCCGCCGAAGGGCGTGCCGCTGCGCGCGGTCGAATTGCCGCAGCCGGTCGCCAGGCTGGTGGGCAAGGCGATGTTCCCATCAGACGCCGAGGTCGCGGCCAATCCGCGCTGTCGCAGCGCAGTGCTGCGCGTCGCGCAGAAGCTTGGCCCCGATAGCGGGTCACCGCGGAGCGGGAGCAACTAATTGGCACGGCTCAACCTCTTCCTGATCCTGATCCTGGTCGTGCTCGCCTGCGCCCTGTCGCTGGTGAGTTCCAACCATCGCGCGCGCAAGCTGTTCTCTGAGCTGGAAGCCGGGCAGAAGCGCATGCGCGACCTGGATGTCGAATTTGGCCAGTTGCAGCTGGAACAAAGTACTGTGGCGGCGCATGTGCGGGTGGAAAAGCTGGCGCGCGAGAAGCTGGGCATGAAACAGCCGGCGCCCGGGCAGATCATTTCGGTCGACGTCGGCACGGCGCGGTGATGCGGACATGAAGCCGATCAGGTTCGCCACGAGCCCGCTGCTCTCCGAGCGCCTGCCGCCGTGGCGGCAGCGCCTGGTGCTGGTCGTGCTGCTGGGCGCCTTTGCGCTGCTGGTCGGGCGTTCCCTCTACCTGCAGGGCTTCAACAACGAATTCCTCGGCGACAAGGGACGCGCGCGCTTCGAGCGCCAGATCGACATTTCAGCGACCCGCGGGCGCATCACCGACCGGCATGGTGACGTGCTGGCGGTGTCTACCCCGGTGCGCTCGATCTGGGCGATACCGGAGGATGCGCAACTGGTGCCGGCGCAGGCGCGCAACCTGGCGGCCGTGCTCGGCATGGACGTGCACGAAATCAACCGCAAGCTGGCTGCCGAGCGCGACTTCGTCTATGTCAAGCGGCAGTTGCCGCCGGAAACGGCGGAAAAGGTCAAGGCGCTTGCGCTGCCCGGCATCCACCAGAAGAACGAGTATCGGCGCTACTACCCGGCGGGCGAGGTGATGGCTCACGTGCTGGGTTTCACCGGCGCCGAGGATGTCGGCCAGGAGGGCATCGAGCTGGCCTTCAACGGCGAACTTGCCGGCAAGCCGGGCAGCCGCCGCGTGATCAAGGACCGGCGCGGCAACGTTGTCGAGGATGTCGAAAGCATCCGGCCGCCGCTGGACGGCAAGGAGATTGCGCTGGCCATCGACTCCAAGGTGCAGTACCTGGCCTATACCCACCTCAAGCAGGCGCTGGCCGAGCATCGCGCCAAGGCCGGTGGCGTGGTGGTGCTCGATGCCGACAGCGGCGAGATCCTGGCCCTGGTCAACCTGCCTACCTACAACCCGAACAACCGCAGCAAGCTGGCCGGCGCGCAACTGCGCAACCGGGCGCTGACCGACACCTTCGAGCCGGGTTCGACCCTCAAGCCCTTCACTGCCGCGCTGGCGCTGGAACAGGGCAAGGTGCGCTTCGACACGCCGATCCAGACTGCGCCGGGCAAGATGACCATCGGCTCGGCGACGATTTCGGATGCCCATGCCCATGGCGTCCTCACCGTGGCGCAGGTGATCCAGAAGTCCTCCAACATCGGTTCGGCGAAACTCGCGCTGTCGATGAAGCCGGAGGAAATGTGGGCGATGTTCGACAGCCTCGGCTTCGGCGCGCCGCTCAAGCTGGGTTTCCCGGGCGAAGCGGGCGGGCGCCTGCGTCCGGCGAAGACCTGGAAGCCGATCGAGCAGGCCACCATGGCCTATGGTCACGGCATCTCGGTGACCCTGATCCAGTTGGCGCGCGCCTACCAGGCTTTCGCCCGCGACGGCGACCTGCTGCCACTGTCGCTGTCGCGCGTGGTTGTGCCGCCGACCGCCGGCAAGCAGGTGTTCTCGGCGCAGACCGCGCGCGAAGTGCGTGCCATGCTGGAAATGGCCGTGCGTCCCGGTGGTACCGCGCCCAAGGCGCAGATTCCCGGTTATCGCGTCGCGGGCAAGACCGGCACCGCGCACAAGCTCGAAAGCGGGGCCTACGCCAACCGCTATGTCGCCTCCTTCGTCGGCTTTGCGCCGGTGTCCGACCCTCGCCTGATCGTCGCGGTGATGGTCGACGAGCCGTCCAACGGAAAATACTACGGCGGCGAGGTTGCCGCGCCGGTGTTCGCCCAGGTCATGGCCGGCAGCCTGCGCACGCTGGGCATTGCGCCCGACGCGCCGCTGGCGCCGCTGCTGATGACGGCCGCCGAGCCGACACGGGAAGAGATGTGAGCGCCGCCATGACGACCCTTGAACAACTCAGGGCAAAGGGCGTGACGCCGACCCGCCTCACCGCCGATTCGCGCCGCGTGCAGCCCGGCGACATATTCGTTGCACTCCCCGGCGCGCATGTCGATGGCCGCGATTTCATCGCGCAGGCCGTGGCGCGGGGCGCGGCGGCGGTGCTTGTCGAAGCGGGTGGCGGCGTTGCCGCAAAAGTCGGCGCTGGCGACACGGCGATGGTGGCAGTCGAGGGTCTGGCGGCGCTTTCCGGCGAGATCGCGCACATTGTGTATGGGCGTCCCTCCGAAAAGCTCTGGGTCGCCGGAATTACCGGCACCAACGGCAAGACCTCCATCTCGCAATGGATCGCCCAGGCGATGGATGCGCTGCCGTCTCTGCCGCCGGGCCGCCCCAAGGCAGAGACCGCCTTGAGGATGGAGTCGCCTGGCGACGAACCACCGTCATCCCTTTCCATGGGGCGCAGGCGGGGTTTCGCGGAGCACGGCTCCGCGCCGCCGCAGCCGGCCGGCTGTGCAAAGCCGGCCGTGGGGCAGGGGCTGGGGGAAAGGCTCCACAGGTGCGCCGTGGTCGGCACCCTGGGCAACGGTTTCGTCGATGCGCTGGCCGAGTCGCCCAACACCACGCCCGATGCCATCACCCTGCATGCGGCGCTGGCGGGATTCGTCGAACGCGGCGCGCAGGCCTGCGCCATGGAGGTGTCCTCGATCGGGCTCGACCAGGGGCGGGTGAATGGCGTTGCATTCGACGTCGCGGTGTTCACCAACCTGACGCGCGACCACCTCGAATACCACGGCAGCTTGGAGGCCTACGCCGCGGCCAAGGCGCGGTTGTTCGCCATGCCCGGCCTCGGCGCCGCGGTGTTCAATCTCGACGATGCCTTCGGCATCGAGTTGGCGCGCCGCCTCAGGGGCCGCGTACCGACCCTGGGCTACACGCTGGGCGACGCGGCGACGGAATGCGACGAAGTCCTGCGTGCCCGAAACCTGCGCATGGGTGCCGCCGGCATCGAATTCGATCTGCGCGGCGCGACCATCGCTGCGCCGGTTGTGGGCCGTTTCAACGCCTCCAACCTGCTGGCCGTCGCCGGCGCGCTGTTGAGCCGCGGTGAAGGCCTCGACACGATCGCGAGGGCGCTGCGCGGCATCCGTCCGCCGCCGGGACGCATGCAGGCGTTGGGCGGGCACGGCCATCCGCTGGTGGTGGTCGATTACGCGCATACGCCCGATGCCCTGGAAAAGGCGCTCGGCGTGCTGCGCGAAACCGCGGACGCGCGCGGCGGGCAACTGGTCTGCGTGTTCGGCTGTGGCGGCGAGCGCGATCCGGGCAAGCGGCCACAGATGGGGGCGATCGCCGAGCGCCTGGCGGATCGCGTGCTGGTCACCAGCGACAACCCGCGCGGCGAGGATCCGGATGCCATCATAGGTGCGATCCTCTCTGGAATGAAACACGAAGCACCGGTGCAGGCCGACCGTGCTCGGGCAGTCGCCGACGCGTTGGTCGCCGCCGACGCGCGCGACGTGATCCTGCTGGCCGGCAAGGGACACGAGCCCTACCAGGAGATCGCCGGCACGCGCCATCCCTACTCCGACCTCGATGCCGCAAAGTCGGCGCTGGCGGCACGGCGATGAGCGCCATTCGCAGGGCCGCCCCAAGGATGGCGCAGCCAGCAATATGGAGCGACGCAGTCGCGAACCCGAGTCACCCCTGCCCTTGGGGCGGGGGGTGGAGGCGGGGTTTCGCGAAGCACTGCTTCGCGCCGCCGCAGCCGGCTGGCCATGCAGGGCCGGCGGTGGAACGCGGGGTGGGTCAATGATGCGACTTTCAGAAGCCGGCGCTTCGTTCGGCGTGATGCACGAGGGCCCCGACGCGGAATTCCACGCCGTCGGCACCGATTCGCGCGCCGTGATCCCCGGCATGCTGTTCGTCGCGTTGAAGGGCGAGCGCTTCGACGGCCACGACTACGTGCGCGAGGTGCTGGCCAGGGGGGCCGCCGGGGCCATGGTCGAAGGCGCCTGGGCCGAGGCCAACCCGGGCCTGCCGCTGATCCCGGTGAATGACACGCACCTCGCGCTGGGCCAGCTCGCCGCCGCCTGGCGCGGCCGTTTCACGATTCCGCTCTTGGGCATCACCGGCAGCAACGGCAAGACCACGGTCAAGGAAATGTGCGCGGCGATCCTGCGCGCACATTTCGGCGGCGCGGCCGAGAGTGTGCTGGCGACCGAGGGCAACTTGAACAACGACATCGGACTGCCGCTGACCCTGCTCAAGCTGCGTGCGAAGCATCATGCCGCAGTGATCGAGATGGGCATGAACCACGCAGGCGAGATCGACTACCTGACGCGCCTAGCGGCGCCCACCGTGGCGCTGGTGAACAACGCGCAGCGCGCGCACCTCGAAGGACTCGGCACGGTGCAGGACGTGGCGTTGGCCAAGGGCGAGATCTACGTTGGCCTGGCACCCGACGGCGTCGCCGTGTTCAATGCCGACGACGCGCAGGCGGACGTCTGGCGCGAGCTTTCGCGCGACCGCCGACAACTGCGCTTCGGTCTCGACCGCGAGGCGGAGGTGCGCGGCAACTTCGTTCCGCACGGCCTCGGCGGCGAGCTGCACCTGGCCACGCCGGCCGGACCGCTGCCCGTAACGCTCGCGGTGCCGGGCCGCCACAACGCGCGCAATGCCTGCGCGGCCGCCGCCGCGGCGCTGGCCGCGGGTGCGACCCTGGATGCGGTGAAGCAGGGCCTGGAGGCGTTTGCCGGCGTCAAGGGACGCCTGCAGCGCCGCGTCGGTCGAGAGGGTGCGCTGGTGGTGGATGACAGCTACAACGCCAATCCGGATTCGATGCGCGCCGCGATCGACGTGCTGGCCACGGTACCCGGCAAGCGCATCTTTGTCATGGGCGACATGGGCGAAGCGGGCTCCGCGGCGGCGCAGTTCCACGACGAGATCGGCTGCTACGCCAAGAGCCACGGCATCGATCGCCTGTTCTGCCTCGGCCAGTTGGCGGCGGCGGCGGCCTACAATTTCGGCGCCGGCGGCGAGCATTTCGAACGCATCGAGGACCTGCTGAAACGCCTGGCCGGCGAACTCGATGGCGCCACCACGATACTGGTCAAAGGTTCGCGTTTCATGAAGATGGAACGCGTGGTCGAGGCCATCGTGGATCCCGTTCCCGCCGCCGGTCTGTCCCACGGCGGGAACCACCATCAACCGGAGCGGGCGTCGCCCGCGAACATCCGTCATCCCCTTCCGCGTGAAGGGGGAGGGGGGAAGGTCCGTAATGCTTCTTGAACTCGCACAATGGCTGGCGAAGGACTTCCGCGGCTTCAACGTATTCGGCTACATCACCCTGCGCGCGGTGCTCGCGACCATGACGGCGCTGGCGATTTCCTTCGTCTTCGGCCCCGCCGTGATTCGCTGGCTGACCGCCAAGAAGATCGGCCAGTCGGTGCGTGACGACGGACCGCAGACCCACCTGATCAAGGCGGGCACGCCGACCATGGGCGGGGCGCTGATCCTGATTTCGCTCGGCGTGTCTACCCTGCTCTGGGCCGACCTGTCCAACCGTTTCGTCTGGATCGTGCTGATCGTCACCCTGGGCTTCGGCGCGGTGGGCTGGGTCGACGACTGGCGCAAGGTGGTGTACCGCAACCCGGACGGCTTGTCGGCTCGTTCCAAGTTCTTCTGGCAGTCGGTGATCGGCGTGGTTGCGGCGATCTACATCGCGTTTTCAATCTCGGCGCCGAACAACGAAAAGGTGGTCGAGCTGTTCTTCCAGTGGGTCGGCAGCGGCTTCACGCTCGAGCTGCCGAGCCAGACCGCCCTGATCGTGCCCTTCTTCAAGACCGTGTCATACCCGCTGGGAATCTTCGGCTTCATGGTGCTGTCCTACCTGGTGATCGTCGGCAGCAGCAATGCCGTCAACCTGACTGACGGCCTCGACGGCCTCGCCATCATGCCCACGGTGCTGGTGGGCGCCGCGCTGGGCATATTCACCTACGTCGCCGGCCATGCCGGCTTCTCCAAGTACCTGCTGCTGCCCTACATCCCGGGCGCGGGCGAACTCGCGGTATTCTGCGGCGCGCTGGCCGGGGCCGGGCTCGGCTTCCTCTGGTTCAACGCCTATCCGGCCGAGGTGTTCATGGGCGACGTCGGCGCCCTGGCGCTGGGCGCGGCGCTCGGCGCCGTGGCGATCGTCGCCCGGCAGGAGATCGTGCTGTTCATCATGGGCGGGGTCTTCGTCGCCGAAACCCTGTCGGTGATGCTGCAGGTCGGCTGGTTCAAATACACCAAGAAGAAATACGGCGAGGGTCGGCGCATCCTGCGCATGGCGCCGCTGCACCACCATTTCGAACAGACCGGCTGGAAGGAGACGCAGGTCGTGGTCCGCTTCTGGATCATCACCATCCTGCTGGTGCTGTTCGGCCTGTCGACCCTGAAGATCCGCTGATGAAACTGCAAGGCAGACACGTCCTCATCCTCGGCCTCGGCGAATCCGGCCTGGCCTGCGCGCGCTGGTGCGCGCGGCAGGGCGCGCGGGTGCGCGTGGCGGACACGCGCGCGGCGCCGCCCTACCTTGACGAGTTGCGGCGCCGTGTCACCAGCGCCGACTTTCGTCCCGGCGAGTTCGACAAGGGCCTGCTCGACGGCATCGACCTGCTGGTGCTATCGCCGGGGCTTTCCGGCGGCCTGATGGTGGTGATCCATGCGCGCGCCGCCGGCATCCCGGTGCTCGGCGAAATCGAGCTGTTCGCCCAGGCCATGCGCGACATCAATGGCGGCCGGCCGCATCTGCCGCCGGTGCTGGCAATCACCGGCACCAACGGCAAGACCACCACCACGGCGCTCACCGGCCACCTGCTGCGCGCCACCGGCAGGACGGTCGGCGTCGCCGGCAACATTTCGCCGGCGGCGCTGACCGCGCTGATGGATGCGCAGGATGCCGGCGCCCTGCCCGAGGCGTGGGTGCTGGAACTGTCCAGTTTCCAGCTCGAAACCACCGAGACGCTGAACCCGGTCGCGGCCACGGTGCTCAATGTTTCCGACGACCATCTCGATCGCTACATCGATCTCGATGAATACGCGTCGGTCAAGGCCAGGGTATTCCAGAGCGGTGCCGGGACGCCGTGCATCCAGGTGCTCAACCGCAACGATCCGCGCGTTTGCCGCATGGTGCTGCCCGATCGCCAGATCGTCAGCTTCGGCCTCGACGCGCCGGCCGCCGCCGAGGACTTCGGCCTGCGCGTGCAGCGCGGCGAAACCTGGCTGGCGCAGGGCGCGAACTTCCTGGTCCCGCTTGCGGAACTGCCGCTGGCCGGCCTGCACAACGCGGCCAACGCCATGGCCGCGCTGGCCCTGTGCGGCAGCCTCGGCATCGACGCGGCAACCCTGCTGCCGGCGCTGCGCTCCTTTCGCGGCCTGCCGCACCGCGTGGAAAGAATCGCCGAGCGCCAGGGCGTCACCTGGTACGACGACTCCAAGGGCACCAACGTCGGCGCCACGGTGGCCGCCCTGGACGGTATCGGCGGCCAACTGGCGAACGCCGGCAATCAGAATGATCACAAGATCATTCTGATTGCCGGCGGCGACGGCAAGGGCCAGGATTTCTCCCCCATGCGCCTCGCGGTCGCCAGCCATGCCCGTGCCGTGATCCTGATCGGTCGCGACGGACCGCTGATCGGCAAGGCGATCGCCGGTGCCGGCGTCGCGGTCGAGGCCGCCGCCGACATGGACGATGCCGTGTGCCGCGCCGCCGCCCTGGCGCAGCCGGGCGATGCCGTGCTGCTGTCGCCGGCCTGCGCCAGTTTCGACATGTACCGCAACTACGAACACCGGGCGCAGGCGTTCGCCGCCGCCGTAACGGCCCTGGCGGCCAGCGGAACCGGGGCGAGCCGCTGATGAACCACGCTTATGCCGCGCCGAGCCACCGCGCCCCGGCCGAACTCGACGGCCTGCTGCTGTGGCCGGCCCTCGGCCTGTTGCTGCTGGGTCTGGTGATGGTGTATTCGTCCTCGATCGCGATAGCTGAAGGCAGCCGCTTCACCGGCAACCAGTCGGCCTATTTCCTGTTTCGCCACGCGATCTTCCTCTGCATCGGCCTGGTGGCCGGCGTGATGGCCTTCCAGGTTCCGCTGCGCCTTTGGCAGCAGGCCGCGCCCTGGCTATTCGTGGCTGGCGTCGCGCTGCTGCTGCTGGTTCTGGTGCCACAGGTCGGCCGCTCGGTGAACGGCGCGCAGCGCTGGATCGGACTCGGCCCGATCAACCTGCAACCTTCGGAGCTGATGAAGCTGTTCGCTGTGCTGTATGCCGCCGACTACACCGCGCGCAAGCTCGACGACATGGGTAGCTTCGTGCGCGGCTTCTTTCCGATGGCGCTGGTGATGGTGCTGGTCGGCGTCCTGCTGCTGCGGGAGCCGGACTTCGGCGCGCTGGTGGTAATCCTTGCCATCGCCACCGGCATCCTCTTCCTCGGCGGCATCAATGCCCGCGTGTTCGCCATCCTGGTCGCGGTGCTGGCAGTCAGCTTCGTGGTCATGATCTGGGCTTCCGATTATCGGCGGCAGCGCATCTTCGGCTTCATGGATCCGTGGCAGGACGCCTACGGCAAGGGATACCAGTTGTCCCACGCGCTGATCGCCTTCGGCCGCGGCGAGTGGTTCGGCGTCGGACTCGGCGCCAGCGTCGAAAAGCTGTTCTACCTGCCGGAGGCGCACACCGACTTCCTGCTGGCGGTGATCGCCGAGGAACTCGGCTTCGTCGGCGTCTGCGTCGTGGTCGGACTCTTCGCCCTGCTGGTACAGCGCTGCTTCGCCATCGGCCGCCAGGCCATGGTGCTGGGCCGGGTCTACTCCGGCCTGGTGGCGCAGGGCGTCGGCATCTGGCTCGGCGTCCAGGGTTTCATCAACATGGGCGTGAACATGGGCCTCCTGCCGACCAAGGGCCTGACCCTGCCGCTGATGAGCTTCGGCGGTTCCGGCATTGTCGCCAATTGCCTTGCCTTGGGAATCTTGCTGCGTGTCGACTGGGAGAACAGACAGATGATGCGGGGGCAGCAGGTATGAGCGCCGCCGGCCGGGCCGCCCCAAGGGCGGCGCAGCCAACATGCGGAGCTGCGCAGCAGCGAACCGCCGTCACCCCCTGCCTTGGGCAGGGGGCTGGGGGGAGGGCAGTTCAATGAGCCATACCCTGCTCGTCATGGCCGGCGGCACCGGCGGCCACATCATGCCTGGGCTGGCGGTGGCGGAGCATTTGCGCGCGCGGGGCTGGAAGATCGCCTGGATGGGTAATCCGGATGGCATGGAGGCGAAGCTGACCGCCGGGCGCGGCTACGAGATGGCCTGGGTGAATTTCACCGCGCTGCGCGGCAAGGGTTTGCTGCGCAAACTGCTGCTGCCGGTGAACCTGTTGCGTGGCTTCAGCCAGGCCTGGTCGCAGCTCAAGCGCATCCGGCCCGACGTGGTTTTGGGCATGGGCGGCTACGTCAGCTTCCCGGGCGGCATGATGGCCTCGCTGCGCGGCATTCCGCTGGTATTGCACGAACAGAATTCGGTCGCCGGGCTGGCCAACCGGGTTCTCGCCGGAGTGGCCGACCGCATCCTCGCCGGCTTTCCTGGCGCGCTGGCGAGGGCCGGCTGGGTGGGCAATCCGGTGCGTCCCGAAATCGCCGTGTTGCCGGCGCCGACTCTTCGCTACGCGCAGCATCAGGGGCCGTTGCGGATCCTGGTGGTGGGCGGCAGCCTCGGCGCGCAGGCGCTGAACGAAACCGTGCCCAGGGCGATGGCACTGATCGCCGAGGACGAACGTCCGCAGGTGGTGCACCAGGCCGGGGAAAAGCACCTGCCGATGCTGGAAAGCCTTTACATCTCGGCCGGCGTCAAGGCGGATTGCGTGGCCTTCATCGAGGACATGGCCGGCGCCTACGACTGGGCCGACCTGGTGATCTGCCGCGCCGGCGCGCTGACGGTGGCCGAACTGGCCGCGGCCGGTGTCGCCAGCCTGCTGGTGCCCTTTCCGCATGCGGTTGATGACCACCAGACCGGCAACGCGCGCTTCCTGAGTTCCGCCGGTGCCGCGATCCTGTTGCCGCAAGACCAGTTGACGCCGCAGCGGTTGGCCGAGATCCGGACCCTGTCGCGCGGGCAGTTGGCGCAGATGGCGGAAAAAGCACGGGAACTGGCGCGGCCCGAGGCCACGGCGGCCGTGGCGCAGGCCTGCGCCGACCTGGCGCGGAAAGGAAAACCGGAATGAAGCACAAGGTCAAACGCATCCACTTCGTCGGCATCGGAGGCTCAGGCATGTCGGGCATCGCCGAAGTGCTGGCGAACCAGGGTTTCGAGGTCAGCGGTTCCGACCTCGGCGACAGCGCGACGACGCGCCGCCTGGCGACGCAGGGCATCCGCATCACCATCGGCCACAGCGCGCAAAACGCCGCGGAGGCAGATGCGGTGGTGGTATCCACCGCCGTCAAGGAAGACAACCCCGAGGTGCGGATGGCGCGCCAGCGCCACGTGCCGGTGGTGCCGCGCGCGCAGATGCTGGCCGAGCTGATGCGCCTCAAGCAGGGCGTCGCGATCGCCGGCACCCACGGCAAGACCACCACCACCAGCCTGGTCGCATCCTGCCTCGCCGAGGGCGGCTTCGATCCGACCTTCGTCATCGGCGGCCGGCTGAATTCGGCCGGCGCCAATGCCAGGCTGGGCAGCGGCGAATTCCTTGTCGCCGAGGCCGACGAGTCGGATGCGTCCTTCCTCTTCCTCTCGCCCGTGGTCTCGGTGGTCACCAACATCGACGCCGACCACATGGAGACCTATGGCCACGATTTCGGCCGCCTCAAGCAGGCCTTCGTCGATTTCCTGCACCGCCTGCCGTTCTACGGCGTCGCCGTGGTTTGTGGCGACGATCCCAACGTGCGCGACATCATCCCGCGCGTGGCCAAGCAGATCGTCACCTACGGCATAGAGCGCGAGGCGAGCTTCCGCGCCGAGGACGTGGTGGCCGATGGCGGCACCATGCGCTTCACCTGCGTGCGCACCAACGGCAGCGTGACTCGCCTGCCCATCGTGCTCAACCTGCCGGGGCACCACAACGTGCTCAACGCGCTGGCGGCGATCGCGGTGGCCACGGAAGTCGGCGTCGGCGACACGGCGATCGTCAAGGCGCTGGCGGATTTTCGCGGCGTCGGCCGCCGCTTCCAGCGCTGCGGCGAGATCGCCTGCCCGAGCGGCGGACAATTCACGCTGGTCGACGACTACGGCCACCATCCGGTGGAAATGGCGGCGACGCTGGCGGCGGCGCGCGGCGCCTTTCCCGGCCGCCGCCTGCTGCTGGCCTTCCAGCCGCATCGCTACACCCGCACGCGCGATTGCTTCGAGGATTTCGTCAAGGTGCTCGGTGGCGTCGACGGCCTGCTGCTGGGCGAGGTCTATGCCGCCGGCGAGGCGCCGATCATCGCTGCCGACAGCCGTGCGTTGATCCGCGCCCTGCGCGTCGCAGGCAAGGTCGAACCGGTCTTCGTCGAGGACATCGCCGCCATGCCGGCCGCGATCCTGTCCGCCGCGCGCGATGGCGACGTGGTGATCTCCATGGGCGCCGGTTCCATCGGCGGCGTTCCCGGAAAGCTGATTGATGGTTGAACCGACAACACCCGTCGAACGCAGTGAGCAAGAAGTCACCCCTCCCGCGCGGGAGGGGCCGGGGGAGGGCGGGCCATTTAGGGGAGAGTTGCGCAGCAACGAACCTATGGCCGGACATGTGTCCTGGCGCGCCGGCGGTCCGGCGGCGCGTGCCTTTTTTCCGGTCGATCTGGATGACCTTGCCACCTTCCTCGGCGGCTTGCGTCACGACGAGCCCCTGTTGCTCGTCGGCCTGGGCAGCAACCTGCTGGTGCGCGACGGCGGTTTCGACGGCACCGCGATTTTCACCCATGGCGCCCTGAACACTTTGCGCCGTGAGCCGGACGGCAGCTTTTATGCCGAGGCTGGCGTCGCATCGCCCAAGCTGGCGCGCTTCGTCGGCCGCCGGGGCTGCGCGGAAGCCGAGTTTCTCGCCGGCATTCCGGGCACCGTGGGCGGTGCGCTGGCGATGAATGCCGGCTGCCATGGCGGCGAAACCTGGCGCTACGTGGAAAAGGTCCTGATGCTGAATCGCCAGGGCGAAAAGCGGCTGCGCGGGCCCGAGGACTTCGCCGTCGGCTATCGGCATGCCGGATTGAAAAGCGCCACGGACGAGGTATTCGCCGCGGCATGGTTCCGCTTCCCGCCGGGCGATGCCGGTGCGGCGCAGGCGCGCATGAAGGAACTGCTGGAGCGGCGGGTTGCGACTCAGCCGCTGACCCTGCCCAATGCCGGGTCGGTGTTCCGCAACCCGCCGGGCGACCATGCCGCGCGGCTGATCGAGGCGGCCGGCCTCAAGGGCACACAGATCGATGGTGCGCAGGTGTCCGAAAAGCATTCGAATTTCATCGTTAATCCCGACGGCGCGGCCAGTGCGAGTGCGATAGAAATGCTAATCGGCCGGATTCAGGCAGAAATACGGGAAAAGTTCGGGGTTTCGCTGGCGCGCGAAGTGCGCATCGTCGGCGTGGCGGGGCGGGGCGGGGAAAGGTCTTGATGGAATTCGGCAAGGTGGCGGTGATGATGGGCGGCAAGTCGGCCGAGCGAGAGGTGTCGCTGAAAAGCGGTGCAGCCGTGCTGGCGGCCCTGCGTTCGTCCGGCGTCGACGCCCATGCTTTCGATCCGCGCGACAAGGCGCTGGAAGCGCTGCACGGCGAGGGCTTCCGGCGCGTGTTCATTGCGCTGCACGGACGCGGCGGCGAGGATGGCAGCCTGCAGGGCGCGCTGGACCTGCTGGCGATTCCCTATACCGGCAGCGGCGTGCTGGCCTCCGCGCTGGCGATGGACAAGTGGCGCTCGAAACTGGTCTGGCAGGCCGTCGGCCTGCCGGTGCCGGAGTTCGCGGTGCTCGATGCCGCCAGCGATTTCGCCGCCGTCGAGCGATGCCTCGGCTTGCCATTGTTCGTCAAGCCGGCCAACGAGGGCTCCAGCATCGGCATCACCAAGGTCAAGCAGGCCGGCGACCTGAAAGCAGCCTATGAGACCGCGGTCCGCTACGACGACTGCGTGCTGGCCGAAGCCTTTCTCGGCGGCGGCGAATATACGGTGGGCATCCTGGCCGGCGAGGCCCTGCCGGTGATCCGCATCGTGCCCGCCACCGAGTTCTACGACTACGAGGCCAAGTACCTGCGCGACGACACCGAATATCGGATCCCGAGCGGTCTGGGCGAGGCGCGCGAAGCCGAAATGCGCGACATGGCGCTGCGCGCTTTCGCCGTACTAGGCGGTCGCGGCTGGGGGCGCATGGACCTGATGCTGGACGCTGCCGGGCGCATGTATTGCCTTGAAGCGAACACGTCGCCGGGCATGACCGACCACTCGCTGGTGCCGATGGCGGGGCGGGCGGCCGGAATGCCCTTTCCACAACTGGTCCTGAAGCTGCTTGCGGAGGCCCGTCATGGCTAGCCTGCGTGGGAAGGGAACGGGCAAGAACCGCAACGAGCGCGGCAATGGCGACGGCTTCTGGGACCGGCCGATGCTGATCAACCTGTTGGCCGACGTCCTGCTGCTGGCGGGTGGTGTGCTCCTGGGCTGGGCCGGCATCATGGCGCTGCAGCGCCTGCCGATCCTGCCACTGCGCGAACTGGTGGTTGCCACTCCGGTGGACCGCGTGTCGCGGGCCCAGATCGAGCATGCGGCGCGCAGTGCCCTGGTCGGGAATTTCTTCACCGTGAACCTCGATAGCGCCCGCACCACCTTCGAGCGCATGCCATGGGTGCGGTCGGCAAGCCTGCGCCGGATCTGGCCGGACGGCGTCGAACTGCGACTCGAGGAACATCGCGCCGTCGCGCGCTGGACTCCGCAGGAAGGCGAGGCGCGCCTGGTCAGCACGCGTGGCGAGGTGTTCGCGGCCACGTCCGACGAAGCGCTGCCCCAGTTTGTCGGTCCCGAAGGCTCCGCCGTTCTTGTTCTCGAACGCTTCCGCGCCTTCGGCGAGGTTCTTGCGGGTGCCGGCTACACGCTGGTCGGCATCCATCTGTCTGCCCGCGAGGCATGGCAGCTCAGGCTCGCCGACGGCGTGGTGCTGGAGTTGGGGCGCGAACAAGCCAAACATCCGCTGGCCGATCGCCTCGACCGATTTGCGCGCCACTACGCGGAGGCGGGCAGAGTGACCCGTGACCGCCTGCGTGGCATCGGCGTGGTGGATATGCGTTACCCCAACGGATTTGCATTGCGGCCGCGTGCAGCCGCCCCACAATCATGAGCAAAGAAGCCAAACGCGACCTGATCGTCGGCCTCGACATCGGCACGTCCAAGATCGTCGCCATCGTCGGTGAACTGGATGCCGAGGGACGGCTGGGGGTGCTCGGACTCGGTACCCAGGAATCCACCGGCCTCAAGCGCGGCATGGTGATCAACATCGAAGCCACCGTCAATTCCATCTCGCGCGCCATCGCCGAGGTCGAGATGATGGCCGGCTGCAAGGTGCGGGAGGTCTATACCGGCATCGCCGGCAGCCACATCAAGAGCAAGGATTCCACCGGCATGGCGGTGGTGCGAGACAAGGAAGTGACGCAGTTCGACGTGGAGCGCGCGATCGAGGCCGCCAATGCCACGTCGATCTCCGCCGACGACCAGATCCTGCACACGCTGGTGCAGGAGTTCACGGTCGACGGCCAGGACGGCGTCAAGGAACCGATCGGCATGGACGCGCGGCGGCTCGACGTCAAGGTGCATCTGGTCACGGGCGCCGTGACCGCGGTGCAGAATATCGTCAAGTGCGTGCATCGCTGTGGCCTCGAGGTGGTCGACCTGGTGCTGCAGCCGCTGGCCTCGGGCTATGCGGTGCTGACGGAGGACGAAAAGGACGTCGGCGTCTGCCTGGTGGACATCGGCGGCGGTACCACTGATGTCGCCGTGTTCGTGCATGGCGCGATTCGCCACACTGCAGTGATCCCGATCGCCGGCGACCAGCTGACCAACGACATCGCGATCGCGCTGCGTACGTCGACCCAGGACGCCGAGGACATCAAGATCCGCTACGGCGTGGCCCTGCAGCAACTGGCCGATCCGGAAGAGATGATTGAGGTGCCGGGCGTCGGCGACCGTCCGTCGACCCAGCTTTCGCGCCAGACCCTGGCCGGCTTCATCCAGCCGCGGGTCGAGGAGATCTTCCAGAAGGTGCAGGAGGAGCTGCAGCGCAGCGGCAAGGAACGCCTGTTGCGCGCCGGCATCGTGCTCACCGGCGGCGCCGCTCAGATGCCGGGCATGGCCGAGCTTGGCGAGGAGATTTTTCACAACACCGTGAAGCTGGCAATGCCGCATTACGACGGCAATTTGCGCGATTACGTGCGCAATCCGCGCTACTCCACGGCGATGGGTTTGTTGCTGGAAGGGGTGGCGCAACGCCACCGTGGCATGAAGACGCAGAGCCCGAGAAGCTTCGGGCAGGTTCTGTCGCGGATGAAGGCGTGGTTCACCCGAAATTTTTGAAGCGGTTGGTCTTTTCAGGAGGCGAAAAATGTTTGAACTCGAGGAAGTAGGGGCACCGGAGGGAGATTCAAGTTCGACGGTCATCAAGGTCGTCGGCGTGGGCGGCGCAGGCGGCAACGCGGTCGAGCACATGATTCGCGAAGGTGTCGGCGGCGTCGAATTCATCTGCTGCAATACCGACGCGCAGGCGCTCAAGAAGAGCAGCGCCGACGTCAAGCTGCAACTCGGGCCGGGCCTCGGCGCCGGCGGCAAACCCGACAAGGCCAGGGAACTCGCCGTACAGGATCGCGGCCGCATCGCCGAGGCGCTGCAGGGTGCGCACATGGTGTTCATCACCGCCGGCATGGGTGGCGGTACCGGTACCGGCGCCGGTCCGATCGTCGCCGAAGTGGCGCGCGAACTGGGCATCCTTACGGTGGCGGTGGTGACCAAGCCCTTCGAGTACGAGGGCAAGCGCAAGCGCCTGGCCGAAGAAGGCGTGGCCGAACTGGCGCGCCACGTCGATTCGCTGATCATCATCCTCAACGAGAAGCTCGAGGAAGTGCTAGGCGAGGAAGTCAGCATGTTGGAAGCCTTCCAGGCCGCGGACAACGTGCTGCGCAACGCGGTCGGTGGCATCGCCGAGATCATCAACGTGCCCGGACTGGTCAACGTCGATTTCGAGGACGTGCGCACCGTGATGGGCGAGATGGGCAAGGCGATGATGGGCTCCGCCGTTTCGGCCGGCGTCGATCGCGCTCGCGTCGCCGCCGAGGAAGCGGTGGCGAGTCCGCTGCTGGAAGGCATCGAGCTGTCCGGCGCGCGCGGCGTACTGGTCAACATCACCGCCAGCACCACGCTGGGCCTCAGGGAATACAAGGAGGTGATGAGGACCATCCGCCAATACACCGCGCCGGAAGCCACGGTGATCTGCGGGGCGGTGTTCGACGAAGGGATGGAAGACCGGTTGCGCGTCACGGTGGTCGCCACCGGCCTCGGCGTGGTTGCGACGCGCGAGACGGCCAAGCCGAAGATGAGCGTGGTAGAAACCGTTGGCTTGCGCACCGGAACCGACAACCTGCAGGTCTACGACGTTGCGATGGCGCAAGTCGCGGTCGACCTTTCCAGTGTTACCAGCAGCGCCCGTGGCGGTCCGCGCAATGCGCAGGCAGACGCCATGGCGGCGTCGGGCGTCGACAAGTACGACATTCCCGCCTTCCTGCGGCGTCAGTCGGACTAGCAAGGCGTTCCGATCCCCGGTCCGGCGGGCGCCTCCTCCCGCCGGGCCGGGTGCTCGTGATAAAATTGCGGCCCTGCACCATTTACTTGCGAATCGAAATTCGATGCTTCGTCAGCGCACCCTGAAATCTGTCGTCAAGGCCACCGGCGTGGGTCTCCACTCCGGAGTCAAGGTTTCGCTCGTGCTGCGTCCGGCCCAACCCGACACCGGGGTGGTGTTTCGCCGCGTCGACCTGACGCCGCCGGTTGACCTGAAGGCCGACGCGCTAGGCGTCGGCGACACGCGGCTGGCGTCCTGCCTGGAGCGGGACGGCGTGAAAGTCGCGACCGTCGAGCACTTGATGTCCGCCCTGGCCGGCCTTGGCATCGACAATATCTATGTGGATGTCGACGCCGCGGAACTGCCGATCATGGACGGTTCGGCCGCGCCCTTCGTTTTCCTCCTCCAGTCGGCGGGCATCGAGGAGCAGAAGGCGGCGAAGAAGTTCCTGCGGGTGAAAAAGACCGTGGAAGTCAGGGACGGCGACAAATGGGCGAAGCTTTCCCCCTACGATGGATTCAGCATCGACTTTTCCATTGTCTTCAACCATCCGGCGATGGATCGCGCCGCCTCGCGCGCGCATGTCGATTTCGCCGACCAGTCCTACTTGCGGGAAGTGGCGCGGGCGCGCACCTTCGGTTTCATGCAGGACGTCGAATCCCTGCGCGACCAGGGGTTGGCGCTGGGCGGTAGCCTGGAAAACGCCATCGTGATGGACGAGTATCGTGTCCTCAACAGCGACGGATTGCGCTATGCCGACGAATTCGTCAAGCACAAGATACTCGACGCGATCGGTGATCTCTATCTGGCGGGTCATCCGCTGCTTGGTGCGTTTTCCGCGCACAAATCCGGCCACGCGCTGAACAACCAGTTGTTGCGCGCCTTGTTGGCCGACGCCTCGGCCTGGGAGGCGGTCACCTTCCAGAACGTTGCGGAAGCGCCGGTCGGCATCGCCCGCTTGTATCCCCAACTGGCCTGAAGGCCACCGCGCCCATGTTCCTGCTCAGGATCATCGGCATTCTCACCCTGATCACGATAGGCAGCGGCATCGTCGCCTGGCTGGTAACCCGCGATCGGCGCTACCTTGTGCTGTCGGGCCGCGTCGCCAAATGGGCGCTGGTCTTTACGCTGGTGGTGCTGGTCTTGATGATGGCGGAGCGCCTGATCATTCTTTGACGGCGAGCAGAAGGCGCTCCAGCGCCCGCTTGAGGGGTGACTCGCCGGGAAGTTCCCGAGCCAAATTAGTGAGTCCTTGCTTCTGTTTATTTCCAGGCAGGTCAGGGCGCTTGTGCATCTTGCGAGGTGGAACTGGGTTGCGGGCTTGCACTCGAACCTCGATTTGGGTAACCTTCGCGTCCTTGTTCGATAATTCGCTGGCGAGACTCGGTCCGAGTTGACGGACTTTCGTAGCGACCGCGCCGTTGGCGGTGTGGATAAGTAATTTCCCCAGGCGGAAGTTGGCTACCCGGGCATGAGGTCTCAGAGCCTCCGGCAGAGCAGCTTCCAGAAGTCGCTGGAATTGGAGCAGGCGTTGGGCGTGGGCAGCAAGCCGCGCCAAGCTGTCACCGGAGTCGAGATGTTCCTGGAGACTGCGCGCTGTCATCTAAATTGAAGTTTCAGTTTTTTGGCCGGCACCGGCATGTTTTCGTGCTCTCTACGAGTGGCCAGAACTGATACGTACCTGGAGGGAGAGAAGAGTGCATATTATTCTCGTCTCTGACCGGCTGGCAACCGCGAGAAGCATCACCTTGACCTGGCGCCATGTCCTGATGTTCATGGGCGCCATGTTTGCTTCGGTTCTGTTCCTGTCGTCGCTGTTTTCCTATGTCACCGTTCGCCACGCGGCCGAGATCCGCTTGCCCTTCCTGCAGGACCTGCTGCGCTCGGTCAATGCCGAAGAGTCGCAGCGGTCCAAGGATTTCGTTCGCGAGAACCTGAACGCGATGGCGATCAAGCTCGGCGAGATGCAGGCGCAGTTGCTGCGGCTGGACACGATAGGCGAACGCCTTGCGGGCATCGCCGGGGTCAGGCCACAGGAACTCAAGGCCTTCGAGGCAAAGGCCGACGGACGCGGCGGTCCGCTGTTGCAGCCGACCGCGCTGACCTCGACCGAGCTGCAACGGGCGGTGGATGCCCTGGCGACCCAGCTCGAAGCAAAGTCCGACGCGATTTCGATGATCGAATCGCAGATGCTCGAAGACCGCATCCGCAAGAGCCTGCTGCCCACCAGCCTGCCGGTTGACACGCAATGGAACGCATCGACCTACGGCTGGCGCGTCGATCCGTTTACCGGGGAACGGGCGATGCACGAGGGGGCCGATTTCGTCGCGCTGCCGGGTACCGCAATCAAGGCCGCCGCGGCGGGCGTCGTCGTCAGCGCCGAGCGCCATCCGCAATACGGAAATCTCGTGGAGATCGACCACGGCAAGGACCTGACCACACGCTATGCCCACGCCTCCAAGATTCTGGTCAACGCCGGTCAGTTGGTGAAGCGCGGCCAGAAGATCGCAGAAGTCGGGTCCACCGGGCGTTCTACGGGACCCCACCTGCATTTCGAAGTGAGAATTCGAGGTCTGGCGCAGAATCCGGAACGCTTCCTGCGCATGGCGCAGTCGAATCAGCGTCCCGCCACAAGCCGGCACTGAAGCCAGGGGAGGGTGTCCTCCCTCGCATGCTAAAATCGCCGCTTGTTTTTTCCGCCCGTTTTACGGTCGCGGCCCCCTTGAATTCGCAGCCCAACGCCCGCCTGCGCCGGCATCGGCTTTCCATGATGCCGACCTCTGACTGACCTGAAAAATGATAACCGGCATTCCTTCCAGCGCAACGTCCCAATTCGCGGGCCTTGGCTTTCTCTGAAGCCGGTCCAACCGATATGAAAACGATAACCGGCTTTAGATTCAGCATAACGCCCACGTTCGTGGGCATTGGCTTCCTCTGAAGCCGGTCCAACCGACATGAAAATGATAACCGGCTTTCTCAAGAAGATTTTCGGCAGCCGCAATGACCGCCTGATCAAGCAGTACATGCAGACCGTGGTGCGCATCAACTCCTTGGAGGCGACCACCCAGACGCTTTCCGACGAGGCCTTGCGCGCGCGAACCGAGGAGTTCCGTGTCCGCCACGCCAAGGGCGAGTCCCTGGACGACTTGCTGCCGGAGGCGTTTGCGGTGGTTCGCGAGGCCAGTCGCCGCGTCCTCGGCTTGCGCCATTTCGACATGCAGCTTATCGGCGGCATGGTCCTGCACTACGGCAAGATCGCCGAAATGCGCACCGGCGAAGGCAAGACGCTGACGGCGACGCTGGCGGTGTACCTGAATGCGATTCCCGGCAAGGGCGTGCACCTGATCACGGTCAACGACTACCTGGCGAGTCGCGATGCTGAATGGATGGGGCGCATCTACCGCTTCCTCGGGCTCAGCGTCGGCATCAACCTGTCGCAGATGCCGCACGACCAAAAGCAGGCGGCCTACGCTTCTGACATCACCTATGGCACCAACAACGAATTCGGCTTCGACTACCTGCGCGACAACATGGTGTATTCCGCCGGGGAGCGCGTCCAGCGCGGCCTTTCCTATGCCATCGTCGACGAGGTGGATTCGATCCTGATCGACGAGGCGCGCACGCCCCTGATCATTTCAGGCCAGGCCGAGGACCATACCGAGCTCTACGTTCGCATGAACGCCGTGCCGCCGCTGCTGACGCGTGGCGATGCCGCGAAGGAACAGGGCGATCCCGATACCGGCGACTACACCGTCGACCTCAAGTCGCACCAGGTGCTGCTGACCGAGGCAGGACATGAAAAAGCCGAACAGATCCTGGCACGCCTTGGCATGCTGGCCGAAGGCAGCAGCCTCTACGAGCCATCCAACATCCTGCTGATCCACCACCTGTACGCCGCCCTGCGCGCGCACACGCTTTACCACCGCGACCAGCAGTACGTGGTGCAGGACAACGAGGTGGTGATCGTCGACGAGTTCACCGGCCGCCTGATGGCCGGCCGCCGCTGGTCGGATGGGCTGCACCAGGCGGTCGAGGCCAAGGAAGGCGTGGCGATCCAGTCGGAGAACCAGACCCTGGCCTCGATCACGTTCCAGAACTACTTCCGCATGTACGGCAAACTCGCCGGCATGACCGGCACGGCCGATACCGAGGCCTACGAGTTCCATCAGATCTACGGCCTGGAAACCGTCGTGATCCCCACCAACCGGCCAATGATCCGCAAGGACGAGAACGACCAGATCTACCGCACCGCGGCGGAAAAATACAAGGCGATCATCGAGGATATCCGCGCCTGCCACAAACGCGGGCAGCCGGTGCTGGTTGGCACCACTTCGATCGAGAATTCCGAGCTGCTCTCCGGGCTGCTGCAGAAGGAGAAGCTGTCGCACCAGGTACTCAACGCCAAGCAGCACGCGCGCGAAGCCGAGATCGTGGCCGAGGCCGGCCGCCCAGGCATGATCACGATTGCCACCAACATGGCCGGTCGCGGCACCGACATCGTGCTCGGCGGCAACATCGAAAAGCCGACCAACGCCATCCGCGACGACGAATCCCTGAGCCCGGACGAGAAGGCCGCGCGTACCGGCGCGCTCAAGGCCGAATGGCAGAAGGTGCACGACCAGGTGCTGGCGGCCGGCGGCCTGCACATCATCGGCTCGGAACGCCACGAGTCGCGCCGCATCGACAACCAGCTGCGCGGCCGTTCAGGACGCCAGGGTGACCCCGGTTCCTCGCGCTTCTACCTCGCGCTGGATGATCCGCTGCTCAAGATCTTCGCCGGCGAACGCCTCAATGCCATCATGGTGCGCCTCAAGATGCCCGAGGGCGAGGCCATCGAGCATCCGCTGGTCAGCCGGTCGCTGGAATCGGCGCAGCGCAAGGTCGAGCAGCGCAATTTCGACATCCGCAAGCAACTGCTCGAGTACGACGACGTCTCCAACGACCAGCGCAAGGTGATCTACCAGCAGCGCAACGAGCTGCTCGACAGCGAAGACATCGCCGAGACGATAGCCGCCATGCGCCAGCGCCAGATTCACGATACCTTCCGCATCCACATTCCGGCCGAAAGCGTCGAGGAGCAGTGGGACGTCGCTGGCCTCGAAGCCTCGCTGGCATCCGAGCTGCACCTGAAACTGCCTGTCGGCGAATGGATCAGGGCGGAACCGCAGCTCGGCGACGACGAAATCCTCAAGCGCCTGCTGGACGCGGGTGACGCGGCCTATGCGGAGAAGACCACGCTGGTCGACGCCGCCGCATGGTCCGGCTTCGAGCGCAACGTGATGTTGCAGAGCCTCGATACCCACTGGCGCGAGCACCTGTCGGCACTCGACCACCTGCGCCAGGGCATCCATCTGCGCGGCTATGCGCAGAAGGATCCGAAGCAGGAATACAAGCGCGAGGCCTTCCAGCTGTTCGAGGGCCTGCTGCAGACGGTCCGCAGCGAAGTTTCGAAGTTGTTGATGACGGTCGAAGTCCGCAACGAGGAACAGATCGAGGAAGCCGAGGCGCCGCCCCAACTCGAGAACGTCCAGTACCACCACGCCAATTACGACGAGGCGCTCGGTACTGCCACGCCGAATTCGGCTCAGCCGGTGGAGCGGCCGGGACCCAAGGTCGGTCGCAACGATCCTTGTCCCTGCGGCAGCGGGAAGAAATACAAGCACTGCCACGGCAAGCTGAGCTGAGAGGGTCTTGAATTGAAGTCCGGCGTGAGCGGCGACGCGCCCACCCTGCGCGAGGATGGGGATTGCGTCGTCGTCCTCGATCAGACGCTGCTGCCGGCGCGCACTAGCTTTGTTGCCTTGCGCAGCCTCGATGACGCCGCCCACGCCATACGCGTCATGCAGGTGCGCGGCGCACCGCTGATCGGAGCCACCGCCGCCTATGGAGTGGCGCTGGGCCTGGCGGAGGATGCCGGAGACGCGCGACTTGATCTGGTGATTGAAGCCCTCGCGGCGACACGGCCGACGGCGGTCAATCTCCACTGGGCACTGGCTCGAATGCAGCGCGTGTTGCAGAAGTCGGCGCCGGTGGCACGGCGCGAGTTGGCCTGGCGTGAAGCACGGGCGATCGCCGAAGAAGACCAGGCGGCGAATGCCGCTATCGGGCAGCATGGGTTGCCGCTGATAGCGGCAATCCATGCTGCCTTCGGCAACGAGAAGGACAATCCCTCCAACCCCCGTCCCACGGCCGGCTTTGCAGAGCCGGCCGGCTGCGGCGGCGCGGAGCAGTGCTCCGCTAAACCCCGTGTCCGCCCCGCGGAAGGGAGTGACTATTTCAGGCAGGCTGCGTCCGCAATCGTTAACATCATGACGCATTGCAACGCTGGTCGCCTGGCCACCGTCGGCCACGGCACGGCGCTGGCGCCGGTCTATGCCGCCCATGCCGCAGGCATTGCGCTGCATGTCTGGGTGTCCGAGACGCGGCCGCGCAACCAGGGCCTGCTCACCGCCTGGGAACTGCGTGAAGCCGGCGTGCCGCATACGCTGATCGCCGACAACGCCGCCGGGCTGCTCATGATGCAGGGCAAGGTTGATCTGGTGATCGTCGGCGCTGACCGCATTGCCGCCAACGGCGATGCGGCCAACAAGGTCGGTACCTATCTGAAGGCGCTGGCGGCACGTGCCAACGGCGTGCCCTTCTACGTTGCGGCGCCGCTGTCCACAATCGATTTCGCCTGTGCCAAGGGGGCGGACATCCCGATCGAGGAGCGCGCCGCGGCGGAACTCGGCGCCGGCACCACGCCGGTTGCCAACCCGGCCTTCGACGTGACGCCCGCGGCCCTGATTGACGGGATCGTTTCCGAGCGCGGTGTGGCGCCATCCGGCGATCTGACGCGGTGGCGACCATGAGCGGCCGCAATGCCCAGCTCGCGGCCTCGGTCCTTGCCACGGCGCGTGCGATGAATGCCTCGGGCATCAACCGCGGCAGCGCGGGCAACGTCAGCACGCGCTGCAAGGATGGTTTCATCATCACGCCGACCGGCATGGCCTACGATGCCTGCAGTTCCGGGGACATGGTGAAAGTTATGCGAAGCGGTATCCAGGCGGACGGCGCCGACGGCACGGCGAGCGGAACGCGCAAGCCGTCGTCCGAGTGGCGTTTCCACCGCGACATCTACGCCGCGCGCCCGGAGGCCGGCGCCGTGGTGCACACCCACTCGCCGTTCGCCACGGCGCTGGCCTGCCAGACCCAGGACATCCCGGCCTTTCACTACATGGTGGCGCGTTTCGGCGGCAGCGACGTGCGCTGCGCCGCCTATGCCACTTTCGGCAGCCAGGAATTGTCCGATGCCATCATTTCCGCGCTGAACGGGCGCAGCGCCTGCCTGATGGCGCACCACGGCATGGTCGTGTTCGGCCGCGACTGCGATCATGCGCTGGCGCTGGCGGTGGAACTGGAAACCCTGTGCGAGCAGTACTGGCGTGTGCTGCAGCTCGGCGCGCCGCGGCTGCTGCCGGACGCCGAGATGAAGCGCGTTCTGGCGAAGTTTGCCGGCTACGGCCAACAGGGCTGAGTGAGCCCGATGCCGCCTAGGCGGCGTGGTAGGACGTCACCCGTCCCACTTCGTTTTTCGAGCCGAGGATCACCGGCACGCGCTGATGCAGCCTCTCGGGCTGGATGTCGAGGATGCGCCGCCGACCGTCGGTGGCCGCGCCGCCTGCTTGTTCGACGATGAAGGCCATCGGGTTGGCTTCGTACATCAGACGCAGCTTGCCGCCCTGGGCGCGCGTCTTGCTGTCGATCGGGTATATGAAGATGCCGCCGCGACTCAGGATGCGATGCACGTCGGCCACCATCGAGGCGACCCAGCGCATGTTGAAGTCCTGTCCGCGCGGGCCATCCTTGCCGGCCAGGAGTTCGTCGACGTAGCGCTTGACCGGTGCTTCCCAGTAGCGCGCGTTGGAGGAATTGATGGCGAACTCGCGGGTCTCCTCGGGGATCTTGACGTCGGCCTGGGTCAGCACGAAGCGGCCGAATTCGCGATCAAGCGTAAAGACGTTGACGCCGTCGCCGAGGGTCAGCACCAGCAGCGTAGTAGGGCCGTACACGGCATAGCCGGCGCAGACCTGGCGCGTGCCGGGCTGAAGGAAGGCCTGCTCGGTGGGGTCCATGCCCTCGGGACACTGCAGCACGGAGAAGATGGTGCCGACCGAGACATTGACGTCGATGTTCGATGAGCCGTCGAGCGGATCGAACAGCAGCAGGTATTCTCCCTTGGGGTAGCGGTTGGGAATGGCGTGCGGCATTTCCATTTCCTCCGATGCCATGCCGGCGAGGTGGCCACCCCATTCATTGGCTTCGAGCAGTATCTCGTTCGAAATCACGTCGAGCTTCTTCTGCACCTCGCCCTGTACATTGTCGCTGCCGGCGCTGCCGAGAACCCCGGCCAGGCTGCCCTTGCCGATGGCGATGGAAATGGCCTTGCAGGCGCGGGATACGACCTCGACCAGCAGGCGCAAATCGGACGAGATCACGTTCTTGTCGCGTTGTTCCTCGATCAGGAAGCGGGAGAGGGTCATGTGGCGCATGCTGGACGGGTACCGATGGGGGAGTTGGATGCCAAATTATACCGGCAGGCCCGGCTGCGGATTTCCGGCCCGGCGTTGGCATCGCGGGACGATGGCGGGGGCCGGCCCGGACGGTTCGGATGGCGCGCGGGGCCGTGGTCGACAGGGGCGCAGGAATGGGTAAGATGCCCGTCAGCGGCCGCCTCAGCAAGCGCCCGGTTCGCCGCCGATCGCGGGGCGACGGCGAAGAGTCTGCCAACCAGCGCATTACCAAGGAAAGTTCATGACCCGACCGGACTGGCTGTCCACGGAGCGGTTTCGCAAAACCTGGCAGTTCCTCGCCGTGACGGTGCTTGCCCTGGTCGTCTCCCTGGGCAGCGAGCGGCTTGGCTGGCTGCAGGATTACGAGAACATCTACTACGATTACTGGCACCAGTTGGCGGGAAAGCGGCGGGACGCCCGGCATGCGGCGGTGATCGCGGTCGATGACGACACGCTGCTGCAGTACCGGGACGATCCGTTGGCATTCTGGCAGCCGATCTTCGCCGTTGCGATGCAGAACCTTACGGACGCCGGCGTCAAGTCCATCGGCCTCGATTTCATCTATGCGGTCAGTGCCGAAGCCTGGCTGCGCAAGCTGAACCTGCCGGACAGCGAGGTTTCGCGCAACTACGATTCGCCGTTTCGCGGCCAGTTGGCGCAAGGTGGCAAGATACTCATCGCGCAACTGGTGGAGACCTCGCAGGGCGACATGGAGGTAATCGGGCCGCCGCAGGAGCACCTGCTGATGCTGCCCAATGGCGCCCATGACACGGGAATCGCCAACCTGTACCCGGACAGCGACAAGCTGGTGCGCACCTTTTATCCGGTGGTGATACCCGATCCCCAGTTTCCCGGAGTCGGCTTCGCCATGCAGCTGGTGCTGCGAGCGACCGGCGGCGACAGCCTGGCCGGGGGCTGGACCTTCGCCGGCGAGACCTATGCGCGAAACCGCGAGCGACGGCGCATCGGCTTCGTCGGTCCGCCCGGCAGCATGCTTACGGTTTCGATGAGCAAGCTGCTGCAGCCCGACGCGCTGGCCGATCCCGAGGTGCGCAAGCTCAAGGGGCGCTCCGTGATCATTGCGCCGAACAACATAGGAACCTCCGATCGTCATTTTTCGCCCTATTCGAGGGTGTTGCCCGGGTTCTCGGCGGAGCCGATGATCGGCGGCGAGATCCATGCGAACGCGATCGAGACGATCCTTTCCGGAATCTATCCGCGCAATCTTTCATTGTGGCTGGCCTGGCCGGCGCTGGTGTTGGTGCTGGTTGTCGCGGTGACCCTATACCTGCGCCTGCACCCGGCGGGAGGCCTTGGCGTCGGGCTTGGATTGTCGCTGCTGATAATGATTCCGGCCTACGCCCTGTTCCAGAAGGACCTGCTGCTGGCTGTTGCACCGTTCCATGTCGCGCTGGCGACGGCCTACCTGGGGACGCTGGCGCTGCGCCTGACCGGCGAGGAAAGGCAGCGCGCCCACCTGAAGTCGATGTTCGGACAATACGTGTCCGACGTGGTGGTCGACAAACTGATCGCCGAGGGACAGCGTCCCAATCTGAGCGGCGAAAAGCTCGAGGTGACGGTGCTGTTCTCGGATATCCGCAATTTCACGACTATTTCGGAAAAGCTCGATGCCGAGGAAGTCGTGGAAATGCTGAACGCCTACTTCGGACTGACCTGCGAACCGATCCTGGAGCAGGGGGGCATGGTGAACAAGTTCATCGGCGATGCGGTCATGGCTGTGTTCGGTTCGCCGGTGCATTACCCCGATCACGCTCGGCGCGCGTTGCTGGCCGCACAGGGCATGGCGCGCGAGGCGCAAGGCTTCAAGGACTGGATGAAGCAGCGCTTTCCCGACCGGGGCCTGCCCGAATTCGGCATCGGCATCGGCGTGCACACGGGGCCAGCGGTAATGGGTGACATCGGCTCGATCAAGCGCCGCGAGTTCACCGCGATCGGCGACACCGTGAATGCCGCATCGCGCCTGGAGGGGGCGACCAAGGATCTCGGTTGCGTGGTTGCGGCCAGCGCCGCCGCGATCAAGGCTGGCGGCGAAGGCATACGAACCGGACGGCGCCAGGTCATCCAGGTCAAGGGCAAGGCCGAACCGATCGAAGTATTCGAAGTGCTGGTGGATTGACGCATCGGGGAACCGGTAGCCGCGGCGGACAGTCGACGGGAGGCAAAAGTCGTTGAGGTCTTGAATTTCGTGATTTGGGTGGGATAATCAAAGGCCGGATTCGCTGGCTGGACAGTATTCTCGTAAAACTACCAATGGCGATCAGCAACATCATTCATCCAATGTGGCTTCGGCCGGTTGCCGCGATCCGACGCGCCATCGGCGTCGGCCTCGCGTTGGTGACCTTGCTGGGAACCGTCGGCGCTCCCGCACAGGACCGCAATTCCGGCGGGCCGTCTTCGCCGCAGGAAGCGCGCGTGGCGCTGATCATCGGCAACTCCGACTACAAGTCGGCACCGCTTGAAAATCCCGCCAACGACGCCGCCGACCTGGCGAATGCCCTGGAAAAGCAGGGCTTCAAGGTTCTGGTGCGCGAGAACGTCGGCGAACGCGGACTCAAGGAGGCGGTGGATGTCTTTGCCAGACACCTGAAGCAGGGCGGAATCGGACTGTTCTTTTTCGCCGGCCACGGCATTCAACTGAAGGACCAGAATTTCCTGCTCCCGGTGGATATCGGTTTCGACAGCGAGGCCGACATCACCTTCAAGTCCGTCAGTGCGGAATACGTCCTGTCGCGCATGGCCGAGGCGGGAAATCGCATCAATGTCGTGATACTCGATGCCTGTCGCAACAATCCTTTCCAGCAGGCGCGCAAAAACGTAAGCAAGGGCCTGGGCGTAATGAACGTCGGCCGTGCCGAGAAGGGAACCTTCATTGCCTATGCAACCTCGCCGGGTGCCACCGCGGCGGACGGCACCGGGCGCAACGGGCTTTACACCAAACACCTGCTGCGTTCGCTGGAAACACGGGATTCCGATATCGACAAAGTGTTCGGCCGGGTCCGCACCGGCGTGGTGCAGGATACGGGCGGCGACCAGGTGCCATGGACCTCGAGTTCCGTGATCGGAAGCTTTCACTTCGACCTTGTCGAGGATATGGCCGCCCTGCGCGGAGCAACGCAGCCGGCTGCCGCCAGGCACGAGGCGGCAGCCGAGGCGGCCACGGCACCCTATGATCCGGTACAGGAGAGGGCGTACTGGGAGCGCATCAAGGATAGCCGCGTCGCCGCGGACTTCGTCGGCTACCTCGAGAAGTTCTCCGGTGCGCCGCGGGCGGCCTATGCCCGCTGGATGGCAACCAAGTATGGCGGGGTGGTACCCGCGATCGCCGCGCGCCCCGCTCCGGTCACGTCGCCGGAGCCGGAACGCCTGGCACTGGCAACGCCGTCCCCGCCACCGCAGCTACCGGCAGGCAGCGCCCTCTCCGGGGCGATTCCCTCTCCCGGTACCGTGATCCATGATTGTGCCGAGTGTCCCGAACTTGTCGCGGTTGCGCCCGGGGAGTACACGATGGGCAGCGGGCCGAAGGAAAGGTTGCGCGAGCCCGACGAAGAGCCGGCGCATCGGGTACGTGTTGCGACCTCCATCGCCGTTGGGAAGTACGAGGTGACCCGGGGCCAGTATTCAGCGTTCGTCAAGGAGACCGGGCGCGAGCAAAAGCCCGGTTGCCATTCCACGCGCGGGGGGGTTTTCCACAAGAATCCCAAGGCGACCTGGCAGAATCCAGGATTCGAGCAGAAGGACGATGACCCGGTGGTCTGCGTCAGTTGGGACGATGCACAGGCATACCTCGCGTGGCTGGGCAAGAAAACCGCCAAGCAATACCGGCTGCTCAACGAGTCCGAGTGGGAGTACGTGGCCCGCGCCGGGACCACCGGCAGCCGTCACTGGGCTGACGCGGATCAGGCGGCGACCTGCCGCTACGCCAGCGTGGCGGATACGACGTTCAAGAGCGTCTCGCCCGGGGCGCCGCTGTTTCCGTGCAGCGACGGGTTTGCGTTTACCGCGCCTGTCGGGCGCTTCCCGGCCAATCCGTTCGGGATTCATGACTTGCTCGGCAATGCGTGGGAATGGACCGAGGATTGCTGGAACGAGGGATATGCCGGCGCGCCCGCGCTCGCCGCGCCGCGCCTTACCGGATCCTGCGCGGAGCGCGTGTTCCGCGGCGGGGCCTGGAACAGCGCGCCGTCAACGGTTCGGGCCGCCTATCGGGACCGCGGATCGAAAGACGAGCGCCACGATAACCTCGGATTCAGGGCTGCGCGATCCCTGCCGTGACCAGCCGCCGAGATGACCCGTCGCGCCGCGGCGATCCGCGCAGCAGGTTGCGACGCAGCCTGTTGCTGGGTGGAGGCGCCGGACTGGCGCTGGGTTCCATGTCGATTTCGCCGAATCTGCTGGCGCAGGCGGGTGGCGATCCGGTACAGGACATCTATGCGCCGCGGGCAAAATATGCCCTGCTGATCGGTAACCGCGACTATCCGAATCGCAAGGATATCGCCCCGGCCCACAAGAACGTCACCGACCTCAAGGACGTCCTCGAGTACTACGAATTCAAGGTCAGGGATTATCGCGACCTCGATGCATTGGGAATGCTGCGGGTCATGACCGAATTCGGCGCGGAACTCCGTAGTGTCGGCGAAGGCAACCTGCCGGGTTCCGTCGCCGTGGTGTTCTATTTTTGCGGCCATGGATTTCAGTCGGCCGGCCGCAATTTTCTGGTGCCGGCCGGGATCGATCCTTCGTCGGAAAAGGCGCTCAGCGCGTCGCTGCGCCTGAACGAAGACATCCTGGTGGCATTGCCGCAACGCTATCCGGGCATCAGCATCGCGCTGATCGATGCCTGTCGCACCGATCCCTTCATTCGGCGCGGAGTGGATGACTTCAACCAGATCGTTGCCCCCGAGGGGATGCTGGTGTTTTTCGCCACCCGTGCCGGGCGTCCGGCCCTGGCGCCGATCAGCGCGGATCGCAATACCTTCTTCGCCGGCGCCCTGGTGGACGTGCTGCGCGATGCCAATGGCGTGACGCCGGTCGATGATCTGTTCCGGATCGCCGCCGTCGAGTGCCAGGCGCGGGTGAAGGCGGAGTTCGACAAGGTCAAGCTGGCCATTCCGCCCCAGTTTCCGGAAAGTACCGGCAATTTGCGCGGCCGCTTCGTGATCCGCAACCGCCAGCTCGAACTGCTCCGGACACGCAAGGGGCCGACGCTGATCGGCGTCGATTCCGCCCTGATGGAGCGGCGCTGGCAGGCCGTCCAGGAGACGCTGCGGCCGGCGCGATTGATCCGCCTCTGCCAGGACTTCGAGCGGGATTTTCCCGGCAGCGAGTTCAGCCAGCAGATCCGGGTCGCGATCAGCGGCGCACAGCAGGCGCTGGACAGCCAGCGCTCGGCGCGTCTCTCCGGCGACCTCTTCGTCGAGGGGGCCGGCGACAAGGGATACCGCGACGACTTGCTCAAGGCCTTGCGCGGCGACAAGGATGCGGCGCACCGGATCGCGATCGCCTATCGCGATGGGACCTCCGGTGTCGCCGCCAATCCCCGGCGCACGGAACAATGGCTGCGCTTCGCCGCCGAACTCGGCAACGGAATCGCCAGTTGGGAGCTGTCCGAAATCTACAACCAGAGCGACCAGGTCGCCGACGCCGCGAGGTTCGAGAAAAAGGCGCTCGATCTTGGTTACCGCCCGCCACCCAGGCTGGCGACGCGTGGATACTGAAGGAAAGGACGGAAATCCGGCTCGCGGCTGCCGCACGGCGGACCGTGTTGCCGTGTCGTCGGCGCCGACTTTTGTCCTCCCGCGCTTTCTTCCCCGGTTCGGCGCCGCGACGTTGGCATGGTGCGCATTGGCCGCCGGAGTTGGCGCCGCAGCGGTAGCCGACCCGACTCGCAAGTCGACGGGCGCCGCCGACGCCCGCGAAGCGCGACCGGCCGCTCCCGCCCGTCGGCCGGCGCCCGTTGTGTCCAATCCGGCGCTACGGATGAAACCGGCGGGTTCGGTCGATTCCCGGTCGACAGATCAACCGCAGTTGCCGGTGTCGCCCAGCTTCATGGCGTCCGGGATGGACGAATGCTGGGAGAGACTCAAGGCGGCACGACGGCCGTCCAAGTTGGTGCGCATGAGCGAGGCATGCGAAAGAGATCATCCGGACGGCGCGTTCGCGGAGGAGATGCGGAATATTGCGGCGGGCGCCGGCAAGGTGCTGGAAATCCAGCACGCCATCGGTCTTTCCGGAGACTTTTTCGAGGATGCCGTCGGCGATGCAACGTATCGGTCCAACCTGGACAGGGCATCACGCGGCGACAAGGATGCGGCATATCTCATGGCGATGGCCTATCGGGTCGGGATGTTCGGCGTCGAGGTGAATTTGCGACGGATGGAACAATGGCTGCAAATTTCAGCCGGATTGGGCAGCGGACTGGCAAGCTGGGAACTCGCGGAATACTACAACTATGGCGGGCGGGTCGCCGACGCTGCCCGCTTTGAAAAACGGGCGTTGGATCTGGGCTATAAACCCGCTTTTCGGCTGCCTACCCGCGGCTACTGAGCCGGCATGGGCGCGCCGGGACTGGCGGTTTGACTGTATGCATGAGCTAGAATCAAGCGTTGTACACCGCAGCTCCACGGTCGGCTGGTTGTATCGCTTGGGCGTATATCCTTCCGGATCCCATCCAGACTCGGCAAGGCTTGTCTCGTTTGCGTTCCGTGGCGGGCGGGTTGGCTGGAGACAACAAGACCAATGAGTTCGAACCAGCGACGAGGGGGAGTTTGCGCGCAGGCGGGACTGCGCCGATTGCTGTCGTGCGGAATGCTGCTGTTGCTGCCTTGCGGGGCGGCCTTCGGTCAGGCGGCTCCCGAGGCGGGATCCTTGCTGCAAACGTTGCCGCCGCCGGCATCGCGGCCGGGAACAGTTCCCGACATTGACGACCGGTTCTCCAAGCCGCGGGCCATCGCCGACGTGGAAGGGATGCGCCTGGAGGTCAAGGGTTTTCGCCTCGTCGGCCTGACGGTTGCCGCCGAGGCCGACATGGGCGACGCACTCGCCCCGTTCGTCGGTGCCGACAAACGCTTTCAGGATCTGCTCGATGCCGCCGCCGCGGTGCGGCGCGAGCTTGCCGCGCGCGGCTATTTTTTGGCCGACGTCATGGTTCCGGAGCAGAAGCTGAAAGAGGGCGTGGTCGAGTTGCGCGTGCTCGAAGGACGCCTGGGCAAGGTTCGCCTCGAGGTGGACCCAGCGGTGTCGATCAGCCGGGCTTTGCTCGCGTCCTATATCGCCTCGCTTGAAGAAGGCGAATTGATCCGCACCGGGGATGTCGAGCGCGCCCTGTTCCAGATCCATGACCTGCGCGGAATCGTCGCCACCAGCAGTTTCGGTCCCGGGGCCGCGGCCGGAACGGCGGACCTGACCATCCGGGTCAGCCCCGGCAAGAAGCTCGACGCCAACCTGGATTTCGATGCCAACGGCTCGGTGTACACCGGCATCCATCGCATCGGCGGCGGCGTGGATGGCAACAGCCTGCTGGGTTATGGCGAGCTCATCAATGTGCGCGCCAGCAACGCCATCGACGGCAACCTGCGTTTCGCGCGGGCCTCCGCGCTGGTGCCGGTCGGCCCCTGGGGCACCAAGGTCGGGGCCGCCTATTCGGAACTCAAGTATCGGCTTGGCACCCCTGCTTTCAATGCGCTCAAGGTCAACGGCGCCGCGGCGGTGGTTTCGCTGATCGCCATCCATCCCGTGATTCGTTCGCGCAACACCAATTTGCTGGTGATCGGGCAACACGACAAGCGCAAGTTCCATGACATCCAGCTGGCGACCGGCGCCGAGACGTTGAAAAAGACCGACGTCAGTTCCCTCGGCTTTTCCGGTGACTTCCGCGACCGCCTGGGCGGCGGCGGCATCAACGTGTTCAATCTCGCCTATACGCTGGGCGAACTCAAGTTCGGCACCGTCGGCCTTGAAGCGACCGACTTTGCCGGACGCAGGACGCGGGGGCAGTTCGGCAAGACCAATGTGTCCCTGTCTCGCCTGCAGGCGGTGTCGGAACGCCTCGCGCTGTACGCCTCGTACAGCCAGCAATTCACCAACAAGAACCTCGATCCCAGCGAGAAGTTCAGCCTCGGCGGGCCGAATGCCGTGCGCGCCTATCCCCAGGGCGAAGGCGCCGGTGACCGAGGCTATTTCGCCAGCCTGGAAATGCGCTATCGGCTGCCTTTTGATGAAGACCTTCCGGGCAGCCTGGTGCTGACCGGGTTCTACGATTTCGGGCGCTCCATCCTGATCCAGCAACCGACGGCGGCCGACCTCGCGGCCAATGCCGAGCGGCTGCGACGTATCGCCGGCCCGGGCATCGGCGTCAATTGGGAAGTGCCGAACGACTGGTACCTGCGCACCACGCTGGCCTTCCGAGATACCACCAAAGCCACCGCCGACCACCTGTTGCGCTATCCCCGCTTTTACTTCCAGGTCAGCAAGTTTTTCTGATTCGCGGGCGACAGCGTTGCCCACCGATTGAGTTTGCCGATTCGACGCACCGCCTTTCGCCAGAGCGATGCGGGTAATTCGCCAAAGGACATTGCCATGTTCAAGCACGCCACGCTGAATCGATCTTACCGTTTGATCTGGTGCGAATTGCACGCGACCTGGGTCGCCGTGGCCGAATTCGCCGGCAGGCGCGGCAAGCGCAGCTGCGGCGCCCTGGTCACGGGAGCGGTGCTTGCGCTGATCCCCGCGGCGGCGGCGGCGGGAGACCCCGCGCCGAACGCTTTGCCCTCGGGTGGCCAGGCTGTCGCCGGGCAGGTGGCTATCGGTGCCAGTGGAGCGCGTATGGATGTGACCCAGTCGTCCGGGAGCGCGATCGTCAATTGGGACAGCTTCAACATCGGCAGCCACGCCCACGTTAACTTCGTCCAGCCCGGCTCCTCGTCCGTCATACTCAACCGGGTGCTGGGCGGCGAGGGTTCGGCGATCTTCGGCCGCATGACCGCCAATGGCAACGTGTTCATCAGCAATCCCGGAGGCATTCTGTTCGCCCCCGGCGCCCAGGTCGATGTAGGCGGCCTGGTGGCCTCGTCGCTGGGCATCTCGGATGCCAACTTCCTCGCAGGAAAGTACCACTTCGAAAGAGTCGGTGCCGGCGGCACGGTGGCAAATCAGGGCACCATCAATGCAGCGAACGGCGGCTTCGTTGCCCTGATCGCGCCGCGAGTCGCCAATGGCGGCAGCATCACGGCGAGCGGCGGCAGCGTCGGCATGGCTGCCGGCGATTCGGTGAACCTCGATTTCGACCACGACGGTCTCCTAAGCTTTCAGGTCAACGTCGCTACCGCTGCCGCGCGAGCAGACAACAGTGGCGTCATCGTCGCCGACGGCGGACGGGTGGTGATGGACGTGCGGGCCAAGGAAGCCTTGCTGTCCACCGTTCTCAACAGTGACGGCATCATCCGCGCCCGCAGCCTCGAATCGCGCAACGGTGAGGTTTGGCTCGACGGCGGCGGTTCCGGCGTGGTCAGCGTAACCGGCACGCTGGATGCCTCGGGCACGGGCGCGGGCATGCACGGCGGCATGGTCAAGGTACTGGGCGACAAGGTCGGCCTGTTCGGTCAGGCGACGATCGACGTTTCCGGAGTCGGCGCCGGCGGTACGGCACTGGTCGGCGGCAATTGGCAGGGCAAGGGGGCGGAGCGCAATGCCAGCGCCACCTACGTCGGCCGCGAGGTGAAGATAGCGGCCAATGCCATTGGCAGGGGTGATGGCGGCAAGGTGGTGGCCTGGGCCGACGGCGACACACGCTTCTACGGTTCCGTGAGTGCGCGGGGCGGCGCCCTGGGTGGCGAGGGCGGACAGGTGGAGGTTTCAGGCAAGCACCGGCTCGCCTTTGCCGGGAAAGTGGACACGCGCGCTCCCGCCGGCAGGACCGGTATGCTGCTGCTCGATCCGGATGACATCGATATCAACACCGGCGGGGCGGATATCGCGACGGTGGGTGACGGCAATGCGATCGTAACGTTCGCCGAGTCCGTCGATCCAGGCGTAAGCATCACGCCCGCATCTCTGGTCCTGCTCGATACGGACGTTTCGCTTTCGGCAAACAACGACATCACGTTCAGTTCGGCGCTCAGCTTGAACGCCACCCGCAGCCTTACCGCCGTGGCGGGACGCAACATCACGGTCAACGCCGCCATCGACGCACCGGGCGGCGTCGACCTTACGGCGGGCAACAGCGTCGCCGGCACGCTCACCGTTGCCGCCGGCATATCCTCGCTGGGAACCATCGCGCTGAAGGCTGGTGCGAATCCCGTGATCTTCGACCTGACGACCGCACCCGTACTGACGGCGACCATTACTGGCGGCGCGGGCAGCGACACCGTCACGGGTAGCGGGCAGACCTACACCCTGGACAACGCCACGGCCAATGCCGGCAACAACGGCACGGTGAGCTGGACCTCGATCGAGAACCTGACCGACAGCGGCGCCGGGATCTTCCAGATGGGCACCGCCGGCAGCGTCGCCGGCACGCTGACGGCGGTCAATGGCACGGTCAGCTACGCCACGCGCACGGCGGCGGCCAGCTTCGCCCTGGGCGGCGGCGCCAGCAGCGGCATGGGCGGCTGGAGCGGCATCACCACGGTAGCCGGCAGCGGCAACAGCGACACCGTCACGGGCGCCGGCGGCACCTACAATCTTACGGGTGTCAATTCCGGAAGTGACGGTGCGGTGGCCTGGACTTCGATCGAAAACCTCACCGCGACCGGCGTATCCACCCTTGTCTTTTCCGGTGGCAGCAATCTCGGCGGTAACCTCAGTGTCGGCGCCGCGACGATCGGGGGCACCGTACGCACGGGTGGCAACCAGACCTATGCCGGACCCGTGACGCTGAATTCCGCAACCACGCTGACGTCATCGGGTGGCGGGTCAATATTGTTCGCCGGTACTGTCGATGGTGCTCAGGACTTGACTGTCAATACTGCCGGCACTACGACCTTTGTCGGGGCTGTCGGCGGTGTGGTGGCGCTGACCTCACTCGCTACGGACGCGGCCGGCAGCACCGCGATCGGTGGCGGCTTGGTGCAAACCAGCGGGGCGCAGACCTACAACGACCCGGTGTCGGGCAGCGCGATCTTTACGGTGACCGGCGCAGGCGACATTTCTGCGGCGAATCCCGGCAACAGCCTTGGTGCGCTATCCCTGAACGGCGTGAACGCGGTGGTTCACAATGCGGGAGGCATTACTTTGGGGACGTCGAGCCTTACCGGATACCTTGACCTTGTTGCGGGTGGCGACATAGGACAATCCGGCACGCTTACAGCCGCCAATCTCTGGGCCAGTTCTTCGGGAAGCATACTTTTGAAGAACGCCAATGTTCTTGGGGGCACGGTTTCCCTGATCGCCGGAGCCGGCGGTGAGGTCTGGTTGAATTCAGACCGGATTGCGGTGGGGACGGTCCGGCCTTCCGACGGCTCGACCACGAATGTCGGCATATCGGGCGAACGGATTACCCTCCAGGCTCCGAATGCGGCAGCGTTCATCACCACCGGGGTCGAGGGCGAAGTAACCGCTTCCGCCCCGCTCAGCTCGATTCCGGCGCTTACGATCATGGCCAACGGCGTCATAGGCAACGCAGGCGCGCCGACCACCCAGGGGCTACGGGTGCGGACCAGCGGTTTGGTTCGTGTCGTCGGTGACGGCATCGGCGATGGAGCGATCTTTTTGATCGGCGACGACTCCATCCAACCGAAGTACGAATTCTCCGGCGATCCCTTGCACCGGACCGTCAAGTACAACGGCGCCGACGCTGCCAATGCCCAGTTGACCGGTGCCCTGGATGCCGCCTACCTGGACATTCGCAACCAGACCACCGAGATCCGGGAATCCGGTTTCGCCAAGGAGAATGCCAGCAAGGTGTTGCGGCGGGGCGTGGTGACCTCGGCCGGTCCCGGGCAGCCCGCGGTGGATGACAGTACCGGGATGGCCGGACTGGAGTCATGCGAAGGCAACTTTGGAGGAAGCACGCTTTCCTGCGAGTAATCCCGATTGACAATTCTCGGCTCGATGCTTCGATTCCGGCCGGAATTGCCCGGAATCGTGACTTTTGTCGTTGACTGGGGGTAGACCGGCGGGTATGTTTTGAGCCCAAGTAGTTCGCTGTTGCCGCTTTCCCCGGAGGTAATCATGTTCAAAAGCCTTGTTGTCGCCGCGTTGTCGATATTTTCTTTGTGCGGAGTCGCATTTGCCGCGGATGACGACACAAGGCAGACGGCGTCGATAAACACGCCCAATCCGAAGGTTGATGAGGTCGAAGGCGCCTTGTTTCCCAAGGAGATCGTCGCCCTGAAGGATGAATGCGCGCAGATGGAGAAGATCGGACTGCGTTGCCAGGGCGTGATTCCCAAGTCGTCCCTGGATACGATACAGGTCACTTTCGCGCGTGGCTCGGCCATCCTGACCGACGAGGGCAAGGGTTTTCTGCGGTCCGTGGGCGCGGCCTTGCAACGCAAGTCGGGCGTCTGGAAGTCGCTCCTCATCGAAGGGCATACCGACGCAACCGGCAGCGAGGCCACGAATCGTCGCCTGTCCAAATCCCGTGCCGATTCGGTCAAGACTTTCCTGCAGGCAGAGTTTGGTTTAGGCAACATCGAGACGGCCGGGCGGTCCAGCGACAAGCTGCGGGATGCCGATAATCCGTCCGGCGCCTTGAATCGTCGTGTTGAATTCGTTCCCAACTGGTGAGAATCATGAAAATACTTGCAACGAGCATGGTGGTTGTCTCATTCCTTGCCTCGCTGGCCGGTGGCGTTTCTGCTGCGGATGCCGGTGGCGACGTAGGGCTGGTGAATGCCCTGCAGGGCGACGTCAGTTACCAGGGCAAGGATGGCCCCGCGCGCAAAGCTCAGGCCTACATGAGACTGCGCCATGGCGACAAGATCGTGCTCGCCTCGGGCGCCAGCATTCGCATCAGCTATACGACGGCAAGCCGCCAGGAGTCCTGGACGGGGCCGGGCAGTTTCGTCGCGACTTCTGCCGGAGGCGAACTGTTGAAGGGCAACAAACCCGAGGTGTCGCAGTTGCCTGCGGCCGTGCCGCAGAAACTGGCCCGCGTTTCCGAGTTGATGAATACGTCGCGAGTCGGCGGCCTGGTGGTGCGGTCGGCCAAAGCGCAGACGTCGGCCAGCAAGGAGGAAGTGGCTGCGGCGGTGGCCACCTATGAGTCGATGCGGGCTGCCGCGGCACCGACCGATGTGACGCCGGAACTGTTCCTGTACTCGGTGTTTCAGGAGCACGGGATGATCGACGACCTGAAGATCGTCGCCCGCGAGATGATGTTGCGTCAGCCGGATAACGCGGAAATCCAACAACTGGCCAAGGCGGCACTCGCCGCCCGCTGAGAGTCCGCAGTATGGATGGGCCGTGGCCGGCGCAAGCCGGCCACGGCCTTTTTGCTTGCCAGAAGGGCAAAACAACGAGCAAGCAGGGCGGCTTTTTGTGGCTTGCGAGCGTCGGTGCTCGGCCATAATTTCCGAATGTCCGTCATTCCGGTTCGCCCTTGTTCGCGATTCGGCACCCGTCCATGAGTGCAGTGAGCGCATCTGATCCACCCAGCCATCCGCTACCGGAGAAAATCGCCCTCCTGGTCGATGAGGCACGCTGGTTGCTGGTCGGCTTGTCCGGTCTCTACCTGACCATCATCCTGGGCGGATTCGACCGTGGCGATCCGGGCTGGTCGCATGCCGCGATCGTCGAGCGGATCGCCAACCCGGGTGGACGCTTCGGTGCCTGGCTAAGCGACTTGCTGCTTTACCTGTTCGGTCTTTCGGCCTGGTGGTGGGTCGCCTTGCCATTATTCCTGGTGGCGTGGGGTTACCATCGCCTGAGCCACCTTTTTGGTGGCGATCGCCGTTCCATCCTGATTGCCCTGGCTGGATTCGTCCTGCTGCTGGTAGCAAGCAGCGGACTCGAAGCGATGCGTTTCTGGAGCCTGCAAGTCGCCCTGCCCCTGGCACCCGGCGGCATGCTCGGACATGAGGTCGGGCGCCTCGTCACCCAGTTCCTTGGCTATACCGGTGGCACCCTGGTTCTTTTGGTGCTCGCCATGATCGGTTTCAGCCTGTTCGCCGGCGTGTCGTGGATCACCGTGGCCGAGAAGGTCGGATTGGTGGTGGAGGGCGCCGTCGTCGGTGTGCGCAGCCTGTGGGACGGCTGGCAGGATCGCCGCTACGGACGCGCGGTGGCCGAACAACGCGAAGAAGTGGTGGCCTCCGAGCGGCGCAAGGTGGAAGAAAGCCCCTTGCCGCCGGTGCGTATCGAACCGGTGGATATCATCGTGCCGGTCGCGCCCAAGGCGGTGGCTCGGGCGGAAAAGGAGCGCCAGGCGCCGCTGTTCTTCGATGCGCCCGGCGGCGCCCTGCCGCCGTTGCACCTGCTGGCCGAAGCGGTGCATAGCGCCGACGACCTGCCTGCGGCGCAGACGCTGGAGTTCACTTCGCGCCTGATCGAACGCAAGCTGGCGGACTTCAATGTCGAAGCCAAGGTGCTGACGGCGCATCCCGGGCCGGTGGTGACGCGTTACGAAATCGAGCCGGCGGTCGGCGTCAAGGGCAGCCAGATCGTCGGCCTGGCGAAGGATCTGGCGCGCGCGCTGTCGCTGGTGTCGATCCGTGTGGTGGAAACCGTTCCCGGCAAGTCCTGCATGGCGCTGGAACTGCCCAACCCGCGGCGGCAGATCGTGCGCCTGTCCGAGATCATCGGCTCGCAGGCCTACCATGGCATGCATTCGCCGCTGTCGATGGCGATGGGCAAGGACATCGGCGGCCAGCCGGTGGTGGTGGATCTGGCCAAGATGCCGCACCTGCTGGTGGCCGGCACCACCGGTTCGGGCAAATCGGTCGGCGTCAATGCCATGATCCTGTCGCTGATCTACAAGTCCGAACCGAAGGACGTGCGCCTGATCATGGTCGACCCCAAGATGCTCGAGTTGTCGATCTACGAAGGCATCCCGCACCTGCTGGCGCCGGTGGTGACCGACATGGGCAAGGCCGCCAACGCGCTCAACTGGTGCGTTGGCGAAATGGAGCGGCGCTACAAGCTGATGTCGGCGCTCGGCGTGCGCAACCTGTCCGGATACAACGCCAAGATCAACGAGGCGAAAAAGGCCGGCGAGTCCATTCCCAACCCCTTCTCGCTGACCGTCGATACCGAGATCGGGCCGGAACCGCTGGAGCCCTTGCCCTACATCGTCGTCGTCATCGATGAGCTGGCCGACCTGATGATGGTGGTCGGCAAGAAGATCGAGGAACTCATCGCGCGACTGGCGCAGAAGGCCCGGGCCTCGGGCATCCACCTGATCCTCGCCACGCAGCGGCCGAGCGTTGATGTGATCACCGGGTTGATCAAGGCCAACATCCCGACACGCATCGCCTTCCAGGTGTCATCGAAGATCGATTCGCGCACCATCCTCGACCAGATGGGCGCCGAGGCGCTGCTCGGCCAGGGCGACATGCTCTACCTCGCGCCGGGCACCGGCCTGCCGGTGCGCGTGCATGGCGCCTTCGTCGCCGACGACGAAGTGCACCATGTCGTCGACCATCTGAAGAAGGTCGGCCCGCCCGACTACATCGACGGCCTGCTCGATGGCCCTGTCGGCGAAGACACAGAAGTCGGCGCTGGCGACACGGCAGCCGGCGATGCCGAAAGCGATGCGATGTACGACCAGGCGGTGGAAATCGTTCTGAAGACCCGGCGGCCATCGATCTCGCTGGTGCAGCGTCACCTTCGCATCGGCTACAACCGCGCCGCGCGGCTGATCGAAGCCATGGAAAAAGCCGGACTGGTGACGCCCATGAACGGAGCGGGCGGCCGCGAGGTCATCGCGCCGAACCGCGCGGAATAAGCCGGCCGGCTCGGCACGGCGCCGCAGTAGTGTCGACCTTGCACTCCTTCACCTACTGCCCCGGTTGCGCCACGCCGCTCGCCGCGATCACGCTGGCCGAGGATGGCGGCGACATGGAGCGCCTGCGTTGTCGCGCCTGCGGCTTCACGCACTGGAACAATCCGGTGCCGGTGCTGGCGGCGGTCATCGAGTACCAGGGCAAGATCCTGCTCGCGCGCAATGCGGCCTGGGAAGGCAAGATGTATGCACTGATCACCGGCTTCATGGAAGCGGGCGATACGCCCGAAGGCGGCATGGCGCGCGAGATACGGGAAGAGACCAGCCTCGAAACCCGTGCCCTGAACCTGATCGGCGTCTATGACTTCCAGCGCATGAACCAGGTCATCATCGCCTACCACGCCGAGTGCCATGGCGAGGTGAAGCTGTCGCCGGAACTGGTCGACTACCGGCTGTTCGCGCCCGACGCCGTCAAATGCTGGCCGGCCGGCACCGGCTATGCGCTGGCCGATTGGCTCAAGTCGCGCGGCCACACGCCGCAGTTCCTCTAGCTCCCGGCTTTGCCTGCCGGTCGACGCCGGAGGCAGGGCGTGATAGCGTGATGCCAATGAACTGAACGGGGCGCCCCATGATCGCAAGGACATTCCTCCTGCTGTTTTTGCTCGGACACAGCGCCATCGCCAGCGCCGTCTGGGTCCGGCTGGTCGCCCTCGGGCCGAGCCACGCCGAACTGCAGATCAACGATGCCACGCGCAGCATGCGCCCGGGACAGGACAGCCCCGAGGGCGTCCGGCTGATCTCGATCTCGGGTGGTCATGCCGAGATCCAGGCCAACGGCAACGTCCATCGCCTGCGGCTCGGCGAGCGCATCTCGCCGATGCTGGCGCTGCGGGCCGACAGCCGCGGGCACTACGCCACCGAACTTGGCATCAACGGCCGGCGCACCGTCGCCCTGCTGGACACCGGCGCCAGCGGCATCGCCATGAGCCGCAACGAAGCCGACCGGCTGGGTATTTCCTACCGGGACGCGCGAAAGATCGCAACGCGGACAGCCGCCGGCGAAAGCGCCGCCTACCTGGTTAACCTCGAAAGCGTGCAGGCCGGTTCCATCACCTTGCGCGATGTCGAGGCGATGATCTCGGTCCTTCCCGATTCGCCGGCCGTTGTCCTGCTCGGCATGAGCTTCCTGCGCCGGGTCGAAATGGTCAAGGATGGCGATCGCCTGCTGCTGATCCAAAGCCGCTAGGGCGCCACACGCGAGCGGGGCGGCTCCGCGGACCTGCGATAATCCGCCGATGAATACATTCCTGCGCTCCGCCTGGATCCTCTGTACCTGCGTTTCCTTCGCCCCGGCGCAGGCCGCCGGCCTCGACCAGCTCAAAAACTTTCTCGAAACCCACCGCAGCGCGCGCGGCGTGTTCACCCAGACCGTGATCGCCAGGTCCGGCAAGAAGCCGCAGCAATCCGCCGGCATCTTCGCCCTGCAGCGCCCGGGAAAGTTCCGCTGGTCCTACGAGGAGCCCTACAAGCAACTGCTGGTCAGCGATGGCAACAAGCTGTGGAGTTACGACCCGGACCTCAACCAGGTCGCCGTGAAGAAGCTCGGTGCGGCCTTCGGCGCCAGCCCCGCGGCACTGCTCGCGGGAAAGGACCTGGACCGGCATTTCGAGCTCAGTGAAGGGACGCCGGCCGATGGCCTGGAGTTCGTCGAGGCCAAGCCCAGGGGCGGCGACGCCAGCTTCGAGCGGGTCAGGATCGGGTTTGCCGCAAACCGGCCGGTCAGCATGGAAATCCACGACAGCTTCGGCCAGGTGACGATGCTGCAGTTCACCCGCTTCGAGGCCAATCCGCAACTACCGGACAGCCTGTTCCGCTTCGTCGTGCCGGCCGGAGCCGATGTTGTCGGCGACTGATCGCGAGAACGCGAACTGCCCGCGCGCCGGTGAGCGCATCGCGAGAGAAATGCTGGGGCTGCAGACGGACTCTTGAAAAGTCGGCGCTGGCGATACGGTGTGCAACGGGCACGCCCGGCTCTACCGGCACGGACTCAAACAGACCATCAGTCTGGGGCCTGGAGATGGCGAACCTCGATTCACGCACGAATGGGCGAGTGGTGTATATCGTTTGAAATCACCGGGCTGCGCGGCTTCTTGCGCAGCTCCGGTGGATTGACTAAAAAGGGGACTTCCCACATCCCGCAGGCGGCGTTGGCCGACCGGCATCGAAGTGCCAAGATTGAATTTTCGTGAGTCAATCTGAAGTGCAGAAAGGGGAAGTCCAAATGAATGCTACGACA